>CAYLMO010000015.1:0-6620 GCA_964384605.1 uncultured Bradymonadales bacterium | reverse complement strand
GCGCAAGTCGCAGTTCTCGTCTGCGAAGTATCCGATGCCGTCTCGGACCACCAACGCTCCCGTGAAGAGCGACTTACCCACCTCGGCAACGTCTCCGTCGGCCGTCACGCTCCAGAGGGTCGCTGGGTCGCCAAACTCCCACATGAGCCAGTGATTGTTGACTCGCGTGATCTCACCCAAAGCGCGGTCGCCCAACTCGATCTCGTGGGTACCGTCGACGGTGCCGTCGGTCACGTACTTGGTGCCGTTGGTGGTGATTAATGCCAGACCATCCGCACCACGAACCGACAGATCCTGGCCCGTGGCGAGCTCTGTGTACTCGCCGTCGTTCCAGGAGCGCAGCGTCTGGGCCGAGAACCCACCGGACGCGAACACGACCGTGTCGCCGATGGAGGTCGCCCCTCCGATGAGGTCTCGGGCGGGCTCCGTGTTCGTATCGGCCAGCAGGATCGGTTCGGCCGCGAAGCCGGGCACTGCGCAGAGGAGTGCCGCAAAGAAGGTGAGCAGATTCGAAGAGGTTTTCATTGCACCAGAATAGCACCCATTGGCGCTCATTCGGGTTTCGATTTGGTGCAAAAAACTCAGCCGCGGTCGAGCTTTTCGGGGAATCCCTGCTCGAGGCAGTCGATGGCGGCTTGGCCGAGGTCGCGCAGATTCTCGGTTGCGCCGTGGGCGTACCACTGGCGCATGGTCGCACGCACGACACCCATCACCGCGCCGGCCACAACCGCGCTCCAGAGCTCGTTCTCGCGCGTGGCTTCCGAGCGCCGGTAGAACGCAGCGGCGATCTCTCGCTCCCAGTCACGGTCGATCTCCGCCTCGCGCGCTCGCAGCGCCGGCGATGACTGGATGAGCTCCTGCTGCGCCAAGATCTTCGAGGCATTGTCGGCGTACTCGATCGAGAACAGATCGGTCGCCTGTCGGAGCACATCGAACGGGTTGTCGGCGTCGTCGTATGCGGCCAAGAACGCCTTGAACGTCTCGAGCCGCTCCTCTCGATTGGGAAAGAGGAGAGACTCTTTGTCCCGGAAATAGCGGAAGAACGTCCGCTTCGAGATCTGCGACTCGGCGCAGATCTCCTCGATGGTCGTGTCGTCGAAGCCCTTCTCGTGAAAGAGGCGCTGAGCCACTTCCAGCGTGTTGTTGCGAGCTTCGAGCTTCTTTCGTTCGCGTAGCGACATGGACTCGTCGGTCATTTGGGGTCGCTCTCGTGAGAATTCATAGAATCGTCATCGTAATGGGTGGCGATTCCGACGAGAAGGTGTTAATGATTCGCCACTCTGTAGCAAGTGCCACCGAGTGGCAGAAATAGAACATGGCCTAACGAAGCCGCAATGGGCCAGCTGGATTTTTTGTATGCACACTGACGCGTTCGCCCCTTCGTCGCCGCAGCCCGCGCGGCCTTCCGCCTTTTCGAACGCCTGTTGGACGCACCCGAGCGTCGTCCCCGCATTCGCGCCTCAGGAGATCGCCGAAGCCGTCACGCGCTTCCGAGAGCCTACTTGGGTCGTTCGATCGCCTCAAACGGGTGCGATTGGCGTGCTGGTTTCCGATCAGGTTTCACTTCAGGCGTTTGACGGTGGCGTGCAGTGGGACGTCGTCGGTTGGTTGCCGCCGCTCTACCCGGAGTGGCTTGGCGACCGGTCGTTCAACGAAGTGCACGGCACGCGTTTCCCGTACGTTTCGGGCGCCATGGCGAACGGAATTGCGACGACGAAGCTCGTGATTGAGATGAGCCAAAATGGCTTTCTCGGGTTCTTCGGAGCCGCTGGGCTCGACGTACCGCGCATCGAGCAGGCCGTTCACGAACTAAAGTCGGCCCTCGGAACCGCATCGCCGTGGGGCTGCAATCTGATCCATGCGCCGCACGAACCGGCAGTCGAGGAAGCGACCGCCGACCTCTACATTCGCGAAGGCGTCACGCGCGTTTCGGCCGCGGCCTACATGGGCCTCACGCCCGCCATCGTCCGCTACGCACTCGCCGGCGTTTCGCGCGATGCGAACGGTTGGATTCACCGAAAGAACCAGGTGTTCGCGAAGATTTCGCGGCCCGAAGTGGCTCGCCGATTCCTGGAGCCGGCACCCGACGCGATGCTCGAGAAGCTCGTTCAGCGCGGATGGCTCACCGCCGAAGAGGCCGAGATTGGGCGCTCGCTGCCTGTCGCCGAAGACATCATCGTCGAGAGCGATTCCGGTGGTCACACCGACAATCGACCGCTTGGCGTGTTGTTCCCGCGCATTCTCGGGTTGCGCGACGCGATCGTGGCCGAGCGTGGGTATGTCCGCCCGATTCGAGTGGGCGCCGCTGGCGGAATCGGCGTTCCGGCGTCGGCTGCTTCGGCGTTCGCACTCGGTGCGGCATTCGTGCTGACCGGAACGATCAATCAGGCCTGCATCGAGTCCGGCCTCGACCATTCCGGAAAGGTCATGCTCGCCGACGCCGACATGGCTGACGTCATCATGGCGCCGGCTGCCGACATGTTCGAGATGGGCGTCGACGTCCAGGTTCTGCGCCGCGGAACGATGTTCGCGAGCCGCGGTAAGAAGCTCTACGAACTGTACAAGAACTACCCGTCGCTCGAGTCCATCCCGGCCGACGAACGCAAGCGCGTTGAAGAGAAGACGCTGCTCGCGACATTCGACGAGGCCTGGGCCAATACGCGCGCCTATTGGCAAGAGCGCGACCCGGCGGAAGTCCAGAAGGCCGAGGCGAATCCGAAGCACAAGATGGCCCTCGTGTTCCGCGCCTACCTCGGCCAGTCCTCGCGCTGGGCCATCGCAGGCACACCCGAGCGCAAAACCGACTTCCAGATCTGGTGCGGTCCGGCCATCGGCGCGTTCAACGAGTGGACGAAAGGAACGTTCCTCGAGGCGCCCGAGAACCGCACGGTTGTGCAGGTCGCCAAGAATCTGATGGAGGGCGCCGCGGTGGTGACCCGAGCGCAGCAGCTCCGCACGTTTGGAGCACCCGTCCCAGCAAACGCATTCGAATTCCGGCCTCGCCCCCTTCAGTAAGCGAAGAAGGCAGACCGAATCATTTTTTGAACACCAGCGAACTCGACCAACGTAGTGAGTCCCATGACTGAGCAAACCACGAATCGTCCCCCTCTTGCCATTGTCGGCGTATCGGCCCTTTTCCCGGGATCGACCACGACCGAAGGATTTTGGAGCGACATCCTCGCCGGCAACGACCTGCTGACTGAGATTCCCGCTTCGCACTGGCTCGTCGAGGACTACTACGACCCCGATCCCACTGCCCCGGACAAGACCTACGCGAACCGCGGTGGATTCTTGCCCGATGTCGACTTCGACGCGATGGGGTGGGGCGTTCCGCCGAGCATCATTCCTGCGACCGACACGTCGCAGCTGCTCGCATTGATCGTGGCCGAGCAGGTGCTCAAAGACGCCGCGCGCGACCAGTTCGACGACATGGACCGCTCGCGTATCTCGTGCATCCTCGGTGTCACATCGGCACAGGAGCTGCTCGCGACGATGGTGAGCCGGCTGCAGCGCCCGGTGTGGGTGAAGTCGTTGCGCGAGCACGGCCTGGGCGAAGACGAAGTACAAGCGATCGCTGAGCGAATCGGCGATCACTACCAGCCATGGCAAGAGTCGAGCTTCCCGGGACTGCTCGGCAACGTCGTGGCAGGCCGAATCGCAAACCGCCTCGACCTTGGCGGCACGAACTGCGTGACCGATGCGGCGTGCGCGTCGACGTTCTCGGCCGTGCAGATGGCCGCGCAGGAGCTCTACCTGGGCGACTCCGACCTCGTCATCACCGGCGGCGTCGACACGCTCAACGACATCTTCATGTACATGTGCTTCAGCAAGACGCCCGCCTTGAGCGCATCGGGCGACTGCCGACCGTTCTCGGACCAGGCCGACGGCACGATGCTTGGCGAAGGTCTCGGTATGGTCGCGCTGCGCCGCCTCGACGACGCAGTGCGCGACGGCAACCGAATCTATGCCGTCCTCAAGGGCGTCGGCAGTGGTTCCGACGGCCGCTCGAAGTCGGTGTACGCCCCCGTTTCGGAAGGGCAAGCGCGGGCACTCGGCCGCGCCTATGAGCACGCAGGCTACAGCCCCAAGACGGTTGAGCTGCTCGAAGCGCACGGCACCGGCACCAAAGCTGGCGACGTCGCAGAGTTCAATGGCTTGCGCCTGGTCTTCGAGACCGATGACACCCAGGAAGAGCGTCAGTGGTGCGCCATCGGCTCGGTGAAGTCGCAGATTGGCCACACCAAGGCCGCAGCCGGCGCAGCCGGCCTCTTCAAGGCGGTCATGGGCCTGCACCAGCGCGTGCTTCCGCCGACCCTCAAGGTCGACCGCCCGAACCCCAAACTGAACGTCGCCGACTCGCCTTTCTACGTGAACACGCAGTCGCGCCCGTGGGTCCGTGGCTCGGACCACCCGCGTCGTGCGGCGGTTTCGGCGTTCGGCTTCGGCGGTTCGAACTTCCACCTGACGCTCGAAGAGTACAACGGCGACCAGCGCGCCGAGCGCGTGCGCGGATTGCCGTTCGAATTCGTCTCCCTCAGCGCTGCCAACGGCCAGGAGCTCGCCTCTCTCGCCCGCACGTTTGCTGGGCGAGCGCGTGATCGTGGCACCCTGCAGCGGCTCGCATGGGAGAGTCAGCGCGACTACACGGCAGAGCACGGTGCTCGGTTGGGCCTCGTCGCGTCGACCGACGAAGAGCTCGCGACCAAGCTCGAACGTGCCGCTGGCATGATTGAGAAGTCGCCCGAGAAAGCCTTCGAAATGCCCGACGGCACCGCATACGGCGTCGGCGCGGCATCTGGCGAAGTCGCGTTCGTCTTCCCTGGTCAGGGCAGCCAGTACGTCGGCATGGGCGCCGAACTCGCCATGTCGTTCGACTCGGCGATCGGCCCTTGGGACCACGCAGCCGACCTCGACTTCGATGGCGAGCGACTGCACGAAGTTGTGTTCCCGATTCCGAAGTTCACCGACGAAGACCGCGAGGCAGACGAAGCCAAGCTTCGTCAGACCGACTGGGCGCAGCCGGGAATCGGTGTGGCCAGCCTTTCGGCGCTCGAACTCATGAAAGCCCTCGGCGTTACGCCAGCGGCGGTCGCCGGCCACAGCTTCGGCGAGGTCACGGCACTGCATGCGGCGGGTGTGCTTTCGCAGGCAGACATGGTGCGCGTTGCGCGCAAGCGCGGCG
Organism: uncultured Bradymonadales bacterium; assembly: GCA_964384605.1. GTDB lineage: Bacteria > Myxococcota_A > Bradymonadia > Bradymonadales > Bradymonadaceae > CAYLMO01. Next base: position 1,438 of record CAYLMO010000015.1, on the reverse strand, counting down.
AACTGATGGCCGCTGCGGCTGAGCTTCCCGGAGCGATGACCGCGGTTTCGGCGACCATCGACGTGGTCGAATCGGTGCTCACCGAACTCGGCGACTCGAACGTGGTCGTCGCCAACCACAACGCGCCCGACCAGGTTGTCATCTCGGGCACCGTCGAGGCTGTCCAGGCAGCCGAAAAGGCGTTCGGCGCGAAAGGCGTCAACACCAAGAGCCTGCCTGTCGCGACCGCATTCCACTCGCCAGTCGTAGCCGACAGCGCGACGCCGTTCGGTGAGTTCCTCGCTGGCGTGTCGTTCGACGACCCAAGCATCGACGTGTACGCGGGCGAATTGGCCGCGACCTATTCGGGAAGCGCCGACGACAAGCGCGGCGTGCTCTCGCGTCAGATCGCGAACCCTGTGCGCTTCGTCGACACGGTCGAAGCCATGTGGAACAGCGGCGTGCGCACGTTCATCGAAGTCGGCCCGGGATCGGTACTGACCAAGCTGGTCGGTGGCATTCTGGACGGCAAAGAGTTCACCGCTGTCTCGCTCGATCGACGCTCCAAGCACGGTCTCGAAGCGTTCTATCGCGGCCTCGCGGGCCTCGTCGCGGCGGGCATTTCGCTCGACCTCGTCGGCGCCTTGTGGGCCGGATACGGCGAGCCGGTCGACATCGAGTCGATCGCGCAGCCGAAGCTGAGCGTGCCGATCAACGGTGCGAACTACGAGAAGGTCTATCCGCCGAAGGGTGGGGCGGCCGAGCTTCCGAAGCCGAATCCGCCGAAAGTGGAGCAGCCTGTCGCAGCCAGCGGCGTGACTCCGGAGGCGCTCGAGCAGGCCGTCGAACAGGCGCGCCAGCAGGCATTCGCACAGGGTCTTTCGGCCGGTCGTGCCGAAGCCCCTTCGGCTCCCACGCAACCTGCACAAAACGGCGCGGCTGCGCCGGCACAGTACGCACCGAATGGCCAACAGCCCGTGCAGCGTAGCTCGGAGTGGTTGGCAACGTGGCGCGAAGCGCATCAGCAGAATGCGATGTCGTTGATGGCATTCCAGCACGCCATGGCACAGTCGCAGTCGAGCTTCATGCAAGCGATTCAGACGTCGTTCACGCAGCTTGGTGGCGATGCTTCGGCACTGCCGGCCGCTCCGCAGACGTTCGCTCAGGCTTCGGCTCAGTCGGCGCAACCGACGTTCCAGCCCGGCAACTTCGCCGTGAGCGCGGCCCCGCAGGCGCCTGTCGCACCGACGCCCGCACCTACGGCGCCCGCGCCTCAGGCACCGGCCCCGCATGCACCGGCCCCGCAGGCCGCTGCCCCGACGCCCCAGCCCACCGCTTCGGTTCCGGAAAGCGCATCGGCGCAATCCGCCCCGGCAAGCGGACAGCCCAAAGCGGAAAGCGCCCCGGCGCCAGCTGTCGACTTGCACGCGCTCATGCTCGCCGCCGTCGCCGAGAAGAC
>CAYLMO010000014.1:41031-90045 GCA_964384605.1 uncultured Bradymonadales bacterium | reverse complement strand
AGATGCGAATCTGGTAGTGGGCATGCGTATCTCCGGTGCGCTTCGTCCCACCAGTATGTTTGGGCTGGCTCGGGCCGTCGCCTGAAACATCCTCAAACCAACGACAAACGCCGACCATCACGGTCGGCGTTTGTGGGATACGCTTGGTCGAGAGCACGCCCGACAGGATTCGAACCTGTGACCGTCGGCTTAGAAGGCCGATGCTCTATCCAGCTGAGCTACGGGCGCATGCGGGCGGGATGGTGTTGATTTCGGGAGGCGGTGTCAAGACGGAGCGGCTAACCCACTCTCCAAGTGTTGGAACCCGTCGACTGGAGCTTCACCACGGCGTCGTTCGCCGTCTCGAGCTCTGACACTGCTTCGGTGAGCGCTTCGAGTCTGGACGCACCTTCTACGAGTCGTTTCGCTTCGGGTCCGCCGAGGGCCGCGAGTCGCTCGAGCGCGAGCGAATGGTCCTCCGGTAGAGGCTCGTCGCCCATGGCGCTCCGTTCCCACGCCACCGCGAGCGCTCTCTCCCACGTCTCGCCTCGGCTCGCGATGCGTTCCCGCAGCTGCGAAGCCTTCTGGTAATACGGCTCCGCCGCCGACGGCAGATGCACGGCCGAAACCACCGCGCTTCGTAGGGTCTCCGCGTACTCCAGCAACTCCGACTCAGCCTCGGATGCTAGATCGCTCAACTCTTCCAATGACTTGTTGACTTCCATGGCACCTCACCCTGCCGATGACTCAACAAGGTCTTCGACTCGCTGAGGCAACAAATTTAACAAAGAAAGTGCCGAGGTTCGACAAATCTCAATATGTCACGAGTGAAAACGTCGGGATCTCCTCCAATCGTTTCGCTCCCCCGAGGAACCCGAGCTCGATCACGAACGCAGCTTCGACCACCTCGGCCCCGCCCTGTCGAAGCAACTTCGACGCAGCTTCGGCTGTTCCCCCGGTCGCCAACAGATCGTCGATGAGCAGTACTCGTTCCCCTTCTCGCACTGAATCCACGTGCATTTCGACGCGATCGGTCCCGTACTCGAGCTCGTACTCCACGCCGATCTTCTCCGCCGGGAGCTTGCCTGGCTTCCGGATCAACACGAGTCCCAGGCCGAGCGCCTGCGCGAGCGCCGCACCAAAGATGAACCCTCGGGATTCGACTCCCGCGATGCTGTCGATTTTCCCCCGATAGCGATCAGCAAACGCCTTGGTAATCTCGGCAAACACTTCCGCATTTTCCAAAAGCGGCGTGATGTCCTTGAACAAGATCCCCGGCTTCGGGAAGTCGGGGACATCACGAACATGCGACTGAATCAGGTCGGAAACACTCATTTCATTCACCTTCAGTTTGGGAATTCAATCCAGACCAATCGCGAATCTCGCGAAGTGTCCGGTAGCAGGTCAGGTCCATCGAAACCGGAGAGACCGACACCAGGTCGCGCGCCACAGCGTTGCAATCCGACCCCGGGATGTCGTCGAAACCCAGCTCCGACCCTCCGATCCAATAGTAAGGTTTGCGCCGCGGGTCGACCTTCTCGTCCACGATCTTCCCGTAGTAGCGACGCCCCAGCTTGGTCACCACGGTCGGCGTTTCGCGATGGGCTCCCGCGGGTACGTTCACGTTCAGCATCACTCCGCGCGGGAGTCCGCGTTCGAGCACATTTTCGGCGACGCGGCGCGCGATGGCCCCGGCCTCCTCGAACTCGCGGCTTCGGTAGCTCGCGAGACTCACGGCGACCGACGGGATGTCACTCAGCGTCGCCTCCGAGGCTCCGGCGACCGTTCCGCTGTAAATGACGTCATCACCCAGATTCGCCCCATGGTTGATCCCCGACAGGCACAAATCGGGCTTGCGAGGAAGCAAGCGAGCGAGCGCGACATACACGCAGTCGGTTGGTGTGCCAGTCACGGAGAACACTTGTTCGCCGTGGTCGTGAATCCGAACCGGGTCCCACAGTGTGATGGCGTGACTAATCGCACTCTTCTCGGAGTGAGGCGCCACGATCCAAACGTCACCGAGATCCGAAACGGCTGCCGCGAGCGTGCGCAGACCGTCGGCCCGAAAGCCGTCGTCGTTGGTCAATAGAATCAGCGGTTTCGACATCGAACCCAACCTACGAAAAAGAGAAGCACCACCCAGATGGGTGCCGTGCCCGGAGCAGTAGCGCAGCCGCCGGACGGTTTGGCCGCGGCCGGCGCGGGCTTGCCTCGATCGTTCGACAAGCTCGCCTTCATGAGCAGGAGCGCCTCGCGCGCAGCGTTTGCGACGAGTTGGCTCTCCTCCTCTTCTCCTGCCACCGGCACGAGTCCGTCTACCCCCATCTCGAACTCGCTGTCGAGCGTGCGCCCCTCGAGCTGGCCGAGAAATGCAGGCTTGGTGAGCGCCAGGTCGCCTCGATAGTCGAAGACGCGTACTCGCTCGACCGCTCCAGCCGGGTCGACGCCGATCCCAACCTCGAGCGTGAGCACCGCACCGCCCAACACCTTCGGCTCGACGCGCGGATCGATGAACAGCGCCACGCCCAAGAGGGAACCGTCGCGCTCTGCGATGTAGAACGTTGGTGTGCGGTCCTCTGGATAGAGTTTGAACCCCAGCTTTTTCTCGAGCTCGGCGACCTCGGCGTCGGTGTACTGATCCTTCTTCGCCTTGAATTCCGTCGCCTCGGGGAAGAGCTCGCCGAGGTACTCACGGGTCAGTTCCCAGGAACCGAAATTCGCCAGGTGAGCCTGAGCCGGAGTGGGCGCGAGGAAAAAGAAAAGCGCCATCGCGCAGATCGCGAGGCGCCCTAATCGGCAGCTGCGGGGCACTTAGCCCTCCTCTTTCTCCTTCTGGAGGCTCTCGTTCTCACGCTTGAGCCTTGCAACCTGGCGCTGAAGTCGGTCGACCTCACGCTTGATGGAACGCAAATCGTCGGTCGTCGTGAGGTTGAGCGCTCGCGCAAACCCCTCCTTCTTCTCGTCGATCTGGTTCTTGACCTTGAAGCTCGCCTTGAAAGCCGATCCGACGGCCTTCTGAAACTTCTCGTTGGTCATGACCTTTTGCGCCTTGGGGTTTTGCATCACCTTCATGGCGGCTTTGAAAACGTCGTCTTTCCACTCGGACATATGAGCTCCTCGATCCTTGCGCGCGTGCACCAAAGGGAACATCGACTCTGGGGTACCGAATGTCAAGGACTGGCGGAAGGTGCGGGCTTTGACTAGCGGTTGTCACATTGGGTAGGAAGACGGGCGCGTTGCCCGGTATTTCGTGATGATGAACTCGAACGTACGAAAAGTTGCACTTGTCGCCGCCATCTTGGCGGCCGTGGTGGTCGTTGCGGGCGTTGTCGTCGGGCTATTCATCGCCCCTCAGATCGCCAAGGACGAAGTTTCATCGCGCCTCGAGCGTGTCGAAGCCAAGACCGGTGTGCAGATTGAGCTCGGGGCACTCGAAACCAACATGACTGGTGGCGTCACGGTCACCGACATCGTCGCGACCGACGAAGCCGGTCGAGTCGTCGCACGCGTCGAGACCGCCTCGGCCAGCGTCGCAGTCTTCCGCCTGCTGATGGGCGAGAAGGTCGTGTCGGACCTCTCCGCCGATGGCGTGAAAGTGTTCGTCCATCGCGACGCCGAAGGCCATTTCACGCTGCTCGACCAACTCCGTTCCAAGCGCGGCGAATCCACAGAGGGTGAGTCGGAAGGCTCCGGCGACGGAGGCGGAATCCTTCGCTATTTTGGCGGCCAGTTCCCCGATGTCGCTCTCACGAACGTCTCGGTCGAATTCGTGGCTGATGACGGCGCCAAGCCCTTCCCGCTCGAATCCGCCCACGTTCCCGAGATGACGATCGATGGCGGCGACGTCGCGACGATCGAGGTCACTGCGACCGTCAAATCCACGCCATCCGACTCTTGGACCGTTCCGTCCGAAGTTACGCTCTTCACCGAGATCGACACCGACTTCGCCCCGCAAAAGCTCGACCTGACGTTCGACAAACCCGCCGAAATCGGCGGCATCGAGCCCCTCCCCTACTTGCGCGTCGGGCTCGCCGGGGCCTCCATCGAACCGGACTACAGACTGCAGGCACGAGGACTCCAGCTCGGCTTCGACTACGCCGACGAACCCTTCGCTCGCGCCGAAGTCGTGCGGGTCGACCTTCAGGACTGGACCACCAACCCGGCAGAAGTCCGCATCCTGGACCTCGTCATCGAAAAACCGCGCCTCGACCTGACCTACGACCGGCTCGGCGCGAGCGCATTGAATGACCTCAATCACCTGATTCGCGGCCCTCGCGCGCGCAACGTCGCGGCGAACGCTCGCACAATCGCTTCAGCCATCGCCGAGAAGTCCGCGCCACCGAGCGAGCCGGTCGACCCTGACGCGCCCGAGCCTGAAGCCGAACCAGAAGAACCCGAAGACGACGCGAAACCTTCGAAACGCGACTGGGTGAAGCTCGTCATCGACCGCGCCCCACAGCACATCGGAATCGTCGACGCGGAGGTTCACGTCGTCGACGACCGCGGCTTGCCCGTCGCTCGACCCGCTCGAAAGCTGAGCCTGTCGGAAGCCACGCTCGAGGTCACGCACCGCCCGCTCCAGCAAGAGTTCAATATCGAAGGTTCGTTCGTCGCGTCGGCCGATGGAAAGCCGCGCGGCAAAGGCACCGGCAAGCTCGACTGGGGCTACGGCAAGCGAACCATCGACGCCGGGCTCGACATCGACACACTCGACCTCAGCTTCGCGGCACAACTCCTCGGCCCCCGCGTTGCCAAACACGTTCGCGGCGGCGTCCTTCGCGCGAAGCTCAACCTCGCTCCCCAGAAGGGCCGCGCGGTGACATTCGAAGGATTCGCGTCGGTCGAAAACCTCATCTTCGACTGGTCGAAGCTCGCCGAAGAACCGATCACCGACTTCACCGCCAGCTACGGGTTCCAAGGCATCTACAACCCCGACGGCAAGGTCCCCGAGGCCCGCCTCCTCAAAGAACCGCTCTTCAAAGAAGGCTTCGAGCGGCCCAAAGGTGTGACCAAAGGCTCGCTCGTCTTCACGAAGGGCGCCGCCGAAGTCAACGGAGTGAAGGCCTCGGTGAAGCCCGCCCTGTACGGTACCGCCGCGCTACCGAGCAATCTGCCGGCACGCTTCGACATGACCATCAAGCTGGCCAAGACTCCGGTCATGAACCTGTTCAATGCGGTTCCGAAGGCACTCCTTGGGCCACTGCAAGGCACGCAGATGTCGGGCTCCTTCACCTGGGATTTCGACGTCGAGGTCCCGCTCTACCGGGCCGGCGACATGGAATGGCTCGCCAACCCCGTCGTCGAGGAGTTCGCGCTCCTCTCCATCCCCGAAGAAGTCGACGTGCGAAAGCTCGAAACGGGAATGACGCACACGATCACCGACGAGTGGGGTCCAGGCGACGAAATCAAGTTCGAACGAACCATCAAGATCCCCGAGATGAAGCCGGTTCCGGCGAGCTGGCTGCTGGAAAACAGCGAAGTCGAACTCGCGAAGATCGACGAGGTCCGCCGCCGCCGCGAGTGGCCTCCGCTCCCCGAGAACCCGGCTGCGCTCGGCATGTCCCGCGAGTATGTGAATTCCCCACAGTACTGGCTCAGCCCGCACGCCGAGGCATTCGCAGCGCCGCGCCCCTGGGTCGAAGGTGAAGAGATTCAGCGCACCGAAGAGCAGCCCTACGGTCGATACGTCTTCGTCCCACTTCAACACATCTCGAAGTGGATGACGCGCGCCGTGCTCACGACCGAAGACAACTCGTTCTTCAAGCACAACGGCATCAACTACTTCGCGCTCAAAGAGTCGGTCGAGGACAACCTCGAAGCCGGTCGCTTCCGACGCGGCGCCTCGACGATCTCGATGCAGCTCGTGAAAAACGTTTTCCTCGACCAGAAGAAGCTCCTCGCTCGCAAACTTCGTGAGGCGTTTCTCGTCTGGCTCATGGAGGTCGTCGTCGATGTGCCCAAACCGCGATTGCTCGAGGTTTACTTCAACGTCATCGAGTTCGGCCCCGGGATCTTTGGCATCCACGACGCTGCCGTTCACTACTTTGGCAAGCGCCCCAGCGATCTCACACTTGGAGAGGTCGCGTGGTTGGTGAGCATCGTGCCAAACCCGAAGAAGTATCACTTCTACTGGGAGCGCGGAGAGATCACGCCGCACTGGTTCAAGCGGATGTCGCGCTACATCAACGTGATGCACAACCGAGAACGCGCGACGCTCGAGGAGCGCGACAAGGCGCTCGAAGCCGCCCCCCTCTTCTACAAACCAAAAGAGGACGAACCGGTGCTTCGACCCGACGACAATTTCATCATGCCGTTGCTCGATTTCTTCGAGACCGACGAGCCGGAGCCTACGCCGCCTCCCACGCCATTCGGACTCCCAGACTGAATGAAACGAACTGCCGTTCGTTAGATCCAATCGGAATCTTCCACGTTTGCATCAACGTTGAACGAAGGCGCAGGCACGTTGCCCGTGTTCGTGACCGCGGTGTACACTTTCCGCCAAGACTTTCTTAGGAAGACCAAGATGGCAGCCGATTCCGTGAAGACCATTCGACGCCTCGTCGAACAGCTCGAGCGGCGAATCCGCACGCAGCGAGCGATAGAGGGGTTTGTCACCGGTGGCACTGCTGCGCTTCTGCTGGTGCTCCTCTTCCTCGTCATGCTTAAAACGACCTGGATCGACGCTTCGGTGATGCTCACCGGGAGCTTGATTGCGGCCGTGATCCCACTCGCGCTCGCCGTCTGGGGCTGGACTCGACCGCTCGACAAGGTCGCGCTCGCCCAGAAGCTCGACAAAGCGCACAACCTCCACGACCGACTCTCGACCGCCCTCTCGCTCGACGCGAAGGGCGACAAGTCGGCTTTCGTTCAGGCGCAGATCGAAGATGCACTGCGCCATCTCGATGTGGTGAAGGTGGCCCCCGCTGCCCCCTTCAAGCGTCCGGCCGACCTCATCCCGCTCGCCCTCGTCGTCGCGTTCGTCGGCGGCGCCCTCTTCATGCCCGGCTTCAATCACAAGGGCGAGCTGCCGGCAGAAATCGTCATCAAACATGACGCTGTGCTCGACGACTCTACGCTCGCGCTCGAACGAGACCGGCTCGAAGCCCTCAAGCGCGAACTCGAAGGCGTCAACGATCCGGAAGCCCGAGAACTCGTCGAAGAGATCGAGAAGCTCCTCGACGCCGTCGAGAATCGTGAACTCAGCGAGCGCCAGTTCCTCGAGAAGCTCGACGAGATCGAAGACAAGTTCTTCCAGGAAGAGAAGAGCGCGGAGCAGGTCGCAGACGCTCTGAAGAAGGCGGCCGAAGAGCTCGAGAAAGAGGCCGGAAAGGACCTCGAGAAGTCACCGGAGATGAAAGAACTCGTCGATGCCCTGAAAGAAAAGGACATGGACAAAGCCAGCGATGCGCTCGGGAAACTCGCCGACACCCTTTCCGACAAGAACCTCTCCGAGGAAGACGTCGAACGGCTCGCGAGCCTCATGGAGAAGTTCGCCGACAAAATCGACCCGACGAATCCCGCGCTGAAGAAGCTCTACGAGAAGAACAAAGAGGCGTTCGACAAACTCGCGGAGAAGTTCGCCGACAAAGAAAACCTGACCGACCAAGAGAAACAGCGACTCGACCGCGCCAAGGAGAAGATGGAGCAAGCCGAGAAGGCGCAGAGTGAGGCCGAGAAGGCCGAATCTGCGCGTCGCCTCAAGCAGCTCAAGCGCGAGTACGAGAGCTTGAGCGAACGCGCCGAAAAGGTCGTGCAAGGTGGCAAGAAAGGCGGCGAGCGCGAAGCGAACTCCGAAGACAAAGCGACCGACGACGCCGATTACGCAGACGAGGCCGGTCGCAAAGCCAAAGAGCTTCAAGAGGAAGCAAAGAAAGACGGCCAGAAGCAGAAGTCTGAGAATGCCAAAGCCAAGGTCCGCGAACAGCTCGACGAGCTCCGCGAAGCGATGAAGCGTTCCGGTTCACAAGGCGAGCAGAACGGCGGCCAAGACCAACGCGCCGAGAAGATGAAGGAGTTCCTCGACCGCGCCAAAGGCAAGCAGCAAGAGGTCGCCAAGGGCGAGAGCAAAAAGCCTGGCGACCAGGGACAAAAGGGCCAGCAAGCCAAAGAAGGCGACCCGAGCCGGCTCGAAAACGCCCAGTCTGGTGAAGCAAAAGGCAGCGGCGCCAAAGAAGGTCAATTCGACGGCGAAAACGAAAAAGGCACGAACAAGGAAGCCCAAGACGAGACCAACTACGCCGGCAAGGGCAAAGGCTCCCGAGAGCTCGGAGAAGAGACCGATCTCGAAGGCAAGCGACGCGACGAGAAAGTCGAAGGCCAACTCGGCGAAGGTGCCTCCAAATCTGAAATCATCAAAGACGCCAGCGAGCGCGGATTCGCGACGACGCAGTACAAAGATGTCTACGTCGACTACGAAGAAGTGGTTGAGGAAGTCATGGAAAAAGAGAAAGTTCCATCTGGCTACCGATACTACGTGAAGCGCTATTTCCAACTCATCAAGCCTCAGGAACAGTAGGCTGGCGCCCACCCTCCCCATACTCATACGTACATCTGTAAGGAGCCCGACATGGCAGCGGACGCCGAAGCCGTTCAGGAAGAGGTCGCCCAGTTCGCGAAGGACTGCGGAGCGATTCGGGAAGAAGTCGGAAAAATGATCGTAGGTCAGCGCGAGATCATCGACGGTGTCATCACCGCCATGCTCGCGGGCGGAAACGTGCTCCTCGAGGGTGTGCCCGGGCTCGGTAAGACGATGCTCGTTCGCACGCTCTCGCAGACGCTCGGCCTGCATTTCTCGCGAATCCAGTTCACGCCGGACCTCATGCCCACAGACATTCTGGGTACGACGATCTTGGTCGAGGGCGACGATGGCTCGAAGGAGTTCCGCTTCGAACGCGGACCGATCTTCGCCAACATCGTGCTCGCCGACGAGATCAACCGTGCGACGCCGAAGACGCAGTCGGCGATGCTCGAGGCGATGCAGGAACGCAGCGTCACCATCGGCAAAGAGACCATGCAGCTCCAAAACCCGTTCTTCGTGCTCGCCACGCAGAACCCACTCGAGATGGAAGGCACCTACCCGCTTCCTGAGGCACAGCTCGACCGCTTCCTCTTCAAGCTGAAGGTGATGTTCCCGAACCTCGACGAACTGCACACCATCATGGACCGCACCACGGCGGGCGATTCGCCCGACCTGAACAAGGTGGTCTCTCAGGAGCGGCTCGTAGCGATGAAGGCATTCGCATCGGGCGTTCCCGTCGCCCGACACGTTCAGGACTACGCGCTGCGCCTGCTCCAGGCGACGCACCCGGATCACCCCAAAGCCCCGGAGATGACCAAGCGGTATGTACGCTTCGGCTCCTCGCCGCGTGGTGCACAGGGCATCCTGAAGGCGGCCAAAGTCGGCGCTCTGAGCGACGGCCGATTCAACGTTTCGACCGACGACATCCGTGCCGCTGCGCTGCCCGCACTTCGCCACCGCGTCATCCTCAACTTCGAGGGTGAAGCGGAGGGGATCGACGCCGACGATATCATCGGCGAGATCTTCGAGAAGACCCCCGAAAACGCGAAGGCTGCGTAACCCACGCGATAAGGCTCGCTCGATGGCGCGCGACGAACAATTCGACGAGGCATTCCTCAAGAAGCTGGAATACCTCTACATCGTCTCGAAGAAGATCGTGACGGGACAGCTGCGCGCCGAGCGCAAGACGAAGATCGTCGGCTCCGGACTGGAGTTCGCGGACTTCCGCAACTACGTGCACGGCGACGACCTGCGCAACATCGACTGGAAGGTCTTTGCGCGCACGGAAAAGCTGTTCCTGAAGCTCTTCGAAGAGGAGGAAGACCTCTACATCTACTTCCTCATCGACAGCTCGGCCTCGATGCAGCTCGGCTCACCGAACAAGTGGGACTACGGCAAGAAGGTCGCGGCAGCGCTGGGCTACATCGGCCTCGCCAACCTCGACAGGGTGTCGATCATCCCCTTCTCTTCGAAGCTCGACGGCCGCCTGCCGCCGACTCGCGGAAAGGCACAGATCTTCAAGATTTTCGACTTCCTGTCGGCCGTCGAACCCGGCAAGCAAACCAGCCTCGAAGACGCATTCCGCACCTTCGTGACCCAGAACAAGCGACGCGGTATCGCGGTCGTCATCAGCGACTTCTACGACCCTCGTGGATTCGAAGAGGGCCTGAACTTCCTGCGCTATCACAAGTTCGACCCGATGGTCGTACACCTCTACGACGAGCGCGAACTCGACCCTCGTTTTCGAGGCGACCTACAGCTGGTCGATTGCGAGACGGGCGAGATCACTGACCTCACGGTGACCGAGTCGATGATGAAGGCGTACGGTCAAGCCTGGGAGGCTTACTGCGAGGAGCTCGAAGAGTACTGCGTGAAACGGCAGATACTCTATTTCCGAGCGCCCATTCAGATTCCCTTCGACGACCTGATCCTGCGCGTGTTCCGCGCAGGTGGGTTCATCAAGTAGGGGGATTTGATGCAGTTCACCGGAATCTTCGCGACAACGACCCTGCTCTACGCGGCTGCTGCCGCGGCTGTGCTCATCACGACGCTCTATCTGTTGAAGCTGCGCAAGCGGCGGATCCAGGTGCCATTCTCGCCGCTCTGGCAGCGAGTCATCGTGGAGCACAAGCGCCAGAATGATTGGTGGCGCCGCCTTCGCCGGATCTTGAGCTGGCTCTTACAGATCCTGCTGGCAGCGGCACTTCTGTTCGCGGCGGCGGATCCTCATACCGAGGACGAAGTGGTCGAAGGCCGGCACATCGTGCTGCTGATCGACTCGTCTGCGAGCATGGCCGCGACCGACGTGAGCGGAGGCGCCGACCGGCTCGACCTCGCCAAAAAGAAGGCGCGGGAGATCATCGAGACGATGGGGCCGGAAGACCGCGTCATGCTCGTCGACTTCAACGACCGGCTGCGGCCGCTGTCGCCGTTCGTAAGCGAATCGTCGATTTTGGAGCAGCCGCTGCGGGAGATTCGCGTCGCCGCGACCGGCACATCCTACGAGGCTGCGGTCGATTTCGCTGCCGATAGCCTGCGCGGAAAGGCGCAGGGCGAGCTCATCCTGATCAGCGATGGCGCAGGCGGCGACTTCCAGAAACTCGCCGAAACCGCGTTGGCCGAAGGTGCGCTCGACGAGGGCACGACGCTCCGCCACCTGAAGGTCGGCGAATCGGCCGACAACCTCGCGCTCACCGCGTTCAACGTTCGTCGCTACCTGGCAAACAAGCTGGACTTCGAGCTGTTCGTGCAGGTTACGAGCTATTTCGAACGCCCAGTGAAGGCCGAGATCGAGATCTACGCCGACGGCAAACTCGTCGATTCGAAGCCGATCGAGCTCGAGGCGATGGGAACTCACCAGCAGTTCTATCCGAGCCAGGCCGTGAGCGGCGAGAGGCTCGAGGCGCGCGTTCGACTGCGTACAGCCGACGCTCGCGATGTCTTCCCGCTCGACGACCGGGCCTACGCCCTACTTCCGCCTGTCGAGAAGGTCGACGTGCTGCTGGTCACGGACGGCAACCTCTACGTGGAGGGTCCGCTTCTGCTGAACCCCAACATCGAGGTCACGACGGTCGCGCCAGCCGAGTACGACCCGAAGATGGAGTCCGACGTGGTCATCTTCGACCGGGTCACGCCCGAACCGCCGGCCCGCGGCGATATCCTCTACATCGACCCAAGCGGCGAGAATTCGCCATGGGCGGTGCGCGACAAAGTCGATGACCCAATCATCGCGACGGTTCGCCGTGCGCACCCACTCATGCGTTGGATTACGTTCACCGACATCAACATCGGGCAAGCCTCGCGACTGAAGACGACGCCCAAAGACACCATCGTCGCGTCATCTGCGCTGGGGGCTCCCATCCTCATCGCCCGCGACGGCGACGACCGTCGAATGGTCGCGCTGTCGTTCGATGTCCGGGCCAGCGACCTGCCCCTTCGGGTGGCGTTCCCGGTGCTACTCATCAACGTCATCGACTGGTTTAGTGGTGACGGAGAGTCGCTTTTGGAGTCCTACAGAACCGGCAATTCGTGGTCGGTCGACGTACCCGACGAGCTCGAGGAAGTGACCGTGAAGACGCCAGCCGGCAAGACCTTCTCGGCACCCGTGTACGACGGTCGGGCCGTGGTGTTTGGCGAAGACGCTGGCTTTTACCAGCTGAGCGCAAAGGACTACGACCGGAGCATCGCCGGCAACCTCGCAAACACGACCGAATCCGCAATTGCCCCAAGCGACCTCGAGGCCGGCGACAAAGAGGTCGTGACGACCACAGACGCGCTCATCTTCGACCGCAGCGAAATCTGGATCTGGATCTTGCTCGCCATCTTCGCGGTGCTGTTCCTCGAATGGTGGACCTACAACCGAAGGATCACGGTATGAAACGCGAACGCGCGCTCGATATCGCCTTTTGGTCCCTGCTCGCCGCGGCTTGGCTGGCGCTCGGTTGGGTGTTCTTCGACGGGATTCTGCCGCACGACGTCATCGCGTTCGACGTGGATGGCCGAAACGTCGAGATCGTTCAGCCGCTCTTCTTTGGGTTGATGCTCGCCCTCCCCGTCTTGTGGCTCGTGCAGCGATTTACGCTCAGCGACCTGCCGACCTACCAGCGGTGGATCAATGTCGTCCTACGCTCGCTCGTGGTCATGGCGATCACGGGCGCCCTCGTCCAGGTGGTGCTCACGACCTTCGAGTCGCGTGTTTCGACCATCTTCTTGGTCGACGTCTCCGACTCGGTGCCCGATGAGGTGCTCGAAAAAGCGGTGGCCGAGATCAATCGGGCGAGCGAGGCGCGCAATGAAGGCGACACCATCGGCGTGGTCGCATTCGCGCAGCGCCCGTACGAAGTGGAGATGCCCGACGAGGGCAAGCTCACCAAGATTCCGCGGCCCGACGCCGACGAAGAACGGCTCGTCAGTGACCCTTCGAGTGCCCTGCGCATGGCGTACGGACTCTTTCCGCAAGACCACCTGAAGCGAATCGTCCTCATCTCAGACGGCAACCAAACCAACGGTGACATCCTCGGCGAGGTGCATCGTGCGACGGCCTTCGGGATTCGCTTCTACAACCGTGAAATCCCATTCGAACCGCGCCCCGAGGTGCTCGTGCGCGGGCTCGACTTCCCGAACGACATCAAGGTTGGCGAGCCGTTCAACTTCATCGCCCGCGTCTTCACGACGCACGAGGTGGAGGTCGATCTTCAGGTCTGGCAGAACGATTTCAAAGACTCCAACAAGTCGCTGAAGCTCGAAAAAGGGATGAACGAGATCCCGTTCGAAACCACGGTCTACGAGCCCGGCTTCAAAGTCTACAAGCTCGAGATGAAGGTGAAGGGTGCGGACCACTTCTCGGCCAACAACAGCTACGTCCACAGCATGAACGTGCGAGGAAAGCCGCGTATCCTCTACGTCGAAGGCGAGATGCGCTCGCGCTACTACCTCGAACGGGCGCTGAAACAAGAGAACTTCGACATTGAGACGCGCGGACCTCGTGGCATCCCCACCTCCATCGAGGAGCTTGCCGGGTTCGACCTCGTCCTCGTGTCGGACGTGGCCGCCATGTACATGTCCGAGGGGCAGATGAAGCTTCTCGACCAGTACACGCGCGAGCTTGGCGGTGGTCTGATCGTTGTTGGTGGCGAGAACTCATTCGGCCCCGGCGGCTACTACGGGACCTACCTCGAGCGAATCCTGCCGATCGACTTCGACTCGGAGAAGCGCCGCAATACGCCGAGCCTTGCGCTGATGCTCGTCATCGACAAGTCGGGCTCGATGAAAGGTGATCGCATCGAGCTCGCCAAAGACGCCGCGAAGGCGACGGTCGAGATCATGCAGAAAGACGACAAGGTCGGCGTGGCGGCGTTCGACGATGGCGTGCAGCCGCTGGTGCGTATGCAGTCCGCCTCGAACCGGGTTCGAATCCTGAGCGACATCTCCAGGCTACGCGCTTCGGGCGGCACCAACATCGCGGGCGCCCTCGGCTACGCTTTCGAAGAGCTCGCCATCACCCAGGCCCGACTGAAGCACATCATCCTGCTCACCGACGGCAACTCCGAGAGTGGCAACATCTTCTCGGAGGTCATCCCGGCGCTCCGAATCGAAAACATCACGGTAAGTACGGTGGCCGTCGGTGCGGAGTCCGACACGACCCTGTTGCGACGAATCGCAGAGGGCGGAAACGGCCGTTACTACTACACGAACGACCCTTACAACGTCCCGCGAATCTTCACCAAGGAGACCTCGACAGTGTCGCGTTCTGCCATGGTCGAGGAGCCTTTCCGGCCCACGGTGGTGAAGCGCGCGCAGGTCTTGAAAGGAATCCCGTGGGAGAGCGCGCCGTATCTGCTCGGCTACGTCAGCACCAAGGCCAAGCGTGACGCCGAGCTCCTGATGATCTCGGACTACGACGAACCGATCTTGGCGCGCTGGCGAAACGGCCTCGGCAAAGTCGTCGCGTTCACCTCGGACCTCAAGAACCGATGGGCGGTCGAATGGGTGCGTTGGCCGGGCTACTCGAAGTTCTGGGCGCAGCTGATCCGCGACACCATGCGTGCCGACGACACCGACACGCTCGCGATGACGACGACGATTGAGCAAGACGCCGCTCGAATTGTCGTCGACGCGATCGGCGACGACGACCGCTTCATCAACGACCTCACGTCGACGGTTGCGATCACTTCCCCCGACGGCTCGACGTCCAACGTTCAGCTCCAGCAGACAGCAGCAGGCCGTTACGAAGCGACCGTGCCGCTCAAGACTTATGGCAGCTACGCGCTCAAGGCCAACCACGACAAGGACGGCGACACCCTCGCCGTGAGCCTCGGAACCATCTCGTATCCGTACCCACGAGAGGTCATGTTTACGGAGGCCAACACCGCCCTGCTCCGCCGGGCTGCGGACGTCGGCAACGGCACGACCAACCCCGAGCCCGAGGTCCTGTACGACCCCATGGGCGAAGAGGTGAAGTACCGGCGAGAACTGTGGCCATACTTCGTGCTCCTCGCGCTCGCACTCCTCGTGCTCGACCTTGGTCTGCGACGCATCCGACTCTCGGGCGAAACCGACATTCCGTGGGACAAAGTCGTATGATGGCGAAAGTTCAGACTTCTAGACGCAGAAACGGGCGCGGAGTATCATGAAACTGGAACGATCCAGAACGAGTGTATCCATGATCCGCCGAATCGCATGCGCGTTGCTCGCGATGAGTCTGACTTTTGCTGCCGTACCCGCACCGGTGTTCGCCCAAGAGATCGGCGAGAAGGTCCAGCAATTGTCGCAGGAAGGTGCCAAGGCGTACCGCGCCGGCGACTACGCGGCGGCCGCACGAAAATTCGAGGCGGCCTACGAACTCGAGGCCGTCCCCAACCTGCTCTTCAATGCCGCCAAGTGCTACGAAAAGCTGGAGGATTGGGACCAGGCAATCTCCCTCTACAAGAAGTTCAGCGTGGCTCCTGACGTTGGCGAGGACGCCCGCGACCGAGCGCTCGCGCAGGTCGAGAAGCTCAAAGAGGTGCAGGCGCTCGAGAAAAAAGCAGTCGACACCGGCGAGGAGAAGCAGGTCGCCGAGGAAGATAAGAAAGAGGAAAAGAAGCCCGTCGAACCTCCTCCCGAGAAGGACTACACGTGGACGTACGTGGCCCTCGGAACCGGGGTCGCGCTCCTCGCTACAGGCGGGGTGTTTGGAGTTCTGGCATCCGCTGAGCAATCGAACTTCGATGTTGCAGAGACTCCGGAAGAACGGCGCGCGGCGCGGGATTCAGGAAAGACCTTCGCGCTCACCGCGGACGTGATGTACGGCCTCGGAGCAGCCGCCGTCATCGTTGGTGTGGTCGCCGCTTTTGCCGGCAACGAAAGCAATTCCGACGGCATGACGCTGAGCCCGGTCGTAGGACCGGACGGCGCTGGCGTAACTATGATGGGGCGATTCTAGGGGCGTTCGCGCCTGACCAAGACATGAGTGCATCTCGAGACCAACGCCGACATCTGTACGAACAGCTCGTCGGCACCGACGTAGCTGGAGGCCGCTACACCATCACCGCCCTGCTCGGCTTCGGCGGCATGGGAGCCGTCTACGAGGCACTCCAGCGAAACATGGACCGCAAGGTCGCGATCAAACTCATCCCGACGCACGACCCCACAATTGTGGCGCGCTTCGAGCGAGAAGCCCTGACGATTTCCAAGCTCGCCCACCCGAACACCGTGACGGTCTTCGATTTCGGCCAGGGCGACGACGGGTTCCTGTTCCTCGCCATGGAATTGCTCGACGGCCGGACGCTCTCGGAAGTCATCAAAGATGGCCCGATGCCGGCAGCTAAAGCGGTCCACATCGCGTCGCAGATCTGCCGGTCGCTCGGCGAAGCGCACCGCGCGGGCATCGTCCACCGTGACATCAAACCCGACAACATCATCCTCATCAACGTCGACCAAGACGACGCTTTCGTGAAGGTGCTCGACTTCGGTATCGCGAAGGCGGTGATGGGCGAGGACGACGTGCAGCTGACCGGTGATGGACGAATCATCGGTACCCCGCGCTACATGTCGCCGGAACAGATTCTGGCCGAGCCGCTCGACCACAGAAGCGATATCTACAGCTTGGGCTGCATCCTCTACGAGATGCTCTGTGGCGCCCCGCCGTTTGAGCAGTCGAGCACGACTGCGCTCATGATTAGCCACACCCAGGACCCGCCCCCGACCTTCTCGCAGCGGCTCGACCCGTCGAAATACAGCATGATGCCAGCTGCCGTGGAGCAGGTGGTCCGTCGCGGCCTCGCGAAGAACCCGAACGACCGGCATCAAACCACCGACGAGATGCGTGAGGAGCTCGAGGCGGCCATCGAAGGCCGACTGCAGCCTCAGCCCATCATCGAACCCGACTCGACCGCCGCCGCCATTCCATCGGCGATGGGACCGAATTCGTCGCACACATCGACCGGGCCTCGGCAATCGCCGTATGTCACCCAGTCGTCGGAGCTCGCGCAGCCGACGAAACAGGGCACAAACCCCCTCGTCTACGCGATCGTGCTGGTGGTCCTCATCATCGGAGGTCTCGTCGCCTATGCTGCGCTATTTGGTGGCGATCCACCGGCCAGCACCGAACCCGTCCCAACGACTCCGAGCGACCCATTCGCGCTCGCGGGCGCGACGGGACCGGAAGAAAAGCCTGATGAGAAAGAAGAAGAACCGGCCAAACCTGGCTACGTGAGCCTCGACATCAAAGGCTCCCCCCCGGGGGCGACCGTAAAGTCAGGAGACGACGTCCTCGGCCGCACCCCAATGATCCACCCGATGAAGCGCGACCGGGAAGTCATCAACATCCTGATCTCGAAAGACGGCTATCACGACTATCAGGTCGGCATCCCCCTCACGGCGGACAAAGATCGGCACACGATTGAATACAAACTGGATGCGGTACGGTCCAAGACACCGAAGCCCAGAAAGCCACGAGAACCTCGCCGAGAAGACAAAACCGAGCCGAAGGAAGTCGAGAAAGAAACGCCGACCGAGGTCCCGATGCTCGACGACAGCACGGAATCGGACGTCCCACTTCTCGAAGACTGATGAAGACTTGTCCTACATGTAAGCAGAACTTCGAAGACAACGTCGAGTTCTGCCCCGACGATGGCCAAAAGCTGCGCCGTGCCGCCTCGAAAGAGGACGCGCTCGTCGGCTCGGTATTGGACCATCGCTACATCGTCGAGGAGAAGATTGGCGAAGGTGGGATGGGCTCGGTCTATCGAGGTTTTCAGAAGAGTGTCGGGC
This sequence comes from uncultured Bradymonadales bacterium, assembly GCA_964384605.1. Taxonomy (GTDB): domain Bacteria; phylum Myxococcota_A; class Bradymonadia; order Bradymonadales; family Bradymonadaceae; genus CAYLMO01. Next base: position 72,296 of record CAYLMO010000014.1, on the reverse strand, counting down.
GCCCCGTCGCCATCAAGACCCTGCGAAAGACGCTCATCGACTCGGAAGAGTTCATCGACCGCTTCTTCCGCGAGGCCCAGATCGCCTCGAAGATCAACCACCCGAACTGCGTCACCATCTACGAGTACGGTCACTCCGAAGACGACACCGTCTACATCGCGATGGAGTTCCTCGATGGCGAACCTCTCAGCGACCTCGCGGAACGGCGCCAGCTCTCGCTCATCGAGATTCTCGAGATTGCCTGCGACACGTCGCGCGCGCTCGCCGCGGCCCACGCGTTCAACGTGGTGCACCGCGACCTGAAGCCCGACAACATCTTCGTGGTCGACGTCCCTGGCGGCGGCAGCAACGCGAAGGTTTTGGACTTCGGTATCGCCAAGGCACTCGACGCCGAAAAGAGCATGACCCGAACGGGAATGATTTTCGGCACGCCGGAGTACATGAGCCCCGAGCAATGCGCCGGCACGACCATTGACGGTCGAAGTGACCTCTACTCACTCGGCTGCATCTTGTACGAGCTCGTCGGCGGACGAACGCCATTCCGTGCCACCACTCCGATGGCGGTGTTGATGGCGCATGTGAACGAAGCGGCTCCGAAGCTCGATCCGGACACGCCGATACCGCCAAGCCTCGACGCCATCATCTTCAAGCTGCTCGAGAAAGACCCGGAGGACCGCTTCGCCACCGCGAACGACGTCCTGGAGGCACTCGAGCATGAGCTCAAAGTGCTGCAAGGGATTGCATCGGGTTCGATGCCGATTCCCTTGGGAACGCAGACGCAAAAGAACACCTCGGAGCTCGCGTTCGACAGCACCGCAGCGTTCGATTCGTCCGAGATGGCCTCTGTTCCCAAGTCAGGTGGACCAAACAAGGCGCTCATCGGCGTAGTCCTCGTCGCACTGATCGCAGTGGTGGGCGGAGTCGCCTTCATGGCCATCGATTCGACCGACTCGGCCGCGGCTGCACAGGCCGAGACGACCGCGAACACGTCCGGAGCGATTGAAACGACTCCGATCGAAATCGAGCCTATCGAGGTCGTCGAAGAAGTAGCCGAGCCGGATCAGACCACGCCGGACGAGACGCAGACCACCGCTGAAGAGGTCGCGGCAATCGACCCGGCCGAGTCCGAGGATGAACCCGTAGTCGAACCGAAGGAAGAGCCCGCACCGAAGAAGACGACTCGGCGCACTACGAAAAAGCGTGAGCCGAGAAAGACGACCACTGAAGAGAAAAAGGTCGAAGCGAAGAAGGTCGAGGAGAAGACCACGACCAAAGAAGAGCCGAAGAAGAAGACCGGCACCGACAAAGCCTTCGACGACGAGATGAACGATCTCCTCGGCTTCTAGCTCGCGCCTCTCTCCTATCCCCTTACCAAGTCCATTCGTATCCGGCGCCGATCGACATCGACGTCGAGACGTCGTCTACACCCACTCGATCGAGCTGGTCAGTGTAGGCGTCCGGTCCGAACCAGAGAATGTATCCGCCGCCAACGAGACTAGCTGCCGCGATGGTGTAGACGATACCCGGGCTCTCGGAGAGTCCGAATCCGGCGACCATGAACATCGCCGAAGAGACCGTGATGAGCGCCCAGCCAATGACGAGCAAGAACGTTGGTGGCGCGATGTCGACTCGAGTCACCGAACCCGCTGGTCGGGCCGGTTCAAGCATGCCACCACCTGTCGCGACTTCTTCCGCGCCCTCGTTCGGCGTCACCGTCTTTTCGACGAGCGCGTCGGGTCCCAGCTCTACCGTCTCGGTGACCGTCTCGCCTTCGCCGACCTTTACCGAAATCGTCTTCTTTGCCTCGCCCATCGCCACGATGAGCGAGTGTTCACCTGGGCCAACCGGAAGCGTCAGCGGTGTCTTGCCGAACGGTTTGTTGCGCTCTCCGTCGACAAACACTCGAGCCCCGGCCGGATTGCTGTTGATCTGAATGCGCGCCTGCAGCGTCTTCTCCTTCTCTTTCAGCAGCGCAATCTTCTTCTCGATGCGGTCCTTGTACTCACTCTTCGGATCGGCAAAGAGGTAGAGTTCGAGGTGTTCCCGTGCCCGCTGATAGTTGCTCAGCTCTTCGTAGGCGAGCCCGATTCGGTAGAGGATTCGGGGGTCTTCCATGATGTCGAACGCAGCCTTGTACTTCATCAGCGCGGGACGATGCTCTCCGGCGTCGGTGTGCGCGTTCGCCTCTTTGATCAGCTGAACGGCTTTCGCCTTGTCGTCCTGAGCCGCTGCCGTCTGGGGCGCGAGGAGGAACGATGTCGCGAGCACGACGAGGAACCAAAGCGACGTGTGTCGAATCATGACAGATACCTTCGCAGGAGAATGCGGGTTCCAATCTCTCGCGAATCGCCAAAGCGTTCAAGCAGAAGGCTGCGCGAGCTTTACATTCCGCGCCCTTATGCTAAGTAAGCGACCCTCGACGGGTGCGCCGCCCAGAGCCCCTTCGAAATCAATGCATTGGATCGGGTCGTAGTGACGGCCCTAATGGATACAAAAGAGGCACCGATGGCAACGAAGAAAGGTCTTGAGATCGACAAGGGCAAGCGCCACTGCAAGATCGTCGACAAAGACGGCGAAGTGGTCTTCCGCACGACGAACCTGCGCGACGCCGAGCACTATCTCGAGCTGGTCGAAGAGAACGAGCGCCTGCAGCGACTTCTCGAGTCGCGAGGAATGGCACCCCACCGCATCTACCTGATCGCGCACGACGAAGATAAGCGTGGGCGAGTCAATCTCGAGAACGTTCCGGCCAGCGAGGTCGTGATTGTGGCCAAGGCCGACGACGGAGTCGTCGTCCGTCACCTCAACGACGGTCGCGAAGAGATTGTCGACCTCGAAGAGATCGAGCCGATCGAAGGTGGGTCCTACCTTCAGGCGTCCGAGATTCTCGACGAAACGGTCCACGTCGTCATTCGATACGACCGCGAAGACGAGCAGGCGATGGTCGCTGCGTTCCACGAGAAGGAAAACGCCGACGACCTCTACTCGTTCTGGTCGAAGTCCGAAGAGGCGCCAGGCCAAGAGTACGCCGCTACCCTCTCGCAGAGCGAAGGCGATATCTTCCTCTACCGCGCCGAAGCCTCCCTCGACGACTGAGGCTTCGCCGAATCAGAGAAGCTAAAGAAAAAGGCCGCTACCCTTTCGGGCAGCGGCCTTCTTCTTTGTTGGCTGTTAAAGCCTTCGCTCAGGCGACCGAGTCGGTGAGGTATCCAGCTTGCTTCCAAGCGTGGACGCCACCGTCGAAGTCCGAAACCTTTCGGAATCCGAGCGTCTCGAGAATCTCTGCTGCACGGTTCGACGAATCATCGTCGTGCGTGCGGCCATAGACCACGATGCGCTGGTTCTTCTTGAACGTCTTGGCCTTCTCGCCAAGCTCCTCGAGCGGAATGTTTACGGCTCCTGGGATGTGCTCGGCCTGGAAGGATTCTCCGTCCAGGACGTCAATCAGAAGCATGTCCTTGTCTTCTTCGAGGCGCTGGGCCAATTCGGTGCTCGACATCAAGCGTGCCATTGAACTCCCTTTCTTTTTTGAGGACGTCTCCAAGCTTCCTGACCGTTCCCAAGCAACCTGCAACGTGGCCAGCGGATTCGCCCTGCATTTGGGTACGTGTACGTAGAAAATTACACGCCGCTGCAGGCATCTAAATGACGGCGCCATATTAACCACGAAGGCCCGTTTGACAACCGCGACATCAAAATAGTTCACAAATAGTTGAAAAATAGCGCGTGCCCACATCGACATGGTCCAAGTCGTTTCACTCCCTCGGAAATGCGAGGGCACGCTGACGCGGTTTCATTGTTCGACCGCTGAGGTTGAACCCATTCGCCAACGGCGACTAAGGTTCTCGTTGAGAAAGCGACCCCTACACCGAAGCTGACTTCATGAAGAACAGCATCTACCTCGTGCTCTGCTCGGCACTCCTCCTCGCTGCCTGCCATAATCCTTACCAGAGCGGCATGGACGCCCTGGCGGAGCAGAACTTCGAGGAAGCACGCGTGCAGGCCCGAGAAAGCCTGAACGACGACCCAAGCTCGCCCGAGAGCAATCTGCTCATGGCCGAAGCGCTCATGGGTTTGGAGAAGTTCCGCCAGGCCGAGCCGTACGCCAAGAAAGCGTTCGAGTCGGGACAGCTCGTCGCTCCGGCTGGACGAGTCTACGGCAAGATTCTCTGGGAGCTCGGCATGCCCGTCGAAGCCGTCGATGCATGGCGCGCGGCCCGCGAGGACGACCCCGAAGCGGTCTCTGACGACGACTACCTTCGGGCCGTCGAAACAGCGCTCGCCATGGCCGTTCACGTGCACGACTTCGACCGCGCCGTCATGCTGCGGGACGAACTCGCGGCGCTCGTTCCGGACCACCCGGACGCCTCCGAAGAAGCAACGCGCAAGCTACGAGAACAATGGGCCGCTGACCTCGTTCGCCGTGGTCGCTACGAAGACGCCGTATCGCTCTATCGTGAACTCGCCGAGAAGCACCCCGACTTCGCCGACGCCTACTGGTTCGAAATCGGCTGGCACGAACAGCAGCTCGGCCGCCCCGAAGCCGCGATTGAAGCTTTCGACAAGTATATCGAGGGCGCGTCCGACACCCGCCGAGTGGGCCGTCTCCTGGACGTCGCTCGCCGCGCCGAGCGCCTGGGAGCCACCCTGGTAGCGCGTACTTTCTACAAGCGAGCTGTCGATGCGAGCAGCGACCCCGCCGCCCGCGCCGACATTCGGCTCGGCCTCGCCGAGCTGCTCCTGAGCGCCCGCGAGCAGAAGGCCGCGCGCGAACAGCTGTTCGCCTTTCTCGAAGACCGCGCAGAAATCAATGGCGGCGTGATTCCAGACGATGCCTACGAATCAGCGGCAGACCGTGCGGTCAATGGTCGAGCGCCAGACATCGCGATCGAGATACTCGTCAGGGCTACCAGCGTGGACAAGCCTGGCTGGCGTTCGACTCGAGCGCTCGCCGAGCTGTACGCACGCCGAGCGGCCGTGGACGACGTCGAGCGGCTCCTCAAGAAGTACGTCGAGGGGGCCGGCAATACGGACGTCGCGCGAATTACCGCCGGACGCTGGGCTGCCGATCGACGCGCGTTCGAACTCGCACTCTTCTTCCTCGAACCTGCCGCCGCGAATGACACCTCGCCCGAGCTCTGGCTCGAGCTCGCTCGCATCTACTCGGCACTCAGCCGCGTGTCGGATGTTCGCCGGGCGCTCAAGACCTACGTGAAGAAGTCTGACGGCTCGAAAAGCGCACTCCTCGGCGTAGCCGCAATCTATCGAGCGATGCGGCTGTACGAGGACGCTGAAGAAGCGCTCGAAGCAGCCTTCAAAGAAGACAAGACCGACCTGAGCATCGTGCGTTCGCTCGAATCGCTCTACGACGAGTGGCGGCAACCCGCGAAGATCGCCAAGATTTACGACCAATGGATCAAGGCTGGCGGCAATCGCGGCGCCGACTACCAGATCACGGGCGAACGGTTCTATCGCCAGGGGCGATTCGACGAGGCGTTGGTCTACCTGCGCCAGGCCGCGCAGAAAGGCGAGAACGATGCCAACCTCCAGATCGCCGACATCTACCTCCGCCAGCGTCGCGAACGCGATATGAAAGAGGCGCTCGACGCCTATCTCGCGGCTGCAACTGACCGCACTCGCGCTCTAGAGGCGGTCTGGCAGCGTTATCGACGAAGCGGTCGCGCCATCGAAGCCGTGCCCTACCTCGAAGAACTCGTCGAGCTCTCTCCCGACGATGTGCGCAACTACGATGAGCTCGCCCGTCTCTACATGCAGCTGGGCCAAGAGACACGCGCCTTCGAAATGTGGAAGCGCTACGTCGAATCGTCGAAAGACCCGGTGGTCGCGCTCGAGATGATGCGTAGCCGCATCGGGGGTCGCGCTCGGTCCGGGATGATGCTGAAGTTCCTCGAAGACTACCTGTCGCGTAACCCCAATCCCGACCCGCGAATCTACAAGCTGGTCGGCGACGCGTACGAGGCGAGCCGTACTCGCCGTTCGGTACGGGGCGACGGTGTCTATCCGGCCGTGGGTAGGGCCAATCGTTACTACCGGCTCTTCCTCGAGAAAGGCGCTCCGACCGGCATCGAGCTACGTTCCTTCGCAAATCAGATGCGCAGTCAGGGCTACAACGACATTGCCGTTGCGGCCTACGAAAAGATGGACCTCGCCGGCGACAACAACTCTCAGTCGCTGCTGGACTACGGAGCAGCGCTGCTCGAGACCGGCGATGCCGAAATGGCGACCGAGGTCTTCGCTCAGTTCTTCGAACGTCGCGAACGCTCCGCCGATGCCGCTCATCAAATCGCCTCGCAGCTCGACAATCACAAGCGCTACGACGCCATGGGGCCGTACGTCGAACGCATCATGAACTCGAGCGACGAAGGCCATCTCATCTCGGGATTCCTCCTTGGCTCGAAGGCGCTCATCGAGACCGACCAGGTCGAGAAGCTTCCGGCGCTCGCCGACCAACTTCTCAATCGCACCAACAACCCGCCGGAAGCGCGTCGCAAAGTCCTCGATTTCTACATCACGTGGGGCATGTGGGACTACGCAATCCAGCAGCTCGAGCAGATGAACGAACTTGGCGCTGGCGAGCACGGCTTCGAGATCGGGCGCGTTCACTATCAGAGCGGCGACGACGATTCGGCCGAGCAGGCGTTCCGCGAATGGGCCTCGAGCCACCCTGCGCCACAGGGCGCGTGGAGCGAGGTAGCCGAGTTCTATCAAGAGAAAGGAGAGGTCGAGCTCGCCGACATTGCGTGGACGCAAGCCGTGAACGCGAATGCGTCCAATGCGGAAGTGCTGTCGCGACGCGCCTACTTCCGCACCACGACCGGACGGGTCGACGAGGGGCGCGCCGACTTCGAGGCGGCTCGTGTCGAGGCGAATGCCCGCGAGACCGGCATGATCTGGCGGCGAGAGGCCGAGGCCCTGCAAATCGCAGGCTTCCATCAGAAGGCCGTCGAGGCTGCGCGCGAAGGCCTACGCGTCGCTCTCGTGGACCGCAGTTTCTTCTTCGAAATCATCATCGACACCGAGCTCGGCTCGGGCGACGCAGTCCGTATCGAACGTCTCATCGACGAAGTCCGCACGAGCGGCTTTGCGCTGTCGACGCTCACCAAGGGCCTCGAGCGATACGGATACCTCGAGCAGCTCGTCGAGATTGTGGAAGACGAAGTCGTGAACGGCGATCCCACCTCAGGGTTCGAACTCCTCGTGGAGCACCGCAACGCCATCATTCGCACCGGCGGCACCGAGCTGTTCACGCGAATTGCCGAATCCATGTTGCGTCGAGAACAGCGTCGCCGAGACATCAACGGCACGGTCGGCGACGTTCTGCTCGGGTCGGGCAAGTACGCTCAAGCGGCGTTCCTCTTTGAGACGGCCGAAGAGAACGGCTTTGACCACGCCGACATCCTCGCCCGCCTCTACATGGCACTGGGCGACGAAGAGCGGGCTCTCGAAGCACATCAGCGATACCTGCTGACGTCGACAGACGAAGAAGCTCCGTCTCGCCTCGAAACGCTTCGGGCGTACTACGAACTTCAGAATGCTCCCGAGTTGTTCGACATGCTGCTCGAGCGAGTGCGAGACGATGAACGATACATCATCGCAGCGTTCCGTATGGCAGTGACCGACGCGATCCTAGAGGGGCGCCCTGCCCTCGCGCTCGACCTTGTCCGAAAGGCCACCGAGGGCGAACAAGGCGACGAACGCGATGGCTCCGCCGCTCGCGACCTCATCGTCAAGAAGTTCGTCGCCGGTGCCGAGGAGTTGGCCGCGTCCGGGCACGCCAAGGACGTTGTCCCCGTGCTCGACTCCCTCTCCGAAGACCTCTCTTCCGAGCCCGAGGTCCGCGACCTTCGACTCCGCCTCGCCGCGTACTTTGGAGCCATTCCGCTGCAACCTGAGATCGACGTTCTCCTGCAGGCGAACGAAGAAGGCATGTTCGACAACTCCGTGCGACTCGACCTCGCCGCGTTCCTTCTCACGGCCGGTCATTTCCAGAAAGCCATCGAGACGGCTGAGCCACTCGTAGATTCGAGCCTCCCCAAGACTGCTGGAAGCGCGCTCGAGATTGTCGTTTCGGGCTATTTTGGTCTCGACGACCGCAAGGCTGCCGAAAAGGCGGCCGAAGACTTCGTGGCAAAGCATCCCAACCCGATGAGCGCACGTGCCGCTGCCGCGAACGCACTGCACAACATCGGCTACGACGCCAAAGCGCTCGAGTATCGAGACCGCAGCGCCGAAATCGCGCCGTCGCGCGAGAATGTGGCGCTCGAGTACGAGGCCGCTGTGTTTGCCGGACCGAAAGGTTTCGAATCCGGCTTCGAAGAGTGGGAGCGGTTCGGTCGCATCGCCGACGTCAGCCGCGTCAGCTTCAGCCCAATCCACGACAACGCCCTTAGCTACCTCGAAAGCACCGACCTCGGCCGCTACCGGGTCTACATCGTGTCGGCCTTTGAGCGGTACCCGAACGCCTATTACGCCCAGCTCGCACGAGCGATCCTGGCATACCTGGACGGCGAAACGACGTTCGGGCGCGAGCTCATCGTCGCGCTTCTCGACAAGCGAAACTGGGAGCCCACCGCGGTCGACGAGGTCGCGCGGCACCTCGAGAAGCGTCGCCTCTGGTCCGAGGTTGCTCGAGTCATTGGCCCCAAAGCCGACTTCGATTCGCTCGCGGTCCCGACGCTCCGCCGAATCGGTATCGCGAACCATCGGCTCGGTTTCGAGGCAGATGCCACGAAGTACCTGGACCGCTATGTCGAACGTTCGGGCGACGAAGTCTTCGCTTGTTCGGTCATCGCCGCTCGACTCTCGGCCGAAGGCGATCATGAAGCCGCACTCGAATGGGCCAACCGCGGCCTCGCACTCGGTCCAACTCGTCCTGATGCGTTGCTCGAAGCAGGCATCGCTGGCTTGCACCTGAAGAAAGATGGCGCAGACGACCAGATCGCACGCGCGTTCGCTGCCGGCTACGGCTTCTCACAAAGCCTCAACCGAGTGCTCGACGCGGCCGTCGAAGCCAATCGAGCGGATCTGGCCACCCAGGCCTTCCAGAACATCGCGTCGCACCCGTACTACACGCCCGCTGGGGCCATCACGTCACTCCAGTCGGTCGCCAAGAAGAACCCCGAACTGTTTCAGCAAATCCTCACCAACGTCGTGCCGCGTGTAGCCCAGCTCGACATCACGGCGGACGATACGTTCGTTCCCGCTCTCGTGGGTACGTATCAGACCGCCGGCGACGCCAAATCGGCGATCTGGGCATACGACCAGCTCCTGGCACGAGAGATGGCGGTCGGAATGATGACCCCCACAGGGTTGGGCGTAGAGCGGAACATTTGGACGATTCAGAACAACCTCGCCTACGTGCTGAGCGAGGTCGACATGGACATCGAACGTGGACTGAAGCTGATTCGACAGTCGATGGCGGGGGGCCTTCAGCGGCAGCATAGCTACATCGACACGCTCGGCTGGCTCTACTACCGCGACGGCGACCTCGAAAGGGCTGAGGCCGAAGTGATTCGCGCCCTGCGAACCGCGATGATCAACAACCGCTCCGGCTTCTTCCAAGCGGGAGAGTTCTACTCACACATCGCGGAACTCCGCGAAGCACGCGGAGATCAGGCCGGCGGAGTCTGGTATCGGATTCTGGTGGAGATGCTGGAGTAGACCTCAGGGGTCTTCTGCATCGAAGGGGATCTCGATGGGCGCTGCAGGCTCGGGGCGAGACAGGTCCAGCGCTTCGATCATCTTGCGAATCGCTGCACGCCGGCGCGACCCACAGGCGTTGTTCACGACCAGCTTGAGGTGCGTGTAACCCAGCACCTCGACTGCCCGAAAGTCTTGCCGCAACAACTGCTCAGGGTCGGTCAATCGCGCGACATAACCGTCGGCGAGACCCAACAAGACGGCAGTCTCTGCACTATCACTGACGGCGACGACCTCGGTCGGAAGTCCGCGGTCGGCGAACCACTCCCGCGTGAAGCTCGGCGAAGGCGTGGCCAGCCGCAAGACCGGCCGCGACGTGAGCGCGTCGAGCGTGAGCCCTCGCGGCGCCGCCAGGATGATCGGGTAGGACCCGAAATTGAACGTAAACGGCGACCAAACGTCGACCTCCGTCTCGTACACGATATCGGTGCTCATCACGCCGACATGGGCGATTCCGTGCTCCACGTACGTACCGACGTCTTCGGGTGCGATCGTGAAACACTCGATGTCGAATCCGCACTCCCACGGGTCTTTCGCCCTATGCAGGCCCGGCTCATGAACCTTGCCCAGGTCGAGCCCAGCCGCAGTGAAGTGGTTCGCAACGTCGGAGAGCTCTTCGCACTTCGGCAACGCAACTCGAATGAGCTCAGCCATCGCCGTTCTCCCGGCCGGCCGTCACGATTCGTGCCGGCTTGTTCTGGTTCCGCCGGCGGATGGCCGCTTCGAATCCGTCGACCATATTGCCGAGATCGACCGTTACTGTTTCGCCAAGGTCGATGTGGGGGCTGGCCTCCGAAATCAGCGGATGCAGCAGTTCCACCAGAACGTCTGACGACATCGCGAAACCGACCGCTGGAGTGTTGGGTCCGAACAAGCCGACAAGGTCGTCGTAGCGCCCTCCCCGACCGATCGACCGCCCCGCACCTTCGGAGACGATGTTGAACGCAATGCCCGAGTAGTACGCCGCACCGCCCAGTTCGGCGAGGTCGAGCCGAATATGGCGCTCGTATCCGAGCTCCGACAGGACCTCGAAGAACTCTCGCAGGCGCTCGATGCGCTTGCGAAGGACCTTGTCGTCAGGGAGGTGTTTCTCGATCTGTCCGAGCTGGTAGAGGCCACCTTCGAGATTGGCGAGCGCGGCGACCGCGTCGATGTACCGCTGGCGAATGCCGAGATCTGCCAGGATGCGGCAGACCTCGTCTTGATCGCGAGCTTCAACCGCTTCCCGCACTTCCTCTCGAATTCGCCCCGGCGCGCCGGTCGCGGCGAGCAGATGATTGGCGATGGCGTGGTCGGTGACGTTGAACTGGAACTTTCGAAGGCCCAATCGCTCTAGGACCTCTAGAGCGATACAAATGACTTCCACTTCCGCCGACAGGTCATCGACACCGAACAGCTCAACCCCAACCTGGTAGCTTTCGAGGCTCGACCGATCCAGCGAGCGCTCGATCCGGACGACCTTGTTCGCATAGCTCACGCGCATCGGCGATTTGTTGCCGCGCAGCTGGTAGGCCATGACCTTCGCGATCGCTGGTGTCACATCAGTGCGCAACATCATCACGTTGCCCGACCGATCGACGAACCGGAAGCTCCGCTCAATCTGTTCGGGGTCGAGCCCTCGCTTCAACGAGTCGAAGTAGTCGATGAGCGGAATCTCGACCTCTCGGAATCCCCAACCGCTAAACACACGCATCGCCTGGAACGTGACCTGGCGTCGCAAACCTACGGAGCGGTCGCGCGCCGGGGCGATGTACGGGGAATCAAACAAGGTTTTCGATTCTCGAGAGAAGTCGCGTGGATTGCGGCGGTTATGTAGTGATCCCGCCGGCATATGTCAATGATCGCCGCCGTGCGTCGGCTTGTGACGGCATGGTGCCACCGGTATCATTCCGGCATGCTTCGGGACCTTTCCATCGTTTTGTTCGCCGTCTGCACGCTCGTTTCTGGGTGTGCGACGAACGACTATTTTGGTCCTCCCACCGATGACGGCGGTTCGGATGAATCGGACGCCGGCGGCTCGAACAGCTCGAACAATTCCGGGAATTGCGTCGACCGGGACAACGACGGCTATGGCGACGGCTGCGCACTCGGTCCCGACTGTGTCGACCTCGACAACGCCATCAACCCGGCCGCGAACGAGATTTGCGACGGCAAAGACAACGACTGCTCCGGCCTCGCCGACGACGGCCTGGACTGCGGCGAGGATTGCATCGACAACGACCAAGACGGCCGCGGAACGGGATGTGCGCTCGGCCTCGATTGCGACGACAACGATGGCGACCGCTTCCCGATGAACACCGAAGTCTGCGACGGCAAAGACAACAACTGCGACGGCAATGTCGACGAGTCGTTTTCCAACCTTGGTCAGGCCTGCACTTCCGGGTTGGGTGAGTGCGCTCGCTCCGGCACGTTCGTGTGTGGTGTGGGCCAGATGGAAGAGTGCTCGGCCATGCCGGGCCAGCCGTCTGCCGAAGTTTGCGACAACGCTGACAACGACTGCGATGGAAGCACAGACGAAGGGCTGAACTGCGACTCGTGCACCGAAGATCAGTACGAGCCCAACGACCGCTCCAGCACGGGCACGCCGCTCAATCAGGGGCAGTCCCTGCAGGCCACCCGTTGCCCCGACGACCAGGGCGGTTCGGCCGACTGGTACCGTCTCGGCACGCTCACCGCTGGCACGACGGTCACCATCAACCTCGACTTCAGCCACGCCGACGGCGACCTCGACCTCGACATGTACGAGGGCGGTCTATTCGCCGCAGTATCCGCTTCCGAGTCCGACGATGAGTCGATCACGTACACGATGGCGTCGACAGCCGTACTCGACGTCCGGGTTTACACGTTGGTTTCGATTGGGGTGCGCGGAGTGAACTACACGATCTCGCGGCCGTAGCGGCCGAACTCAGATCTTCTGCATCTCCGCGAGAAGTTCGCGCCGCTCGTTCGGATCCATCTTCTTCAGGGCAGTCGCAAAGATTCGATTCTCATCGTGCGTATGCTCGACGAGCGTCGCCTGCAGCTCCTGAATCATCCCGAAGGCTTCGTCCGCGTGACGCTCCATCGTATCGGCGTCACGACTCACCAGCGACTTCAGCTGTTTCGTCCGCGCGCACAGGAACTCATGTGCGTTGACGAGGGCTTGGATGTCGTCGGCGAGCTCCGGAAACTTCTTCTCGATCTCGACGAAGAAAACCTCTTCCTCTTGATCGAAGTGGTGGAGCATCTCGTCCAGTCCCACCTCCAAATCCTCTGCCGCCGATTCGAGCAGTTCATGCCGCCGAGCGCCCTCGAGCTGCCCGGTACTGATCTGCTCGAAAGTCGACCGAATATCCTCGAACATCCGAGCCAAATGCTGGTGCTCGTGATGAACTCGATCGATGAGGTCCGATTTGGTCGTGCTGCTCATGATGGTCCAACTCGACGTACGGGAACGAGCGCGCAGGTGGGCGACTCGCCAACGCCGCAAGAATAGGTGGCGTCCCTACCTTTCGCAACCCGGTACGACCTCCGCCCTTTACACTCTCCGTCTCGTGTCGATAGGTTCCATCGTCGGAGTCCGCTGCTGTAGTTCCAATTGTGAGGTCATGGATGCCCTGGAGTCAGCGCTATTTCAAAGGAAAGACCGTCTACGTCGAAGTCGACGAGGCAGGAGAGTTCGTGCTCGCAGACGGGCGAGTCCCCATGAAGTACTCGAGTGCCGAAGACGCCAAAGTCTATCACGCCAGCCCGCGCAACTTGTCGGCCACTGAACCGGACGGTTCATCCGACGCCAAGACCACGAAAACGAAGTCCAACGGCGTCACCCAGCAATCGCTCGGATTCAACGATCTGGTCTGGCAAAACCCTGCTGGCGAGCGCGTTGTTTCCCACGCCCTGCCCGCGGAACTCGAGAACCTGAAGCCGCCCAAAGAAGGCGCGCTCGAGGTCTACACCGACGGCGCCTGCTCCGGGAATCCAGGCCCCTGCGGCTACGGACTCACCCTCCGAGATGACGACGAGTACCTCGAGATCTCTCAGTATCTCGGCGTCGGCACGAACAATATCGCGGAGCTCTACGCGATCTACGTCGCGATGGAGCTCGCCGCCGAGCGCGGCCGCAAGGCGATCATCCACACCGACAGCCAACTCTCGATCGACATGCTGACCAAGAATTGGAAGGCAAAGAAGAATCGCGAGCTAGTCGCCGCATGCCGCGAAGCGTTTCGAGACCTCGACATCGAATTCGTGAAAGTGAAAGGCCACGCCGGCATCCCATTGAACGAACGGGCCGACGACCTCGCCGTCGCTGCGGTGAGCCGCGCCGAATGACCCAATCTCCATTTCTAACGGAAGAACGATGAGCCACGAATCTCCTGAATTCAAAGAGCGCATCAAAGAGTCGAGCGCTTTCGTAGACCGCATCCGAGAAGAAGTCGGAAAGGCAGTCGTGGGCCAGACCTACATGGTCGAACGCCTCCTGCTCGGCCTCCTCACCGGTGGCCACGTCCTGCTCGAAGGCGTACCCGGACTCGCGAAAACGCTCACGGTGAAGTCGCTCAGCGACACGCTTCACGCCGATTTCCAGCGCATTCAGTTCACGCCCGACCTTTTGCCCGCCGACCTCGTGGGCACGATGATCTACAACCCGTCGACGCACGACTTCGAACCGCGCAAGGGGCCTGTGTTCACCAACATGCTCCTCGCCGACGAGATCAACCGTGCGCCGGCGAAAGTGCAGTCCGCTCTGCTCGAATCGATGCAGGAAAAACAGGTCACGCTCGGCGACACCACCTACAAGCTGCCTTCTCCATTCCTCGTTCTCGCCACGCAGAACCCGATCGAGCAGGAAGGCACGTACCCGCTGCCCGAGGCACAAGTCGACCGTTTCATGCTCATGCTCCGCGTCGGATACCCGACCCGCGAGGAGGAACGCATGATCATGGACCGCATGACCGACAACCTCGAGCCGGTCGAACTCGCTGCAGTCGCGACGCCAGAAGAAGTCTTGGCCGCGCGCTCGCTCATCCGTGACATCTACGTCGACGAGAAGCTGCGCGACTACATCGTCGACATCATCGTCACCACGCGAAACCCGGGCGAGCGCGGGCTCAAGCGCATGCAGGACTACATCGAGTTTGGCGCTTCGCCCCGCGCCACCATCAATCTCAATCTGGCGGCTCGGGCGCACGCGTTCATTCGACACCGCTCCTACGTCACGCCCGAGGACATCAAAGCTGTTGCCCTCGACGTGCTCCGCCACCGGGTCATTCTCACCTATCAAGCCGAGGCCGAAGAAGTGACCCCGGAACGCGTCATCGAAGAGATTCTCGAGACCATTGAGGTCCCGTAGCGACCAACAACGACCATGCTCCCGAAGGAACTCATCAAAGCGGTGAAGCACCTCGAGATCGTGGCCCGACGCGCCGTGAACGACCAGCTCGCTGGTCAGTATCAGAGCGTGTTCAAGGGCCGCGGCATCGACTTCGCCGACGTGCGCGAGTACCAGCCCGGCGATGATATCCGAGTCATCGACTGGAACGTCTCGGCCCGCATGGATGACCTGTTCGTGAAGCAGTTCGTCGAGGAACGCGAACTCACGGTCTTCCTGCTCGTCGACGCGAGCGCGTCGCTCGGGTTCGGCACGATGGGCAAGCGCAAGCGCGAGACCGCGGCGGAGCTCGCCGCACTCCTCGCCTTCAGTGCGATCAAGAACAACGACCGAGTCGGACTGCTCACGTTCACCGACCAAATCGAATCGTTCATGCCGCCCAAGAAGGGCCGAAAGCACGTACTTCGCGTGATCACCGAAGTCCTGCACCTGCACGCCCAGGGCAACAAGACCGACATCGCAGGTGCCCTCGAATACCTCTCGCGGGTCACGCGTAAGAAGGCGGTCGTGTTTCTCGTGAGCGACTTCATGGACGACGAGTACGAACGCGCGCTCGACATTGCGAACCGGCGACACGAGCTCATTCCGCTCGTCGTTTCGGATCCCATGGAAGAAAAACTGCCCAACCTCGGGTTGGTGCACTTCGAAGACCCCGAGACGGGCGAGATGGTCGTCGTCGACACGGCCCACGCCGAGGTCCGCGAGACCTTCGACCGCGCCATGCAGGCTCGACGTACCGCGCGAGACCGCATGTTCCGCCGGCTCCGGATCGAGCCGATCCACGTCCGAACGGGTTCCAGCTACGTCGAACCGCTTGTGAACTACTTCCAGTCGCGAAAGAGGCGAGCGTAGGCGTGATGAAACGACTGCTCATATCGATCGCTGCAACCCTCGCGTTGCTCGGCGCCGAGCCCCTGGCGGCCCAGACCAGCTCCACTTCGCCCAGCGCGGAACTGCGCGAAATTTCGGGCCGGCTCACCCAGAGCGATGCGCCGACCGAACCCGTGCAGCTCGGCGAGCCGATCCCATTGAAGCTCGAGATTGCGCATCCGCCCAAAGTCGACGTCACGGTGCCTTCCACGTTCGGCTCCGACCGGTGGGAACTGCTCGATTCCTCGCGCTCTGTAGTTGAAGCCGAGAACGAGTGGGTCACGACGATCGACATGCGCTTCGGCGTGTTCCGCCCTGGCGAAACGACGCTCGCTTCGTTTCCGATCGAGCTTTCGAGCACCGACGGCGAAGGCGTGCTCATGACGCGCCCGATGACCGTAAAGGTCCTTTCATCGCTCGAAGACGACGAAGAGAAGTTTGGCGCTCCTCGACCGCCGGTGACGATGTGGGTGGAAGACCACTCACTCGCCTGGGGCGGCGGAATCGCCGGTCTGGCGCTCCTATTCGGCCTCTTCCTCCTGGCCATGCGTCGTCGTCAGGGTGAAGTCGTGGTCGCGGCTCCTCCTCGCCCCGCACACGAGGTCGCCCTGGCACGCCTCGGCGAACTCGCCGGCGACGACCTCATGGAGCGTGGCGAGTACATGGTGTTCTACGTCCTGCTCTCCGAAACGATCCGCGAGTATCTCGGCCGGCGATACGGGTTCAAAGCGGTCGAGATGACCACTACGGAGATCCTTGGCGCCTTGGAACGGGCGCGGGTGAAGTGGCCGAACAGCATTTCTCGAGAGGATGTTGCCGACTTCCTGCTCCACTGCGACGCCGTAAAGTTCGGTGGCCTCGTGCCCTCCGTCGAAGTGGCCGAGGAACGGCTGCGACGCGCTTTCACGATCGTCGAGGCCACTCGCGCTCGCCCCATCGCAGCACAGCCGGCTGCCACGGAGCCAGCACAGACCGAACCCGAACAAGAGGTCGAAGAAGATTCCGATGCGAGGTGGCGCCCGCCTGCCGACAGCCAGGCGGAGTCCACCGAAGCCCCCAACAGTGACGACGAAACCGACGAGCATCTCGAAGCTGAGGCGCACGATGGAGAGTAGTACCGAGTTTGCACATCCCTGGGTGCTCACCGCGCTCCTTTTGATTCCAGCGCTGGCGTTCTGGAAGTTCTATCCGCGTTTTCGAAAGGCTCAGGTCGGCACCTTCATCTTTCCGGGCGTCGACGTGCTTCGCGCTCAAAAGCGCGGGTTCAAACGGTATCTCGAGCCCGTCCCGGACATCGCGAAGCTCTTGGCGCTCGCGCTCGTGGTGGTCGCGCTCGCGCGCCCTCAGTCGGTGCAGCCCGAGAAAGCCGAAGTCGACGGAATCGACATCTACCTCGTGTTGGACATGTCGGGCTCCATGCGCGCCATCGATCTCGAGCCACACGAGGTTCGAAAGATTCAGTCGATGGGCAAGGAGCCACCGAATCGATTCGAGTCGGCTGTCGACACGCTGCAGACCTTCATCGACGAACGTTCGCACGACCGTATTGGAATGGTCGTCTTCGCTCGCGACGCCTTTCTTCAGTTCCCCCTCACCCTCGACCGCACGACGATCCAAGAGATGCTCGACCGGCTTCGATTGGGCGACATCGAGGAGACGGGGACAGCGATTGGAAACGCCCTTGGGCGTGCGGTGGCAGGGCTGAAAGACTCCGATGCCGAGACCAAAATCGTCATCCTGATCACCGACGGCGACCGACGCGGTGGAAACATCTCGCCTCGCCAGGCCACTGAGATCGCGAAGGAACTCGGCGTGCATGTCTATCCCATCTTGGTCGGTAAAGAAGGCACAGCGCTCGTTCCCGCCGGAAGAGACCTGTTCTCAGGGCGCCTCAGCTACTCGCAGACGGAGTTCCCGGTAAACCCCGAGCTGCTCCAGGAGATCGCCCGCGAGACTGGCGGAAAGTATTACCGCGTGGCCGATGCCGAAGGCCTGGAACGCGACCTTCATGACATTCTCGATCGATACGAGCGCACCTCGATTGAGGATTCGACCAACGTCAATCGCACCGAGCTTTTCGTCCCGTTCGTGGTCTGGGCAATCATGCTCCTCGCCGCGCAGTTCATTCTCGAATTCACGTTCCTGAGGAAGTTCCCCTGATGCAGTTCGCAAGGCCTGAAAACCTGTGGATGTTGCTGCTTCTGGTGCCCATGCTCGGCGTTTACGTGGGCTATTGGGTCTGGAAGCAGCGAAAGATGAAATCGGTCGGGCACCATCCGCTCGTCGAAGCGATGGCTCGATCGCGTTCCCCTCGACTTCAAGTTGCTCGCGCGGCGCTCGTCATCTTGTCGGTCGCGCTCCTGATCATTGCGTCGGCACGACCGCAATGGGGCCAGATCAACCGCCCGATCAAGAGAATGGGTGTCGACGTCGTGTTCGCACTCGACCTCTCCCGGTCGATGCTCGCGCGCGACGCCACGCCCAACCGGCTGCAGGCGGCGAAAGACGAAATCGAAACCACAATGCAGCTCTTGAGCGGCGACCGAGTGGGACTCGTGGTCTTCACGTCGGTCTCCTTTGCTCAGTCCCCTCTGACGACCGACTACGGCGCGATTCGCTTCTACCTCGATAAACTCGACCCCGAGCAGATGCCGATGGGAGGTACGTCTGTCGGCCGAGCAATGCTCGACGCCATCGAACTCCTCGAAGCCCACGCCGAAGAAGCGTCGGCCGCCGAGAACCGCGTCATCGTGCTCATTACCGACGGCGAAGACCACGAGTCTGACCCGCTGGGCGCCGCTCATGCCGCCCGCGAAAAGGGCATTCACGTCGTCACCGTCGGCCTTGGAAGCAGCGAAGGTGAACGAATCCCCATCCTGAATCCGGATGGTTCCATCGCCGGCTTCAAGCGCGACCGTGAGGGCAACATCGTGCGCACTCGCCTCGATTCGAACTCACTCGAGCGAATCGCGCAGACAACCGGCGGTCGATACATCCACTTCACCGGCAAAAACTCCGTCGCGAACGGCGTCGTCAGCTATGTCAACGAGCTCGAGAAGACCGAACTCGAGACTTTGATGCGCGAGCGATACGAGGACCGCTTCGCATGGTTCGTTGGCCCCGCCCTGCTACTCCTCTTGCTTTCCGCGGGTCTCGGCGACCGGCGACGACGAAAGAAGCAGGCCGCCATCGCGACGGCGCTCGTCGCCGCATTCACCCTCTGGGGCTGCGACCGTCCTTTCGAGCAGCCTCAAGACGAAGTGGCCGCGGCGAACGAACTCGTCGAGCGAGGCGAGTTCCAAAAGGCCCTCGAGCTCTACGAAGAGGCGCAAAAACAACATCCGACCACGCCGGAACTCTCCTACAACAAGGGCCGAGCACTTCTCGGGCTGGAGCGCTTCGAAGAAGCTCAGCAGGCGTTCGCGAAGGGCCTCGAATCGGTCGACCCGCAGCTTCGATTCGACTCTCAGGCCAACCTCGGGCTAGCGCTCGCCGGCCAGGAAGAGTGGGCCGAGGCGTACGAGGCATTCCGAGCGGCGCTTCGAATCGCAGGCCAGCACCCCAGCAAGATCGACAACGCTCGAATCGAACAAACCCGGCGCGATCTCGAGACGGCCTTTCGGAAGCTCTTTCCCCCCTGCTCGAAGCTCGAAGACGCGCGCGAGCAGGACGACACGCCAAAACAAGCCAAGCAGCTCGAGAACGGTGAAGGCAAAGAGCTCACGCTCTGTGGCAATGACGACGACTGGGTGCTGGTACCGGCGATCGCCGGCACAACGGTGTCGGTTACCGCAAAGTTCAAAGACCTCCGCGAAGAACCAGACCCCGAACAGATCTTTGCGAAGCGAGCCAGCGACATCCAAGTCGCCCTCGTGTCTGGCGACGGTGAGACGATCCTCGCAATCGACCAGGGCGACCCGAAGACCTTCGACAGCAATCGTCGCCACGCGACGCGCACGATTGAGAAGTTCCAGATCACGCCGTCGATGTTGAGTGATTCTGAGGGCATCTTCGTGAAGCTGAAGGCCGCCGACGCCCTCGAGTTTCAATACGACCTGAACATCAAATCGATCCCGCCGTGCCACGCGCTCCAGGAGAGTTCGGAGCCGAACAACGAACTCGGCGCGGCAGCGCCGATTCCGGCCGATCCGCAGCAGCCGCTCCAGGCCCACATTTGTGGTGCAGATGAGGACTGGCACTCGTTCGAAGTCGAAATGGGCGACGCGCTCTTCTTCGACGTCGTCCCCTCGATGGACGAAGAGACCGGTGTCATGCCCGAGCTCGAGATCGAATTGCTCGACTCCAATGGCAACAAGCTCGCGGACGGCATCGCCGAGGCCGGCTTGTACACTGTCGGCTCACGCATTTTCCGGGAAGCGGGCACCGTCCACCTGCGAGTTCGCGGGGCGAAGCCAGATACGCAGGGTCCCTACTCCATCACGACCTATCACTATCTCCCATGCATCGTCGGCGACGACCGGTACGAAGAAAACGACGACGCATCGAACGCATTCGAGTTGGACCCAGCCGCCCCGATTCACCGCTACCTCCGCATCTGCGAAGCCGACCCAGACTTCTTCCGGCTTCCGTTTTCGGAAGCCCAACAAGACGACGCGAGCGGCAGCGATTCTGACGCAGGCACTCCGCCCCCGACCGGAGAGGTCAAGATGGGGCTCGCGCGCATCTCACTCGCCGAAGCATCGATGGCGTCCGACGCCGGCCAGTTCACGCTCGACCTCATGAGCCAAACGGGAGACCAGATCCTGGCAGAGGGCCTCGCGCCTGGGCCGACGGCCCCCACCACGGGAGAAGCGCCTCCCATGCCGCTCGAGCGCATCCTGCTCGCCCCCGAAGTCGAAGGCGACAGCGCCATCATTCGAGTGACCGGGCCCGCCGACTTCTACCACCTCGTTCAGCTCAATCCTCAGCAACCTCCGCAGGAGCAGGAGCAGGAGCAGCAAGAGCAAGATGAACAAGAGCAAGACCAAGGCGACGAAGGCGAAGAGGAGTCAGAGGAGCAGCAAGACGGCTCCGAAGGCGATGAAGACGAGTCTTCCGAAGACGAAAGCGAAGGCGACGGTGCCGACGAAGAGAAAGGCGAAGAAGACCAGAAAGAGAGCGGCCAAGGCGAAGACGAAAAGAAACCGGAAGACGGCGAGGAACAGAAAGCCGAGAAGAAAAAGGCAAGCCCCGGCGAGGAAGACGCCGAGTCCCCGGACCGCAAGCGCATGGAGGCGATCCTCGACGCCCTCGAACAGTCCGACGACAACTTCCAGATGAAGAAAGCGCTGGAAGATGTGCCCGGCCGATTCATCGAGAAGGATTGGTGATGCGCCGCTTTGCCGCCCTCTTTGCAACCCTGCTCGTCACCTTCGGAATGCTCTCGGTCGCGTTCGCCGACACGTCCGTGACAGCTCGCGTCGAACCCGAAACGGTCGAAGTGGGTCAGCCGTTCGACTACACGGTCGAAATCCTGACTTCCGGATCCGAAGAGATCACCTTCGAGACCGCGCCAGACTTTGGCGACCTTCAGCTCGTTGGACGCCAGCAGCGGTCCGCATTCCGCCCCGGTTCTGGACTGGCCGCACGACAGATCTTCGTCATCTTCTCGCTCCGAGCTTCCAAAACCGGCACGACCGAGATCTCGCCGCCAGACGTGAAGGTCGGCCGCAAGACCTTCAAGCTAGAATCACGAAAAGTTCGAGTCGTCCCCAAGGGCCAAGCCCCAAAACCCAAGGTGAAACGGGACGAACGCTTCGCGATCGATGCGTCGATCACCCCGGAACGTGACCCCTATGTCGGGGAGCAAATCACGCTCACCTACTACCTGCTCCGCGACGCTCGCACCCCGCAGGTTCAAGCGGCTCCGCCAAACGAACCAGCACTCGACGACTTCTGGATCGAGGACCTCACCGAGCGAAACGCGAACCAGCGCCGAACTGTGCTGATCGATGGAAAGCACTACGAGCGAACCTCCGTCCGAGTTTACGGCCTCTTTCCGCTCAAAGCCGGGCCGGCCGAGATCGAGCCGATGACCGTCGATGTGCAGGTCGGTGGATTCTTCCAGCGTCCACAGGCCGTCACGATCGAAAGCGACGCCATCAAACTCGACGTTCAGCCGCTGCCGCCAAACGCCCCACCCGGATTCAACGAATCGAACGTCGGCCAGTGGGAGTTCTCCACGCGAGTCGACCATGGCGCTACCAAGGTTGGCCGACCGGTAACTCTCGAACTGATCGTCGAAGGCCGTGGCCACATCGAGCGCATTCAGCTCCCCGAACTGACCGAGATTCCCAACGCTCGCATCACGCACTCCGAGGACGACGTTCGCCGCCACCGCGGCTCCAACCGGCTTGGCGGACGCAAAGTCACCCGCATCACGTTTCTTCCGACCAAGGAGGGAACACTCGAGATTCCACCGCTGGCATTCCACTTCTTCGACCCCGACCAGGGCGAGTACGAAACGGTCAATTCGAAGCCGATCAGCGTGAAGGTCGCACCCGGGGTGATGCCCGAAGAGACCACACAAGCCCGTGCAGAAGCTCGCGCCGCCACCGATGAAGCCGACGCCATCGGCGGACTTGTCGACGCACTTCTCGAACCCCGCTCTCAGCCAGGCGATGATGCTCCAACCTCGCCGCTCGGCTCGTGGTGGTTCCTGCTCCTCGCCGCCCTCCCCTTGTTGGGAATGGGCGCGCTGCTCGCAGAAACTCCTCTGAAGCGACGACGAGCCAACTCGAAACCTCGACGCGCCCGGGCTGCGGCACTCGAACGGGCCACCGAATCGATCGAGGCCGCCGAGCAATGGGACGATCTCTACGCCGCCGTTCGTTCGTACTTGAGCACGCGATTCGACGTTCCGAGCGGGCGCGTCACCGGCGACGAAATCGCTCAAGCGCTCGTCGCGCGCGGCCTATCCGCCGAGCTTGCCAACGAATTCGAAGACTGGGTTCGCGATGTGGAGCGTACGCGATTCAGCGGTTCGTCGCCTTCCATAGGCCGGGGCAAACGGGACCACATTCTCCAACTCTTGCAGCGGACTGACAAAGCGTCAGGCGCCGGGCCAGTGTCGGCCATCGCGGTCGTTCTCAGCGTGCTCATCTTCGCAGTTCCCGCTTTTGCACAGGACACCGCTCGCACGGCGTGGAACGACGGCAACCATGCCGCGGCCGCCAAAGTCTGGAGCGAGCAAGCGGACGAAGCCCCCAGAAACGTCACCGCTCAGTTCAACGCCGGAACCGCCCACGCCAAGGCCGAAAGCTACGGCGCAGCTCGCCTCTACCTGGAGCGCGCCGCAGCGCTCGCTCCACTCGACGGCGACGTTCGCGACCAACTCGACATTGTGCGACGTATCATTCGGTATCGCGCCATCGAATCGAGCCGCTCCGGAAAGACACTCGACGGCGACGAACCCCTCTTCTGGTGGCGGTTTGCCGGAGTTCTTTGGCCGCCTGCGGTCGCCGGCACCATTCTGGTCGGGTTGTGGCTCGCCTTCGCAGCGATGCTGATTCGCAGGTTCCGCAGCGAAACGCCGGTGCGCGACGCAGCATTCGTCGTGCTGGTCATCGGACTCACCGCGGCAGCACTCGGGGTCGTTGCCGCAAGCGTTCGCGCCGCTGCCCTGGGTTCGGTGCGTCCCGCCGTTCTGATGGTCGACGACCCCCAATTCTTGGATGGCCCGTCTACCCACGCAAAGCCGCTCACCGTGCCGGCCTCCGCCATTTCGGGCACAGTGGTCCGTGTCGTCGAAGACCGTGACGACTGGGTCAAAGTTGCTCTGCCGGGTGAACTGGAAGGATGGACCGAGCGCGACGCAATCGAAGAGATTGCGCCGCGCTAGTCTCAGACTACTCGTCCGTCGAGAGCGCCGCGACGCCCTGAAGGAGGCGAGGCAGGTCGAGCCCCAGCGTCTCCTTGATTTGCTCCGAGCTGCTCGCGGCCTTCATCGGCAGCGAGCCGTACTCATCCACGTTGCGCACGTTGCTATCGATGACCGTGATCTTGTCGATCTGAATGTCTTCGATGGTCGAGAGCATATGGTTCAGGATGACGTCGAACTGCTGCGTCAGGAAGATCTGACGAGCCGAATCGCCCGAGTCCTGCCAGGTCTCGATGAGCGCTCGTAGAGCGTCCACCGTCGCCTTGCCGTCCTCCACGGTCTTCGCCGCGTTACCCTTGGCCTGAGCTTCCAGCTCTGCTTTCTTCGCCTGCGCCGGCTGGATGATGTCAGCCGCGAGCTGGCGCTTCACCTGCTCGAGACGAGCGCGCTGAACGTCGATGCTCGCTCGTGCCTTCGCAATTGCCGAACCGGCCTTGGAGCGTTCCTCCGCCACCATAGCTTCGGCGCGCGTCTGGGCGTCGACGATACGACGCTCGGCATCGGCGTGCGCGATCGACTTCTGCGCATTGATCTTCGCAATCGCCTTCTTCAGCTGGTTCTCAGCGTCCTGAACCGTAGCAACCGCGCGGTTCTCGGCCTCGGCGATTCGCGACTTCATGATCAGGTCGGCAGACTGCTTTCGACCAATCGAGTCGAGGTACTGCTTGTCATCGGACACGCTCTGAATCTTGAGGTTGTCGAGCACCATCCCGAGCTTCGTCAGGTCGTGCTCGGCCTCTCCAAGGAGCGACTGGGCAAACTTCATGCGGTCGTCGTTCACCTCTTCCGGCGTCAGCGTCGCGAGAACACCACGCATGTTTCCTTCGAGGGTCTCCTTAGCAACCTGCTCGATCTGCGCCCGGCTCATCCCCAAGAATCGCTCGACTGCGTTCTCGATGTAGGGATGCTGCGAACCGATCTTCACGTTCGCCACACCCTTGATGTTCAGCGGGATACCGCCCTTCGAGTAGGCGTTGGTCACGTTGATGTCGATGACCATGTTGGTCACGTCGATCCGATCGACCACTTGGAAAACCGGAATTCTCGTACGACGACCCGAGTGGAGCAAACCACCGCCGAGACCGCTGAACACGAGCACTTCCGAGGGCTGACAAATTTCGGTGTAGTTGTAGACCACCACGCCAATGCAGGCGATGAGCACGGCCAAGACACCGAATCCAACTACGATGAGTTCAATCATGGATCTCTCCTCAGGCGTTGTCGCCAGGCTTGGTGGTCTTCTTGTCGGCGAGCAGCGCGGCGAGCGCCTTGCGCTTGTCGCCACTCTCGAGTGCTTTGCTCAGGTCGGCGGGGTTCTCGGCCCCTAGGGCGAGCGGGGCAACGCCTCCGTGCTTGCCCGTGAGCGCACCACCAATGTCGATTCCGACCGTGTCTCGCATCTCTACGAACAGGTTCGAAACGATCTTCGGGAACGAACTGACGTAGTTCGGAAGCGCATCTCCGCTGCCTCCATCGATGAGCGCGACCTGTCGCACGTGGACCTGCTTCGCGGCCTCGGCAACTCGCGTCATGATCGACTCGAGCTGCTGGATGACGAACACGTCCATCGCGGCGTCGCCGGCTTCCTTCCAGACGTCCGACGTCATCTTGAGCACTTCCGCCATCGCGCGCCCTTTCTCGGCGATATCGGCAGCTTCGCCGGCCGCGATGAGCTCACGTGCCACCTTGTCGGCCTCGGCGGGAATCACGACGTCGGCCTGCAGACGAAGCTTCTCGAGCTCGGTACGAACTTGCTGAAGCTCCTGCTCCGCTTCGGCGCGGGCCTCGAGCGCTTTCGCTTCGGCGCGCTCCTCTTCGGACTTCGCCTTGAGCTCGAGCTGCGCGACGTACTCGCGAAGTTCGTTCTGAGCTTTCTGAATCTGCGCCTGAGCATTGCGGCGAGCAACCTCTCCGCGACCTTGCGCCTCGGCTTCGGTCTCCTCGGCCTCTTTCATGGCGTTCGACTCGGCGACCTCAGCCACCTTGACGATTTCGGCGATTCGCCGACGTCCCAGTGAGTCGAGGTAGTCGCGATCATCGCTCACGTTCTGAATCTTGAGCGTGTCCAACTGCATGCCGAGCTTGTCCATGTCAGGGTCGACATCGACGAGAAGCTGCTCGACGAAGCTGATGCGGTCTTCGTTGACCGCCTCGGGTGTCATCGTCGCGAGCACGCCACGAAGGTTACCTTCGAGGGTCTCCTGAGCAACACGGACGACTTCCTCGCGACCGCGGCCCAGGAAGCGCTCGATCGCGTTGTGGATGATATTCGGGTCGCTCGAAATCTTGACGTTCGCGATGGCGTGCACGTTGAGCGGAATACCGCCCTTCGAGTACGCGCCGCGAATGTCGATTCGAACCGGGAACGTCCGCAGGTCCATGCGGTCGACTGTTTCGACGATGGGGTACTTGAGCGCGTACCCACCGAAGAGCAGACGGTAGCCAACCTTGGCACCGTCATTGGTCGTGAAGTCCCGACCCGAAAAGATCAAGACCTCGTTGGGGCGCCCGATGTAGAGCACCGACTTGATCGCGATCAAAAGGACGAGCAACGCAACCCCGACCATCAACGCGATGAATCCTATTCCTACCGTCTCTAACATCTATCTGCCCTCCCGCATGAGATGACGTCCTTCGCTTAACTTCGTCGTTTCACGAGCGCAGACGGGTCGGCCACTTTGGCCACCCCATCTTCGAGGGTGAGGATGAACACCTCTTTCCCTGGCTCGTAGGCGGTGCCGTCTTCCGACTCCGCACGGAATTCCATGATCTGGCCGCGCATACGCAGCTGTATCTTCCCCTGCCCCTTCTCGGGAATCGGAAGAATGACTTTTCCCATCTGCCCCGAGTAGTCCCGCGCCGTCAGCGCGCGCCCGCCCTCACTCTGATTGGCCAGGTGGAGCGAGTAAGTCACGCCGAATCCCGCGAGAGCGCCCATCGTGGACGACATCGCCAGTCCGAGCAGCACTCCAGCCCCGAAGAGGGTGGCGAGCGTACCGGTCAGGCCGAAGAAAGCGAGCGTGAACGTGTAGAACCGGAAGCTGTAGAACGGCCGGTACGGCTTGCCCCGGTAGACTTCCACGTCCTTGTCGGCGTCCGCGTCGGCGTCTGCATCGACATCGGCGTCCGTATCCAGCTCGACGTCGAAGTCCTTGTCGACTTCGAAGTCCTTGTCGAACTCGAAGTCCTTATCGACCTCGAAATCCTTGTCGAACTCAAAGTCCTTATCGACTTCGAAGTCCTTGTCGAACTCGAGTTCTTTGTCGAACTCGACATCCTTGTCGACGTCGCCGATCGACCCCAGCCCCGAGAGGACCGAGAGCCCTACGAACAGCCCACCAAACACCATGGACGCCACATAGATCGACAGCATCGTTACCTCCTCTAACCTTCGCCGAGGCGCTCAGCCAACGAAGCCTCGACCTCCTGAAGGATTCGGTGCAAGTCCGAATCCGCCATTCCCAGCGCGGATTGCACGTGCCCGAGCTGTTCCATCTCCTCGAGATTGACCACCTTGTCACCCAGCACGATCAGCGCGATGTCGCGCATCAGCGCCTCGCCCATCGCTGGGTCGGCCCGGAACGGCGTCCAATCGGGCTCGTCTGGAGGCTCCAGAAACCAACTCTCGACCTGACGGGCCGACTCCTCATCCAGCGAAGCATTGCTCATCAAATCGCGCACGATCTGCTGCTCGACCTGAAGGAGCGCGTCGTCGGACCAAGCCGCCCAGAGGAGCGCTTGGAAGAACTGAAGTTTGTCCTGTTGTGATGTCATCACCACTCCGATGAGGAGGCGAGCCCAACAACATGGAGGATACCCACCAATCGTGTTGGAAAAATTTCAAAAATACGCACTCATCAATCGACTCAGTCGAACGGATGTGTCTTGAATGCTTTCGGGACTACTCGATGGGCGGCAGTGTTGCACTTCGCGTCGAACGGCGCAACGCGCTCCGAACGTTTGGAACCTTGGTGGAACCTTCGGCGCAGCGCGGAGTCTATCGTCAGGTGATTCAATTTCCGTCATCGCATTGACGCCGGCTTTCAACCATTGACGCAATGCGCTATCATGAAGGCAGGGAACTCGTTCGTAAGGAGGCATCATGAACTTGAAACACGCTATTTGGGCGCGACGCTTCGTCGCTGGCCTCGTGTTTTCGATGTTCTTGGTGCTGACCCCGCGAGCGTGGGTCGACGCCGGACAGGGACACGAGACAGAAGAGGTCCCCGTCAATTCGCTCGAACAACCGAGCGATTGTCTCTGGTGTGACCCGCAGCCGGCGGGCTGCGACGAAGATGGCCGGGAGAGTGCGCCCACGTGGCTCAATCCCGACGCCCCTCTCCCGGCCCCCGCCACCCCTTGCATCGACTCTTCGGACCGCCGCGCACCGCGCGCCTGAGGTCCTCCATATCTCTAAAAATTTGTTGAAATTGTATGACGCAAAAACGCGATCAGGATGACTTTATCCGTGTGATCCCACTTGGTGGGCTCGACCAGTTTGGAATGAATTGCTGCATCGTTGAGGTCAACGACAGCCTGGTGATGCTCGACTGCGGGCTCACCTTCCCCGACGCAAACACCCCCGGCATCGACTACATCCTCCCCGATTGGGGATGGGTGCTCGAGAATCTCGACCGGCTCGAGGGCGTGCTCATTACGCACGGCCACGAAGACCACATCGGTGCCCTCCCCTTCTTCCTCGAAGAAGTCGACGTCCCGGTCTTCACCGGCCGTATGACGGCCGCAATGATTCGGCACAAACTCCGGGACCGCTCCATCGACGGCTCCGTCGAGATCATCGAAGCCAACCCGGGTGATGTGGTCCAGCTCGGTGAGATCACCGCGGAGTTCCTTCATGTGAACCACTCGGTTCCCAACGCGATGTCCATCGCGCTCAAGACACCGCTTGGCCACGTGATTTTCACTGGCGACTGGAAGCTCGACCAAACGCCGATTGGCGAGCCTGTGATGGATCTGCAGCGATTCGCCGCCCTCGGACAAGAGGGCGTGTTTGCGCTCCTCGCCGACTCCACGAACGCCGATGTCGATGGCCTGTCTCGTTCCGAGCGTGAAGTCCAACGCGGACTGAGCGATGTCATCGAGCGGGCAGATGGTCGAGTGATCATCGCCCAGTTCTCGAGCAACATTCACCGCGTTCAGGGCATCCTCCAGCTCGCCGCCGAGCACGGGCGCCGCGTGGCGCTCCTCGGCTACAGCCTCGACAAGAACTACACCCTGGCGGTCGAAACCGGGTTTGCGCAGGACTCTCGCGAAGGCGTGCTCATCGACCACCGTGCAGTCGACGACTACCCCGACGAGGACCTCGTCATCGTCATGACCGGCTCACAAGCCGAGCCACGCTCCTCACTCGCGCGGCTCGCCTACGACGACCACCATCTAATCTCGCTTCATCGCAGCGACACCATCGTCTTGAGCGCCAGAGTCATTCCAGGCAACGAAGACGGCGTGAACACGATGATCAACGAGCTGGTGAAGCGCGGCGCGAAGGTCATCACCGCGAAAGACGCGCCGATCCACGGCTCTGGCCACGGAAAGCGTGAAGAGATGAAGCTCCTATTGAACCTCACCAAGCCCAAGCACCTGGTGCCGATGCACGGAGAGTTTCGGGTGCGAAAGCGCCATGCCGAGATGGGGATTGAGCTGGGCGCGCTGGCTCACGTCATCAACGATGGTGACATCCTCCAGATCGACCGTTCGGGCGCTCGAGTCGTTGGTCAGGTGCCTCACGGACGCGTCGCGGTCGACGGGAACTTCCTCGGCGACATTGCGGACGTTCAACTTCGCGATCGGAAGAAGCTGGCGGCAACCGGCATGATCGTGGCGTTCCTCGTCATGGACCGCTCCAACGGCGCGGTCGTGACCGGCCCCGACCTCGTGCAGCACGGTTTCCTGGCGGACGTGCCCGAGTCGGAGGCACTCTTGGCCGACGCATCGTCGTACGCTCTCGAAGCCATCGACGAGCTTAGCGAGAAGGCCCGCGGCGACCGTGCCGAAGTCGCGGAAGCCCTTCGCACCTCCGTGCGCAGATTCTTCCGGAGGGCCCTCGACCGGAAGCCGGTCGTCATCCCGGTCGTTCATGAAATGTGAACAACTGCTTGTCGTCTGACCTACGCGAACCTAATCTAAAAGCCGTGCATCAAATCATTGCAGGCCACGCACGTTGGGGATCACGTGACAGACTTCACAGGGGACATTGGCCTTCCGACTCATGATGATGTCGACGCGCTCGCACGATTGTTCGGGGAGGACATGGCGACGCTTCGAGTCGACGTTACTCATGATGAGATGGTGGTGCTCGCAAAGCACATCGTCGACGATCTCGGCACGGAACAGCCGAGATGCGTCTGCTGGGTTGCGCGCGAGCCAGGGTCGAAACAGCCGGTTGGGGTGATCCTCGCGAACTTCGAGTGGTCCTTGAAGTTTGCCGGTCCGGCGCTCTGGATCGAGGAACTCTACGTCACTCCGTCGGCCCGACGTCAGGGCCTCGGACGAATCCTCGTGGAACACCTGCTCGACTGGGCAGAAGTCAACGGTATCAAGGGGATCGACCTCGAAGCTTACCAGGGCAATACACCAGCTTCGATCCTCTACCGTAGTCTCGGTTTCCACAGGCTGGGCCGCGAACGTTTCTACTACCGGATTGGCCCGGAAGAGTTCCTTTGAACGAAACACGCAGCTCCATACTGCTCTTCTCCGAAGACACAGCGCTGCGCGAGCGCGTCGCTGGAATCCTCGAACGAGAGATCGACGTGGTCGTCGATGCGCGCACGTCCGAAGCCGACCTGCAAGGGCTCGAGGCGGACGCGTTTGCTGCAGCCGTGGTCGACGTTGGGCCGGAGGGCGGCGACCGGCCGAACCTGCTGACGCCCATTCCCTCGAACTTGCCTGTCCTCACGCTCTTGAATTCGGGCGGCAGCGACTCTTGGATTCGACAGGTTTGCCCCGCCGGTGAGTCGCTCGAACGCGACGCTCCCGACGAACACATCATACACGCGCTCCGACTCTCGCTCCTGCGAACGATGCAGCGGGCAAAGAGCGACGACGAACCGGCTGTGAAAACGCGTGTGGAATCGACCCAGGTCGCAACGCGCAGCGTGCTTGGTGACCTGCGTGCCGAGTTTCGATCCGACCTGGCGTCGGTCCTGCGACGCTGTGAAGACGCGATTCAGTCGTTCGACGCGGCCGAGAAGCCCGAGACCGCCTCCGACGTTGTGATTCCAGACGAGCTCATCATCGGCGTTCGAGCACTTCGAAAACTCTCCGACACGCTGGACCTCGCCGAGTACTCACCGCTGACCTTTGCGCTGGAGGTTAGTCTTCGCGACCTACCGTCCGAAGACGGTCGACGCCGAGTGCAGGACCTCCTTCGCCAACTTCGCAATCTGGCGGCGGGTCGACCCGCAT
>CAYLMO010000014.1:0-40931 GCA_964384605.1 uncultured Bradymonadales bacterium | reverse complement strand
CGAGTGCAGGACCTCCTTCGCCAACTTCGCAATCTGGCGGCGGGTCGACCCGCATCGGCGGGATTCGACGGTCGCCGCCTGAGAGTGGCGCTGGTCGGCGCTACGGAGAGCGAGGCCCACGCGCTCGGCCTCGAGGATCCCGACCGCCTGGACGTCAGGCCCGTTCCTGACATCCGTCGCTTCGCACGGCAGGTCGACCTCTTCCGTCCAGACGTAGTCGCGCTTCGCGTTGGTCCCGAACATGGCGCAAACGCCCTACTTACGCTCCGCGAAATCCGCGGCGGCACCTCGGAATCGGTCCTCGCATTGACCGATAGGGGCGTCGAGCTCGACCCCATCGACACGATTCGATTCCCGCGATTCGCCCAATTCTCCGCGCCGTTCGACTGGCACGCCGTCACCCAACGCATCTTCGAGTTCGAAGGCGAGTTCGAGCGCCCACGCCGCGTACTAGTGGTGCACGACGACCACGAGACCATTCGCGAGGTAGAACTATGCCTCGACCCGGAATCCTTCGTCGTACAGTCGGTCGGGTCGGCCCGAGAGTTGGTCGATGAGGTGCAACGGCTTGGCCCAGACATCGTCTTCGTCGGCGACAATCTCGAAAAAATCTCTGGCTTTGACCTCTGCCGCGAGCTTCGAGCGGAGCTCCCCCTCGCACGCATCCCCGTAATCATCCTCTCCCGGCGGTACGACCGAGCCGGACGTGAACAAGCCTTTCGCGTCGGGGCGGATGACTATCTGGAGTTGCCGCTCCTGCCCGAAGAAGTAAGGCGTCGCGCCGAAAACCTGATCGACCTGCGACATCTGAAACACGCCTCCACGGCCACCGATCCGCTCACCGGTCTCGCCGACGCCTGCACGATGTCAGATCACCTCGAAGTCGCTCTGCGCGAGGCCGCGGCTGCGGACGAGTGGATTTCGTTCCTGTCGCTCGACATCGACCGATATTCGATGATCAAGAACTTCTATGGGATTGCGTCCGCCAACACGATCGTCCGATCGGTTGCAGATGCGCTCCGCAAGATCTT
This sequence comes from uncultured Bradymonadales bacterium, assembly GCA_964384605.1. GTDB lineage: Bacteria > Myxococcota_A > Bradymonadia > Bradymonadales > Bradymonadaceae > CAYLMO01. The sequence continues at coordinate 39,900 of CAYLMO010000014.1, read as the reverse complement.
CGACCACGAGGACATGATCTTTCGCGGTACAGACGACGAATTCTTCGTTCTGCGCCGTTCGGCGCTCAAGGTTTCGGCCGAGCGCGACGCCATCTTCGAGGGAATCGCAGACATCGGTCGACTGACCTTCCGTTCCGCAGATGGGCGTGGTTTCTACGCGACCGTCACCGGAGGGCACGTCTTGGTGCCTCCCGGAAGCACCGATGTCACCAACTGCATCCGACGTGGCCTCCGCGTTCTGACCGCCGCCAAGAAGATGGCTCGCGGCAAGATCATGTCCGCCGAAATCGATCCCGACTTCGGCGGCGACACTTGAAACGCACCTGTTGGGGGTCTTGCTGAATCTCAATCGTGGCGTCTAGCGCGCGCGAGACCTTGACACTTCGTCGCTTCAAGTTCTAGCTTCTGCCCGCTTGAACACTGGCGAATCGCGCGCGAAAGCGTTCGAATTTTTGCATCTATCCCAAGCGAGCACGACGGCATGTCAATGCAATTTTCGGAAGACACCGAAGCAAAATTCACGGAGCTGCTCACGCGGTATCCGAACACCGAGGCTGCCCTCCTCCCCGCACTCTTCCTCGCGCAGGCGGAGTTCGGATGGATCTCCGTGAAGGTGATGGACTACCTGGCAGACCGTCTCGAACTCCCGCCTTCGAAGGTCCTTTCGACGGCGACGTTTTACACGATGTACAACAAGCAGCCGGTCGGGAAGTGCCACGTTCAAGTGTGCACCACGCTGAGCTGTGCGTTCCGCGGCGGATACGAGCTCATCGAAAAGCTCGAAGACCGCCTCGAAATGAAACTCGGGGAGACCACGCCGGACGGCAACTGGACGCTCACCGAGGTCGAATGTCTCGCGTCCTGCGGCACCGCACCGATGTTCCAGGTGACCGACAGCCGCGGAAAGATCACGTACTACGAAGACATCGACACCGATGAAGCGCTCGACGAAGTGCTCACGGAACTCAAAGGGCAACTCGACGAGCTGCCCCTGCCGAAAGAGATGCACTAAGGGTCCGACCGCCCAGTAACAACAAGCAGACAGGCTACAGACATGGAAGAGCGGTACCTCAGCAAGATGTTCGATATCGAGAATGGCCACACGCTGCCCGTTTACGAGCAGCACGGCGGCTACGCTCGCCTCAAGAAGGCGTTCTCGATGGATTCGGACACGATCGTGAACGAGGTGAAGACCTCCAACCTGCGCGGCCGCGGCGGCGCCGGCTTCCCCACCGGGGTGAAGTGGTCGTTCATGCCGAAAGAATCGGACGTTCCCAAGTACCTCACGGTCAACGCCGACGAGGGAGAGCCCGGAACGTTCAAAGACCGCCAGATCATGGAGAAAGACCCTCACCTGCTCATTGAGGGTTGCATCATCACCGCATGGACCCTTGGCCTGCGCTACGGATACATCTACATCCGCGGCGAACTCCAAGATGCAATCAAGATCTGTGAAGAAGCGCTCGCCGAAGCCTACGCAAAGGGCTATCTGGGCGAGAACATCATGGGCAAAGGGTTCGACTTCGACCTCTACGTTCACCCTTCCGGCGGCGCATACATCTGCGGCGAGGAGACCGGGATGATCGAAGGCCTCGAAGGCAAGCCGGGCCAGCCTCGCATGAAGCCGCCCTTCCCCGCTGTCGTTGGCGCGTTTCAGGCACCGACGCTCGTCAACAACGTCGAGACCATCGCCTCGATCCCATGGATCATCGAGAAAGGCGGCGAGTGGTTTGCATCGATGGGAGTCGAGAAGAACGGTGGACCGAAGCTCTACGGACTTTCAGGCCACATCAAGAAGCCGGGGGTCTACGAAGCACCGAGTGGCATCACCATTCGCGAGCTTCTCGAGGACTACGGCGGCGGGATGCTCGACGGGAGTGAACTGAAAGCATTCATCCCGGGAGGCTCTTCGTGCCGCGTCATGCTGCCCGACACGCTCGACACCCCGATGGGCTTCGAGACGATGAAAGAGGCCGGGTCGAGCCTCGGAACGGCTTGCATCACCTTCATGGACCAGAACACCTGTATGGTCCGCATCGCTGCCCGACTTGCACACTTCTACCACCACGAATCATGTGGTCAGTGCACTCCGTGTCGCGAAGGTTCGGGCTGGACCACCAAGATTCTCGACCAGATCGAGGCTGGAAAAGGCCGACCCGAAGACATCGACCTCTTGATGGACGTCACTGGCAACATCGCCGGCAACACCATCTGCGCGCTCGGTGACTCCATCACCATTCCGGTGCAGAGCTACGTCGAGCTTTTCCGCGAAGAGTTCGAGGACCACATTGAGAATGGCGGTTGCTCGTTCCCGGCCTGGTGGTCGCGCGACAAGTCGCCCCGCGAACGCCCGCACCGGCAGCCGAAGCCAGCTGAAGTGGCCGCCATGGAGGCTGAAGAGGCCGCTGAATCGGCCGAGCCGGCAGACGATGGTGGATCCGCTCCACCCCCTGCCGAGTAAGCCAACTCGACGGAACTTGAAGAAGCCCGTGACGCCATCGTGCATCACGGGCTTTTCTCATGCCGTTTCGGCCCGTATCTACCTTGTCCTTTGAGGTTGAGTGCGCTAATAGTCCGGTGCCGCGCGAGCCTTCGGCCCAAATGCCCCGAAATCGTTGACCTTCGGGACCACGGAGACCCACGCGACACGACGTTTTTTTGTTTGCCGCGGGCCACGAAAGGAGTTCTGCGAACATGTGGGAAACACTCTTCTTTTGGATCTTCGCTCTGGGCGCGATCCTGTCGAGCCTCGCGGTGGTTCTCATCCCGAGAAACCCGCTCTACAGCGCATTGGCGCTCATCCTCGACTTCTTCTTCTTTGCGGGATTGTACGCGCTGCTTTCGGCGCACTTCCTCGCTGTGACGCAGGTGCTGGTGTACGGAGGGGCCATCATGGTTCTCTTCATGTTCATCATCATGCTGTTGAACCTCCGTGAAGAAGAACTCGAAGAATCCGACTTCCGCGTGCATCAAGCGCTCGCGGTAGTAGTCGGACTCGCCATCTTCGGATTCTCTTTCGCTTCGTTTGAAGACATCGTGGATTGGGATTCCGTCCGCGAGGCGCAGACGACGGCGCAGAATCAGGCCGAAGCAGCAGCGGGCGACGATGAAGCTCCTGCCCCAATCGTGCAGACGGAAAGCGCGGTTCCGGGCCTCTTCGTCGATGTGAACGAGCGTGGCGTCGAAGAACGATTCCAGCGCAAGATTGCCGGATGGACCGACGGCCAAGGCCGTCCGTCCGACCGCAAGTATCGCGAGTTCAATCCGCAGGCTCCGGTCGGAATTCCGCCGCAGGTCGCGGGTGACGGCATTGCCGGCAGTCCGAGCGAGAAACCGGCGGCATTCGGCACCGTGGAGCCCATCAGCGCGCTCCTCGTGAATCGATTCGTCATCCCGTTCGAATTGACCGCCCTCCTCCTGCTGGCGGCGATCGTCGGCGCAGTCATCATCGCCAAAAAGCGTCTGTAAGGGCGTCGCCCGAACTGGAGTAAGAACATGACGTTCGAACCCACACTTTTTCATTATCTCGTGCTCGCGGCGGCCACGTTCTCGATCGGCCTCGTGGGCGTTTTGATTCGTCGAAACGCGATCACGCTCTTCATGTGCATCGAGCTGATGCTCAACTCGGTGAACCTCACGTTCATCGCGTTCAGCAAGTATCGCGTCGATCTCGACGGACACATCTTCGCGTTCTTCGTCATGGCGGTCGCGGCCGCCGAGGCCGCAGTCGGCCTGGCGATGATCATTCACATCTTCCGACACCGGCGCAGCGTGAACGTCGACGAAGCCACGCAGCTTCGTCTGTAAGTACGACTCGCTCTTCACGAGCCACACGTTTCGACCCCGGCAGGGTGACCCATGGACGCACTCACTTTCACGAACTACTCCGACCTTGGACTCATCGTCCTACTTCCGCTGATCGGCGCGCTGATCAACGGGATTTTCGGGTCGAAGCTCCCCAAGATGGTGGTGGACTTCGTCGCCGTAGGCGTAGTCTTCATCTCTTTCGCCCTCAGCGTCGCCGCTGTGATGACGCTCTGGGGTAACCCCGAGGCGGGCTCTCTCACTTATACGGCGTACAAGTGGATCTACGCGGGCGGCTTCACCGCCGACATCGCGTTCTTACTCGATCCGCTATCGGCCGTGATGGTCCTCGTCGTGACTGGCGTCGGCTTCCTCATTCACCTCTACTCGGCCGGGTACATGGCCGACGACGAGGGCAAGTGGAAGTACTTCACCTATCTGAACCTCTTCCTCTGCTCGATGCTCTTGCTCATCTTGGGCAAGAACATGCTGGTCACGTTCATCGGTTGGGAAGGCGTGGGCGCGTGCTCGTACCTCCTCATCGGGTTCTGGTACACCGATCCAGAGAAGGCACAGGCCGGTCAGAAAGCTTTCATCATCAACCGTATCGGCGACTTCGCGTTCCTCCTCGGACTCTTCCTGCTCTACTCCGAAACTGGAACGCTCGATTACGTCGAGCTCGACGCGATGGCCTCATCGGCCGCGACGGTCGGCAAGCTCGCACCGATTGCGCTCCCGACGGTTCTCCTCATCTTCATCGGCTGCACCGGTAAGTCGGCTCAGATTCCGCTCTACACCTGGCTGCCCGACGCCATGGCAGGCCCGACCCCCGTGTCGGCGCTCATCCACGCGGCGACCATGGTTACCTCCGGCGTCTACCTCCTCGCTCGCCTCAACGCGCTCGTCACGTTGACCTACCGAGCGATGCTGGTCATCGCCATCATCGGTGCGCTCACAGCCTTCTTCGCTGCGACCATCGCGATGGTGCAGAACGACATCAAGAAGGTGCTCGCCTACTCCACGGTCTCCCAGCTCGGCTACATGTTCCTGGCGATCGGCGTCGGCTCCTTCGTGGGCGCCATCTTCCACCTGATGACGCACGCCTTCTTCAAGGCGCTGCTCTTCCTCGGGTCGGGTTCGGTCATCCACTCGATGGGTGGCGAGCAGGACATCCGCAAGATGGGCGGACTTCATAAGTACATGCCGATCACGAGCATCACCTTCGCGGTCGCGTGCCTCGCCATCGCAGGGGTTCCGCTCTTCGCTGGTTTCTACTCGAAAGACCTCATCCTCTGGGGTGCGGTCTCGAACGTGCACGTGTTCCAGGTGGCAGGCCTCGAGGGCATCAACATCGCTGCCCTCCTCGCTCCGGGGATCGACGCCGCGTCGGCAATGCCGACTCCCGAATCACAGGCAGCCTACGCCGCAATTGGCGCAGGTGACCCTCTCGGAATGGCCCTGACCTCGCGTATCGTCTACGCCATCGTCGCATTCCTCGGATTCGCGACCGCCTTGATGACCGCCTTCTACATGTGGCGCCTCTACTTCCTCACGTTCCTCGGCGAGTGCCGCGCGGACGAAGATACGAAGTCGCACCTCCACGAGTCACCGCCGACCATGACGATTCCGCTCGTCGTTCTCGCGGTCCTCTCGGTGGTCGGTGGTTACACCGGCTGGCCACACGTCATCGCGCACTGGACGGCAATCCCCGAATCGGTCGGGCACTCGATGCTCGCGTTCGAGCACTGGCTCGAGCCTGTCTTCGATGTCTCGATGAACACGCGAATTCTGAACATCTATGGAGCCCACCCGGCAGTCCCGGAGACCATCTCGATGGTCGGCTCCATCATTCTCGCGGCCACCGGTATTGGCGCGGCGTACTTCTTCTACATGAAGAATCCGCACCTCCCGAAGAAGATCTCGGAGCGCGTCGCGAAGCTGCACACGCTCTTGAGCAACAAGTACTACGTCGACGAAGGCTACGATTACGTGGTCCGTGGTTCCATCAACTTCGGACACGCCCAGTACCTCTTCGACCGCTACGTCATCGACGGTCTCATCGTGAACGGGTTCGGCTTCTTGGCCGGCTCCCTCGGTAAGGCTCTCCGATACCTTCAGTCTGGCGACGTCCAGCGCTACGCGACGTACATCGTACTCGCCGTCGTGCTCGCGCTCGCCGTGCTGATCTGAAATACCTGCATGTCGTTTCAACGGTAAGGACGACGAACGATGCAATTTGTAACCACAATGCTCGCCCAACTCGCCCAGATGGGCACGGCTACCCCGCTCGTGCCCGATGGTGAGATTCCGTGGCTGACGATTCTGACCTTCGGGCCGCTCCTCGGCGTTTTTGCGCTGATGTTCATCCCGAAGGAACAGGATCAGATCCTGCGCAACACTGCGCTGATCACCACGCTGGGTATCTTCGTGTTGAGCCTCGGAGTCCTCTTCGGCTTCGACGCGGCGACCCCCGCGACCGCGGGACCATTCACCTTCCAGCTTCAGGAAGGCCCGATCGAATGGATTCCGTCGCTGGGTGTCACCTACTTCATGGGCATCGACGGCATTAGCCTTTGGCTGGTCATCTTGACCACGTTCATCATGCCGATTGCCATCTTCTCCACGTACGATGCGGTTCGCACGCACGTGAAGGAGTACATGATTTGCCTGCTTCTCCTCGAAGTCGGAATGATTGGTGCGCTCGTCTCGCTCGACGCCATTCTCTTCTACTTCTTCTGGGAGATGATGCTCATCCCGATGTACCTGATCATCGGTATCTGGGGCGGCGAAGAGCGTATTCAGGCGGCGGTGAAGTTCTTCATCTACACGATGGTCGGCTCGCTCCTGATGCTGATCTCGATCTTCTACGTCTACTACCAGGCGGGAACTGCCACGGGTGAGTACAGCTTCCTGTTCACGGATTTGTTGGCGGTCGAACTGACCTTCAACGAACAGGTCTATCTCTTCCTGGCGTTCTTCCTGGCGTTCGCCATCAAGGTGCCGCTCTTTCCGTTCCACACCTGGCTGCCGCTCGCGCACGTTCAGGCCCCGACGGCAGGCTCGGTCATCCTCGCTGGCGTTCTCTTGAAGATGGGAACCTACGGGCTTCTGCGCTACGCGTTCCCGCTCTTCCCCGACGCTACTCGATTCTTTGCGCCTTACATCGCGATTCTGTGCGTCATAGGCATCGTCTACGGGGCGATGGTCGCGATGGTGCAGGACGACGTGAAGAAGCTCGTCGCGTACTCGTCCGTCAGCCACCTCGGCTTCTGCGTGCTCGGCCTCATCGCCATGACACCGGCCGGAATCGCTGGCGGCATCTTCGTGATGATTGCGCACGGTATCGCCACCGGCGGACTGTTCCTCTGCGTCGGCATTCTCTACGAGCGTCGACACACCAAGAAGATTGCTGCCTTCGGCGGTATCGCAAAGTCGATGCCCGTGTTCGCAGCCATGTTCATGATCATCGTCTTCGCCTCGGTCGGCCTCCCCGGCCTGAACGGGTTCGTCGGCGAATTCCTCGCGCTCATCGGTACGTCCCAGTCGCGCTTCCTCTTCTTTGACAGCGCCTTCGCGTTCGTCGTTCCGTCGGAAGCCGAGCTCAACCTGTTGGTCGAGTCGGGCCGTCTGACCGCCGAACAGGCTGCGAATCACCGAAGCTGGGTCTTCATGGAGCCGCTCTTCTACCCGCGTCCTGACGACGCTCAGGCGGGGCCGGAGTTCACCGCCTACCTCTTCGCGGGTGTCGGCGCCTCTGGCGTGATCTTCGCGGCAGGCTACCTCCTGTGGATGTGGCGCCGCGTGATGTTCGGACCCCTCGACAAGCCCGAGAACGAGGCACTCCAAGACCTCAACCTCCGCGAAATCCTCTACCTCACCCCGATTGTCCTGATGGCGATCTTCATGGGTGTGTTCCCGCAGTTCTTCCTGGGCCGAATGGAACCATCCATTCACCAGTTCCTGGGATACATGCAGGCCGAAGTGACGAACGGCGAGGACTATGTCGTCGTGGAACCGCCCGCTGAGGGATGGGTGCCCGAAGGCAAGATGCTCGACAAGACTGACGAAGCGGCACAATAAGCCTTAGAAGGACCAACTGTTATGCTGCAACTTCTGAATAGCCTCCCCATGCTCGGCCTGCTGACTCCCCCGGAGACCGCGGAATATGCCGCGCTCTTGCCGGGTGTCGTCGTGAGCCTCGCGGCGCTGCTCGTAGTCATCCTCGACGTCTTCCACCGTACGGAGACTTCGCGCGACTACCTGGCCTACATCAGCGCCATCGGCCTCGCCGCCGGCCTGTTCTGCTGCTGGCTTCTGTGGGGCGACTCGCTCGCCGCACCGACCTTCGGCGGCATGGTCTACCTGGACAAGTTCGGCCTCTTCATCGGCGGACTTTGCTGCGTCTCCGGAATCCTCGCCGTACTGGTGAGTCCCGGATACCTGAAGGCCTCGAACATGGACCGCGGCGAGTACTACATGCTGCTCCTGTTCGGCGTGGCCGGCATGATCTTCATGGCGAACGCGGCCGACCTCCTGACGCTCTTCATTGCGCTCGAGGTCATGTCGATTCCGATCTACTGCATCGCTGCGTTCATGCGGAAAGACGGGCGAAGCGCTGAAGCTGGCCTGAAGTACTTCATCCTCGGCGCGTTCTCGACCGGACTGCTCCTCTACGGAATCGCTCTGATGTACGGCCTCACCGGCACGACGAACCTCGAGTTCATCGCGCTCAATCTCGAGGTCATCGTCAACAATCCGGAAGCCTTCGCCGCTTCGAAAGAGATGCTGGTCCTCTCGATCATGCTGATTTTGAGCGGATTCGCGTTCAAGGTCGCAGCCGTTCCGTTCCACATCTGGACGCCGGACGTCTACACCGGCTCGCCGACGCCTGCGGTCGGATTCATGGCGACTGCGGTCAAAGCCGCCGCGTTTGCTGGAATGATTCGAGTCTTCGTCGGCGCCTTCTACGAGCCGGTCTTCCGAGGCGGGTTCTTCGGAATCGGCTGGATCGACGTCCTCCTGGTCCTTGCTGCTGGCTCCATGGTGCTCGGCAACCTGGTCGCCATCGCACAAGACAACGTGAAGCGAATGCTGGCGTACTCGTCGATCGCCCACGCTGGATACATCCTCGTCGGCCTCGTCGCCGCCAACGCGCACCCTGACTACTTCCTGTTCAACGATTCGGTACTCTTCTACCTGGTGGCCTATTCGTTCGGCACGCTCGGCGCATTCGGCGTCCTCGCCTATCTGCGCAAGAAGTCCGGTGCCCCGGTCGAGACGTACGACGACCTCGCTGGCGTCGGATTCAAGTACCCGGCAGTCGGTCTGGTGATGGCAGTCTGCATGTTCTCCAGCGCAGGCATTCCGCCGACGGCTGGATTCCTCGGCAAGTTCTACGTCTTCCGTGCGGCCGTCGAAGTCGGCGCACAGTCGGACGAATTCGCGTTCATCGGAATCTCGATTCTCGCCGTGCTCACGAGCATCGCAGGCGTCTACTACTACCTGCGCGTGCTGGTTTACATGTACATGCGCAAAGGCGAAGACAACGTCGTCGAGCTGAAGAGCACGGGCGCGATGTTCGCACTCGCAGCCGCCGCCGTCATGAGCCTCTACATCGGCATCCTGCCCGGCAAGACCATCGACCTGGCTCGCCAAGCCGTCGTGGATATGAAGGGGGCACCTACTCAGGTGCAGGGAACGATCGCGAAAGGGAAAGCTGCGATGGAGACCGAGCTGCAGGAGGCACCGCCCCTGCCCAACGCTCCGGCTCCTACCCCCGCAAATCCCTGAGTCGATCCATCACATCTCGCCGCATTTCAGCAGCTGACGCATAGCGCTCGCCCTTCGGGGCGAGCGCTTTTGCTATGATGCGTGCCATCGGGCCGGAAATGCCCTTTCCTCGCATCGCATCGATCGACAGGACCGGGAACTCTTCGCCAAGCTCCCGCGGGTCCTGGAGCGTCACAGCGTGCCACAGCGTCGCCCCAAGGGTGTACACGTCGAACGAGTCGTCGACGTACGCCTCGCGGCCCTGCGCCTCGGGAGCAGCATATCCAATCGTGATGCACCCGGCCGTTGGCTCGGTCGTCTTCTCACCGAGCCGCAGCGTCGCCGCGCCGAAGTCGATGAGCGTGTAGTCCTCTTCGCCACTCACCAAGATGTTTGCTGGCTTCAGGTCTTGATAGACGAAGTAAGCCTGCTGACTCCCGACTTCGAACGGACGATGCATTCGGATGAAGATTGTCAGAATCTCGCGAGAGAGCGTCAGGAGTCGCTCCTCGAGTCGCCCGCGAAAGTCGTCGTCGAACATCCTCGACTCGAGAACGGCACCTTCGATGCGCTCCATCACCAGATAGGGCTCGGCATTCAAGACGTCGGGCGGGAGTTGATAGCTGCCGTGCTTGCCTTCGTATGACGCCGACAACGTGAGCGACCGGTCCACGAAGAAGTCGTTCGCACCGGGCAGGTTGTTCAGGCCTTCGTTGCGGAACCGAACGAGGACCTTCTTCTCCCATTCGAGAATCTTGCGGTCTTTGTCGATGTGGTTGAGCGCCTCATCGAGCGTGTACTTGAAGTTCCGGGCGCGCGCACCGGTATCGTAGCGCGTGGTCTTGATGAGCACGCGATTGCCCGCACAGAAGGTATCGGTGGCGGAAAACAAAATGCCCATGCCGCCCCCGTCGGCGAACACGCCGTCGACCTGGTAGCGACCATGGGCAAGAGTGGTTGGGAGCTCGACCAAGACGGTTCGTCTGCTCAATCAGGCAGGTCGAATTTCATCGCGATGGAACCGGCGAGCACGATGATGTCGCCATCTTCGAGCGCGCGTCGCTGGCCAAGCTCGAGCAGGTCGGAATTGACCTGCGTTCCGCTGTTGGAGACCACATAGAGCGTGTAGTTCCGGTTCTGCCGGAAGATATACGCATGCTTTCGCGACACGACAGAAGCGGTGTCGAGTTCGGTCAAGTCGAGGTCGGGGTACGCATCCGAAACGGGGTCGCGACGGCCGATGAGGGTCTCGTCGGTCTCGATCGCGTGCGTGTGCACCGGCTGACGGTTCACATAAACGGTAAGCGTCGCTGGCGTCGCTCGAACACCAGGTTCCGGCAACGGCTCCGCAGCGCCACCAGCGGGCTGGCGAGGCTGGAACATCTGCTGGAACTGTTCCGAGGTTTGCTCGCCTTCCTCTTCGGGCGCTTCCTCCTCGGCGTCGTAACCTTCCTCGTCGAATTCGGCTTCGTCGAAATCGCCATCTTCTTCGAACTCGGCGTCCGCGACCGGCTCAGCGCCTTCTGGCGGCTCGGCAACTAGCTCTTCTCCGTTCGGACCAAACCCTTCTTCGAATTCGGGCGTTCCCTCGGGGTAGGCCGTGCCGTCGACCGGTGAGTAGAGGACTGCCGGACCAGCGTCACCTTCGACGTCTCCGGCTTCGTCCTCGAACTCGTCGTAGTCGTCATGTTCCTCTTCTGCTTCGTCTTCGAGCGGGAGCTCTTCGAGTCCCTCGCCAACCTCTTCGTCGGCACCGTCTTCTTCGAACTCGGGCTCCTCGAAATCCTCGTCAGATTCCGCGGCTTCGAACTCGTCCGGTGCTTCGCCGCCCTCTTCTTCGATCGCCGCAGCGACATTCTCTTCGGGCGCCAGCTCTTCGCCAGGCTCCGCAGGGGTCAATCGCTCTCCGCAGACTTCGCAATGCGAGTTCTCGGGATCATTTGGCGTTTCGCAAACGGGACAAACGACGGGTTCAGACATGGTCAGTCCTTACGGCCGCCCGTGAAGGCGGCCCGATGAGGGTACGTGTCGAGACGAAGTTTGGATCAAGCTTGGCTCAGGGCTTCTTCTGACACCAGTCCGATTCGGTGATGTCTTTGGCTTGAGTCGCCAGGCCGGTGAGCTGCTCGGCGATTTGCTCGTGGGTCAGACGATCGGCGCCAACTTCGTAGAGCGTTTCGGACTCGGGGGCCGACATGGGCGCGTTGGACGCGATGTCAGCTGCACGGCGAGCCATTTCGATGCAGCGGTCGGCGTTGGCGGCCTTCCGGTGGAAGTCAGCACGACGCAGGTAGTGCGTGGTGTAGTTGTAGGCCGTCGCGAGCGGATTGCCTGCGGCTTCGCAGGTGACTCGAGCGTCTTTCGCACCGCACTCGTTGGTCTGGAGCTCAGCCTGCTTTCGGTACACGCGCACGACTCCTTTCTTGTAGAGCTCGTCGCGCTGCTCGTATTCGAATGGGCCGGCCATCGAGATGATGTCGCTCGGAACCACCCAGCTTGCGCCGGACTTCACAGTGCGTTGGACCGCCGAAGGCGCGTCCGACACTGGAGGCATCTGGTCGCACTCGTACGGAGTCGCCTTGCCTGGGTCCGACTCCAGCGCAATCGCGCTGGTGATCGTGTATTCGCCGAAGGTGTTCGGCGCGTTCTGGCGAGCCTCGATCTCGAGAGCGTACATTCCGCAGCCCTGATAATCGGCCACGCGGACTTCCTCTTTCGCGGGCGCATCGGCTGCGTCGATTCGCTTGACCGCCATGCGCGCTTCGCAAACGGCGATCTCAGCTGGAACGTCGAGGAATCCGCTGCCGTTGGGCTCCGGGCCGACGTAGGTCAGCGACTGGCTGTCGATGCTCTTGGCGCGGACGATCGCGGCGTCGTACTTGGCGTACGTGTCGTTCGCGATGTTCGCGCTCTCTTCGTCGATCGCCTTGCGGCAGTCTTCGAGGCCTTGAGAAACGGCGAAGAGTGCATCTTGGCTCGAAGCCTGTGCGCGTGACTCGGTGATGACGAGTTCTTTCGCGCGACCGCCAGCAACGGCGGCGATTCGGCCGTCGAGTGCGCGGATTCGGTCGAGGATGATGCCGGTCTTCGGATGCGTCGCCACTTCTTCAGTGGCGGCGAACTGGAGCGTGGACTGAAGCGCGTACCGACCTTCGAGGTAGCCAGCGTAGTCCTTCGAGTCGACCTGCTCGCGCAGGGTATTGAAGGCCTCGATGGCTCCTTTGATGGCGGCCGGGTCTGACTCTGCCGCTTCGAGCGGCTGGTCATTTTCAGCCATCTCTTGGGCGGCGAGTCGAGCCTTGCGCTCTTCAATCGCGGCCATACGGTCCGGATTGACCCCGCAGCTCGCGGCACTCAAGCCGACACCTGCGGCGACGATGGACCAGAACATGCGATGGGCGTGACGCTGCATCTTTCGCTCCTTGGAAAGACTAACCTGGTAGATTCAATAGTTCGTCTAAATTAGGACGCCTCGGTCATACCACGACGCCCCTTTAAGCCCAAGTTTGTATGGGGGGTTTCGCGGCTAGATGAGTGACGAAGCATCTACGAGCTGCACACCGGAGTCGCGCTTCTGCGTCGACTTGTGTCGCGTGTAGTTCATCTCCTCTTGCGAAAGCCCTCCCGCTGCCGCGTAGCGGCCCTTGAGCTTCTCGTAGTGGGCGGCCATCTCGGGGTCTCCCAGCTCGCGGTATCGTTCGGCCAAGATGTCGAACAACATCGCGACATGTTCGTGGTCCTGCTTGTCCATCGAGGCGTCCAGCTCCTCCACGAGCCGACCGATCTCGACTTCGTCGAACGCCCGCTCGACCTCTCCCTGCAGCGTCGCGATCTTCTGAGGGTCATCGGTGTACTCGACCACCACCGACTGGGTGGAGCTCCCGCCTTCGATCCCCATCGAAGGGATGTCGTAGAAGAGCTCGGCCTTGAAGATTCGGATGTTTCCAGGATCTCGCCCCGGAACCGTGCAGGTGATGAGGTAGGCGTACTCTCGGTCGCGCTCGATCGCACCCAGCGGAATCGAGATCGTTCGGACGTCACCCGGCATCCTCATCTTGCCGAGGTAGGCAATCTCAGGACTGTATCGGTATCCGCGATTCGCGCGAATGTGAGGTGTGAATGAGAGATCGATGCGCACGTTCGTCGCCACCAGATTGGTGACGTTCTTGACCCGCTGGGCGAACACCGCGCGGATCTCCTCCCCTTTGGCGACGTACTCGGTGAAACCGTTCGAGTAGCTCACCAGGCGCTGCATGAACTTGTAGTCGAATTCTTTGCCGAGCCCGATGGCATCGATTCCAACGCCTCGGCCCGAGATCTCGGCCGCGCGCATCAGGCACTTGTCCGGCGGGCCGGTCACCATTCCGTCGGTGAACACGATGATCTTCTTGGTCTGCCCACGATCCGGCACCGACATCAGTTGATGTTCCGCCTTCGTGAGCGCGTACTCCATGTCGGTGCCGCCGCCCTGAAACTGATCGATGACATCGATCTTCTGCTTCAGCACGGCGATCGTCGACGAGTCCGAGATTCGTGTCGGCTCGACGATGTCGTATGCGACCGATTGGAAGGCGATGACCGACACGAAGTCGCCTTCGCGAAGGTGGTCCAGTGCCTCTTTCGCGGCTTCTTTGAGCGCCGCCATCTCGGGGGCACGCATGGACGAACTCACATCGAGCGCAAGCACGACGTGAGTCGCCACGGTCGCTTCATTCCCCTGGGCCCGAAGCGCGTTCGAGGCGTTGACTTTGAGCAACACCTTGAGCTCGGACTCGGCCTGATTGGACGACACATGCGGACGATCGACGACGTAATCGAGCAGAATCTCTTCGGCCATGACGCACCCGTTCGTGGGGGGAGTGAGCGATCGTTATAGCCGACGACGTCGGGGCTGTCAGCGCGTGTAAATCTAGTTGGGTTGGTGATGAACGACGAAGCCGTCGGCCACGAAGTTCTGGGGCTGGTGGTCGACGGCGATGCCGTGCACTTCGGCGCGGCCGTCGTAGCTGATTCTGTCGGTGATTTCGACGACTTCGGTTCCTCGCGTGGTGCGCAGCAGGTCCGAAAGTTCGCCCGACACCCAGTCCTTCGCGGGCCGGTACTCGTCGGATTCTGGCGACCACACCGGGTGGTCCGAAGTCATGCGGAGACGCATGTTTCCGACCGAGACGGCAATGACCTTCCGCCGTCCCTTCTTCTTATGCGTCACAGCCGTCGAAACGTACTCACCTGCTTCGTGATCCCATGCGACGACCTCATCGCCGACCTCGAGCGACTCGATCGGCACCCAACCGTCGGGCGTCTTCACTCGGGTTCCGCGAGCCAGGCAGCTCGTTACGGTCGTCTTGTCGTTGGAATCATTGGTCGAAGCTCGCTTCGCAGCCATTATTTCTCCTAGGTAGAGTGTTTTTGAAAACGCTCTCAGGAGGCGCGAGCCGGCGATTTACCCACCAAATAGCCACTTCGGCCACGCAGAACGCGGCCCGAACAACCTGATACAGCTGGCCCGTATGTAGCTGATTTTTCAGAAAAAATCTACCGCCGGGTTAACCGCCGTCTGCCGAACCCGCGTCCGAGTCACCCGCGTCAGGGTCGTTCGACCCCATGTCGGCGGCACCCGAATCTGGCGATTCGCCGGCGTCCGTACCCATGTCGGTACCCGGATCTCCCTCGCAGAAACACTCCGCCTCTTGGGTGTTGCAGACAATCGTGCCCTCGGAGCCATCCTCGCAGTCACACGCCGTGTACTCCTGCACTTCCTCACCATTCAGATCGCAGGTGATGATCGGGCTCTTGTTGTGCACCACCACGCCTTCCGCGATGAAGTTGTGGAGCTCGTGCTCGACCGTGATGTCGAAAACCTCGGCCAAACCGGCGAAGTGCTTGCTATCGGTGAGCTCGACCGAACTGGCGTCCGAGCCAAGCAACATCGAAACCTCTCCGGTGACCCAATCCCCAGCCGGCCGGTACTCCCCTCGCTCGGGCGAGTAGATCGGGTGATCGGAGGTGACGTTTAGACCGCCGCCGCCAAACTCGAGCGCGACCACCTCGCGTCGGACCGAACGTGTGGCCGTGACCACCGTTTCGACGAGCTCTCCGGTTTCATGGTCGAAGGCGTAGACCTCGTCGCCGATTCCGAGCTCTTCGATTCTTCGCCAGCCGCGCGGAGTCTTCACTCTCGTTCCGCGTGCCAGGCAACTCGTGGTTTCGGTGACGCAGCCGCTGAACAGCAAGACCGACGCACCCGCCATCAACATCTCTTTGATCTTCATCGCACTCTCTCCGCAATCCGTGAACGTGTCAGTCTGTTCGTATTGGAAGTTCCATGCCAGCGCGCACGGCGCCAGAATTCGAGCTTCACCGGCTCTTAATGGACAATCCGTAGGCCAAGCGGACGCACGAGCGTGGTAGCCCTACTCCGGTCACTCGAGGTTTCTGGGGCCGATGTAGACAATGCGATCGCCAGCGTACACCCGAGAGTCAGGCTCGGGATTCAGCTGCATCTCGCCCTTGTGAATCGTCCCGACGACCAAGACGCCAAACTCGTCGCGAGCGATCTGCTGGACATCTTCGAACTTCAGTAGCTTCCCTTCGACGAGTTCGCTCGGAAGACTGCCTGCATAGACGTTGTTGCGCGACGCGAGCATCAGGTTGGTCACCACCGACGCGACACCTGGGTTTCCTGCGGTGTGCGCCAGCAGGCTGCTTCCCAGCCGTGAAGTTTCGATCACCTCGTCGGCGCCCGCTACGGTCGCGTGCTGCACGTTCTCCGACTCCAGAATCTCGGCGACGACGTGAAGGGGAAGTTCGCGTTCGAGCTCAATCTTCTTCTCAAACGAACGGATCGTGAAGACGGTCAGCACCGTCGTCGCATCACGTTTCTGCGGATGGTCCGGTCCATCGACCTCGGACGCGACCACGACCACGCTCTTCGCGTAGGCGAGCCGGACCTTGTCGAACTCACGCTCGTGCGTGAAATCGCCGCTGACGAAGATGAACCGCTCATCCAGCTCGTTCGGCCGCTCTCGGGGCGCAAACACGATGATCGCCGGGAGGTCGGCTCCATACTCTGCGACCATCTCCTTGAGCATGATCGGAACACGCGCGTTCCATCCGGCGATGATGATCTGGTCTGCAATCGAGCTCATTCGTACTTGCTCCATCTTGAGGGGCAACAAGTGCCCAACCAGCGTCGAACTGATGACACCAGCAAACATGGCGATGATGAACATTCCTGAGAACATCAGCGCCGAAGCGATGACTCGCCCGCCGGTCGTAACCGGGGTGATATCGCCAAAACCAACGGTCGTGATGGTGACGATCGCCCACCACAGCGTGTCGCCGAGCGTGTCGATGTTCTCGTTCACCCGATACTCGGCGAGGAACAACATGACCGCCGATAGGGCCACGCTCACGACGAGGAACCCGGTCGAAACCGTGAACAACAGCGAGTTGTCCCGAAATGCCGTCGTCAGCGTTCGAACCGGATTCGCGTACCGGAAGAACTGAACCGACCGCGCCAAGCGCAAGAGCCGCAAGATTCGAAGCGAACGAAGGAACGGAAACAGTGGGAGCAGTGCGACGAAGTCGATCAGGCCCCACGGGCTCAGAACGAACCGCAGGCGAGACACCACCCAGTAGCGAACTTGCTGGAGCGGCGAGAGCTTCACGGCACGTGGCCGCCAGTTTCGAATCACCCAGAGGCGACCGAGAAACTCGATCAGGAATGTCGTCAGGATTACCGCATCGACCGTCCGAATGAACTCGAGCACCTCGCCCTTCGGGTTGGCCGCGACCTCGAAAATGACGATCGCTACGCTCGTAATGATCAGAGCGTTGATGACCCCGTGGAACCAGCGATAGCCGCCGGTCTCGGGGTCATTCAGGACGCTCCAGACGCGTTGCCTGACTTGTTGGTAGGCGCTCTGCGCCATGCGTTCCCCTAGTAGGGCGACTGGTCGACGAGCACTTCGCGCGGCTTGCAGCCATCTGCGGCGCTGACGAGATTCTCTCGTTCCATGTCTTCGACCATGCGAGCAGCCCGGTTGTAGCCAACCCGAAGCTTGCGCTGAATCATCGAGATCGAGGCCTGCCCCGAGTCGACGACAAGCCGGACGGCGTCTTCGTAGTACTCGTCTTTCTCCCACTCCTCATCGAGCGGAGACGTACTCTCGTCATCTTCCTCGACCAGGATCGAGTCGTCGTACGACGGCTCGCCCTGCTCCTTCAGGAAGTCGACCACTTTCGCGATCTCCTCCTCGGAAACGTAGGCGCCGTGCACGCGCTTGAGCGTCGAGGTCCCCGGTGGAACGAACAACGCGTCGCCATTTCCGAGCAGGTTCTCGGCGCCGTTGCCGTCGAGAATCACGCGACTGTCGGTCTTCGAAGTCACGCGCAGCGCGAATCGAGTCGGGAAGTTCGCCTTGATGAGACCGGTGATGACGTCGGTCGAGGGTCGCTGCGTCGCGAGGATCAGGTGGATACCCGCCGCACGCGCCTTCTGAGCGAGTCGGGCGACCGCAGTCTCGACGTCTTTTGCCGCCGTCATCATGAGGTCGGCGAACTCGTCGATGATGACCACGATGTAGGGGAGGTGCTTGTGATCCGGATTGCCGTTGGAGTCGATCCCGAGCGCCTTCAGCGCCTCGGTCTCTTCTCGGCCTTCCAACTGATCGAGCTCGGCCTGCTTCGTCAGGCGTTCCACCTTAGCGTTGTAGCCCTTGATGTTTCGCACGCCGAGGTCGGCCAGCGCCTGGTATCGCCGCTCCATCTCGTTCACCGCCCAGTTCAGCGCGACGGTCGCCTGCTTCGGGTCCGTGACGACGGGAAGCAGCAGGTGCGGGATGTCGGCGTAGACGCTGAACTCGAGCATCTTCGGGTCGACCATGATGAACCGAACGTCGTCCGGCGTGTGGCGGTACAGAAGGCTGCAGATCATCGTGTTCACGGCGACAGACTTACCCGAGCCAGTTGCACCGGCGACGAGCAGGTGGGGCATGCGAGCGAGGTCGGCGACCACGCCCTCCCCTTCCACGTCCACACCGAGCGCCATCGGGAGCTCGGCCTTCTTGTTCCCGGCGAAGATGTCGTCGGCGATGATCTCTTTGAGCCAAACCATCTCGCGGCTGGGGTTCGGCACTTCGATACCGACCACTCCCTTCCCAGGAATCGGCGCGACGATACGCACGCTGAGCGCCGAGAGCGCCATCGCGAGGTCGTCCGACAGGTTTGCGATCTTCGATACGCGCACGCCCGGTGCCGGGCTGAACTCGAACATCGTGATGACGGGGCCAGGGCAAATCTCGACCACGTTTCCGTCGACCTTGAAGTCGGCGAGACACTGCTCGATCTGAGCGGCCATCATGCGAAGCGCATCTGCGTCGACTGCAGTCCCGTCGGCCTTGTCGTAGTTCAGGTACGAGATCGGTGGCAGCTCGTAGTTGCCGGCGCGCTGTGGGCGGAATAGAACCCCACCGTCGCCGTCGTCCTCGAGCAGCGCCTGACGCTCCTTCGCTTTGCGCGAAGCCGCGCTCTGTACGATCTGCGGACCGAAGTCGACGTCTACTCCTGCCGACGGCCCTTTCTCGGCGACCATGTCGATGACATCCGAATCGGACACGTCCTCCACATCGGTCGCGCCGGCTTCGTCGATCTCCGCCTCTTCGGCTGGAACCTCCGGCTCGTCGAGTCCGCGCACGGGCACATCGCCCATCTCCCAATCGGAATCGCGCTCGATCTCGGCCGTCACCTTGTCCATCGCGCCCTTCGACGCCGATTTGGAATCTTCGCTCTTCGCCTCGGCCTTCGGCGCCTTCTTGGTGCTCTTCGCAGTTTTCGACGGCTTGATGAGGCGACCGAGCTTCGCACGAAGCTTCGACTCGACGTCGTCTTCGAACCCTTCTTCGAAGTCGTACTCAGCGTCGATGATCGGCGAGGCTTCGAGTTCCGCTTCGGCGCGTGCTTGCTCGTCGATGTCGGGTTCGGCACCGTTTCGAATCTTCTCGCGCTCTTCGGCGAGGCGAGCGCGGTAGGCGCGATGCACCTTGTACTTGTGTGCGGCGAGTGCCTTCCCTTTGTGGACCTGTGCGACGATCCAGCGAGCGATCGCGCCGAGGCTCATCTGCGTCGCCATCATGAGGCCCAGAAGCACTCCGCCAATCGCGATGAGCGTCGCTCCAACCGTTCCCACGAACGCTCGAGCCAGCTCACCCGTGAACTCACCCACGGTTCCGCCGGGAAGGTGTCCGAGCACGATGTAGTCGAACATCGCCAGGTGGCAGAGCACCGCGCCGAACATGACGAACATGAACTGCCCGGCAAGCTCGACCGGTCGCCAATTCACGGCGCGACCGAGGATCAAGCAGAAGCCCAGATAGAACAGAAGGAAGTCGATACCGAACGCGCCGACTCCAAACATGTGGAGCAGCGCGTCGCCGAGGTGAACCCCGACCGGCCCGATCAGGTTCGCAGGTGCGCGAACCGCCTCGAGGTCAGCTGGATCAAATGACGCCAACGCGAGGAACATCGCGAGCGCGATCATCAAGAGGATCAGCCCACCGGCCTCTCGCCGCATCGCCGCAGCGCCGCCGCGTGCCGGACCCTTCGTGGACTTCTTCTTCGTTTTTTTCGACTTGGTGGTGCTCTCGGCCGCCATCGTGTCTCCTTCCGTGGAAACGCCCCGCCCGTTCGGCATCCTTGCCTTCGCGCTCGAAAGCGCACGTATCAGGGGCAATGCCACAGTACGTCGACTTGGCCATTGGTCAAAAAATTGTCCTACATCAACTGTGGGTGTGTGGTCGGTGCGGGTGACGGATGCCGTGCGAGACGTTAGGAAGTAGTTCCACAGCAACGTTCGAGTGAGATCGAAATGCCGAAAACTCCCCTCCTGCTCTTGTTCGCGCTCCTCTTCTGCCTCGCTGGTTGCGAGTCCAAAGCGGACGTGTCCAACCCAAAGACATTCGACTCGGCCGAGGTCAGTTTTCAGTACCCTGGAAACTGGACCGTGACGTCGCAGGCCGTCGAGGGCGGGACCGAGATTCAGGTCGAAACGCCCGGCGATGCCATTTTGATCGTGCTCGTGATGGAGCCCAAGATCGGCGCCCCGCTCGACGCATTCGCCGAGAGCATGATCGAGATCCGCGCCGAGGAGTTTCGCGCGATCATGAAGTCCGGCGGCGACCTCGTGGAGATCGGCGACACCCAGTCGAAAGAGGTTTCCACCGCTTGGGCCGGCGGCTCGCGCCAAGCCGTCCAGCACAACTTCGACATCGTCGCACTCGGCGAGAAAGTGCCCCACGTCGCTCTCTTCCACGCGATCGAGTCCCCCACGCGAGACGGATTCGTCATGTCTCAAGTCGCCTCGGAAGACCTTCCTAAGGTCAAGCCGGGCTTCAAGCTAATCTGGCAATCTCTCAACCTGAAGTGAGGCCGAAATGGCGCGCATCGCAGTTATTGGCGCAGGAATCTCGGGGCTAACCGCCGCAAACGCACTTCGCGACGCGGGCCACGACCCCGTCGTGTTCGAGAAGTCGCGCGGCCCGGGAGGCCGCATGTCTACTCGTCGACAAGACGGATTCCAGTTCGACCATGGGGCGCAGTACTTCACGGCACGTGGAGACGCGTTCGGCGCCGCGGTCGATGGCTGGGTCGCCGAAGGAGTGGCATCTCCTTGGACCGGAAAGGTCGTCGCGATCGACGGCAACGACTACATGGAGATGACCGGACGCCGCTTCGTCGGCACACCCGGCATGTCGGCCATCTGCCAGGCACTCGCGAACGACCTCGAAGTCCATTGGGAGACTCGTGTCGCCCCATTCGACGCTTCGCTCGATCTGTTGGACGAAGACGGCGTTCCGCTGGGGGCGTTCGACGCACTCATCTGCTCGGCTCCCGCTGTTCAATCCGCCGCCTTGCTCGCCGAGGCCGCGCCCGATCTCGCCGATCAAGCGACTCGAGCAGAGTACGCACCTTGTTGGGCGGTCATGCTCGGTGGCACCGAAGATCTCAATCTGACGTTCGACGCCGCCGCGGTCGCCAACAGCCCGGTCGCTTGGTTCGCGAGAAACTCGACCAAGCCCGGCCGACCGAAAGGCGAGACGTGGGTGCTGCACGCGACACCAGATTGGTCTCGCGAGCACCTCGAAGATGACAGCGACGACGTGCTCGAAGCCCTCTTCGACGCATGGACAGACATCGTCGGCAACGTCGACCCGAAGTTCGCCACCGCTCATCGTTGGAGATACGCCCAGGTCGCGAAGCCACTCGGGCTCGACGCCATCATCGGCGACAACACCCCTGTCGTGGCCTGCGGCGATTGGTGCGTCGCTCCGCGCGTGGAGTCGGCCTTCGACAGCGGACGCGCCGCGAGCGCGCTCCTGCTCGAGCGCCTCGGCTGACGCCTTCCGCATCCTGAGTGCCACACCGAGCATCGCATCTACATGCTCACCGTCGACGAAAACGGTCTCTACTGCGCAGCCGGCGATTTCTATATCGACCCGTGGCGCGGCGTTCCCAAAGACGCCGTCATCACGCACGGCCACAGCGATCACGCACGGGCGGGCTCGGCCCGATATCACTGCACCACGCGCAGCGCGCCGATCCTTCGCCACCGCCTGACAGAACCCACGCTGGTGACTCACGATTACGGCGACGCGTTCGAGTTTGGCCCGGTGCGCGTCTCGCTTCATCCCGCGGGGCACATCCGGGGCTCCGCCCAGGTCCGTGTAGAGCTCGACGGCGAGGTTTGGGTCGTCTCCGGCGACTACAAGCGAGCGTACGACCCCACCTGCGAGCCCTTCGAAGTGGTGAAGTGCGACACGTTCATCACCGAAGCGACGTTCGCCCTCCCAATCTATCGCTGGGAACCCGGTGCGCAGGTCGCGGAGGAGATCTGGCAGTGGTGGCAACGCAATCGCGCCGCCGGAAACACATCGATCCTGTGCTGCTACTCGCTCGGCAAGGCTCAGCGACTACTCGCAGAGCTCGCTCGGTTCACCGACCAGACCGTGTACGCACACGGCGCGCTCATCCCGCTCACGGAGATCTATCGCGACGACGGGGTAGACATGCTGCCGCTCGAGAACGCGACCGACTACGACCACCCCGACGACTTCGCTGGCGAACTCGTCCTCGCACCACCCTCTTCCCTCGCGACGAGCTGGGTGAAGCGGTTCAAAGACCATCGCGCCGCCTTCGCATCAGGCTGGATGCGGGTCCGGGGAATTCGCCGGATGCGTGGGTACGACTATGGCTTCGTGATGTCGGACCACGTCGATTGGCCCGGAATCTTGCGCACCATCGAGGAGACGGGCTGCTCTCGAGTGCTCGCCACGCACGGCAAAACCGACGTCTTGGTGCGGCATCTGCGCGAGATGGGACTCGATGCCGATGCACTCGAGACCGCGTTCGAAGGCGAGGTGGAGTGATGAAGCGTTTTGCGCGTCTCTACGAACGTCTCGACATGACCAACTCGACCAACGCGAAGGTCGAGCTGCTCCGAAGCTACTTCGACCAAGCCCCTCCGCACGACGCGGCCTGGGCCGTGAAGCTGCTCTCGGGCGACCGCATTCGGTCGCCGGTGAAGAACAGCCTCTTGCGCGAATGGACCCGCGACATCGCCGGCATCAGCGAGTGGATGTTCGAAGACTGCTACGTCACGGTTGGCGACCTCGCCGAGACGATCGCGTTGCTCATCGACACTCGCCTCACGCCCAATGAAGACGCGCCTGAGCTCTCTCTCGCCGAATGGATGGAGTCGCGGCTTAAGAAGCTGCGCCCCCTTGGAGACGACGAGAAGCGCGAACGGCTCGTCGGGTGGTGGAGCGAGCTCGATCGACTCGAGATTTTCGTGGTCAACAAGCTGATGATGGGTGCGCTTCGCGTGGGCGTATCGAAGGGCCTGGTCATTCGGGCGCTGGCCGAATTGACCGGCCTCGACAAGGCGACCATCTCGATGCGCCTGATGGGCCGCTGGGAACCGAGCGCCGAGGCGTTCGACAACATCATCAACGGCGACGGCGGCGACTTCGACATCGCCCGCCCCTATCCCTATTTCCTCGCAAGCCCGCTCGAAAAAGAACCGAATGAGCTCGGCGACGTCGGAGACTGGCAGATCGAGTACAAATGGGACGGAATCCGAGGCCAGCTCGTAAAGCGCGAGGGCGAAGTGTTCCTGTGGTCGCGTGGCGAAGAGCTGGTGACCGAGCAGTACCCCGAGATTGCCGAAGCTGGTCGGCTCTTGCCCGACGGAACGGTGCTCGACGGAGAGATCATGGCCTGGCAGGCCGATTCCGAAGTTCCGATGACCTTCAACGACCTGCAGCGACGCATTGGCCGCAAGCGCGTCGGGAAAAAGATACTGGCCGACGTTCCCGTTCGATTCGTCGCGTACGACATCATGGAGCGCGGCGGCGACGACTATCGCAACGCTCCGCAGTCTGTGCGCCGCAACGCGCTCGAAGTTCTGCTCGAGACGGTGAACCCGCCCAACTTCGACCTCTCGGAGATCGTGCGGGGCGACTCGTGGGAGACGATGACCGAACGGCGTGAGGGCGCACGTGACCGCGGAACCGAGGGCCTGATGCTCAAGCGTAAGACCGCGACCTATCAGGCCGGTCGAGTGCGCGGAGACTGGTGGAAGTGGAAGGTAGACCCACTCGAGGTCGATGCAGTCTTGCTCTACGCACAGGCCGGTCACGGGCGCCGTGCGAACCTGTTCACCGACTACACCTTCGCGGTGTGGGACGGCGACGACCTCGTCCCCTTCGCCAAGGCGTACTCGGGGCTCACCGACAAAGAGATCCGCAAGCTCGACAAGTGGATTCGGAAGAACACCAAAGAACGATTCGGCCCGGTCCGGTCGGTCACTCCGCACCACGTGTTCGAGATTCACTTCGAGGGAATTGCTCCGTCGAATCGCCACAAATCGGGTATCGCCGTGCGGTTCCCACGAATTGCGCGGTGGCGCGAGGACAAGTCGGTCGAAGAGGCAGCGACGCTCGAAGATGTGAAGCGGCTGCTCTAACCGATGGGCCACCCGACCCACTACTCTTCTGCGACCGCGGCTCGACCGTTCACCCAAAAGTCCACGCCGGCAACGATGACCTGAACGATGCCGACCCCGCCGGCGACGATGAACACCGCGTGTTCCGCGAAAGCTGCGGCCACCACCGAAACAGCCACCAAACCTAGTGCAGCGAAGACCATCGCGCGGTCCAGCGTGACCGCGACGACCGCCGCGATCGACGAAAACGCCACGGCATCAAAGACGAACGCCAGATGCACCGGCGCACCCGACAACGCGACCAACGAGTGGACCAACACCAGCATCGCGAGTGACAGCCCGTAGGACGCGACGAGCTGTCGACCCACCTCATTCGGCAGAAACAACTCGCGCTTCCACCACAGCACACTCCCCGCCGAAACCGCCGCGCAGAGCGATGCCGCGACAGTCCACCAGTGCGAAGCATCAGCCCCCTTCCACAGGTAGAAGAAAATCGCGCCAAACCAAAACAGTCCGATGTCCAGGTGAATTGTCGCGCGCCATTTGCCCATGATGCGAACGTCCCGGTCGAACTTCAGTCGTTCGAGTTCGGCGGCAGCTTTGGTGCGGTCGGCCGATAGTGACTCGAGCCGCGCGACCTCGTCGGCCTGAACGCTCGACGAAGATTGCATCAGAGCCAGAATCCTCCGGGCGCCGCGAGCGTCCTCGGCCTCCACTTCGTGCTCGAACATCACATCGAGCAGTGCCGCCCTCCCCTCCGAAGCCGCGTCGTTCCCGCTCCAGGCTTCCAGCGCCGCATCGAACGTGAAAAGCGCCTTTTGAAACGTCGCATAGATCGCCTCGGAGTCGCCGCCCTCGGCCAACAACTCGTCGAGGGCACGAGCCCGCTCGGCCGCACGCGCAGCGAACTTGATCGACTCCCTGTGACGCAGGAACGTCGCCACTGCTCGCCGAAACTCGTCGGCGCTTTCGAACCGATCGGCTGGGTCCTTCGCCGTCGCTCGATTGCAGATTCTCCCGAGCTCCGCCTCGATACCGGGGTACTCGAGCGGCGCCGATTCGTAGGCCGAATGCATGACCGCGAACATCGAATCACCCTGATGACGCCCGCTGCCTGTCACAATCTCGTGCAGAATCGCACCGAGTAGATAAACGTCTGTTCGGGGTCCGATCGCCGCCCCATTGCCCGTCACCATTTCTGGCGACATGTACGCGGGCGTGCCGGCGACATCTTTCACGTCGGCGGCCTTGGGAAACGGCGAGTCGTTCGAAGCGCTCGTGGTGACGGCAATCCCCCAGTCGAGCAAGTACACCTCACCGAACGCACCAACCATGACGTTCTCAGGCTTCAAATCACGATGAACGATGCCTCGCGAGTGCGCGAAATGGACCGCATTGGAAACCTGCATCAACACTTCCAGGTGCCACTCGAGCGGGTCTTCTCCTTCCGCCGGCCCCACGCCCTCACTCTTGCCGTGGATGACATCTCCCCAGCTGACGCCGTCGATCCGCTTCATCACCAAAGTCGGAAAGCCGTCGTCGTCCTCGCCCAACAGATAGACCGGCACGATGTTCGGATGCTCGAGGGCACCGACCAACAGACCTTCGGTGGTCAGACTATTGGCCGCCCTCTTCGATCGTCGGTCCTCGCGAACCTGCTTGATCGCGACCTCGCGCCGGAGCGCAATCTGACGCCCCAGTCGAATCACACCCATGCCACCGCGACCAATCTCGCCCACCACTTTCAACTGCGAGCCCGAGTCAGAAGCAGACAAAATTCTCGGCAGGTCAGGGATCGTCGCGTAGTCGCTCTCGAGCACGGAATCTGACGGTACGAGCGTCTGAGTCGCCTGCATGGTCATGGTGCGAGCACCGAGCTGGTGCGTTTCCCAGATCGACTCGAAATTGGTGTCGGTGCGTTCCATAGACCTACCCTCTGCCTCTCCTTCGAGGCTATAGTACCGGCAATCCATTCGAATCCTATGAGCAATCCGATGGCCGAAAACATCGACCCGCAACGCCTTCGAGACGAGCTGAAGAAGATGAAACAGCTCATCGCTTCAGACCCGCGTGTGCTGGCGCACTTCGACACCGACGGCAACGGGGTGATCGACGGCGAGGAGTGGGAGAACGTGCGTCAGGTGGTGACGCGCCGACTGCAGCGCGAAGCGGCCGAGGCCGCAGCGGCACAGGAGTACTTGGACGGCCTCGACGCTCAACAGGCTGCCGAGCTGGCTCGAATGGAAGCCGAGATGGCCGGCGACGACGAAGAGCCCGCGGGCCGAGACTTCTCGAACGTCGAGCTCGCCTTCGACCCGCGCGAAAAGCTCGCCCAAGAGCGAGATCGCTCCGTCGCCGACGACATCTATGAACGCGAGCTGGCCGCGCGGTTGCACGGCGACCATCCCGCACGCCACCGAGCGCCCAAGGTCGGCGAAGCTGGCTCCCTCGCCGACTGCCGCGTGCTTGTGCTCGAGCAGGTCGGAGGCGCAAAACAGCTCTTCGGCAACATGTTCCGCCGCGCCTACCTCATCCGCGATGAAAACGGCGAAGAGGTCGGCCGGGTCGGTCAGCGTCAGAACGAAGCCATCCAAGACCTCACCGACTTCCGCATCCTCTCCGACCCCGACCTCCACTTCGACGTCGAAGACTACGGCACCGGCGAACGCTACACGTTCCATCGGTCGTCGAACTTCAGCGACAACAGCATCGACGTCTACAACCCGCGCAAGTTCACGATCGCCATCTCGAGCTGGACGTTGAGCTTCCTTCGCCGGAAGTACGAGGTTCGTTCGGTCCGCGAGGGCATCTCGTACTACGTTCGACGCCGCGCGCTTCGGCCGTGGACTTACGACGTCCTAAATCCGTTCGATGAGTCGATCGGCACCATGCAGCGGGGCTGGTCCGGCCTCGGCTTCTTGACCGCTGGCAACCTCTTCCGGATCGAACTCGACAAAGACGTCGACCCCGACGCGATGTGGGGCTTCCTCGCCACTGCCCTGCTCGCGGACCTCGACACCGAATCGAACAGCCGTCGTTCCGGGCTGGATCTGTTCAACAACTGAGCAAAGAGCGAGCGTGAAATGAAAGAGTTCGCCGACCTGGCACCGCTCGTCGGCACCGTCATGGTCGCATATGTCCTCGTGATGCTGGGCATCGGGTATGCGGCGTCGCGCCGGGTCGAAGACGTGGAAGACTACGTGGTCGCAGGCCGGCGACTCGGATTCTGGCTCGCCACGCCAACGCTGCTCGCGACCTGGTTCGGCGCGGGCACCCTCCTGACAGCGACGGACGAAGTTCGAAGCGCCGGACTCACGGGCGCGACACTCGACCCGATCGGCGCAGGTCTCTGCCTGATTCTCGTTGGGCTGCTGTTCGCCAAGCCGCTCTGGGAAGCGAAGATTCTCACGCTCCCAGATTTCTTCGAGGCCAAGTTCGGTCGCGGCGCCGAGGTCGTGGGTGCGGTCTTGATGGTGCCGCCCTACTTTGGCTGGATCGCCGCGCAGTTCCTGGCGCTGGCGGGAATGCTTGGGTTGTTCTTCGGCATCCCGATTCCAGTCGGCATCGCGCTCGTCGCGGCCGTCGGCCTTGCCTACACGGTGATGGGCGGAATGTGGGCCGTCACGATGACCGACGCACTTCAGATGGCGTTGGTCATCGTCGGGTTGGGCGTGCTTGGCATCGTAGTAGGCGGAGAGGTCGTCGCAGCCGGCGGATGGGACGAACTGCTCGCGCAGATTCCCGCCGAACGGCTCACGCTCGTGCAGTCCGACTCGCTCGGGTCCTTCCTCGGCTGGACCGGCGTGTTACTCGCCGGCGCGCTCGGCAACATACCGTCGCAAGACGTGATGCAGCGCGTCTTCTCGGCTCGCTCCGCCAATGTTGCGCGTGCCGCATGTCTTGCGGCCGGCGGGCTGTACCTGACCCTCGGCCTCTTTCCGATCGCCATGGGACTCGTCGCCGGAACGTTCTTCGAGGCCGAGTCCGAGACGCTCCCGCGGCTCGCTGCAATGTTCCTCCATCCGGCGGCCGCGGTTGTGTTCGTCGTGACGCTGATGTCGGTTGTGCTCTCGACCATCGACTCGGCCATCCTGGCGCCTGCGACCGTCTTGTCGCGCAACGTGTTTGGCCACGTCGAGCGTCTAGAATCGATCGACGAGTTGCGTCTCACCCGAATCAGCCTGCTCGTCGTCGGAGCATGCAGCCTGGCCGCCGCGTATGGCGGCGAGTCGGCCTATGGCTTGCTCGAATCCGGATACGAATTGGGCATGGTGTCGTTGATGGCCCCCCTCGCCTACGGCGTCTTCCTTGAAAACCCGTCGACCAGAGGCGCACTCGCATCGATGTTGACCGGCACGTTCGTCTGGACGGTCCACTTCGTCGCAGGGGTCGAGACATTCGCCGGAGGTCCAGATTGGTTGCCGGTCGGCCTCACCTCCATGGCCATCTCTTTTCTCGCGTATCCACTCGCCTCGGCGACCGACTCTTCCGGCGAAGAAGAGAGCTGACTTGCATTCGAGCGGCGTCCTCGTGCATCTGACAAGCCCGCTGAGCGAGACCATGGCGACAACCGACGAACATCTTCAACAGCTGCGAGAATGGATGGCCAAGCGTGGTTGGGCGCCGTTCCCGTTTCAGGAAGAGACCTGGGCCGCCTACCTCGACGGCAAAAGTGGGTTGGTGCACGTGCCAACTGGCGCCGGCAAGACCTACGCGAGCTACTTCGGGCCGCTCGCCGAATCCGCAGCTCACCCGGCCGAGGGGCTGCAGATTCTGTATCTCACCCCCCTGCGCGCGATGGCCCGCGACATTGGCAAAGCGCTGGCCGCGCCGGTCGACGAGCTGGGGCTCGACCTCGAAGTCGGCTTTCGAACTGGCGACACCAACAGCTACCAGCGCCAGAAGCAGAAGAAGAAGCTCCCGAACGTGCTCATCACGACGCCCGAGTCGCTCTCGGTCCTGCTCTCCTACGCCAACGCCCCGCGTCAGTTTGCGAACGTTCAGGCCATCATCGTCGACGAGTGGCACGAGCTGCTCAGCGGCAAGCGGGGCACGCAGACCGAGCTCGGCATCTCGCGCGTTCGCACGTTCAGCCCGAGCGTGCGGATCTGGGCGCTCTCGGCGACTCTGAAGAACCTCGAGGAAGCGGCCCAGGTCGCCGTCGGCACCCACCAGTCCGCGCACGTCGTCACCGCGGAGCTCGACCGCCCGGTGCACATCCGCTCGCTCGTCCCCAAAAAGGTCGAGGCCTTCCCGTGGCACGGCCACATGGGCCTGACGATGCTCGGCGAAGTGCTTGACGACATCGACATCGAGCGGTCGACGCTCATCTTCACGAACACGCGAAACCAGGCCGAGAACTGGTACCAATCCATCGTCGACGCTCGCCCAGAGTGGGCCGACATCACCGGTCTGCACCACGGCAGCATCGACCAGGCCGACCGACACGCTGTCGAAGAGGGCCTCAAAGACGGTAGCCTGAAGATCGCCGTAGCGACGTCTTCGCTCGACCTGGGCGTCGATTTCGCCCCCGTCGAACGCGTCTACCAGATGGGATCGCCGAAGGGCATTTCGCGGCTGTTGCAGCGCGCCGGTCGTTCCGGGCACCGCCCCGGAGAAGCGGCGGAGATTACGTTTGTGCCGTCACACGCCCTGCAGCTGGTCGAGATCGCCGCGGTTCGCGACGCCATGAAACGCGGCGAAATCGAACCCCGCACGCCCCTCCAAAAACCGCTCGACGTGCTCGCCCAACACATGGTCACGATCGCTCTGGGCGGCGGATATACTGAGGAAGACGCCCTTCACGAGATCCGTTCGGCGCACTCCTATGCCGAGCTTACGGACCAGGAGTTCGCGTGGGTCATGGAGCTCGTTCGCGAAGGTGGAAAGACCCTCAAAGCGTACCCGCGCTACCACAAGGTGGTGGAGCAAGACGGCCTGCTGCGCGTGCCCGATCGACAGCTCGCCCGGCAGCACCGTTCGAACATCGGCACCATCACTTCCGACGCTTCGATTCGACTTCGATTTGGCAACGGTCGCAGTCTGGGAACCGTGGAGGAGCGCTACATCAGCCGCCTCAAGGAGGGCGAGACGTTCGTGTTCGCGGGGCGCGTGCTCGAGTTCCAGAAGATCCACCAGATGGAAGCCTGGGTGAAGGTCTCGAAGAAAAAGCCCGACTCCGTTCCCCGATGGGGTGGCGGCCGGCTACCGCTCTCGACCGAGCTGGCGAGCGCGGTTCGGCGCATGCTGACGCTGGCACGCGAAGGCGTGTTGGAGTGGCCCGAGATGGAAGATGCGCTACCGATCATCGAG
The DNA here is from genome assembly GCA_964384605.1 of uncultured Bradymonadales bacterium. GTDB lineage: Bacteria > Myxococcota_A > Bradymonadia > Bradymonadales > Bradymonadaceae > CAYLMO01. The sequence continues at coordinate 9,014 of CAYLMO010000014.1, read as the reverse complement.
CAGCAGCGCCACCTCTCGCTCATCCCGCGCGAAGACGCCACGCTGGTCGAGTTCCTCCAATCGGGCGAAGGGTTTCACCTCTACGTCTATCCGTTCGAGGGTCGACTCGTGCACGAGGGCCTCGCGCCGCTCCTCGCCTACCGGATGACCCAAGCCGTCGACGGCACATTCGCCATGTCGGTCAACGACTACGGCATCGAGTTCGTCTCGCCCGAACCGTACCCGTATCACGAACTCATCAACGCCAAGCTCTTCACCACCGAAAACCTGCTCGAAGACACGCTCGCGAGCATCAACGTGAGCGAGCTCGCGAAGCGACAGTTCCGGGACGTGGCGCGGGTCGCCGGACTCGTCTTCGAGGGCTACCCCGGCAGCCGCAAGTCGACCCGACAAATCCAGTCGAGCTCGAGCCTGCTCTTCGAAGTGTTCAGCAAATACGACCCGGACAACCTGTTGCTCCTTCAGGCGCAGCGAGAAGTCCTCGAACAGCAGTTCGAGCAATCGCGTCTACGTGCCTGCCTGGAGCGCTTGGGTGCGAACGAGATCGAGTGGATCGACATCGCGACGCCGACTCCTCTGTCCTTCCCCCTTATGGTCGATCGACTGCGCGACACGCAGGTTTCGTCGGAGTCGCTGGTGACACGCATCGAGCGGATGAAAGCGAGCTGGGTCGAAGCTTGAACGCGAGGTTGACGTAACCAACGGCAACCGAAAGACTCTCGACCATGCACCTATTTACAAAAGAGATTGCGACTGCGGCGGAAGTGCCGGAATCGCTCGTCGAGCGGCTTTTGCGAATTTTCAGCTATCCAACGGGGACGAGCACCTCCGGGTACCCCTACATGTCCCGGCGCGCCTGGATCGAGTATCGGGACACGGTGCCCCACATCTTGAATGCTGGCCTCGCGACGTACCGCGCCACTGAGGCCATTCGAGTGATGGGCGAGGCCCAGCGCACCGAGCTTTCGGACAACATCATCCGAGCGGCGAAAGTTTCGCGGCAGGTGGTCTTCACGGCCGCCATCACCGCGCCGACCGACCTGTGGCTCACCCGCCACTTGCTAGGCACGTTCTCGGCGCTCGGCCTGTCTCAGCGACTGGTCGCGGGCGAAGCAATCGTGCCGGAATGGTGTTCCGCAGATGGGGTCGCGTTGGACGCAGCAGAGCTCGAGACCGACCTCCACTTCCTGCTCTCGCGTGGGTTTGTAGAAGCCTACGACGACGGCTTTCGCATCGCCGGTCACGCTCGCGCCAAAGAGGCGTTTCGTTCGCTGGGCCCGGTCACCGCACCTGGCGGCGTCGCGCGCCTCTGGGCCAGATATTTCCGCGGCGAATCGCTCGACGACTCGGAGCAGAAGACGTTGTCGACCCTCTCGACCGAGACGCCGGCCGGTCGGACAGACCTCGAACAGAATCACTGGCTCGCCACGCCGGAGGAGGTCGAGATCGGCTACCGCCTGGTTCCCGTCGTCCTCGGCCTGCGCGCCGCCAATGTTTGCGACGCTTTGCTCGAGTCGGTCCTGTTCTCGGAAGTCGTGCTGCACGGTGAGCTGGCGGGGCCGATTCTGACCGCGGCAGGATGGCTCGAGGCCGGCGCGGTAACCGCCGTCGGTGCGCGCGGGTTCTCGCGCGGACCGGGACCATTCGGCATCATCGAGACCTACCACCCGTACATGACGAACGGCGCCCCGATTCTTCGTGGTGACCGCGACCAGGTGTGGGTGAAGCGAGGCGACAACGTTGGAGCGTCGCAAGATGCCAACGCTGGTACGTTCCGCACCGCCAACGACGCACTCGACCGGTTCTGCGACGACACGGGGTTTGAACTCTCGGTGTTCATCGAGCATGCGATCGGCCGCGGCGAAGCCACACGCCAACGGTTCGAGCGCAGCGGAGATTCGACGGTTCGCTACTACGGAGCCGACCTCGAAGACGCCGCGATCGACGCTGCGATCGAAGAGCAGAAAGCCGGCAATCTTCCGCAAGGAATGACGTTCGTGCGCGACGCCGACATCGGCGAACCATCGGTCCTACTCGACGCCATCCGCGCCAACGGCGACGACCCCCACGGCGCAGTAATGCTGGTCGGCAACGGATTCCACGAAGTCCGTGGTCAGACCGACGAGAAGATGACCGAAGTCTTCCGAGGCTACTGCGAAGCCGGCGTCATCCTGCTCTTCACCGAAGAAAACGCGCTCGCCATCGACGACCTCCGAGCGACCGCTTTCAACACGTACCACGCCGGTTTCAAGTACGTGCACGAGAAGTCCGGCCAAGGTCTACGCCCGGCAGAAGCGCGCCCGCGACCTCGACTCGGCAAGAGACTACGCGCTTCATGGGAGAAGTGCGCGACCGCCGCCGGGTACGTCAAACTCGAGGCCTACAGCAGCCGCACGCGCACGATCTACCCGTACACGCGCCCTGGCCTGCACAATCCGTCCATCAGCGTGAACCTCTTCTTCGCGCCAGCTCAACTCCTCGAATCGATGGGAATCGAATGAACGTCGAAATCTGGCACAACCCGCGATGCAGCAAGTCTCGACAGACCCTGGCTCTCCTCGAAGAGAAGGGACTCGAGCCAACGGTCATTCGATATCTGGAAGACCCACCGACTCGCGGCCGCATCGAGGCCGTTCTGGAGCTGCTCGAACTGAAGCCTTCTGAGCTCGCCCGCAAAAAGGAGTCGGAGTGGAAGGACAACAACCTGAGCGAGGCGAGTGAAGAAGACGTGCTCGAAGCGCTCGTGGTGCATCCGCGACTCATCGAACGCCCGATCGTCATCACGGCCAAAGGCGCCGCGATCGGTCGCCCGCCGGAGAACGTGCTCGACATTCTGTGAAGCGCACCGGTCTGTTAGAGTCGCCGCGCCTTGGGACCACGGACGGCCCGATGATTCGCAGAAAGCCACGACGCATGACCCAGATTTTCGAAACCCACGGCCACCGGTTCGAGCTGCTCCCCGAGCGCGCCGTTTGGTGGCCTGAGCGACGCGCGTTGCTCGTCGCCGACCTCCACTGGGGGAAGGCTGAAGCGTTCCAAGGGCGCGGAATACCTGTACCTTCCGGCATTCTGACTGCCGAACTCGAACGACTCGCAAAGCTCATCGCCGACTATCCTGTCGACGACATCTACGTGCTCGGAGACCTCATCCACGATGACGTCGGCATCACCGACGAAGTGTCCGATGAGATCGCGGTCTGGCGAGCCGCAAATCCGACCACAATGAAACTCGTCCCAGGCAATCACGACCGGCACTTGGCCGCCCTCCCCTCCGCATGGAACGTGGACGTGCTCGCACCGCAGGTAACCTACGAACCGATCGCGCTCGTACACCATCCGGTCGGCGTTCCGAACCACTTCGCGTTTTGCGGACATTTGCACCCAACCTACGTCGTTCGCGGTCGCGGCCGTCGCGATCGACTGCGCTGTCCATGCTTCCACGTCGCTGACGACATGTGCGTGCTCCCCGCCTTCACCGAGTTCTCGGGCGGTGTCCGAGTCGAACGCCGACCGAACCACCGAATCTTCGTGGTGGCCGAGGAAAGCGTGCTCGAAGTATAAGTTCGTCTCCGCTTTTTCAGTGCCGCCCATGCTCGAGATCGACGCCAGATGGTGCCGTACGTCTCGCGACGTGATTTCCGTCGTTGCGCTCTCGTGTGCCCTTCGTCTGCCCGACTGGAGCGAAGACGCAGTCCCCTCGGTCGGCGCGACGCTCAAAGAGTTGGGCGATGTTCAGATTCGTTTGCGCGACCAGACCATCGCGCCGGAGGCTTTCGCCGAGTGGGTCGTAGTCGACCATGCCGACGCGCCGATGATTGAACCCGCCTACCAGTTCGCAACCCTCACCGGGGTCTTCGAACTCGAACTCGCCGAAGCAGTCGTGCTGACCACCGACGCCTGGGTTCCCGACCTCATCCAAGCCGGCTTGGAGGCCGGTGCCTTACGACGAGAACCCGGAGACTGGCCTCGATTCTCCGTTGCCGCCCCCGCAGCGGCGGCCTCGCACGATGCGGAGCGGCGCCTCGATGATTGGCTCGCGCAGCGCGCGACCGAGGCCGCAATTCAGCGCGATCTCGAATTCTTTCGGATGTGGGGTGCTCGCGCACTGGACCTCCTGCCGCTCGAGGTCTCTGCATCCATCGCTGGTTGGTTCTTCTCGACCTGGGAGCCGCTCGCCGACGGTCCTTTGTGGAGCCGCAGGACGGAGGTGCCCGAGGACTCATTCGAAGCACTTCAGGATGCATGGGAGACCGAGATTGCGCGCCTCGATCGTCACGAACATCGAGGGCCGACACCATTCGAGATTGCTCGATTCGCGATCGGCGCAGTCCTCACGGGCCAGCCCGAGTGGATCCTCAGCGAACTGCTCGACGCCCTCGATGCCGTCGAACGAGACAGCTCCGAGCGAGGCGCAGTCGTCATCGCGCTGGCCCTTTGCGACCTCGTTCAACTCCACTGGAACGACGCCATCGCAGCGGTGGCCGACCTTTCGCCCGACGCCGAGCTGGGCGAAGTTCGAGGCGCCGACCTGCACGCCCTCGCAGCCTGTGACGACTCCGAATGGGGCAAGACCGGCCGGCTCTTCCGAGCAGCCCTCGGCGAGTCGGTTGCCGAGGCCAGAGAGGCACTCGCCGGTTCCGCAGACCTCGGCGCGGTGCATCGATGTTTGCGCGAATCGGCTGCGGCGGCAGTGCTCACGGCAGCACCAGATCTTCAAGAGGCGCCAGACGCGTCGCTCCTGGAGCGAAATGACGACGGCACCTACCTGCTCGACGGCCAAAAGTTCGACCTTTCGACGCGCGGAAACGCCCGGCGAATTCTAGACGCCCTCGCCGAGCGACACCCCGCCGGCCTCGCGCTCGAAGAGGTGTTCCAAGCCGGTTGGCCGGGCGAGACGATCGACGAGACGGCGGCCAAAAACCGGGTCTACGCGGCGATCCGGACGCTCCGAAAAGACGGCGGCCTCGCGGATGTGCTCGTGTCGTCTGGAGGCACCTACTCGCTCGCAAACGTCGTCATCGTCGACCGGTAGCATCACCGGGCTGCCTCACGCGACGCCCAGCGACGCGTGCCCCTCGAAGGTGGCGGAGTTCCCCCACCACTTCGACACCGTCGCATAGAGCCGTCGATAGTCGGTCGTGAACTTGAGGTCGCCATTGTCGAGGTCGGTGAGCGAGCAACGCTTGCCGTAGATCCCACCGCGCACGCCCCCGCCCATCACGAGGTGCGTGGACGCCGTTCCGTGGTCGGTCCCACGTCCCGCATTCTCTCCCACGCGACGGCCGAATTCGGAGTACGTGGCGACCATGAGCCGGTCCCAGAATCCCGCACGGCGCGCCACGCTCTCGAGTCGGGCCAGTCCCTCGCCAAGCTCTTGCAGCAGGTTGGCGTGGCGTCTGGGTTGGTTCACGTGTGTATCGAAGCCGTCCAGCGTGACCTTCACGACCGACACGGGCAGCCCGCTGCTGAAGATTCGAGCCGCCAGCTCGAGCTGCTTGCCAAACTGGCCGTTGGGGAACCCGCTTATGGTCGGCACGTTCGACAGCCCCGATTCGAGCTCACCGACCGACGAGACGAGGTCGTTCTGCGTTGCAATGACATGGGCGAGCGCTGGATTTGCGGATTTTGCCTCGACGCGCGCCATCTGCTTGCCCCAACGAAACGTCTGCTTCGGGTTTCCGAGGTTCAGACTGTCGAAGTTTGCGAGCGGCCCGTCGTCGCCATTCCCCGCGACGATCGCAGCGGGTACGCCGCCTCGATTCGGGCCCGTTTTCCCGCGCCACGCTCGCGTCACCCACCCTTCAGGCAGGTAGTCCTCCGAGTCGCTCGCCGTGTCCCAAATCTCGATCGACCGGAAGTGACTCCGGTTGGGATTCGCGTATCCCAAGCCTTCGACAACAGCGAGGTTCTTTGCGTCCCACGTCGACTCCAACGGCCGAAGCGACGGATGCAGGCCGAGCGACTCGTTCAGCTTCACGAGTTCCTTCTCCGCGAGACCAATCCTGGGCCGCGCACGGCGATACGCTTCGTCGTCGAACGGCACAAACGTGTTCAGCGCATCGTTGCCGCCCTTGAGCTCGACGAGGAGCACCAGTTTGTGATTCCCGCTGGCGGCAAAACCGACCGACGGGCCCCAGAGGAGCGTCGGTACCGTTACGCCTGCAATTTTCAAAAAGGTACGTCGTTTCATGGTCTTCTCCGGCTCAGGCGAGTTGGTAGGCGGGGTCGATGATGAGGGCTTCGAGCGTGTCGCGAGAGAGCGACGCGGGCGTTGCGACCACAGGCGGGACTGGCAACAGAATCCGCGTGATTCGCTCGAGCGGCTTCGTGCCTTTGAGCACGGGCGCGGACCACTTCTCCGGATTCCTGGTCAGCGCGCTGTCCGCGGTGACCGCTCGTCGGAGCGTGATGTGCCGCTTCAGCAGTGAATTGGCGTCGATCCAGCGCTCGCCACCCGGCCACCCCTTCACGTTTGGAGGCGAAAAGACGTCCTGGCCGAGCTGGCGAGTCGCCATGATGAGGGGCTTCGGGTCGTCGAGATCGAGCCCCATCGTCCGAACAGTCCCGATGACGAGCTCGACCGGGCTTCTGAGCTTCGTTCCGCGGTTCGGAACCGCCCAGAACTCGTCACTGATGAGCACGTCACGGACTAGCCCGCCGATGTCCCATTTCCTCGAGAACCGCTTCGCCAACCGGGTCTTCGTTTCGGCCGAAATCGGCGTCGTGACGAAGTGGTCCCACACCCTTTCGGTGACGTACGGCGCGCACGCCTGGTGCTCGAGCACCAGGTCGACCAAGTCGTCACCATCGTAGTTCCCCGTCTTGCCGAAGATGGTCTTTTCGCCCCGGTCGTGGTGCATCCGACGAAACCGGAACGTGCTGGTTCGGCGATCGACGCCGTAGCCCGAAAGCGCACGAGCGGCCTCTTTGATGTCCATCTCGGAGTAGTGCCCCTCCCCGAGCGTGAAGAGCTCGAACAACTCGCGTGCGAGGTTCTCGTTCGGCTTCTTGGAAGAGTTCTGATGGTTGTCCAGATACACCAGCATCGCGGGGTCCCGGACGATTTCTGCGAGCATGGTCTTGAAACTGCCGAGCGCGTTCCGCCGCAGCATTTCGTTCTGCCGCAACATCGACCAGGGGTTCTTCACCTTGCGAAACGAACTCGTGAAGTGACCGCTCCAGAACAGCGTCATGCGCTCGGTCAGCGGTTGGTTGGTGTCCCTCATTTCCGCGAGCCACCAGCCCTTCAGGTCGATCGCGTGCATTCGAATGAACTTCTGGAGCTCCTTCGGATCACCCATCATCTTCCGAAGTTCTCGACGTGAGATCGGCGCTTCGCTCGCCCACTCGGGCAACTGAGTCGTGGCTTTGCCCGAGGTGCGGAGAACGCGATCTACGGCGTCGGTCCGGCTCAGCTTTTGGAGCGAAGCAATCTCGGACGGCGGAGTTCCGAACGCCGTGCGGCTAACCAGGTGTCGTGCATCTTCGAAGTTCATCGCGCCTCCGTTCTTCGCGGTTTCGAAGATTGAGTGACGCGGGTGCCGAAGTTGTATGACGGCCGGTTTTGCGGTGGCCGACTTCAGGTGGGATCGGAGTACCGCCGGCACCGGAAGAACACTACTGTACCGAAGGACCTACATTCGGCATCCAAAGTGGGCACTCGACGGAGCAGCTGGTGAGCGAAGACTGGGAAAAACTTGCGGGAGAGGAAGGCGAACGAGTCACGTCGAATCGCTTTCAGCGGATGTTCAAGCTGGGGTCGGTTGGCGCCGGCGTCGCCGCGAGTTCGATGGCCGGAAAGGTCAAGTCGTTGTTCGGCGGCGAATCGAGCCAGGACGACCTTTCGGCCGTCTACGCCAAGAATGCCGGGAAGATTGCCGACGTCCTCGGCGAACTGAAAGGCGCATCGATGAAGGTGGGCCAACTTCTGTCGGCCGATCCGGAGCTACTGCCACCCGAGTTTGCCGACGGCCTCGAATCGCTTCAGCGAAGCGCCCCGCCGATGACCTATATGACGGTCAAAGAGCAGATCGAGAAGAACCTCGACCGCCCGATTGACGTCATCTTCGCCGAGTTCGACCCCGAGCCGGTCGGCTCGGCCTCCATCGGCCAGGTCCACCGGGCGAAGCTCGACACGGGCGAAGACGTCGCCGTGAAGATTCAGTACCCGGGCGTCTCCGACGCACTCGAGTCGGACCTGAAGACCCTGAAGTCGATGCTGACCGCCGGCCGTGCGGTCATCGACAAAGACCGCATCGAAAAATACTTCGCCGAGGTCCGCGACATCCTCATGGAGGAGTCGAACTACCTCTTGGAGGCAAAGAACCTCGACCGATTCCGCGAGCGAATGGCCGACAACGACTTCGTGCGCATCCCGAAGCCCTTCCACGAATGGACCTCAAAAGAGGTCATCACGATGGAGTTCTTGGAGGGAGAGAAGCTCGACCACGCGCTCGAAAAGATGCCGAACGGTCCCGAAAAGGATGAGCTACTCGAGAAGTGGGTCGGGCTCTATGTCTGGCTCTTCCACGAGAACCACGAGATCCACGCCGACCCGCACCCAGGCAACTTCCTCCTGGACGACGAGGGGCGCCTCATCATGCTCGACTTCGGTTCGGTGAAGCAGTTCGATCCAGCGTTCACCGACGGCATCCTCGAGGTGCTCAACGCCGTCTGGGACGGTGACCACCAGCGCGCCCTCGAGACGTACCACCGCCTTGGCTTCAAGAAGAACGACCTCACCGCCGAAGTCCTCGCCGACTACCACGACGTGGTTTTGGCGTGCTTCATGCGCGACGAACCATTCGACTTCGGCAGCTGGAGGCCCGCGCTCGAGGGTAAGAAGTACGCGCTCAAGCACCCGAGCCTCATGACGTTCTCCCCGCCCCCGGAGGCGCTTCTCTACTTCCGCCTTTTGAGCGGAGTGAAGGGGATGCTGTTTAAGCTCGACGCGAACATCAACGTTCACAAGCTGGCTTGGGACGTCTCGGAACGCCGCGGAATCAGGTAGGCTT
>CAYLMO010000013.1:51410-95195 GCA_964384605.1 uncultured Bradymonadales bacterium | reverse complement strand
AACAACGCGACGACGAACAACGCGACGACCAACAACGCGACCACCAATAACAACATGGGTGGCTGCTCCGCGCTCAACCCGGCGATCGGTCCGTGCGACCCACTTTGCCAGACCGGCTGCGAGATGGATCAGGCCTGTGTTGCTGGCTCGTCTGGGCCGGGCGCACCGACCGCGGCCGCTTGCCAGCCAGCGGGCACGGCCCAAGAGGGCGCCGCATGTGACGGAACGAACACGTGCGAAGCGGGACTCAACTGCATCGTCACCGAACAGGGCGCCATGCAGGGTGAGTGCGCGAAGTTCTGCCGCGTCGGCGGTGGTGATCCGAGCTGCGGCGACGGCACCTGCGTCGCATTCGATCCGAACGTCCCAGACCTCGGTATCTGCCGCGCTGCCTGCCAGGCATACCCGAACGACACTTGCGCGATGGGCCAGCAGTGCTACCCAGCCGACCAGATGGGCGGAACCCTCTGCGGTCAGCCGGGCGCGACCGCCGCTGGCGGAGCATGCACGAACCTCAACGACTGCGCGGCAGGAACGATCTGCTTCAACGGCACCTGCGTGAGCCAGTGCGCAATGGGCGGAAACGAGTGCGGCCAGGATGAAAACTGCACCACCCTCGTCGGAAACTTCGCCGCATGCGTGGCTTCCTGCACCACCTACCCGAACGACTCCTGCGCCGAAGGTCAGATGTGCTACCCGACCAACGACGGCACCACGGCCTGCTCGCAGTTCGACTCGACGAAGAACGTCGGCGATGCGTGCCAGTTCGCGAACCAGTGCAACGACGAGCAACTCTGCATCGGTGGCGCATGCGCCGCCCTCTGCCCGACCGCTGGCGAAGCCACCGGTTGCGGAGCAGGCGAGATGTGCGTGAACGTCCAGGGCACCACGTTCAACGTCTGCAACGCCATGTAATGCCGCTCGTCATTCAGACAGCAGAATAGCGCTGTCGATTCGGGTGTGACCCGCGATGCGTGTCTCGTTATACTCTTACGAGACACGCATCTTTTTTTTCGGCATTCGCCAATGAACTCGCAGAAGGAGTGGTCCGTGAACCGCAACCGACTGATCCGTACGGCTGGACTCATCTTGCTCGCAGCGTCGCTCTGGGCTTGCGGCGATGAAGAGCAAAACAATAACGGAAGCTCCAACATCGTTCCGGGCAACAACTCGACCTCGATGAACAACGCGACGACGAACGTGATGACCAACAACAACACGTCGACGCCGAACAACGGCACCACGGGCAACAACAACCCGGTGACGACCCCCGATTGTGTCGCGCTGAATCCTGCGCTCGAAGGCGAGTGTGATGTCCTTTGCCAGTCCGGCTGTACGGCGAGCCAGGCGTGTTCGGCCCAGGAGAACGAAGTCGATCCGATGATGGAAGAGATCGCGTCGTGGTCGACGTCGTGTGCGGCTCCCGGCGATACGGCGGAAGGGCAATCGTGCACCGCGAACACGGACTGCCAGCAAGGGTATGCGTGTGCGGATCGTCGTGACGGTGGCGGACTCGCTTGCCTCCAGTACTGCCGAACCGGCGGGATCGAAGCGCCGCAGTGTGCGCAGGGCCTCGAGTGCGTTCCTTTCCGAACCGAACTTCGGCTCGGGACCTGTCAGGAGCCGCTTCCTGGCTGCACCGTCTTCCCAGACTCCTGCGGTGATGGCGAGCAGTGCTACGAACCGACAGACGGTACGAGCCCGGTCTGCGTCACCTTCGGCGATGTCGATCTCGGCGAGCCTTGCGAAGCCATCGACGACTGCCAGGAAGAACTCCGCTGCCACGAAGTTCCCGGCACCGGAAAGATCTGCGTGCAAATTTGCCCGCCGGACGATCCTGACGCCGATCGCCTTTGCCGCGACGAGACCACGTGCAACGTCGTGAGTGGCGATGTTTCGTGGGGCGCTTGTTACTGATCCAGATGCTGCTCAATGACTTGACATCGCGCTCCCGCTGCTGATAAAAGCTGCGACTCCCGTCGGGGTCCAAAATCGGATTCCGGGGGCGCTTTCGAGACGTCGAGAGCAACCGGCGCGTCTGTGAAACCTGCAGGCGCACAATTGAAGGGGTATCGCCAAGTGGTAAGGCAGCGGTTTTTGGTACCGCCATCCCAGGTTCGAATCCTGGTACCCCTACTCGACCGTGACGGCGTTCGAGGTATCGTCGCACGGGACGGTCTCTCACCAGACATTCGTCGTTTCGTGCAGGCGCGCGAGCGGTGTGATGAACGACGAATTGATGCTCTTTGCCGGGAACTCGAACCCGGACCTCAGCGACGCGATCGCCGCGTACCTGGGAATCGAGCGCGGTGAAGCTCTCGTCGGTCGGTTTTCCGACGGCGAGATTCAAGTCGACATCCACGAATCCGTTCGGCACCGCGATGCCTACGTCGTCCAGTCACTCTCGTGGCCCGTCAACGACAACTTGATGGAACTGCTCGTGATGGTCGATGCGCTCAAACGCGCATCCGCCCAGAACGTCACCGCGGTCATTCCGTACTTCGGATACGCCCGCCAAGACCGACAATCGAGCCCACGAGCACCGATCACTGCAAAGCTCGTCGCCGACATGATTGAAACCGCCGGGATCTCTCGGGTCATCACGATGGAGCTTCACGCAAGTCAGATTCAGGGATTCTTCGACCATCCGGTCGATCACCTCTACTCGAGCCCCGTCCTCGCTCACGCGATCCGACAGCTCGAACTGAGCCCTGAGGAGATCGTCATCGTCTCGCCGGACGCGGGAGGCGTGGAACGAGCGCGACACTATTCCAATCGGTTCAAATGCCCGCTGGCGATCGTCGACAAACGACGCAGCGCCCCGGGCGTCGCGAAAGCGATGCACCTGATTGGTGAAGTTGCCGGACGTCACGCGATCATCGTCGACGACATGATCGATACGGCCGGCACGCTGACTCAAGCGGCTCAAGCGGTCTTGGACCACGGAGCCGCTACCGTCAGCGCTGTAGCAACTCACCCTGTTCTCTCGGGACCGGCCGTCGAGCGAATCTCGGCCTCCGTCCTCGAGCGAGTCATGGTGACCGACACGATCCCGCTCTCCGAGCCTGGGAAGGCGTGTTCCAAAATTGAAGTCTTCTCCACAGGTGAACTCTTTGGAGAAGCAATTCGCCGCGTGCACGGCGGTGACTCAGTGAGTTCTTTGTTTCGATTGACGAGTGCATGATGACGCGTTCGAACCTTTCGAGCGCGCTTAATTGGAGGATGGAAAATGGCTACCGCCGAAAAACAGACCCTCGCGGCTGAATCGCGAACCGACTCGGGCAAAGGTGTTGCTCGCCGTCTCCGCGCTGCCGGAAAAGTTCCGGGAACGCTCTACGGCCATGGTCTCGACGGCGCTCAGAGCGTCACTCTCGACCCTGAGGCAATGTACGACCTGCTCACGACTCGAAAGCGCCAGAACATCGTGTTCGGCCTCGATGTCGATGGTCAGAAGTACGAAGACGTCATGGTCAAGGACTACCAAATCGATCCGGTTCGTCGTGACCTGCTTCACGCCGACCTCATCGTGGTCGATCCGAGCAAGCGCGTCTCCGTGACCGTTCCGGTTGACCCCGTCGGTCGCCCGGTTGGCGTTCGTGCCGGTGGTCGACTTCAGGTCGTCCGCGGCATGATCCCCGTGACCTGCCTGCCGAACGAGATTCCGACCTCGCTCGAGCACGACGTCACCCATCTCAAGATGGGCGAAGCCGTTCTCGCGACCGAGCTCAACCTTCCGGAAGGACTCGAGCCTGACTGGCCCGTGGACTTCGCAGTCGTCCGAGTTGCAATCCCTCGAGGCACCAAAGCTTCGGAGCTGGACGAGGACGAAGAGGAAGGCGAAGAGGGCGAGGGTGGCGAAGAGGCAGCAGCCGACGGCGCCGAAGAGTAACCTCGCTGTCGCGGCCGCTTGACGGCCGGCGGAGCTCGACGTGGGTATCCACCTCATTGTCGGTCTCGGGAATCCGGGACCGAAATACGCCACCACACGGCACAACGTGGGATGGATGGCGCTCGACCGACTGGCCGAGCGCCATAATCTCGCGTTGACACAGCAGAAGTTTCATGGTCGTTACGCGACGGGCTTCTGCGGCGCCAAAAAGGTGTGCCTGCTCGAACCGGACACGTTCATGAACCTGTCTGGCAAGGCCGTCGTCGCAGCAGCGAACTTCTTTGATGTCGAGCCCGACAACATCGTGGTCCTCCACGACGAGCTCGACATCGACCTCGGGGCGACCCGGGTCAAGATTGGCGGCGGGCATGGCGGCCACAATGGCCTACGCGATATCGCCGCAAAAATGGGAACGAAGGATTTCGTCCGTATCAGGCTCGGAATCGGCAGACCCGAACACGGAGACGTGACCAATCACGTCCTCTCGGCGTTCAGGCCCGACGAAGAACCGGCGGTCGAAGAAATGATAGAGGTCGCGTGCGACGCCATCGAGCACCTGCTCGAGAACGGAGCTTCCGGGGCCCAAAATGAATTCAATGGTAGATGAGGCCGCAAAATGGCGGCTGGTCAATCGACATCGGAGTAGATCGTGGACCTGACACTCGTAGCACCCATCGCCGGTATTCTGGCCCTGGGCTTCGCCTTTTGGCGGGCGTCCTGGGTGAAGTCCCAGGACATGGGCACCGACGAGATGAAAGAGATCGCCGGACACATTCAAGAGGGCGCCATGGCGTTCCTCTCCAAAGAGTATCGCTACCTCGCGGTATTCGTCGTCGTGGTTGCTGGCGCACTCGCCGGCATTTACGCCTCGACGGCCCCGGACAACCTCGCTGAGATGACCGGTGGTGCACTCACCCCTGGCGCCATGGCAATGGTTGCAGTCTCCTTCGTCGTCGGAGCTGTTTGCTCGGGTCTCGCCGGATTCTTCGGCATGCGTGTCGCAACCAACGCCAACGTCCGAACCACCAACGCTGCCCGCGACGGCCTCTCGAAGGCGCTCTCGGTCTCGTTCTCGGGCGGTGTCGTGATGGGAATGTCGGTCGTGGGCCTCGCGCTCCTCGGCCTCGGCGGACTCATCTTCGTCTACTCGAAAGCATTCGGAATCGACTTGATGACGGTCTTCTCCGTCGCTGAGAACGCTTCCATCGACCGCATCGCGGTGACTCAGCTTCTCAGCATTGTCACCGGCTTCTCGCTCGGCGCTTCCTCCATCGCGCTGTTCGCACGCGTCGGTGGCGGTATCTACACCAAAGCAGCAGACGTCGGCGCCGACCTCGTCGGTAAGGTCGAAGCTGGAATTCCTGAGGATGACCCTCGTAACCCGGCAACCATCGCGGACAACGTCGGCGACAATGTCGGTGACGTCGCGGGTATGGGCGCCGACCTCTTCGAGTCGTACATTGGCTCGATCATCGGTGCGATGGTCCTCGGAATCATCTGGGCCGAGACGGCTGGCGACGCCAAGCCGATCTTCCTCCCGTTGATGATCGCTTCGGTTGGTATCGTCATCTCGATCGTCTTCACGTTCTTCGTCCGAGTTTCCGAAGACGGAAACCCGGGCCGCGCGCTTCACACCGGAACGGTTGGCGCCGCAATCACGACGGCACTCGCGACCGCCGGACTCGTCATGTGGGCGATTCCAGAAGGCGGACTCAACATCGGTGGAACGCAGTACAGCCAGTTCGGCCCGCTCTTCGCGACGATCGGCGGACTCGCCGCTGGTACCGCGATCGGTTTCGTGACGGAGTACTACACCTCGGACCACTTCAAGCCCGTTCAGGAAGTCGCCAAAGAATCGGAGATGGGAACGGCGCCGAACATCATCGCAGGCCTCGGCCTGGGTATGTGGTCGACCGGTATTCCTGTCGCACTCATCGTCGTCGCAATCATGATTGCATACGAGTTCTCGGGCCTCTACGGCATCGCACTCGCAGCTCTCGGCATGCTCGCAACGACCGGCATTCAGCTTGCTGTCGACGCCTTCGGCCCGATCGCAGACAACGCCGGCGGTATCGCCGAGATGGCCGAGCTTCCGCCGGAAGTTCGTGAACGAACCGACAAGCTCGACTCGGTGGGTAACACCACCGCTGCCATTGGTAAGGGCTTCGCGATTGGCTCGGCCGCACTCACCGCGCTCGCGCTCTTCACGGCCTTCACGCAGCAGGCGAACCTTCCGGGGATCAACCTTCTCGAGCCGACCGTCATGGTTGGTGTCTTCATCGGCGCCGTCATGCCGTTCCTCTTCTCCGCACTCGCGATGAAAGCAGTCGGTCGTTCGGCTGGCGCGATGATCGAAGAGGTTCGTCGACAGTTCCGCGAAATCCCGGGCCTGCTCGAAGGTAAGGCGAAGGCCGAGTACGCCAAGTGCGTCGAGATTTCGACCGAAGCGGCTCTCAAAGAGATGATCGCTCCTGGCCTCCTCGCGATGTTCGTTCCGATCGCTGCTGGGTTCTACGACCCGATGATGCTCGGCGGACTCCTCGCTGGTGTGACCACCGCGGGTGTCTCCATGGCTATCTTCCAGTCGAATGCTGGTGGTGCTTGGGACAACGCCAAGAAGTACATCGAAGCCGGAAACTTCGGCGGCAAAGGTTCGGAAGCACACAAAGCCGCAGTGAACGGCGACACCGTTGGCGACCCCTTCAAGGACACCGCTGGCCCGTCGCTCAACATCCTGCTCAAGCTGATGTCGGTTGTGGCACTCGTGCTCGCTCCGGTCATCGCGCTCCCGGCAATCGCCGAGGGTGAGCCGGCTGAAGCTGCTGCTGTCACGGCACCTGCTGAGACCGCGGAAGAAGCTGCTCCTGCTGAAGAAGCTGCTCCTGCAGAGGCCGCTGAGAAGGCTGGCGAAACCGCAGAAGCTGCTGGCGCAGAAGCTGGCGAAGCCGCAGCGGCTGAAGGCGAAAAGCTCGCTGAAGTTGACAAAGAGGGCGGATCGCTGGCAGAAAGCGACGCCGCAGACGGGGCCGCCCAGTAAGCGACCCGTCTCGAATAAATGAATTGAGTTGAAGAAACTCCTCGCTCCGCCCATGGGTTGGCGGGGCCACTGACCAAGAGGATCGAATGGCTGTTGAACGTCAGACTGAATACGAAACCGTCTACATCATGCGCCCCGGCGCCGGTGAGGACGAGAACGCAAAGGCGCGTGAGCGCGTCGAAGGCATCATCGAGAACGCAGGTGGACACGTCCTCCGCTTCGACGATTGGGGCCTCCGAAAGCTCGCCTACGCCATCAAGGCACGTGCCGAGAACACGTCGCACAAGACCGGTAACTACTTCTACTACCGCTACCTTGCGCCGACCGACACGATCGCCGAGATCGAGCGTAACCTGCGCATTCTCGACCCCGTCTTGAAGTACATCACGGTCAAGCTGGAAGACGGACTGGTTCCCGACGAGCGTCTCAAGGTTCCGACGGAAGCTGAAGAACTCGACGTCACGTCGGAAGAGGAGGAATAATCATGCAAGTCATCCTTACCGAAGACGTTCCCAAGCTCGGAGACATGGGCGAAGTCGTCAGTGTCGCTCCCGGCTACGGTCGCAACTACCTCATCCCGCAAGGGCTCGCGGTCCCCGCGACGGGTGGAAGCGCTGCACAGATCCAGCACAAGCTCGATCAGATCGAAGTTCGCCGTGAGCGCGAGCGCGAAGCTGCGAAGGAAGTGCTCGGCAAGATCGATGGCGTTGCCATCACGATCCCCAAGCGCGTTGCGGACGAAGACGCCCTCTACGGATCCGTCTCGCCTCGCGAAATCGCAGAGGTGCTTGTGCAAGCCGGCCACGAAGTCGAGCGCAAGCAGGTTGTCCTCGAGCAGCCGATCGGAGAGCTGGGCATCTACCAGGTCCCAATCAAGCTCGCCTCGGGCATCTACGCTCAAGTGAAGGTCTGGGTCGTCGCAATGTGATCGACCTTCCGCTCGAGCGGAAAGAATCTATGGCCCACGTCCGTTTCTGGCTGACGTGGGCTTTTCTTTTGTGAGCGAACCACAATGACCACTGTTCCCAATCTCTCTGCCGAACTCGCGGCACATCAGGCGCTTGAGCAGCTTTCAGGGCTGCTCGACGGCGACGTGCGCATCGATCGCCTGCACCAGATGCTGTACGCGCAGGATGCTTCGATCTACGCAGAGGCCCCCCTCGGCGTGGCGTTCCCACGGTCGACGAAGGACGTGGTCGAGATCGTGAAGACCGCGGAAGCGAACGGGTTCGCGCTCATCCCGAGAGCCGCGGGCACAAGTCTAGCCGGGCAGTGCGTGGGTGAAGGACTCGTGGTCGACGTCGGTCGTCACATGAATCGAATCATCGAGGTCGACGCGGATGCCAAGGTGGCCGTGGTGGAGCCCGGCGTGATTCTCGACGACCTCAATGCCCACCTGGCTCCGCTCGGATTGATGGTTGGGCCCGACACCTCGACCGCCAATCGCTGCATGATTGGGGGGATGGTGGGGAACAACTCCTGCGGAAGCCACTCGATCTTCTACGGAACGACGCGCGACCACGTGCTCGGCCTCGAGGTCGTGTTCTCGGATGGTTCCGTTCACTGGATTGAGGACTGGAGCGAAGAAGAACTCGCCTCGGCGAGGAAGTCCAAGGGGCGCCTGGGTAACGCGATTTCGACACTCGATCAGATCTGTCGAGACCATGCTGAGCAGATCAAGGCGAACTATCCGCGGCCGGGAGTCGTGAGACGGAACACTGGATACGCGCTGGACGACATCGTGTATCGCGCCGAGCAAGGGGAGCCGTTCTCGCTCCAGCGATTCCTGTGCGGGTCGGAAGGGACGCTCGGTTTCACTACCAAGATTCGGCTGAACCTCGTCGATCGACCGGCCGCCAAGATCGTAGTTTGCGCGCACTTCGACGATCTACTCGAAGCGCTTCGCGCCACGGTGATTGCGGTGAGCCACAATCCTTCGGCGGTCGAACTCATCGATCGACGAATTCTCGACCAGACGAAGAACAATCTCGAGCAGCAGCGCAATCGATTCTTCGTCGACGGCGATCCGGCCGGGGTTCTCGTGATCGAGTTCTATGGTGCGAGCGTCGAAGAAGTGGAGGCGGGCGCCTCTGGTGTCATTGCTTCGCTGACCGAAGCGGGCCTTGGCTACGCGTACCCAATCGTGAGGCCTCCCGACGACAAACGAGTGTGGTCACTCCGAAAAGCCGGCCTCGGCCTTCTGATGGGCATTCCGGGCGATCGCAAGGCAGTCTCGGTCGTCGAGGATACGGCCGTCCCGGTCGACGTTTTGCCGGAGTACATCGCGGACTTCATGGAGATGATGGACCGGTACGGGACGGACTCGGTCTATCACGCGCACGCGTCCGTCGGAGAGCTGCACCTCAGGCCGGAGCTCGATCTCAAGAGTCCGGCCGACGTCGAGCTCATGGGCAAGATCGCGCAGGAAAGCGCAGAGTTGGTGAAGAAGTATCGCGGCTCGCTGAGTGGAGAACATGGTGACGGGCGTGTCCGAGCGCCCTACATCGAGGCATTTTACGGCCCCGAGGTGTACGAGTTGCTCGTTCAGGTGAAGCGGGCATTCGACCCCCAGAACATCTTCAACCCGTCCAAAATCGTAGATGCCGAGCCGATCGATGCCGATCTGCGGGCAGAGCCGGGCGCCGAACCACCGGAGATTGCTACTCTGTTCGACTGGTCAGTCGATGGCGGGTTGCTTCAAGCGGTCGAGAAGTGCAACGGAGCGGGTGCCTGCCGAAAGAAAGTAGTTTCGGGCGGGACGATGTGTCCGTCTTACATGGTGACACTCGAAGAGAAAGACACCACGCGAGGACGAGCCAACGTGTTCCGCCACCTGCTTCTCGAAGGTCCAGCCGGAGCGCTGCGCTCCGAGGAGCTGCACGAAGCGCTCGACCTTTGCTTGAGTTGCAAAGGCTGCAAGAGCGAGTGTCCGGCGAACGTCGACATGGCTCGAATGAAGGCGGAGTTTCTGCAGCACTACCATGACCACAACGGAACACCGTTCAGCGCGAAACTCTTCGGGCACTACGGAAAGCTCAGTCGACTCGCGTCAATCGCTCCGTGGCTGGCGAACTTCTTCATGACGTTTGCGCTCACGCGCTGGTTGATGGGGCGTGTTTTGGGGCTTGCCCCACAGCGCCAGATGCCGGCCTACGCCAAGAAGACGTTCACCAAGCTGTGGGCGAAGCACGCGCCCGCCACGCACGAGCGCACGGTCTGGCTCTATGTCGATCCTTTTACGGAGTACACCGAGCCGGAGCTGGGGATGGCGGCAGTCAAGGTCCTGGAGGCCGCTGGTGTGACGGTGGAGCGATTTGGCATCACCGACGATGCACGAACCTACCTGTCGAAAGGGCTGGTTCGTGAGGCACGTGAGGTGATGGTCAGCCAGCTTACCTCGGTCAAATCAGCCCTCGAGGAACACCCCCAACGACCGGTGTTGGGGATTGAGCCGTCCGCTCTGC
Source organism: uncultured Bradymonadales bacterium (assembly GCA_964384605.1). Classification (GTDB taxonomy): domain Bacteria; phylum Myxococcota_A; class Bradymonadia; order Bradymonadales; family Bradymonadaceae; genus CAYLMO01. The sequence continues at coordinate 84,805 of CAYLMO010000013.1, read as the reverse complement.
TGACATTCCGCGACGAGATGCCTGATCTCGTCGAGCCCTGGTTGCGCGAGACGGCGCGGGATTTGGCGAAGCGATCGTTCTTGGTGGATGAGTGGCTCGATGCAGAAATGCAGGCGGCGCGAATCGAGTCGCCGTTCCGGGGCTCGGGTAACGTCATTCTTCATGGCCACTGTCACCAGAAGGCCATCGTTGGCGTCCAACCGACCGAACGGCTTTTGCGAACTGCAGGTTATTCGGTGAAAACGCTCCCGAGCGGTTGCTGCGGGATGGCCGGGTCTTTCGGCTACGAGGAAAAGCACTACGAGCTGTCGATGCAGGTAGGCGAACTCGTGCTCTTCCCGAGCCTCCGAGAGGCACCCGAAGACGCGATCGTCGTCGCACCCGGTACGTCCTGTCGCCACCAGATCGCGGATGGGGTCGACCGCACAGCGATCCACCCCTTGGTCGCGCTCGAACGAGCGCTCTAGGTCGGGATCTCCCAGGTGCCGTAGGGCGGAAGGCCTTCCAGCGCTTTCCGCATGTACGGCTCATCCACCGCGAGCTGCTCGCGCGCGTCTTCGATGATTCCTTTGAGCTTGCTGTAGCTCGTCACGATCACCTGCAGTGGGCTCGGCGTGCGGTGAAATGTCTTGTGGTAGTCCGAGTAGGGTCGATTCGCGAGCACTGGCCCGCGGGCGATCTGCTGCACCGGGATCCATGGCACGTTGCTCCCTCGACGAACGGGCGCGAACACGTCGAACGCCATGATGTGAACGTTGCGATGCCCGATGCTCCCGGACTGCACGGATTCCCATGCCACTTGCGACGGCACGTTGTTCACCACACCCCCGTCACACAATCGAAGAAGGCGATGCCGCTCGAAGATCTCGTCGAGCGGTTCCACCGTCTCGGGATCGTCATGGAAGATGTCGTAGTGGAGCAATCCGGGGACGGAGCACGAGAACCCGACGGCTTCCACCACAGGGAAGTGTTCGGTTCCTGGTTCGCGCCCAAACACGACCTGACTAAGAAAACGCGGATTCCGCGAAAGATCACGCATCGCCTTGAAGAACAGTTTGAGACGCCGTGTAAGGGCGAGCGGAGAGAACCCGGCATCGTCGTCGACGGCTTGGCGATAGGAATCTTCCTTCAGGTCGTAACCGGTTCGGATACCGCTCGCGACAATCTCGAGCCGAATCGGAAGATCGGAGAATCGCGGCATGGTGTTGCCGACTAGCTCCGTGAAGATCATGCGGGCGACGCGCAGCAGGTTCATGTGGAACGCGCCCGGGAAGCCGTACCGCGTGTAGCCGGTGAACGGTTTGAAGATCGCGTTGTAGTCGAGCTCCTTGGGGAAGGCGAGGGCGGTGGCGACCGGGTCGTAGCTTCGGTCGATCGCACGCAGCAGGCCCATGATGCTCCCCATCGAACTACCGACGATGAGCTCCGGAGTGACTCCTAGCTCCTTCACCAGGCCGAATGTTCCAAGGTGCACGAGGCCTGCGCCGCCGCCGCCACCGAGGACGAGCGCGAGCTTCTTGTGCCGCATCTCTTCGTCGAGATGCTCGGGCCCAAAGTCGTTGACGTGATGGTCGATGAGTTGTGAGCGTGTTTGATCGAGGCGTAGCGCCAGAATCGGCGCCATCTCGCGCAAGAGCGTCACGTTCGGCGCGATGCCACCGCCGGGAAGCAGAGGGCACAGCGACTCGAGGAACCAACGCCGCAGTGGATCGACCTCTTCCGACAGGTCGACGTCGGAACCGTCTGGGCAGCGGAACAGATTGACCTGCGCGAGGGCAGAGGCGTAGCGGAAGAGCGCTTCGTGCCGCACGTTGAGCACGCCAGGGCGCTCAACGAGAAGCTTCACGAGACGTCGCTCAAACGCCTTGATCTCGCGGGTGCGAACAAAATGTCGTCCGAATCGACTCAACGGCCCGTCCGTTCGAACGTGGGAAGGGCGTCGAGAATATCACAGCTTGCTCGTCACGCACGTTCTTTCATATGCGCGCGGAGCGATGCGGGCTTCAGCCCTCGTTGGTGGGGAGAGGATTCAAGGGTTCCTCCTGACCCATGAGCACGCGGCGGATGTACTCCGACCGATTTCCCTCGCCGACGCGGTCCGAAAGTTCGACCACGGACGGGTTGGGCAGGCGGAAGTCGAGGCGCACGAGATTGCCCTTCTCCACGGCCGGGCTGACAGGTGGTTCGTCGCCGTAAAGGATCATGCGGAGATAGGTCTCGCGACCTACCGGGGCACGAAAGCGAAACGACATGAGTCGGTCAATCTCGTCGAGCACGCCTTCGTCGACGCGCACGGAGATCACGACACTAGTCGTCTGGCTTTTTGGACGTCCTTGCTTGGTCATTTTCAGCCCCTGAATGGCGGCAAATGTGGAACGGACGGACTATACGCACCGCATCCCCATTGTTCAAGATGCGCGTCGTTTGTCGTCGCTTTGGGGGCCAGACTACGACTTCAGGAACGAGAAGAGTCCCTTCTTGTCGCCGTCAGATGTCGCGCTGTCGGTGCCGCCGAGAGGCTGGAGTTCGGTGACTCGTTCGGCCAAATCGAGGAACGCTTTCGTAACTTCGGAATCCGGTTCGGCAATGACCACCGGGCGCCCTTCGTCGCCACCCTTTCGCACCGCCAGATCGAGTGGAATCGCGCCAAGCACGATGGTCTCCAATCGAGCGGCTTCTTTCTCGACCGTGTCGTGACCGAAGATGTGCGTGCCCTCGCCGCAGTGTGGGCAGATGAAGATCGACATGTTCTCGACGATTCCGATGACGTCGATGTTCAACGTGTTGAACATCTGAAGACCGCGGGCCGCGTCGATCAACGCGAGGTCCGATGGGGTCGTCACGACGATCGCACCATCGACCGGGACCGTCTGCGCAAGCGCGAGTTGTGCGTCACCGGTGCCCGGAGGCATGTCGACGATCAGGTAGTCGATTCCGCTCCAGTCTACGTCCCTCAGGAACTGGCGGATGATGCCGGTCACGATCGGGCCACGCCAAATCACGGGGGTGTCTTCTTCCATCAGGAAGCCAAGGCTCATCAAGCGAATGCCCTGGGCCTCCAGTGGCTGAATGCGCCGTTCCACCACGGCCGGCTTGCCGGCGATGCCAAGCAGCGTCGGCAAACTTGGACCGTAAATGTCGATGTCGAGCACACCCACGCGGTGCCCATGTTCCTTGAGGGCAAGCGCGAGGTTCACGGCGACCGTCGACTTACCGACGCCGCCTTTGCCGGAGGCAACCGCGATCACTTTGCCGACCCCATCGACCGGAGCCGAGGCCGGAACCGAGCCTTGTCCGCCGCTCGGCGCGGCCGCTGGAGCAGGTTTCATCTCGGCTGGCGCGGCGGTTTCGCCATTCGCCTCACGCTCGATCGCCTGCGGGCTCATCGTCTTGACCTTCACCTCACGGACGCCTGCGATGGCTTCGACCGCATCGGCAACCGCGTCTTCGATCTCGAAGCGCTCGTCCCGGTTTCGGCCCTTCTCCATGATGAGGATGATGTCGACGACTCCACCGTCGACCTCGACCTGCTCGACCATGTGGGCCGAGATGATGTCGGTCTCTTTCTGTGGATCTTGGACGCCCTCGAGTGCCTCGATGACCTCACCTTTGATCGAAAAGTCGTCTTTCATCGTCATTCTCCAACTAGTGTGGTGCCGCACGAAACACGCACGTGCGCAGTGCGGACCGGTCCCATAACACCGCCGAAACGAGGGTGCAACGAGGGGTCGCTATCCGTCTTGTTTGTTGGGGCAGTTCTGAATCTGGCACTCAGCATAAAGCTCGAGTTGCCGGCGCCGGAGCACGTATCCACGCTCATTCGCGATCGACTCCAGCCGATCGGCGATCGATTCGTCGTTGAATTCGATGATCTTGCGGCAGTCCACGCAGATCAGGTGGTCGTGCTGCGGGTCTTGATCGTGGAGCGGGTCGTATCGGGTTTGGCCGTCGCCGAAATCTTTCGTCAGCGCGAATCCCTGCTCCACGAGCAGCTTGAGCGTGCGATAGACCGTGGCGTAGCCGATGCGCGACTGCTTCTTCCGGACCTCGTCCAAGAGCTCGTCAGCACTGATGTGCTTGTCGAGCCGGAAGAAGGTTTCGACGATCGCATCTCGCTGGCGCGTGGACTTCAGCCCAGCCTCTTGAAGTCGTTGGCGAAACGACTCCATGACTTCTTCGATACGTTCTTCGTCGTTCTCGTTGTGTGCGTGTTGTCCCACACTTCCTCGAGTTTTGCTGCGCGCTGTGATTCGCCAATCTAGCCGACGTGCGCCGACGGGACAATAGAACCTCTCACTTGCCCATCAATTCCTCTGCCTTCTTCTTCTGCTCTGCGTCGAGTCCGTCGATCCGTTTCTGGCACTCGTCTTGGTTCGCCATCCCATATTCGAACACCATGCACTGCTGCACCTCGGTGGGGAGCGATCGGCACGATGCCAGGAACGCGTCGCGCTTCGGCATCTCGGAATCCGAGGACCCGAGCTGCTCTTCGAGTCCTGCAACAAGGGCGACGAGGTCTTCGTAGGCCTGGCCACAGTTGTCGACGCCCTCGGAACCCTCGGCCTTCTCGCTCGCCTCGCCTTTCGCTGGCTCGGCGGTTTCCGTCGTCGAAGCTGTCGTGGACGGCTCGGGCTTGTCGCAGCCCGCCAATGCAAAGAGCGCCGGGAGCACTGAAATGAACAAAAGCTTCTTCATTGTGGACCTCACGAATCGAGCGCGTCGCGAACTTCGTCTTCGAATGCGTACGCCGCCGGCTCGTTCTTCACGACGTCGCCAAAGTACGCCACGAACTGTTCCGGCGTCACTCCCGCAGCTTCGGCGAGCTTCGTAATGTCCTCACGGTCGTCAAAGTCCTTCACTGTCAGGCGCTGCATGTAGCGGCGCGCGACCAGGTAACCGTCTTCCGTGATGTCGACGTTTCGCACCTTCGTCTTGCCCGTCTTCTGGTCCCGCATTTCATGGAAGGGGATCGAGCGTCGCTTGCCGTTCTCGATCAACACCATGCCGTTGGTCCCGCCTTCGTTCAGGAACTTGATGGCGGCGTACCCCAGGTCGCGCGTGTACTCGATGTCGAACGGGACCGGGTCCGCGCAGCGCAGCTCGTACCCCATCGTGACGTCGTTGAATCGAATGTTGTGGCCCCGCGCTTCCATGCGGTTCTCGAGCTCTTCGCACATCAGCTTTCCGAGCTGAATGTCGGCCAAGAGGATATGCCCGAAATTGTCGCGACGAAGATTCGGGAACTTCTCGAGTTCCGAGCGTTCGAAGTTCTCGATGAGTCCTTCGGCCAGGACCGCAACGCCCCAGGTTCGACCGTGGGCCAGCCCCTTGATTACCGATCCTTCGAGGATCGTGGCGATCTGGTCCATCGTGACCTTCCCCTCAAACTCCTCGGGGATCAGGGTGATCGTCGCGCCCGCCGCCTTGCCGATTCCGAGCGCCAAGTGTCCGGCCTGTCGTCCCATCGAAACGGCGAGGTACCAGCGCGAGCAGGTTCGTGCGTCGTGCATGAGGTTCTTCACCAGCTGAACGCCGTAGTGGCGCGCGGTCGTGAAGCCGAACGTCGGGATGCCCGGAGGAAGTGGCAGATCGTTGTCGATCGTCTTCGGGACGTGAACCGTACGCAGCTTTCCGGCCATGGCTTCAGCGATGACCGACGCGCCAAACGCGGTGTCGTCGCCACCGATCGTGAGCAGCAGGTCGATGTCCCGCTCGGTGAGGGTCGCTTTGACCTTCTCGAGGTTCTCCGGGTTCTTGGGGTTGGTGCGTGACATTCCGAGCACCGCGCCGCCTTCGAAGTGGATCCACGAGACATCGGCGATCGACAGCTGTCGCATGTCGTTTTCGACGAGGCCGCGGTAGCCGTCGTGAACGCCAAATACTTCCCAGCCCAGGTTGATCGCTTCGATCGTCGCCGCAGCGATCACCGAGTTGATGCCGGGGGCCGGTCCGCCGCTGGCCAGAATTGCGAGTCGTGGGGTCTTTTCGTGTCGCATCGCCGCCTCGTTGGTGCATGTCGTATCGATTCGCGGTTTGTAGGCGATCCCGAACCATTCACGCAAGGAGTGCTATTTACAGAATTATTAGAACCTTTTTTCTCGGCCGGCGTTTGTATCGATGACCGACAACCATAGCGCCAAAACGGAGCGAATCATGAGCCAGGGTAACGGCAGCAAAAAGGGCAACAAATGGGCGAGCGATGACGACGCCACAAACCTCCTTGCGGGGATCCTGGACGAAACCGAAGAGGTCGCGCAGGCCGAGGAAGCACGCCTCGAGTCGGAGCTCCAACGTCGCGCCGAAGCCGAGCGTCAGAGGGCGCTGGCCAAAGAGCAAGAGCGGCTGGCCGAGGCCGAACGTCGCCTCGCCGCGGAGCGGGAACGAGTCGTGGCCGCTGAACAGCGGCGAACACAGAAGATGGAGGCGCTTCGAATCGAAGACCTCAAAGAGCGTGGTGAGTGGGTCGACCCAGCGGAGATCGCTCGGGCCGAAGCCGAAGAACAGGCGCGTCGGGAAGCTGAGGCAGAGCGTGCTCGCACCGAGCGCGCAAAGGAGCAAGCTGCGCTGATCGCCGCGCAGCAAAACCTCGAAAACGAACGACTGTCGGCGCCGGCAAAGGGCTCCTCGGGTATCGCCATGTTCGCGCTCGCAATCGCGATGGCGCTCTTGATCGGTGGAGTCGGAACGGCGGCGGTGGTGTTCGGCGGATACAAGCTCGACGCGACGACCTACACGAAGTCCGTTTATCGGCCCGCCGACCAGCGAGTCACGATGGTCGAAGCTGGATTCACGCCACTACCAAAACCGGCGTTGATCGAAGCCGCACCTGATCGCGAGCGTCCGGCGACCCGCACGAACCGTCCATCGACGCCAGCCACCTCGACGCCCAAGCCGAAGAATGACGATGCGGCCAAAAAGCGCGCCGAGGAGCTTCAGAAGATGCTCGAGAACAGCGACAGCATCTTCGGCGATGATTGACCAAGGGGGGAGTAGGCGGCCATGAAACCGTGACTTCCTCGTAACTTGTTCGCTCGTAGCCGAGAACGTATACTCGGTGGCCGAGCGCAACCGCAGTACAACCAGGAGTCGAACGTGAGCCAAAAGTGGGCCAGTGACGACAATGCCGACAGCCTCCTTGCCGGCATTCTCGACGAAACCGAAGACGTAGCGCGCGCCGAGCAAGAACGGCTCGAAGCAGAAATGCGCGCCAAGGAAGAAGAAGAGCGCCGCAAGGCCGAAGAGGCCGAGCAGCAGCGCCGACAGGAGGCGGAAGCAAGGCTTTCCGCCGAACGTGAACGTCTCGAGAAGGCCGAAGAGCGCCGCACGCAGAAGCTCGAGGCGCTCCGCGTCGAAGAGCTGAAAGAGCGTGGCGAATGGATCGACCCCGCCGAAGTCGCTCGCAAGGAAGCTGAAGAGGCAGCACGCCGCGAGGCGGAAGCTCAGAAAGCTCGAGAGGAACGCGCCAAAGAACAGGCCGCGCTTCTCGCCGCCCAGCAAAATCTCGCGGCGTCTCAGGCACCTGGTGCCGAGCAAGGCTCCAACAAAGGTCTGATGATCGGAGCGATCGTCGCGCTGGTTCTCGTCCTCGCAGCCGGCGTCGGAATTGTCGTGCTCGTCGGTGGCTACCAGCCCGATTCGGCGACCTACACCAAGACGGTCTTCACTCCGAAGGACGTCGAGGTCGCGATGGTCGAAGCCGGCTTCACCCCCATTCCGAAAGCAGCTCCGGTGGTCGAAGAAGACACGCCCTCGAAGTCTCGACGCACGTCGCGGCGTTCCTCGCGCAGGTCCTCCAGCAAGTCTTCGAAACCTGCGTCCATCACCGGCAAGCCGACGAAGAAGAACAAGGCCAACAAAGCTGCGAACGAGCTCGAGAGCTTGCTGAACAGCAGCGACGATATCTTCGGCGGCGGCAAATAGGATCGCACTCGTACCCACATCGAGTCAGGCTCACGCTTTCGCGTGGGCCTTTCTTTTCTGATACATCCGGATCATGGCGGCTTCATCCACACGATTTGATCCCGAAGCTCGGCGTCGGGTCGTCCTGCTCAACGAGGGCGATGCGACCGAAGTGAAGGAGTTCTTGCGACGCGACGTCGCCGAGAACCTCTTCATGCTCTCGTGGGCCGAAAACTACGGGCTCGTCGCCGCTCGCCGACCTGATCTGTTCCACTTTCGCGCGATTCGGTGCGGTTCCGATCTCCTCGGGGTCATGCTCGTAATCACGGAACGACTCGCTCTTTTGGACGCGGTCGATACCGACGCAGCGCGGGTCTTCGGAGATTGGTATCGAAAGGGTGGGTTCCAACTCGAACATATCGTGTCCGCCTCCGAGTCGGTGGTGCCTTTCTGGGACGCCTACAGTCTCGGTGGGGAGCATCCCACCATCCGTGCCCGTCTTGTGCGCGACCAAGAGCTCTACACCCTGAGCCGTGCTCAGTGGGAAGCGGCAAAAGAGCACCTTCAGGCGGGGGATTTCGGCGAGACGCGTCTGGCGGGGCGCCGCGACGCCGACAGCGTTTTCTGGGCGTCGGCCCGAATGCACACCGAAGAGACACTGGAAGACCCCCTCGAACGCGACGCGAATCACTTTCGACGACATGTCGAACACCGAATCGACAACGACCGAACGTATGCCTGGGTCGACTCGATGAGGAGGCTCATCTTCAAGGCCGACGTCTCGGCCCAATCCGCGCACGGTGCGCAGGTTTCCGGCGTCTACACGCCGCCGAACCTCCGAGGACAAGGCATCGCCACGCGCGGTATGCGCGACGTTTGCCAGGCGCTCTTCGACCGCGGCTACCCGCAGGTCACTCTCTACGTGAACGCGAGCAATGACGCGGCCAAGAGGGTGTACCAAAAGGTCGGATTCGAGTATCACTCCGCCTACCAGACCGTATTCGTCGCCGATCCTTGAGGTCTGGGGCCGGCGAGCTCGAGTGATGACCATCGAAACACTGCACGACGACATCAAGCCCGCGTTCCTCTCGCGCGCCAATCTCGTACGACTCGTCAAGTTTGGCGTCGTGGGATTCAGCGGCGTGGGCGTCAACCTCGTCGTTTTCGAACTCTGGTTTCGATTTCTGCTCGGACCTCTCCCCGAAGAGGAGCGACTCGTCGTCGCGAATGTTGCCGGGGTGGTCGTGAGCATCTTCACCAACTTCATGCTCAACGACCGCTGGACATGGGGCGATCGGCAGAAGGGCGAGCGACTGGACTGGTTCAGGCGCCTCGGGAAGTACTACGTGTTGGCGTCGGTAGCCGCCGGCGTTCAGGTCTTCGTCACCTGGCTTAGTTTCCGGGTATTCTGGAGCCCGCTGGAACTTGTGGTATTCGAGATAGACGTTTCGCCGACCGCAGCCCTTCTCACGGGAATTGCGTTTGGCATGGTGATCAACTTTCTCGCGAGCCACTTCTGGGCGTTTCGCGACGTGGAGGAGAGATGAAACGACTGCTCAGCATCGTCGCTCTGGTTCTTCTGGCGTCGTGTAGCGGCCCCGACACTCGAGAAGAGCCGGAGACCGTGATCGGCACGCCTCCGTCGCCCAAAGACGACCCATTCTTCTTCGTGGCGATGCCGGCCGAGGCCGTCCCAGCCGCCGCGACCGGCACGATCGGAAGCGGCGGGGCGAACGGTGCGAACGAGTCGCCCGAAAAAGCCGCTGATACCGCACCGCGCCCTCGTACCGGTGGCGCCGAGTGCTTCTCATGCGTGCGGATCTGTCCCGAAACCGTGTCTGACGCTGAGTGCGGCGACGGCTACGATACGATCTGTGGATGGGGAAGAAGCGCCGACCGCACCGCCGCGTCACAGATTGCGACGGGCGAATGCGATGCGGCGCTAGATTTGGCTCGGTCCGGCTCGCGCTACTCGAAGATCACCGGCGCATGTCCCGCGGCGACCTGCCGATAGGGCCAACTTCAGACCATCATCAACATCGGATTCTCGAGGTTGTCCTTCACAACGTTGAGGAACTCCGCTCCCGTTGCGCCATCGACGATGCGATGGTCGCAAGACAACGTGACCTTCATCCGAGTGCCAACCACGAGCTGCCCGTCCTTCACCACGGGAACCTGCTGAACCGCGCCACAGGCGAGGATGCCGGCTTCCGGCGGGTTGATGATCGCGGTGAAATGCTCGATCCCGAACATACCGAGATTTGAGATGGAGAAGGTGCCGCCCGTGTACTCCTCGGGCTTGAGCTTCTTCTCTCGAGCACGTCCAGCGAGCTCTCGGACTTCTTCCGAGATTGTGCTGAGTGACTTTGCGCCGACGTTTCGCACGACGGGCGTGATGAGCCCGTCCTCGATCGCGACCGCGATGCTGATGTGTGCTTGCTCGAACTGCACGAAGTGGTCTCCGCGGAACGAACGATTCATCGCTGGGTAGCGCTCGAGCGCCACGCCACAAGCCTTCACGATGAAATCGTTCACGGAGAGCTTCACGCCTGCATCGGTCGCGGCGAGGTGCGCGTTGATCTCTTTGCGCAGCTCCATCGTCCTCGCCATGTCGATGTCCATGGTGAGGAAGAAGTGCGGAAGGTCGTTCCATGCCTGTCCGAGGCGCTTCGCGATGGTCTTTCGCATTTGCGAAAGGCCTTGTTCGGTCCCCATGTCCACGGGCGCGTCGGCGCCGGCAGGTGCCGGTGCGCGGCGTCCGCCGGACTTCTCGGCTTGTTCCACGTCGGCCGCGATGATGCGTCCCCGAGGGCCCGAGCCCTGGAGCGAGGCGATATCGATGCCTTTTTCTTCGGCCATTCGGCGCGCGAGCGGCGACGAGAAGATCCGGTCGCCGGAACGACTCGGAGCAGCCGGCGTGGAGCTCGAAGCCTCAGGCGTCGAGGTTTCTTCCTCGGCGGGCTCTTCGGCCGGCTCAGGCTTGCTGGAGCCGCCACCACTCTCGAGCTCCGCCAACACGTCGTCGATCGACTCCCCTGGCTCGCCGATGATGGCGAGTGGAGCGCCAACGGCGATCGCGTCGCCCGGCGAGGCCAACAGCTTCAGGAGGGTGCCGTCGAAGAACGACTCCATCTCCATCGTCGCCTTGTCGGTCTCGATCTCGGCGATGATCTCGCCTTCCTCGACCGAATCGCCTTCTTTCTTCAGCCATTCGACGAGCGTTCCCTCTTCCATGGTCGGACTGAGGGCGAGCATCTCGATGATTTCTGCCATAACGTTTCTCGCTTGATGCTAACGGGGCGTTCTCGAACTTCAGTCGACGTAACAAACCTTCTTCGCGGCCTCGACGATCTGATCGACCGAAGGGAGCGAGAGGGGTTCGAGGTTGTAGGCGTACGGCATCGGAATGTCGCGTTGGTGAACGCGGCCGACGGGCGCATCGAGCCAATCGAAGAGGTGTCGCGACACGAATTCGGCGATGTGCGTGCCGACGGAGACCTGGGGCCATCCTTCTTCGACGACCACGGCGCGGTTGGTCTTTTTGACCGACTCGGCGATGAGGTCTTCGTCGAGGGGCCGGATGGTGCGTGGGTCCACGACTTCGGCATCGATGCCGATTTCGGCGAGGCGTTCTGCGGCATCGAGGGCGAAGTGGACCATTCGCGACCACGCGATCAGCGTGACGTCTTTGCCTTCTCGCTTGATGTCGCCCTTGCCCATCGGAATCAGATACTCCTCTTCGGGCACTTCGCCGTCGGAGCCGTACAGAATCTCGGATTCGATGAAGACGACGGGGTCCGGATCGCGGATGGCGGTCTTGAGCATGCCCTTGGCGTCGTAGGGCGTCGCCGGCATCATCACCTTCAGGCCCGGAATGTGCGCGTACTGCGCTTCGAGCGACTGGGAGTGCTGTGCACCGAGCGCGCCGCCAGCGCCGCCAGCTCCACGAATGACGCACGGGCATGAGATCTGCCCATTCGACATGTAGTGGACCTTGGCCGCGGTGTTGATGACCTGGTCGAGCGCGAGGATGGCGAAGTTGAACGTCATCATCTCGATGATGGGCTTCACCCCCAGAAATGCGCCGCCAATCCCGATTCCGGCGAAACCGGCTTCGACGATCGGAGTGTCCAAGACACGATCGGCGCCATACTTGGCGAGGAGGCCCTCGGAGACTTTGTAGGCGCCGTCGTATTCGGCAACCTCTTCTCCCATCAGGATGACCATTTCGTCGCGAGCCATCTCTTCGTCGATGGCCTCACGGAGTGCTTGTCGGAACGGAATCGTTCGCATGATGTGCTCCTATTGGCTCGGCCTTAGAGGTACTCGCGGTCCCAATCCACATAAACGTGATCGGTCAGCGTGGATGGGTCGGGTTGTTCGGACTGGTCGGCGAACTTCACCGATTCCTTCGCCTCTTTCTTCGCTTCGGCGTCGATCTCGTCGAGCTGCTCTTGGGTCGCGATGCCGGAGTCGACCATCCAGTTACCGAGTCGAGCGATTGGATCGCGGCGTTGGTGTTTCTCGACCTCTTCCTTGGTGCGGTACTTCGCCGGGTCACTCATGGAGTGGCCGCGGTATCGGTAGGTGAGCACGTCGAGGAAGGTCGGAAGGTTCTCTTCGCGAGCGCGAGTGACGGCCTCTTCGAGCGCCTCGTGCACCGCGAAGACGTCGTCGCCGTCGACCTGGCCGTGGGCCATGCCGTATCCGATCGCTTTCTTCTGAATATCGGTTTCGGCGCTGATGCGCTCGATCGCCGTACCCATCGCATAACGGTTGTTTTCGGTGATGAACACGACCGGAAGCTTCCAGAGCTGCGCGAGGTTCAACGTCTCGTGGACGACGCCCTGGTGGATGGAACCCTCGCCGAAGTAACAGAGGACGACTGCGTTCTCGCCCTTGTACTTCGCGGCCCACGCCATTCCTGCCGCGGTCGGGAGGTGTCCACCGACGATGCCCCATCCGCCGTAAAACTTCTTCGAAACGTCGAAGATGTGCATCGAGCCGCCCTTGCCGCCGCTCGAGCCGTCGCGCTTGCCGAAAAGCTCGGCCATCACTGCGTTGGCCTCGAGTCCGCGAGCCAGCGCATGACCGTGCTCTCGGTATGCGGCCACGATGTAGTCGTCTTCGCCGACGGTCGCCATCGATCCGACGGCGACGGCTTCCTGCCCGATATAGAGGTGGCAGAAGCCTTTGATCTTGCCCATTTGGTAGGCACGACCGGCTTGTTCTTCAAATCGTCGAATCAGGACCATGTCCCGATACATCTGCACGATGCGCTCGTCGCCGATCTGGCCGCGTACGCGCTCTGCGCGTTCGGGGTCCACGGTGACGCGCGCCTGCTTCGCGTCTTCTTGTTCAGCCATAGTGATGAGGTCCTTCGGTAGGGCCTGAAACGATTGGACGACGATCAATTTGACGGGTGATGCGCCGCCCTCGCGAGAAGGGGTGCGGGTTGTGTAGTTGCGCCGTAGGCTTTGGTCAAGACATTGGACGCGCGAGAACGCCGAACGAAGCGGCCTAATCGCTCGCTGTAACACGATCTTCACAAGGCGTAGGTGGCCTAATACGGCGGCATTCGGTACACCCCTAACCACGGCATCCTGCGACAGTGCTCGCCGACATGGAGGAAGTATGACGATCTTGGTAGCTACCGACTTCGCTGAGAATTCTGAGACCATCGTGAAATACGCTCACGCGATGGCGAAAGCATCGGGTGAGACGCTGGCGCTGATGCACTCGATCGACTTTACGGCCGACAGCAACGCGTGGCGGGTTTTGTATTCGGCACCGGATGAGCTCGAGCTTCAGGCACGTGAGGCGACGAAGGCGAAACTCGAGGAACTCTATGCCGAGGTGATCGGTGACGACGCCCACTTCGAGACCGTCGTCTCGTTTGGCGAGCCGGCGGAGGCGATTCTGGCGGTGACGCGACGTGACGATATCTCGACTGTGGTGGTCGGCACGGTAGGCCACAGCCGCATCCAAGAGTTTTTCTTCGGCCACACGCCATCGCGACTCGTGCGCGAGTCGGAGGTGCCGGTCGTCGCGGTCCCTCCGGGATTTGAGCGCACCGAGATCAAGCACGTACTCGCCCCCGTGAACTTTTCGGAGTTCAGCAGGACAAGCCTGCGGTGGGCCGCGAAGATCGCGAAAGACAACGGCGCCACGCTGGATGTTCTCACGGCGTTCGAAATGCCGACCCCGCCGCCATTCCTCGGCATTCCCGCCTCGGACGACTCGGTGATCTCCGAGATCAAAGAGTCGCGAATGGGCCAGCTCAGCGAGTTTGTGGAGTCCGTGGGGGTCACCGAGGCGATTCACGATCAGATCGTGATGGGACTTCGACCTGCGGAGGCAATCGCCAAAGTGGGCGAAGACCACGATATCGATCTGGTGGTCATGGGAACCGCGGGCCGCGAGGGCGTGGCGCGATTCTTCCTGGGGTCTACCGCGGAGCGAGTGTTGCGTCAGACACGACGCCCGGTCATGGTCATCGGAACCCCCGATTGATCGTGAATCGCGATGAGCGCAGAAGAACAGTCCGTCGAATCTGAAGGCACCGAGCCTACTGAAGTGGTTGAGCCACCCGAGTCGTTCGACATCGAAGCGGAGTGGGCGAGCGGTCGCGTGGAGGCTGGGTTTTCGGCCGATCCGTTCGACTATCCCACCGCCGAGTACGAGTTCTCACCGGTGTTGTTGCTCTACATCGGCCTGTTCCTCGGGCCGTTTTCGCCGTTTCTGTTCGCGGCGCTACTTCTGAAAAAGCTGCTCACTGCGCGGGGAGCACTCATCATGCTGAGTGTGGGAACCGCGTCGTGGTTGGCTCTACAGGGGCTGACATGGGCGCTGAGTGAGCAGTGGACTCCGTTCATGCTCCAATTCATGCGGAGTGGTCTGAACTTCGTCGCGGGCCTCGCGGCGTATTTCGTGGTGCGAGGCATCACGAAGAAGACGCACGTGCAGTCGAAAGCGACGATCTTCAACACGGCAATCGCACTCGCTGTGGCGATTGCAGTGTTCTTTATGATCCCCAAACCGTGGCTGATGGTTTTGGGCCGCTAGCGAATTCCCACCTTTGGGGCGGAAAGTGTATTCTGATGGTGTCCACGGTTCGACTGAGACCGCGAACGTGCTACACTGTGCTACATGGTAAATTGGCTAAGATTTTCGGCTTCGGGCGAAGCTCGGTGGCGGAAGGAGAAGTAGATGAGAAAAGTGCTTCGTTATCTCGTGTTGGCGAGCATGGTTGCGGCGTTTGGCGCGTGCGCAGACGACGACGTCAAAGGCGTCGGCTCAAACAACGGTCAGTGCCCGGCTGGGCAATCGTTGAATCCCGTGAGCGGCGAATGCGCTCCTGACTCCACGCTGGACGGTGGAGGGAACAACCAGGCTGATGGCGGCTCGGCGAACAATTCGTCGGACCCGTTCGCCGACACTGATCAGGACGGATTTCTCGACCGCTTCGACAACTGTCCTCAGGCGACGAACGCGGATCAGGCCGACGGCGATGGCGACGGCATCGGCGACGCATGTGACAACTGCCTGACCGCGTCGAACTTCGACCAGCTCGACGAAGACGGAAACGGCGTCGGAGACGTGTGCGAAGTTGGCGAGTTCTACGATCCGACTCAAGACTCGGACGGCGACATGACGCCGGACGTGAACGACAACTGCATCATGGTGCAGAACGACCAGACCGACTCCGACGGTGATGCGCTTGGCGACGCCTGCGACAACTGCCCAACGGTCGCCAACTACGACCAGACGGACTCCGACGGCGACGGAACGGGCGACTCGTGTGAACTGACGCCAGCCGGCCGCATGTGCGCTTCGGCAAACGACTGCGGTGCTGGCGAGATTTGCGAAGACGGCATCTGCGCCTGCGGCAAGCAGGAATCCGACTTCGTGGTCCTCGAACCGAACATCTTCTTCCTGCTCGACGAGTCGGGTTCGATGGACGATTCGTGCAGCTCCTGCACCACCGGCCGTGCCGACCGTGACGCAATCGCAGCTCTCGACCAGATGGCTGACCTGATCGCCAACGACGTGCGGATTGGCGTCGGCACTTACTCCGGAAACGACATCCTCGACGTGTTGCTCCCTATGGGGAACCACACCGCCAACACGCTGAAGAACAGCTGGGAACTCTGCGGAACCTACCCTTGCTACGCAGCAGGTGGAGGCACGCCTACCGGTGACGCGCTCAATGCCGTCCGTACGGGCAACCACGTGAGTGACCCCGGCGACCCGCAAGACGCACTCCGCGCGAAGGCGGTCGTGTTGATCACCGACGGCGCGCCCAACAGTCAGTCCGCAGCCGTCCAAGGTGCACAAGCGCTCAACAACGCGGGCATCCCCGTCTACGTCATCGGCTTCAACTTCGGCGGTAGCGAGAACGACCTCGACGCCGTCGCCCAGGCTGGCGGAACCGACGCCGGAAACCCGGGCCCGCGCTACTTCTACGAAGCTGGCAACACCGCACAGCTCGTGACCGCGCTCGAGAGCATCGCGACCGAATCGATCGCATGTTCCTACTCGCTCACCACTGCGCCGCCAGACCCCAACAAGATCTGGGTCGAGGTTGGTGGACAACCTGTCGCACGCGACGCCGCCAACGGCTTCTCCTACGACGCCAACAACAACACGCTGACGCTCAACGGCCAGTCGTGCACCGACCTTCGCGCCATCGACCCGATGGTCGTGATGGACCCCCTCAAGATCGTGCTCGGATGCGCGACCGCATGCACCCCTGAGGTCGAAGTCTGCGACTTCAAAGACAACAACTGCGATGGTGTCGTCGACGAAGGTTGCGAAGGTTGTGAGCCTGAGGTCTGCGATGGCGTCGACAACGACTGCGACGATCAGATCGACGAAGGTTGCCCGAACTGCCTGTTCGACGGCGAGATGTGCGCGGCCGACGGCGACTGCTGCAACGGCAACTGCCGGGCCGACGGAACCTGTGGCCCACCTTGCCGACCGCTCAACTCGACCTGCCGAACCAGCGCCGACTGCTGCTCCGGTCAGTGCGCGAAAACGGGCGGCGCCGAAGTGGGTGTCTGCGTAGGCGGGTAAACCCGACCACAGTGATCGCTACATTTGGCCCCGCCGTTCGATACGGCGGGGCTTTTTTGTATCCATCGCCGAGGTGCAATTTGACAAAGTGCATTCGATGCCGAGGATCGAGGGACACACCACGCATACCCAGAAAGGATCCTCATGGACTTCCGCGATTGGTTCTCATCGGCTCAGACGAACGTGGGCAACCGCTACAATCATGGCGTTGACAACGTTCTCGACCGCCTCGGACTGCAACACAAGCAGTCGGCTCAGGACGTCGTCCTGCCCGCACTCGGCATCTTCGCCGCCGGACTCGCCGTTGGCGCGACCCTCGGGCTTCTGTTCGCACCCCGCCCAGGCACCGAAATTCGGCGGGACGTGCGCCACCGTCTCGAATCGTACGCAGACGATTCAGAGGACAAGTGATCGCGTCTTGATGCGGGACTCGTGCACGGCGTATGAAATGCGACGGCTGACACCACTTCCGCATCAGGACCATCATCATGTCTGACCAACGCGTACCTATCGCGATCATCGGAGGCAGCGGCCTCTATGAAATCGAAGGCGTCACCATTCTCGAAGAGCGAGAGGTCGACACGCCATTCGGAAAGCCTAGCGCTCCGATCACGATCGGCGAGTACGAGGGCCGCCGCGTCGCGTTCCTTCCGCGCCACGGCAAGAACCACGAATTCAGCCCGTCGAATCTTCCGTATCGGGCGAACATCTGGGCTCTGAAGCAACTGGGAGTCTTCTGGGTGGTCACCGTATCAGCGGTTGGGTCGCTCCAAGAAGAGATCGTCCCCGGCGAGTTCTGCATCCCGGATCAGATCATCGACAAGACCACGAAGCGTCCCAATACGATGTACGACGACTTTGTCGCGCACGTGAACCTGGGGCAGCCGTTCCACCCGATGCTCCGCCAGACGCTGCTGCAGTGCGTCGAAGCCGAGGGCATCCCGGTGCACGACGGCGGCACCTATGTCTGCATGGAAGGGCCCGCGTTCTCGACGGTTGCGGAGAGCCACATGCACCGCCAGTGGGGAGCGAGCCTCATCGGCATGACCGCAATGCCCGAAGCCCGACTCGCACGCGAAGCCGAGCTTTGCTACGCGACCATCGCGCTGCCGACGGACTACGACGTTTGGTACGACCGAGCCGAAGTCGACGTCTCGGAGGTCCTCGCGATCTTGAAACAGAATACGGAGAACGTGAAAAAGGTCCTGCGACGCGTCATCCCGGCCATCCCCCTCGAGAAAGAGGCTGAATGCGACGCGAGCCGGGCGCTCGAGTACGCGATCGTCACCAAGCCGGAGGCCATCTCCGAGAAGGCAAAATCGGACTTTGCGCTCGTGTTGGACAAATATTTGAAACCTTGAGCACAATCGCGTCGTCACACCGCTGTGACGACAAGCAGCACCAGCCGACAGGGACCGATGAAGTACGATTGCCCCGACATGATGGACCTTCTGGTCGACTACTTCGAAGATGAGCTCTCGGAGGACCAGCGGGCCCATCTCGAGAGTCATCTGGGAGGATGCCCGCCCTGCGCGGCATTTTTGCAGAGCTATCAGAATACCGGAGTCGTCTCGCGAGCAGCCCTCGCCAAGGCGATGCCCGCGGAACTCAAAGGCCAGCTCATCAGCTTCCTGCGCTCGGAAATCGAAGACTCCTAGTCTTCGTCCGGCGCACGAAGTTCGGCCATCCGACGCCCGATCTCTCGTTCGAACCCATTCTCACTGGGTTCGTAGTACTTCCGGCCCTGCAGCACTTCCGGAAGATAGTCCTCGACCACGTAATTCCCTTCGAAATTGTGCGGGTACTTGTACCCCCGGCCGTGGCCTAACTCTTTCATGAGCTTGGTTGGCGCGTTGACGATGTGCTTGGGAATTGGTGCGTTGCCGTAATTGGTGGCGTCTTTTCTGACCCGACCGTATGCCGCAATGACCGCGTTCGATTTTGGGGCTGTGGCGAGGTAGGTGGCAGCCTGCGTCATCGGAAGCACGCCCTCGGGCATCCCCATGAAACGGAATGCTTCGGTGGCGTCTAGGGCGACTCGCAGCGCCTGAGGGTCAGCGTTCCCGATGTCTTCGCTCGCGAAGATCACCATTCTTCGCAGAACGAAGAGCGGGTCCTCGCCACCCTCGAGCATGCGCACCATGTAGTAGAGAGCCGCATCCGGATCGCTGCCGCGCATACTTTTGATGAACGCGCTTACGGTCTGGTAGTGATCGTCGCCCTTCTTGTCGTAACGGATGACGCGGCGCTGCGTGGCTTCCTCGACATCCTCGATGGAGAGTGCGCGCCGGCCATCGCTCGCGACCGCCTGGGCCGCGACTTCGAGAACATTCAGGGCAGTCCTGGCATCGCCGGTCGCGACCGCGATGAGAGAGTCCATGACGGCGTCGTCGATCGCCAGCCGCATCGCGCCGAGGCCGCGCTGCTCGTCGTCGAGTGCACGACCGATGATCCTGGCCATCGCCTGGTCGTCGAGAGGCTCGAGGACCAAGACACGTGCCCGCGAGAGCAACGCGGAGTTCACCTCGAAGCTCGGATTCTCCGTCGTCGCGCCGATCAGTACGATCGTGCCGTTTTCGACGTGAGGGAGAAGGGCGTCTTGCTGCGCTTTGTTGAAGCGGTGGATTTCGTCGACGAAGAGCACCGACGTGCGGCGAAACATCCCCTGAACACTCTTGGCGTTCTTCACCTGCTCGCGGATGTCTTTCACGCCGCTCGAGACGGCCGACAAGGTCACGAACTCCGCCCCGACTTCCTCGGCGAGGATGCGGGCGAGTGTGGTCTTACCGGAGCCTGGCGGGCCCCACAGGATGAGGCTTGGCAGCCTGCCGGCCGAAAGCGAATTCGACAGGAATTTGCCGTCGTCGAGCAGATGCCGTTGCCCAACAAAATCGCCGAGCGTGCGTGGTCGCATGCGCTCGGCGAGTGGGATGGATGCGGTGCGGGACGACACGGTTAGACGTCGTCCGAGCTCGGGTCGATGTGATTGCCCGAGGCGGCTGGAAGAACGCGGCCGCGCGCACGATGTTTCGAGCGCACGTCGTTTTCTTTCATCAGTTCGACCCGCTTCTTCCGGGCGTCTTGGTGGTTTGGCGGCACATCCGGAAACTCTTCTCGGATGCTCGCCTCCAAGTGCTGCGGGATGTCGATGAAGTTGGTCTTATACGATTCGCAGACCGGACATTCCATTTTGGGCTGTCCGCCTTCGTAGAGAAAACCGCAGGTCATGCAGGTCCAAAGGTGGGCCTGAAAGAAAGTTCCGTATTTCACGCTGTCCTCACGGGGTGAAGTCGTGCCGAGCGCTACGCAATTCCGCGCGCTTCTTGGATTCGCTTGTATTCGTCTTCGTAGGTCGCCCACGATTCGTGGACGATCTGGAGATTCTTGTCGTTGAACTCGATGTCGGGTTCGCCGCGCAGCGTTTCCATCTGACGCGCTGCCTCCCACAGACCGTCACACAGATTGCCGAGATGGTCGAGGTCGCGAGTTGCTCGGTCTTTGCCGGCGAAGTTTTCGCGGTACTCGGCCATGATCTCGTTCGCTGCGCCGCCGAGCATGCCGGCGAGGTCGGAAGGCTCGGTCGAGGCGCGAGCCTTTCGGATTTCGTCGAGCTCCTTGCGGTACATATCGAGGTTGTCGCCAACGATTCGAATATTGTTGGCGTTCATGGTCGATGCGAATCCGCTCTGTTGGACCTGCCGCATCATCGAGCGATACTCCTCGAGATTGGCGATCATGCGCTCGAGCAGCTCGGGGCGTCGGGTGGTTCGTCCCTTGCCAGCGAACTGCGCGTTGTAGAGCGAGAACTGGCTGTTCGCGAGCGCCGCAAGTCGGTTGACGCGGTCGTTCGGTGTGCCCGTTCGGTACGCAGCTCGGATGTGGTTTGCTTCCTCGCGGTACATGTTGAGTTCGCGCGAGACCACTTCGAGGTCGCGCTCGGCCGAACTCGAACCCAGCTCCACGAGGCGCTCCATCTGAGCGCGGATCGCCTGAAGTTCCTCGACCATCTCGTCCAGCAACCGAGCGTCGCGTGTACTTCGGTCCTTTTGAGCGAAGTGTCGCCCATACACGTCGAAGATCCGATTCGCTCGATTTGCGGCGTGAGCGGCCTCGATCGTGACGTCGTCGCCCTTGAGTTCGGCGATGAGCGACCTTTCTTCGCGATAGCGTTCGAGATTCTCTTTCGCCGTATCGACCATCGAAATGACCGCGGGATTCCGCGAGCCATTCAGCAGCGTGCGTGCGTCTTCAATGAGCGATTCGAGTTCGCTGATCAGGCCATCTAGCTGAACCAAGTCACGAGTTGCCCGCGGTTTTCCCGCAAAACTCGCGTCGTAATTCTGATAGATGGTGTCGGCTTGAGCCTTCAAGTCAGCAAGGTTGGGCTTCGGCATCATTTCCTCTTCGTCACAAACCTGACCGGTAGTGGTAACCGACAGACGGCCCGCACGCAATGAACGGTGCATCGTTCCCGCACTGATTGCATCCCATCGGCAGCCCGCTCGATGGAGACCGTCTTGCCTGTTCCAGAAATCCGTATCACAGACTGCAACGATGCTCCTGTTCGGGAGAACGCCGAATTCGTCCTCTATTGGATGCACTCGCACCGGCGACTGGAGTGGAATTTTGCGCTCGATCGTGCGGTCGAGTGGTGCGAAAAGCTCGATCTTCCCCTCATCATTTTCGAAGCCATTCGAAGTGACTACGAGTGGGCGTCGGACAGATTCCACACGTTTCTGCTCGAAGGTATGCGCGAGCATCAGGCAGAGCTCGAGGGATCGCCGGTGGCCTACTATCCGTGGGTCGAGCGCGAACGAGACGGCGGAAAGGGCCTACTTCGAGCACTCTCGGCCAATGCCGCGGTGGTCGTGACCGACGACTTTCCCGCTTTCATGCTACCCCGAATGACCGCCGCAGCCGCGAAGCAGGTCGATTGTTTCATGGAGAAGGTCGACTCGAACGGCATCTACCCGATGTACGCGACCGAGCGAGAGTTCACGCGAGCGCACTCTTTCCGTCGCCACCTGCAGAAAGATATTCGACCGCACCTCGCGGCGTTCCCCCGAGAGACCCCACTCAGTCAGCTGCAGAAGTCGGCGTCCATCCCGACTGACGTTGCGGACGCGTGGCCGCCACTTTCGGCAGAGGAGTTCGACGACCTCCCCACGCTCGTCTCGTCGCTGCCGATCGACCATTCGGTGCCGGCGGTGGACCGAGAGGGCGGGGCGAGACCCGCTCGAGACAGGCTGATGCGCTTTCTGGAGAACAATTTGGAGGCGTACGGTGAAGGTCGCAATCACCCGGACGACGACGTGGCCAGCGGACTGTCCCCGCACCTTCATTTCGGACATATCTCGGCGCATGAGATCTTCCGGGCACTCACCGACTGGGAGAGCTGGGACATCGACTGCCTCGCCGAGAAAGCGAACGGCAAGCGGGAAGGTTGGTGGGGGATGTCGAAGGGCGCCGAGTCGTTCCTCGACGAATTCATCACGTGGCGCGAGATCGGGTTCAACTGCTGCGTGCGGCGTCCCGACGACTACGACAAATTCGAGTCACTTCCAGATTGGGCTCAGACGACCCTCGCCGAGCACGCGGACGACGAGCGCGACTACACGTACTCGCTCGACGTATTCGAGAGCGCCGCGACCCACGACGAAATCTGGAACGCTGCCCAGAATCAGCTCTTGGAAACCGGAATCATGCACAACTACCTGCGGATGTTGTGGGGAAAGAAGATCCTGCACTGGACCGAATCGCCACAGGAAGCGCTCGAGATCATGGAGCACCTGAACAACAAGTATGCGCTCGATGGGCGCGACCCGAACTCGTACAGCGGGATCTTCTGGGTACTCGGTCGGTTCGACCGAGCGTGGGGTCCGGAGCGGCCAATCTTCGGCAAGATTCGCTACATGACGTCGAAGTCGACCCGCAGCAAGCTTCGCTTGTCGGAGTATCTGAGCCGATACGCCTGAATCAGCGGTCGGTTCCGTATCCGGCTTCGGCGCCTGGCGTGGCCGGCTGCAGCCACGAACCGTTCTCCATGATGATGCTGACGTCGGGTCGCATATACGAGTCGGCTCCGCCTTCATCGACGAAGATTCCACGGGTGGGCTCGGTCAGGAATGGCCCCATCGTGACCGTTCGAGCGGCGTAGCCCCAGGTCGCGTCCGACGTCGCCTGGTGGCCTGTATCTCCGGGCCCGAACAGCGCGATGCCGAGGCCTCCGTCGATCCCAGCTCCACCTGCCGGTGCGATGTACTGAATGGTGTCGGAGCCGGCGGCATCCCAGATGATTCCCCAACCACCTTCAGCTCCGAACCCTTGTCCTCGTTGGCGACGGGTGGAGGTCGGATTGTAGCTGTCATCGCCGAGGGCGTCCCAGAACACGCCACCGCCGTAGCTGTCGCCGGTGCCCTGCACGTAGCCGCGACCTTCGTAGATGTCGCCACCGTCACGATCGACGAGGAACCCGACTCCGCCGAGTGCACCGTGGCCCTGGGCATAGGTTCCGGCTGAATAGGTGTCGAGTCCGCTTGCGTCGTGGAGCACGCCGAGACCGCCATCGATCCCCGACAACACGCCCGCGCCCGCTCCCTGCGCCAGGTTGCGGTTCGACGCGCCCCGGTCCACCGGCGAGTAGTACAGTACTCCGGCGGCCTGGAAACCGCCCGCGACCGCGACGTAGTCGTCGTCGCCGCTCGTATCGAGCAAGAATCCCGTGCCGCCACCGGTTCCAAAACCTTGAGCTGCGTGCCACGCGCGATATTCGTCGTTGCCGGCAGCATCCCAAAGGAGCGCGGTACCACCGAGTGCCGCGCCCTGAGACATGGCTTCCGACACGTAGACGTCGTCGCCACCTTCGTCGAAGAGCATTGCCGCGCCGAACAACGAGCTTGCTTGCGAGCCGCGCAGCGAAATCCGAGTGTCGATGTCGGTTCCGAAGTCCAGCGCGAATGCGATACCGAACCTCGCTGCTGCTTGTCGCCCGCTGCGCGATGCCGACACGGGACCGTTCCCCGCGAAGAGCGGTTGCGTTGGCGTGATTCGACCGTCGACGTCGCTGGGCAAAAGGTCGACGGCATCGTTGGGGTCGGCGACCTGAGCGTAGTTCCACGTATCCGAGCCACCAAAATCGACCGCAAGTGCGACGCCGTTTGCCGAGGTGGCATTCGTCGCGAGCGAGCCGGTGTAGGTGTCGTCGCCTCCGATGTCGATGAGTACGGCGACTGGGCCTCCCGAATCGTCGTGCAAGGTTGCGCCGCCGTCGCCAATGACGACGCGTCCGGCGGGCGTTGTGTAATCGAAGCTAAAGCCCGTGTCGGTCAACGCGACCGTTGCCGCTCGAGCGGCATCGAGGTCCGCCGCGAGGTCCGCAGCGATCTGCTCGAACTCAGCGCGCGGAATCGCTGCGTACTTTGCCGCGACTGCAGGGGCTGTCAGATCTGGCGCGATGTCCGATGCTTGCCCTGGCAGGAAGAGGAACGGGGCCGACGCGATCGCGGCGTTGACCTCCGTCGCGGTCCAACCCGAAGCAGCGAGAGCGTTTCGTCGGGCGAGGTAGGCTCTCGCGGCGGCGGAGACGTAGGGGGCCGCCGCTTCTTGCACCGCCGCGGGAACCGAGGCGACCTCTTGATCCAGGGCAGTCAGATCTGGCGCGCCTCCGGTCGCTACGATGAGCTCGGCGATTGCCTCGGCGAGCCGGGCGTTCGTGCCTGGGTACGTCGGCGTCACGGCGGTGCCAGTCTTCTCGCGACCGGCGACCGTCAATGCGGCTGTCCAGGCTGCGGAGAGCGTCGTTGGTGTGCTTTCGATATGGCGCCGAGCCGCGAGCGTTCGGAACGGATACGAGGAGAGCGTCGTCACCTCGGCATCCGAGAGACCGATCGGCCCGAAGCCGTTGCGCTCGCGGAACGTCGGCTCGAACCGATTGTCGCACGGCGAGACGCCGATCTGTTGGAAGCCGGCTTCGAGTCCCTCTTCGAGGGCGGTGGGGAGTCGAGGGCTCACCGCGCAAGCGCATTGCGTCGTCATGCAGACGTCGAACCCGTTCTCCCCCGGTTCGCAGGTCTGGTCGCCCGAGCAGTCGATGTCGCTATTGCAGGTGGACGTACAGAATCCGCCGGTCCCGAAGTCGGCGACGCACGTGGGTGCGACTCCGAAGCAGGCGCCGGGTGAGCACGGGCGGCCAACGAGGTCGGCCCGATCGTATGCTGCGCCACACAGCGCGGCACCGCCTTCGCGATAGCCGAGGCACAGCTTGCCAACGTTCGTGTCGACGCACGTCGAACCTGCATCGCAGTCCGAGTCCGAATTGCAGAGCGCCTCGCAGGTACCCTTTGCTCCGACCTTTTGGGTGGTGCATTTCGTGACCACGTTGTCGCAGTCGACGGCCCAGGAGTCGCCCGCACACGCGCGGCCGAGCTGCTGGCAAACGAGGTTGACCGGGTCGCAGTACTCGCCGACCGGGCATGAGCCGGGGCTGCATCGTTGAGCGGTGTCGATGCAGCTACCGTCGTCGGGATTGCAGGTGCCGGAGGGGAAGCAGGCCGAGTCTTCGCAGAGGGAGCAGTCGCGGCTCACGGGAATGCACAGCTGCAGCGTAGAGGCCGTGAGGCCGAGGCATTCGTAACCTTCAGGGCATCCGGCAGGATTGTCGGCGCAACTCTGCCAACAGGTTGCCGAGTCGCCGATGCCGAGATTCAAGCAAACGTCTTTCTGTGCGCCGCATTCAGCGTTCGACGTGCAGCCGGGTTCGCAAGCTCCATAAGCGGCCGCAATGCAGTCCCCGGTCACCGGGTCGCAGTTCTCTCCATCGCCGCACGTGACGTTGGCGCAACGGTCGCGGCACGTTCCTTCGAACGGGAAGCAGATCCCGGCCGCCGGGTTGTTGTCTGGGTCGATCGCGGCGCAGAAATAGTCTGCAGGACACTCTTGAATCTCGGATTCCGCGTTACACCCCGTGAAGCAAGCCCGTTCGCCGTCGGGGGTTCCGGGCACGGTCAGGCATCTGTCTTCCGGGCCGTCGCCGCACTGCAGGTCGATCTGGCAACCGATCTCGCAGAGGCGACCTGGTCGAATGCAGTTGCCAGTCAATGGGTCGCAGAAGTTTCCGCTGCGGCACTCAACTTCGGAGCAGCGGTCCACGCAGGTGAGGTCGTTGGGGACGCACTGCTGCGTCATCGTCATTTCGTCGACGATCAGGCAGGTGGAATCGGTTGGACAGTCGTCGCTCGAATCGCAGGCCGACCCGCAAACCGACTCGCCATTGAACAGACTCAGGCAGAAACCGCCCTCGGCGCAGTCCGTGTCGGCGGTGCACGTCGAGCAGTAGCCACCGGTGGTGCCGGCATCGTCGGAACTCATGTCCACGATGTCGGCATCGGACGCCGCGTCGAATCCCATGTCGCCCGCATCCACCCCAACGTCAGCTGTGGAGCCGTTGTTGGACGGTGGGTCATCTCCACAAGCGGAGGTCCACAGGAAGGTCGCGAAGAGGGCGAAGACCGTGAACTTCTTCATGATTACAGGACCTGGTAGGAGACGCTGTAGCTTACCGCGGTCGCGCCGGTGGGGCGAATCGCGAGGGTGTGGTCGTCATCGTCGGTGGTGACGTACGTAATCGTCTTGGTGCTCGTGGTCGAGGCATCGGACACGACGGAGGTCAATCCGTCGTACAGCTCCACCTCGAAATCGCCGGCGCTGCCGACGACAGTCACTTCGATGGTGTTGCCCACCCCAAAGTCGCCGAGCTCGAAGTTGTCGAGATCGCCCGAGCAGAGATTGCCAACGTAGCTCGTCGTCGGCGAGAGGCGAGACGACGTGTAGTAGGCGAGCGATGGGAAGCTCGCGAATCGATCGTTGGGTTCGAATGCGTCGTCGCATGCGATCGTGGCGCGGTCCCACACGAACCGGTAGGGGCCCCGGTCACCGGAGAAACCTTCGACAACGGCGTAATAGTTGCCGGCCGAAGAGGCCGTGAACCTGATGTGTTCGTCGTCGTTGGTGGAGCGAGACGCGGCCACCGCTGTCGTCGGGTCGTAGACGCCGCCCGCACCGAGGTCGGGATAGATCCAAAGGTCGAGGTCGCCGATGTCGTGGGCAAAGAAGAGCGACGCGACGATCGTGTCGCCGGCGGCGACGTTGGACAATCGAATCCAGTCGTCGGTGCCACAAATCGCCGCGTTGCGACCGTTGTTGGCGGCTAGCGTCGTCGCCGCCGAGTAGTTGTCGTCGGGCTCCGAGGCAGAGTGGTCCGGCGAGGAGCCGCAGACGAACGCTCCCGCAAACTCGACGCGAATCGTGTAGTCGTTGGCGACCGCTGCAGTGGCACCGGCAACTTCGACCGTGAACTCGCCGCCAAATTCGGGCCAGTACACCAGCACTTCATTGTCGGTGGCCGACCGAGCCGCCGCGACTTCGCTGCCGTAGCGCAAGATTCGAACATCGATGTCCCCAGCGGAGACCGCGTGGTTCACGGTTACGCGCAATCCGAAGCTGGGCGTGACGAATCCCAGGTCGTAGAGGTCGACGTCTCCGGCGCAGACTTCGGCGGAAACCGTGCGGTTCAGCTCGAGCTCGGGAGCGGTTGCAAGGGTGTCGTTCGCCTCCCAGGCATCGTTCGCGCAGGTGGGCGTGCCCGCAACCGTGGTCCAATGGAGGGTGTAGTTCTGGACAGCCGTGGGGCCGACTTGTGCTGCGCGCAGGTAGTACGTCCCGGCCGTCGGCACGGCGAACACGATCTGTTCGTCGTCGGTCGTCGAGACTGAAGCGGCGATCGTCGCTCCGCTCGAGTCGACGAGTCGCATGTCGAGGTCGGCGGTGAGATCGATGAAGGTCGCGTTCACAATGATGGACTCACCGGCCATCACCCCTTCGAGCGCGAACCAATCGGGGTCGCGGAAACACGATGCCAACGAGTGGCGAACATCTCGCGGCAAAACGGCCGCAGACGCTTGTTGGTCGTTCGATTCGAACGAGTCGTCCGTGCATGTGCCGCAGACCGGATCGTTGTCGACATCGCCGTCGCAATCGTTGTCGGTGCCGTCACACGTTTCGGTCTCGGGTGTAACGACCGCGTCGCACATCGTGGTGGTTCCGGCACAAACGACCGTTCCGGTCGCCGAGCAGGCCATGATGGATACGGAGCAGCTCGTGCCGAGGTCTGGGAACCCTTCGTCGGTTGCGCCATCGCAGTCGTTGTCGAGGGAGTCGCCGCAGACCTCTTGGGCGGGTGTGCCGGGAGTTGCGGGGCACTCCAGGGAGAGTTGGTCGGCCGAACAGACGTACGTGCTGGTCGCTGCGCAAACGCCTACGCCTTCCGTGCAGGGCATTCCGGCGAGTTCGAAGCCTTCGTCGGTCGAGCCGTCGCAGTCGTTGTCGATCGAGTCACCACAGAGTTCGGCGCCGGGCGTACCTGGAGTCGCGGAGCATTCGGTCGAGAGACCGTCGGTAGAGCACTGTTTCACGCCGTCTACAGCGCATGCTCCCACTCCAGCACTACACATCGTGCCGACGTCGAAACCTTCGTCGAGTTCACCATCGCAGTCGTCATCGAGGTTGTTTCCGCAGAGCTCAGTGCCGGGGGCGGCGGGGACTGCGTTGCATTCGGTGCTGAGTCCGTCGGCGGAGCAGGTGACCTCGCCGATCGTCTCACACGTTCCGACCCCGGCGGTGCAGGTACTGCCGATACCGGTGAAGCCTTCGTCGATTTCGCCGTCGCAATCGTTGTCGAGGGAATCGCCGCACAGCTCATCCGTCGGCGCGAGCGCGACAGCGTCGCAAACGGTTTCGCCCTCGATGCAGGCGGTATTGCCGCCTACGGCACAAGCTCCAACACCGTCGGAGCAGGGATCGGATGCGATTCCGTTGTCGACGAGGCCATCGCAATCGTCGTCGATTCCGTTGCAGGTCTCCGGCGAGGGAGAACACGCATCTGCTCTCGCCGCGTCGGGTTGACCGGCGTCTTCGTTTCCGAGGTCGATCGGCGTTTCGGCATCGGCGTTGGGTCCGACGTCGTCAGCGCCTGCATCGACTTCCGGCTCGAATCGAGTGTTGGGGGCGCCGGCGTCGTTGGTGCCGGCGTTGGCGTCGATTGCGCCTTCGGCGCAGCCCGTGGAGTAGAGGGCGAGCAACAAAAAAAGAGCGAGGACGGATATTCGATATTCAGACACGGCACATTCAATCATTCATTGGTACAGCGGAGCGGCTTCTTCTAGAGAAATCGGTGGTGGAATGCAAAGGGTGTAGGTCGATGTGCTCTTGGCATTCTGTAGTCTTCGCGCGGATTTCCGCGCTTGACGAACAGTGGTCATTTGAGGAACGTGGCGCCGATTTGACGCTTGCCTACCATTTGCGTCGCGCCACCCGTTCGCCTAGGGTTCTTGCCGACCGAATACGGGTAAAATCCGGGTTTGCACCATGCTGCACCCACGCCCCCTCAGATGTCTTGTAAAGGACAGTTCAATGTTGCGGATACTAGAACGAAGTAAGTTTCTCGTGCTGATGGCGATCGCTGCGATCGCCATTACGGCATGTGGAGACGACTCCACGGAAGCAAATGATTGTGCGGTGAGCGCGGACTGCCCAGAAGGTCAGCGCTGCGGAAGCGCCGGCGTTTGCACGACGCAAGAGCAGACATGCTCGGTAACGGCGGATTGCGCGCCGGACGAGTTCTGCCAACCGACCGACCTGACGTGCGAGTTGAACGCATGCGCGGATGACGAAGCGTGCGGACAGGGCGCAATTTGCTCGAACGAACGCTGCCGACCTGGCTGCCGCTCCGACGCAGACTGCGGCGAGGGCTCGGTATGTTCCTCGACCAACGTTTGTGAGGTCGAGGGTTGCGTCGCTGGTTCGTGTGGAGACTTCCAGTTCTGCAACGACCAGCTTGACCCGCCGGCCTGCCAATTCAGCGGCGATTGCGACTGCGGTACGCCGCCGGAAGGCGTGAGCAACGCCGAGTGGTGCGAAACGCAGCCAGGCGGAAACCCGGTGTGCGGTTTCTGGGCGCGTCAGGAAGGGGAGCAAATCGAATACATCTGCTCGAACGCTGCCGACGAGTGCGTCGAGCGACCCGAATGCACCGACGATTCGTCCTGCAGGCAGAACGAAATTTGCGAGCCGGAAGGCTTCATGGGCCGGCGAATCTGCCGAACCGGTTGCCGCGACACCGACGAGTGTCCTCCATTCAACATCTGCGTCGAAGCGCAAGGTAGCGTCTGCCTGCCGGGTTGCTCCGACGACGTCGATTGTGACGCGAACCAAACCTGTGTCGATGCCGTCTGCGTCGACACGTGCGTCAACCGACAGGATTGTGATGTCGTCGGTCAGGTCTGCTCGGGTAACCCGCCGACCTGCCGAGGCTGCACCAACAGCAACCAGTGTGCCGCGGTCGAGTTCTGCGACTTCACGCTCGGCTCGTCGGACGAAGAAGCCGAAGACCCGCTCATCGGCCTTTGCGCTCCCATCATCACCTGCCCAGAAGACGGCTATGGCGACAACGACTCGATCGACGAAGCCTACGGTGTCATGTCGCCGTTCGACGGCACCGGCATGAACGCTCCTGCCTTCTGTGCCGAGAATCTCGGCGGCGACTGGTACGAAGTGAACACGAACAACGGCGACGTTGTCACCGTGACCCTCAACTACGACGAACAGAAGGGTAACCTCGACATCGCGCTTCTTCAGGACAACGGACAGCAGCTCGTCGCCTCGGCTCGACCGCCGCAGGAAGACAACGGCACCGAGCAGCTCTCCTACGGCGTGCCGCTCGGCCAGCCGCTCGCCATTCAGGTTCGCGGCTCGATCGTCCAAGACTTCATCAACTACGACATCACCATCGATGTTTCGCCCGCCGCTGCGTGCACCGACGATGGTTACGAGCCGAACAACGACTTGATGAACGCCATTGCGCTGCCGCTCGACGCGATGACGGGCGTCGGCGACTACGATGGCCTTCAGGTGTGCGGCGACGACCGCGACTTCTTCGAGCTTTGCGCCGATGCGAACCAGGTGGTTCAGGTCGACGTCGAAGCCGACCCTCGCTTCGGAAACGTCGATTTCACGATTCGCGACTCGTCCGGCTCGATCCTGGCGAACGCCAACTCGGCGGAGCGTCTGGAGCGCATCGAAGTCCTGACCGAAGACCCCGATTGCCTCACTGTGGAGTTGTTCCCGGCGAGCGGCGTCGGCGTGATTGACTACGACTTCCGTTGGACGCAGCGTCCGAACGTGTGCACCGACCAATTCGAGCAGAACGATACGTGCCCGCAACAGGTCACGAACCTTGCCGAAGGTGATTACACCGACCTCGCGATTTGCTCCGACGCTGACTACTACTGCTTCGACGTTCTTCCGCTGCAGACGATCGACTTCAAGGCTTGCTACGATGCGAACGTCGCGGGTGACCTCGACGTCACGCTGTTCGGCCCAGACGACTGCGCGGCCTTCCTCCAGACCGAAACTCGTGCATCTGGAAACGCGCCGAACGAAGTTTGCGAGACGCTGAACTACCAGGTGAACGACGCCGGACAGTACTGCGTGCAGGGAAGCTTGTTCTCGGGCCTGAACGTGCCCTACCGAGTGGAGTTCGACCTTATCGATGGTCCCGCGTGCAACAACGACGCAAACGCAAACAACACGGCCGCAACCGCTGTGACGTTTGACACCGCACAGGCGCGCACCGGCGACGACAATGTCGGTGGCGGACGAATCTGCGACCTCGAAGACGACTGGTACTCGGTCGATATCGCCGATGGCGATGTCTTGGAGTTCGACGTTCGGTTCATTCACGCCAACGGCAACATCGACGCGTTCCTGTACGGACCGAACGACTCGACGACGTTGCTCGATTCGGGCGAAACGACGACCGACGGCGAAGTCGTGACCTACACGGCCGGGACTGGCGAAGGTGGCACGTACTACTTGCGCGTCACGGGAACTCCGGCAGCACGAAACGACTACACTGTGATTCTGAATCTCAACGGTGTGGGACCGCCTGACCCCGACTGCCCTGACGACTTCGAGAACAACGATTCTCGCGCGGAAGCGGCCACGGTGATGGGCCAGTCCTACCTCGGATTGACTGCCTGTGGCGTGCTTGGCGATGTCGACTGGTACACGATCGACCTCCTCGCAGGAGAGAGCATCACGATCGACATCAACTATCAGCCGTCGAACGGTAACGCCGATATCTACTTCTTCGACGACCGGGCGACGACTGTCGCGACCACGGCTTCGACCCTCAATACGGGAACCGACACGGTGTCGTATCGGTCGGCGAGAGACCAAACCGTCGCTTGGCGAGTCCAGACCAATTCAACGTCGCCGGTCACGCCTTACAGCATGAACGTCAACGTCACGCCGGCTCCGGCATGCGCCGATGATGGCTTCGAGGACAACGATACCGCGGCGACAGCTACCGCTCTCAACCTCGAGTCGATCTATGGCGGTCTGAACAAGTGCGAAGGCGACGAAGACTGGTACAGCATCGTTGTTCCGAACGGTTCCACTGCGGAAGTGTTTGCGAACTTCGACCACGGTCAGGCCAACCTCGACCTCGAGCTCTACGACGCGACCGGCACGACGCTGCTTCAGTCGGCAAACACGACGACGAATGACGAGTCGCTCAACATCGCCGCACCGACCGCTGACACGACCTATCTCGTGAAAGTGATCACGACGGAGAACGCGCGAATCCGCTACGATCTGCTCACCTACAAAGATGGTGCGGGTCCGCAAGACCGCGTCTGCCCGGACCTCTTCGAGCAGAACGATTCGTTCGCGGCGGCGGCGCAGCTGCCAGTCGGGCTCACCGAAGACCTGCTGATTTGCTGGCAGGGCGGTTCGCTCAACGATCGTGATTGGTACTCCATCACGGTGCCCGGTGGCGCAACCGTCACTGTCGACCTGCTCTTCAACCACGGTCTCGGAGACATCGATGCGACGCTCTATCGTGGCAACACCGGCTCGCCTGTCGGCAACTCCCTGACCACGACCGACAACGAGCAGATCATCGATACGAACCCCAACACTACACCAACGACGTATCTGCTTCAGGTGTTTGGCAAAGGTACGGCTCGATTCTCGAGCTACTACGAGGTCGACATCCAGCTCTCGTACCCGGACGATTGCTCGCTCATCGACGACACCGTCACTTCCGCTTCTCGGGCGGACGCCGAGACGGCTGGCGAGACGGCTCCCGAAGCCTATTCGGCGCTCCAGCTGTGTGAGAACACAGAGGATTGGGTCAAGCTGCCGGCCGGAACGACCAGTGTCGAAGCCCACGTCGAGTACGAAGCATCGCTTGGAAACATCGATCTCGAACTCGTCGAGTGGGACGGAACCACGGAGGCCATCATCGCCACCGCGGCTGGATCCACGAACTTCGAGGACATCAATGAGACTGGCCTCGACGCGGG
>CAYLMO010000013.1:0-51310 GCA_964384605.1 uncultured Bradymonadales bacterium | reverse complement strand
CCGCGGCTGGATCCACGAACTTCGAGGACATCAATGAGACTGGCCTCGACGCGGGTCGAACCTACTACTTGCGAATCTACGCGACGGGCTTCACGCGTACCGAATACGACCTGTGGTTCGCGACCAACGCGGGCACCCCGACGATCGGCTACTGCCCTGACAGCTACGAGCGCAACGACACGCTGAATCTGGCGGCCTCGCTGCCGAATACGCCAGTTGTGAAGCAGATCATCGACGCGGTCGCGTGCGGCCTCGACGACGATTACTACTCGCTCTCGCCGGTCCGTACGGTACCGAACACGTTCGCCGTGTTCTCCAATTCGCCCGGCGACCAGGACATCGTGTTGGAGACGGTGGACCCCTCGGGGAATGTCGTCGCCACCGAAGACTCGCTCGCCGAAGGTGATGAGATTCTCGACTACTCGGCCAACCAGGCTGGCGATTATCGAATCCTTGTCCGCAACAAGGGCAATGACGCTGCGCCGTACGACCTTCTGTACGGTCCGACGACCATGTACTCCACCGCATGCCCGGAAGACTCCTACGAGTCGAACGACAACTTCGCGTTGGCGCTTGCGCTGCCGATTCCGTTCGATGGAGCCCTTGGACGATGCTTCAACGACGATTGGTTCTCGGTCACCCCGACGTCCGCTGACCCCATCACCGTCGAAGCTCGCTACGACGGCAGTCGCTTGAACCTGGCTTTCCAGATTCAGGGCATGAACGTGTTCGAGACGGGAACGGGGTCGGGTAACCGAACGACCGCAACCTTCACTCCGGTCGCTGGCCAGACCTACCTGATTGGAATCGTGGGCGCCCGAGTCAACATGTCCGACCCGGGTCCGCGTGACGGTCCGTACTTCCTGCATATCACGCAGTAAGGGACGCTCCGCCTAAGCGCAGAGAATCGGCCGCGTACGACCACGTCGTACGCGGCTTTTTTGCGTCTGAAACAAGCTGAAGTTTGCGCTCACCGCGTTGAAGCGGGGTAGGGGGCGGGATACCATGCAGGCATCGGTCACCCCGTTCATTCAGTGCATTGCTTCAGCCCGGACTCTCCATGTTCAAGCGACTTTCGATTTTGCTTCTCTTTGCGGCGCTCGCCGCCTGTGGAGACGACTCTCCGTCAAAGCAGCTCGACTGTTCCGAGGGCGAGACGCAGGCGTGTTCCTGCAGCGACGGTGCGGCAGGTACGGCGATCTGTGTGAGTGGCACTTTCTCCGCATGCGAGTGCGGACCCGCTCGATGTTCTGATGATTCCGATTGCAATAGTGGCGAGCTGTGTGTCGACACGGAATGCCGCGCCGACAGTGATGCCGACGGGGTCGCGGACATTTTGGACAATTGTCCAGAGGTGGCGAATTCAGACCAAAAGGACGCCGATGAGAATGGTCAGGGGGATGCCTGT
The DNA here is from genome assembly GCA_964384605.1 of uncultured Bradymonadales bacterium. Taxonomy (GTDB): domain Bacteria; phylum Myxococcota_A; class Bradymonadia; order Bradymonadales; family Bradymonadaceae; genus CAYLMO01. Next base: position 49,902 of record CAYLMO010000013.1, on the reverse strand, counting down.
CAGACGTCGGGTGATATCGATTCCGATGGCGTCGCCGACCTGCAGGACAATTGCCCGGAGGAGTCCAACGCGGACCAGCTCGATGCAGATGACGACGGCATTGGCGACGTCTGCGACGACGACCGCGATGGCGACGGCGTGACCAACGACGCCGACAACTGTCCGGACCTTTCGAACGACCGGCAGGTCGACTCGAACATGGACGGTATTGGCAACGCTTGCGACACCGACGACGACGCAGTGCTCGATGATGAGGACAACTGCCGCGGACTTTTCAACCCCGACCAGAACGACCTCGACATGGACGGCGCGGGAGACGCCTGTGACCCCGACCGTGATGGCGACGGCGTGCTCAACGACACGGACATTTGCCCCGACGCTGCCGATCCCGAGCAGCTCGATACCGACATGGACGGGTTGGGTGATGGATGTGAGGCCGACGACGACAACGACCGAGTCGATGATGTCGACGATAACTGCCCGCTCGTGCCCAATCCTCGCCAAGAGGACGGCGACGGGAATGGCATCGGCGATGTGTGCGACGACCCTGATATGGATGGGATTCCAGACTCGGTGGACAATTGCCCGGACGAAGCGAACCCTGGTCAGGAAGAAATCGACACCGACCTCGACGGCATTCTCGACTGTATTGAACGCACGGAAGGCACCGACCCGAACAAGGCGGATACCGACGACGATGGCGTTCGTGATGCGGACGAGTTCGTGTTGGGCACCAATCCGACCGTCGCAGACACCGACATGGACGGCCTGACCGACGGAGAGGAGGTCTCCTATGGGCTCGACCCGACGAATCCCTCTACGTTCAACGACGGCGTTCAGGACGGCATGCGAGCGTTCGTGCAGGAGTGCAGAAATCCGGTCGCAGGAAACGCGGTTCGATACCGCAGCACCGTTGGGGATTGGGATCTGGCGCTTCCGCTCACCTTCACATCGAGCACAGAGCTGTCGATCACCGGAGCGAACTCGACGAACGGCTGGGCGGCTTCGGTGTTCCGAAATGCGCAGGGGACGGTAGCCGGCTTCGTGTACGCGGAAGCGCGCAGCTCGTCGCTCGATCTACACCTGGAGCTCCGGCGTCTGACGGGCACGACCGACAATCCGTTCGTTCATTCGTTCGTCACGCACGATGGCTACCCCGCGATCACGACGCGACAGATTCGTCGGGTCTCGAGTTCGCAAGCTCTTCAGGCACATCGCGATGCGCTCCTCGTCCAACTCGCAGGATTCTCTTCGGCGGACGTCACCAACTTCCCTGCGGCTGCTACTCCGGCGGGTACGACCGTGGAAGGGCGGACAACGCTCATCGACCGAAACGGGCAGTTGCTGGTCGTCACTGCGGTAGCCTTCGACGCGCAGGCACAGTCGGCAGAGATCAACGATGCCGCCAACTCGACGGGCCTGAGCCGGGCGATGCTCACAGGCCTGCCCAAGTGCCGACCGTTCGCGCCGCGTGACGAGTTCGCGGGAACCGACGTCTACTGGCTGATCGACGGTACGGGCTCGATGGACACGACCTATTCCGGCAGCGTGAAGCCTCGCTGGCCCTCGTTCCTCGCCGAACTTGCAGCGACCAACGTTCCGACAAGGTTTGCGATGGCGGACATGGCGCAGACGGGCGATGGCCGCCCAAGAGCAACGGCCGGGTGGATGACCACCTACTCGCAGATGGACACCGAATCGAACTTCTGGGCAAACGGAACGGACGGAGCAAACGAGTACGGCTTGAGAAATGCCGAGCTGGGGATCTCGTGGCTCCTGAGTCCTCAAGTGACGCCCGCGCTCGCGCCTCGAGATGATGCCGCGCTCATCTTCGTTACGATTACGGATGAAGAGTCGCAGTCGTTCCAGAACGTCGACTACAACGATCCCACAGTTCGGGCCAACATCGCCGCGTACAGCACTTTCTTCGCGCAGAACGCGCCGTTCTATGGACTCGTTCCGGTTTCGGCGAACTGTACCTTCAGTGGGGGGAGCGAGGCATATCAGCGCGTAGCGACCGAGTCGGGCGGTTGGTATGCGGATTTCTGCCAGTCTGGAATCTTCGCGAAGTTCCATGATGAACTCGCGGACATCATCGCTGCTCGGGGATCGGAGTATCGGCCGCTGACGACTCCAATTTCGTCCACGATCAAGGTGACCGTGGGCGGCCAACAGGTCCCGCGCGGCGGTCCCAACGGCTGGGAGTACTTTGTCGAGACGAACTCGATTGTGCTTCGGGGAACTTCCGTGCCGGCGCTGAACGACCCGGCGACGGGCACCGCGGGGCAGGGTGTGGCAATCGTCTACGAAGAGGCCCCGTAGTCGTAGTCGGTCAGTTCGAGGAGTCCTCGGCGACGCGCGTACCGTCGTCGAGGAAGCCGTGAACTCCCGCCGGGTCCACCGCGAACGTGATGTCCGTGTTCGGCTTCAGGTCCGAAATCTCTTCGGTTCGGACGTGGGCCACGACCGTTTGGTCACCGACACGAGTGTGGAGGTACGACTCCCATCCCATTGGCTCGATCACTTCGACGTGCGCATCGATGGTGCCGAAGCCCTCGGGCACGTCGCGGACCAGCTGCAGCTGTTGCGGGCGGACGCCGAGCTCTTTGATTTTCACGCCGCTCCACGGAACATCCACTCCGGGCGCCGTCAAACGACCATCGGCCAGGTCCACCGGCAGGAAGTTCATCGACGGCGAACCGATGAAGCCGGCCACGAATCGATTGTTCGGCCGCTCGTAGACTTCTTCCGGCGTGCCGACCTGCTGTACGAGTCCGTCGCGTAGGATTGCGATTCGGGTCGCCAGCGTCATGGCTTCGATCTGGTCGTGAGTGACATAGATCATCGTCGTTGCCAGTCGTTGGTGCAGCTTCTTCAGCTCCACACGCATCTGCGTGCGCAACGCCGCGTCCAGATTGGACAGCGGCTCGTCGAAGAGGAACACATCGGGGTCGCGCACAATCGCTCGACCAATCGCGACTCGCTGGCGCTGGCCGCCGCTGAGCTGCTTGGGGAAGCGTTCGAGGTATGGCTCGATGTCGAGCTGTCGCGCGACTTCCGAGATCCGTTTGTCGATGACGTCCTTGGCTTCCTTCCGAATCTTGAGCCCGAACGCCATGTTGTCGCGAACGGTCATGTGCGGGTAGAGCGCGTACGATTGGAACACCATGGCGACCCCGCGATCCCGCGGAGCCACGTCGTTGACCACTCGGTCGCCAATCTTCAAATCGCCACCGGTGATGGTTTCGAGGCCTGCCACCAGCCGGAGCATCGTCGACTTTCCGCAGCCAGACGGGCCGACCAAGACGAGGAATTCACCATCCTCGATCGTGAGGTCGACGCCTTTGATGATCTCGACGTCGTCGTACGACTTGTGGACGCTTTCGAAAGTTACCGATGCCACCGCGGGCTCCTTGAATGGACGCGCCAGACTCGCCCACGAACGCTTCGCGCGCAAGCCATACGTAGGCGGGCCCTCAACGATGCCAGTGCGGCGGCGAAAACGTGAGCAAGAAACGAAACGAGGCGGAGCGTTGAGCTCCGCCTCGTGGCGTGGTTTGTCTGGCACAAGCGACTACTCGATGACCGTAACCTGAGCGGTGGTCTGCACTTCGCGCGACCCTTCGACGGCGGTCATGCCGACCGTGTAGGTGCCGGCGGTGTCGGGCACGAAGGAGAAATCGTTTCCGACGAGGTAGCCGAACGTTTCAGAACCGGCTGGGCGCTCCAGGAGAACCCAGATTTTGGTCGCGGTTGCTGGCGTGGTGTCGCCGCCGCTGAGTCGGGCGGTGCCGCCAACGCGAACGTCGCCTTGGACCAGATTGGTGATCACCGGAGTCACGGACGAGTTGCTCGAGTTGCTCAGGATGGGCAGCACGAGGTCGCCGCCGCCATTGTTCGACGTGAAGACGGCTTCGCCGGTGTCAGGCGTATCGTTTGCTCCCGTGAACACGAGCGAAGCGGTGGTGAAGTCTCCTGGAGCGATCGTTCCAGTGGCGCCGTTGATGACGAACTCCGCCTCGGTTCCGCCGGTGAAGTTGAAGTCGACACCAGTGATCTCGAGCGGAGCTGCGCCGACGTTTCGAATCACGAACTGGCGCGTGTCCATCTCGCCGACGGCCGAGAGGAAGGTCGCAGACGCGGGGAGAATCTCGCCGACTGGAACCGCGCCCGCGTCACCCAGAAGCGTGATGGTCGTTCGGTTTCCGCTCGAACGGTCGTTGTGGCCGATCTGAAGCTGTCCAACGGCGTCTTCGATGTTCCCGCCGGGGCGGGTGAAGACGACGTCGATCGTGCGCGTTTCGCCAGAAGGAATCGCGAGCGAAGCGAACGGCTGACCACCCACTTCGAACGAGTAGAAGTCACGAACTGCAGCAGGCTGAACCGTGAGCGAATTCACGGTCAGGGTCGCCTCGCCAATGTTCTCGATGGTCAGGGGTTGCGTGGTCTCTTGATCGAAGACGAGCGCTTGTGGCGACGCAACGATTCGAGGAGAGGCGCCTTCGCCCTCGGAGACGCGAATGAGGAACGGCGCAACGTTCGCGGCGGAGGAATCGAAGTTCAGGTCGGTGTCGAAGTTTAGATTCACTTCGTCGCCGCCGACCGACAGCGTCAGGTCGAACGTCTCGGCGGTTCCCGGCTCAATCGTGAGTGGGAAGTTGGACGGCGAGATCTCGAAGAGGTTCGAACGATCTTCGACCGAGATTCCGTTGAGGGTGAGCGGCTGCTGGCCGTCGTTCGAGACGGTGAAGGAGCGCGAGTCGGTGTAGTTCTGCGAAACGCCGAGGAACTCGAGGAAGCTCGGGTTCACCGAGATCTGGCCGCTGCCTTGCGGCGCGAGCAAGTAGAACGTGGCGGCGCCTTCTTCGACGAAACCACCAGAGTTGACGGCATTGGTGGCGACGCGGAGTTCACCGCAGTATCCCTCGACGAACTGGCTCGGAGTTCCTTCGGGGGCTTCGCCGCAGTTGATCTCGCGAGGTCCTTTCAGGATGACCAGGTCGATGGTCGCGATGGTGTTCGCGATCACGTCGAACGGGGTTGGCTTGCCGCCGAGCTGGCCGCAGGTGCCATTGGCGGGGAAGCAGATGCCGTCGCCACAATCAGCGTCGCTAGAGCACTGGCCGCCGCGTTCGCCGAGCAGCTGGATTCGGCTCGGGGTGTTCAGCAGGCTCACTTCGGTGACGGTCAGGTCGTCGCTTCCGGTGCTTCGAAGCTCGATCGAAACCTGAGTCTGCGGACGGTCCTCGTCGTCGGGAAGCCGAAGCTCGAGGCCCTGGGGGCTCGAAATCGAGAGGCCGGGTGCGCCGGTTTCGCCGAAGTCGCTCCCACATCCATTGGCAACAGTTGCGCCCATGAAGAGCGCCGCTGCTGCGGTCCAAAGTGCCATCGTGCGTTGCAGCTGCATTCGATCTCCTTCAAGCCAAACAATGGTCAAAATAGCTCGGAAGCGCGCGGCAGTTGCCGCACGCGACCCAAGCGAAACTTGTAGCGATGTGAAGAGGGTGTTGCAAGGATGCCGCGCCGGTCAGCCCGGCGCGGAGTTCTCTCGGCGCAGCGCGAATGACCTCAGGACGAGGCTTTTGCGTCTTCCGCTTCTGCAAGTGCTGCGAGGACTTCGCCTTCGTCGAGCATTTGGGAGTCGTAGTTGCCCCAGATGTCGTTCACGGCGACGAGTTCGCCTTCTGCGAGCTTCTCGGTCAGGTAGACAGCGTAGTAGCCGCCGCCGTCCGGCGATTCCATACCTGGAATGCGGTCGAGCTCGACCCCACTCTCGGGGCAGAAGAGGGTGCAGCGTTCGCCTTCTACGAAATCCACGTCGGTGACCTTGCTCGGGTCACCGTAGTAGGGGCTCAAGACAACGTCGCCTTCGAGGTCACCCTGTTTGACGCGAAGTTTGATGCCAGCTTCACCCGAGAACTGGGGGCCATCCGGGTCGACGAGATTCTCGCCGTCGGGGCCGAACGCGCGGGTGACGATGATGACAAAACCTTTGTCGCTCAGGGCTTCGAGACGAGTCGTCGTCTCGCGCCGTTCGCCGTCGAATCCATTGTCGGACATGGGCTACCTCACAAGCCGTGTGGTTCATTACGTTGCGTCGAGGCCTAATGCCTATCGCAATCGATCGGGTGTGGCAAGCGGTGGGATTCAGCGGACAGATAGGATGGATTCACGGACCGGGCTGTTGTAATACGGATCGCACTCCCCCTCGTCTTACGGGCTGTCATGGCGAAGATTCTCCGCGAAATCGACGTGGTCATCACGGAACGCCCGGGATTCTTCATCGCACAAGCGATCGCTGATCCGGCCGTTGCGGCCCTCGGCGAGACCGAGTCTGAGTCGCTCGAACGCTTGCAGCCCCTCATCGAGCGGGTACTTCGGCACGACCCAGGTGCGCTACAGCGCGAACCCGGCTCGCTCGTCCCGAGGCACGTTCGAATCTCGGTCCCGACGTCACGGCTCGGCAGGCTCCTGCCGCTCGAGCTTCAGCTCTTCGCGGTCTGCCGCGAGACCGAGGAGATGACGCACGTCTATCTGCCTCAAATCGAAGCACGCTTCGACGTCCGTGACATTCGTGACCTCGATTCGATCGCCGGCGAAGTCATCCGCGACCAGTACGGGCTCGGGAATCGTCTCGAGGCGCTGCTGCCGACCATGTCGCCGCTGATTCGCCGCGCGACCGGTGCCGACGAGGTCATTCCGCTGTTTCGGATCGCCCAGGTGGAAGCCCGCTTCTCACCGGAAGAAGCAAGAGAAGAGCACGACGCCGAGCGTCTGCCGACGCTCTCGGCCGTCGGTGAACTCCTGAACGAGCGCGCGCGCGCCAAGAACGCGCCCCGAGCTTTCGAGCGGCGAGCCGAGGTCGAAACGCTCCTCGACTATCTGAGCGAAACCGCAGAGCGCAGCGTGCTCCTGACCGGCCCCGCGGGCGTCGGAAAGACCGCGATTGTCCACGAAGCGGTTCGCCGAATCTCGAAGAAGGAAGGACCAGAAATCCTCGCCGAGACCGAGGTTTGGCAAGTGTCGGGCGGTCGTCTGATGGCCGGCATGAGGTTCCTTGGCCAGTGGCAGGAGCGCGTGCTCCAGCTCATCGACGAGGCGAAAGGGGAGGGGGTCGTGCTCTTCGCCGAGAACCTCATCGAACTCCTCGAGACCGCCGGAAACGAGCGTCACGCGGGGGGAATCCCCGGACTGCTGCTGCCATACCTTCTCTCGGGCGAGTTGGTGCTGATCACCGAGGCAAGACCGGAGCAGCTCGCGCGAGCCGAACAGTCGCACCCGAGCTTCCTTCGAGCCCTCCGCAAGCTGCCGGTTGCCCCGATGTCGAGCGCGTCAGCCGACGCTGTGCTCGAACGCGTGTCGTTCCGTCTCGGCCGCCAGTTCGGCGTCCGCCTCGGCCCGGAGTCGCGCCAGCGGATCTTGGAGTTGGTATCCCGCTTCAAGGGAGCCTCCGAACTTCCTGGCCCTGCCGTCGATTTGGCCGAGCGCATGGCTCGGACGCACCGACGACAGGGCGTCGAGGTTCCCGACGAGGACCGCCCACAGCTGACGTCGCGCCACGCCCTCGAAGCATACGCGACCGTCACCGGCCTCCCCATCTCACTGCTCGACGCCGACGCAGACTACGACCCTTCCGAGGTCGAGGAGTTCATGGCGTCGGCTGTTTTTTCGCAGCCAGAAGCCGTCCGCGCGATGGTCGACCTGGTCACGACCATCCGCGCTGGCCTCAACTCGCCGCAACGCCCGCTGGGCAGCTACATCTTCCTGGGCCCGACCGGCGTGGGTAAGACGCAAACGGCACTGTCGCTCGCCGAATACCTGTTCGGTTCGCGCGACCGCCTCACGCGATTCGACATGTCCGAGTATCAGGACGCGTGGTCGGCGGGCCGGCTCGTCGGCCGCTTCAAGGGGGAACAAGGCGAGCTCGTGCGCCGCGTTCGCGAGCAGCCTTTCCAGGTCATCCTTCTCGATGAGGTCGAGAAAGCCCACGCGAGCGTCTTCGACTACCTCCTTCAGGTGCTGGGCGAGGGGCGACTGACAGATGGGCTGGGCCAGACCGTTTCGCTCACGAGCAGTGTGGTCATCATGACGTCGAACCTGGGGGCCGAAGGACCCTCGGCGCTCGGTTTTTCGTCCGGCGACCTCGAACTCGCACGCGAGCAGGAAGTCGCGCACTACACCTCGGCGGTCGAGAAGTACTTTCGGCCGGAATTTGTCGGACGCGTCGAGCGAATCATTCCTTTCCGGTCGCTCGGAGCCTCTACCGCACGTCGCTTGGTCGAGCGCGCGCTCCAACAGGCATTCACGCGCGACGGGATTCTCCGGCGGGACATCAAGGTTCGCGCCGAAGCAGATGTCGTCGATTTCCTGATCCGGACGGGGCTCGACGAGAAGTACGGCGCTCGTCCGCTTCGGCGAGCGGTGGAGAATGCGATCACCGCACCACTCGCTCAGTTCCTGGCGAGAGAGCACGGAGTCGAAGGACTTTCGCTGGTCTTTCGGATGGTAGACGGAATTCCGGTCGTCGAGCTCGACGCCTGACGAATTCGGCGGCGGGTTCGTGACCGGCCTAGTCCATGTTGACCGCAAGTCGGTCGACGATGAGCGCGGTGACGAAGGCCTGCAGGTTCGTGGCCTTGTCGTCGGGTACCGGAAGGCGCCGACCAAGGCGAACATCCTCGAACTGTCCGTCTTCGAGAACGTACTCGATCATCGGTTCCTCGGGCGGGCTCCACTCCTCGGAACGAAGCAGTTTCAGCAGCATGCCGCTGTTCGAGAAACCATCGTCGTACACCGCTGCGAGCAACAGAGCATGTTGACCGTGCGAAGGTGGTTGCGGGGCCCACGCGTACCCCGACAGCAGCCGGAAGATCTCCAGCGCGCCGGGGGCCAGCGCCGTGGCCGCAAACGCCGTCCACTCCTGAACTGGCGGAGCCGGCGCTTGGTCGCCAACCCATTCATCCGACGCCCGATACGCGAAAGAAAGCTCGAGATGGAGCTGCTCCGAGAGCGCCTCCAGCCAGCGCTTCCACATCGCAAGGAATGACGCGTACGGCCCTGAAAGCCCCGTAAACACTAGCGTCGCGCCAGCAGTGCCTTCGCTCAGGCTCTCGAGCTGAGAGCGTAGCCAGTAGTACTCGCGCTCCACTTCGCGTGCGATTCCGGCGAAGTGGTGCACCGCCGATTTTCGCTCCTCGGGCGCCGGGTTGAGGATGAACTCGCCGGTACCACCCGGATCGACCAGCCCGAGCACTCGGCGCTGCAGTGCGTGCACTCGGTTCAGGAACGTCTCTCGCTGCCGCAGCTGCTCGGCAGCTTCGGTCACCGAGCCGCCGGCACCGGCCGATGCCTGGTTGATCTTGTCCAGCGCGGAGCCGTAGTCCTCGGTGATCGTCTCAATCCGCGGGTCGTTTGCCAGTCGGTCGATGCGCGAGATGAGGCTGTTCAGGTGAGACGCGACGTTCATCGGGTCGAAGAGCCACTCCGGATCGCGGAACACGGGGCGTTCGTCCTCCGGGAGTGGAGGAGCCATCTCGAGCGTCTGAAGCTGAAGTGCGACGCCATTGTCGCTCGGCTCAATGCGAACGCGCGTGAGTCCTCGTCCTGCGTCGGACGATGTGAGCTGGTGCGCCAGCGGCGTGATCAGCTGGCGTTCGATACGGTGGGCCAGTGTTCGCGCACCGTAGCGAGTGTCGAGCGCCCGCTCGGCGAGGGAGTCGACCAGATTCTCGTCGACGTCGACCATCACTTGCGCCTGTCGAAGGCCGCGACGGTTCAAAAGGTTCTGCAGGGTACGTCGGGCGATCCGCCGCAGCGCTTCGGGGCGGAGCGGCGAGTAGGGTACGACTCGATCGATTCGGTTGAAGATTTCGGGCCGGAAGAACGATTCGGCTGCCCGCGTGTAGTGCAGGAATCGGTCGTGCTCGCTCGCCTGCGAGAAGCCGAGCCAACGGTCCTCGTTCGCCGCGCCGAGGTTCGAAGTCATGATGACGATGACGTTTCGGAAGTCGACAGTTCGGCCGGCGGCGTCGGTCAGCCGGCCGTCGCCCAGGAGCTGGAGAAGCAGGTCGAGCACGATGTGGTGCGCTTTCTCGACCTCGTCGAACAGCAGCACGCAGAATGGCTGCAGCCGCACTTTGTTCGTCAATTCACCGTCGGGCCGCAGCGGCGTGCCGATCAGTCGCGAGATCGAGCCTGGCTGCGCAAACTCGCTCATGTCGAAGCGAATCATCCGGTCTTCGGACCCGAAAAGGTCGGTCGCGAGCGCTTTCGCGGTTTCCGTTTTTCCCACGCCCGACGGGCCGACCAAGAGGAACGAGCCGAGCGGCTTTCCGGGGTCTGTCAGGCCCTGCTCGATAGCGACGACCAGTCCGGTGACAGCATCGATCGCGGCAGGCTGACCGAACACTCGAGCCTCGAAGTCAGCTCGGATTTGCTGGGCCGAACGTCCATGGCCTGGCCGCAGGATCGAGTGCGGTAGGCCCGTTTGGCGATGCACGACACGTGCGACGGCGTCGGGATCGATCAGCACTTCGGTGTCGTAGTCGCCCTCGTTGATCTGCCTTTGCGCGTCGTGCTGGCACTGTTTGACCAGTCGAACCGCTTTGCCGGGATAAGCCTCGTTGCGGAAGAAGCGTCGGGTCAGCTGAAGCACCGACTCGACCCCGTCCGCAGTGAATCGGATGTTTTGATACGCCTCAATCTCGCGAATGAGATCGGTGATGACGCCGAGCGTGTCCCGGTAGTCGAGCTCCGGCACCTGAATGCGTCGGAACTTGTCGATGAAGCCCGGCGCCACGCTGCGCGCGATGGACCACGTCTCTTCGGTCGCCTCGGTGATGATCGCGAACTGGTCCTGTTCGAGATAGGGCTCGATGAATCGAGCGACGTTCGAGTCGCCGCCGTACGTGCGGCCGGCGCGGACGAGCGCGAGAAGATTCTCGACGAAGAGAACGTCCCCTCGCTCGGACAATTCGCGGCAGAGCGCCTCGGTGCGTTGCTCCCACTGCCCCACGATCGACATGCCGGCGATGATTCGGTCGCCGGATGTCTGCCAGATGTCTCGACGTTCCTGATAGGCCTTCGAGAGCTTCCACACGCGCGCGGCGGCTTCGTGCACGAGCGACGTCTTTCCGACGCCAGCCGGACCGACCAAACAAATGCTCGCGGGACGAGCGCTGGTGAGCACGTCGGCGAGCTCTTCGACCAACTTCTCGCGGCCGAACGATCGCGGCAGGTTGTCGTCCTCGGCACGGTGCGAAAGGTTGGTCGAAACTTCGTAGAGCGTCTGAGGCCGGCGCAGTCGGCCACCCGGCTTCGACGTAGCGCCCTGCGGAACTTCGTGGCTCGGGAATCCCAGGTCGATCTCCAACGATTCCACGGAGGCTAGATACGAAGTCTGAAGAGGTTCGAGGTCGGCGAGCATGTTTGCATCGGCCCACTCTTTGGCCCACGAGTTGAGGACCGCGTACATATCGTCGATGCGGTTTGCTGCCAGGCACACGCCCGGCACTCGCGGCACCCAGAACCTCGGCATCTCGCCCATCGTGCCCACCAGCACGTGCGTCGTTGCCGTGGCTCGCGTCGGCGGGCGGTCCTTGTCGAGATGGCGCTCGACGTCGAGATACACGCTCGTCAGATAGATGTCGGTCGGCTGCAAGAGGCGGTCGATTTCGGCCGGCTCCATTTCGTCGTGCATCAGCTCGAGCGTGCGGAACATCAGCTCTTCTTTGAGCTGAGCCGGGCTAGGCCCCGAGACGGGGTCGGCGAGCTGCGGAATCCAAGGGATGGAACCTATCCACTGGCCCTTCTTCGGCTGCGCGAGATACACCTTCAGATCGAGCTTCATATCACTCCCAATCCTCTTCGGTGATCTCCCACGCGAGGTCCTCGAGCGTCGGCTCGAGTGCCCGATATGGAGCGTCGGGATGCAGCTTGAAGCTCTCCGAGTTTCCGAACTGCACCTGCCCGGTGCGAAGGTTCCACACTCGGCTCACGCTGGAGCTCAGCTGCGTTCGCTGAAACTCCCATGGGAACGGCCACCCCGAGAACTCATCCAGCGCCGACACGTACATCATCGTGTTCCCCTCGTGCGCGACGACGCGGTGAATTCCGGTTTCCGCCCGGAACAACGGGCGCACAGCTTCGCCCTCAATCTGCAATGCGATCATCGGGCCCTTCGGCTCGGCGACACGCTCCCAGTAGAACTGGTCGTCGTCGTAGGCCGATGCGACTTCCTCGGGTACTTCGGCGTCGGTCGGAACCCAGAACGTGCTCGACCAACCGCGGTCGACGCATCGCTGCCGAATCCACTGCGCAAGCCGCTTGACCCAACGCTCGTCGTTCCCGCGGTTCACGATGAAGACCGCCGTGGAGTCGGGTTCTTCGTACGCCGCTCGCAGTACTTCCATGATCAGCGAGCCGACGCGTTTCTCGAGTTCTTCGAGGCGTTCGGTGAGGTCGGTCGCCAGGGCGAAGGAGCGCGTGTGATAGGCCTCCGACGCGAGGTCTTCGAGAACGGCGAGTTCGCTACTCACGGCGTCGGCCGGCTCGACCACCCGACGGGCCATCTCCGCCCGCTGCGCGATTTGGGCGGCGTTCGGGTCCTCCCAAAACTGCGAGGACCGGCTCGAGAGGTCGAAGTTCTCGACCTCCCACTCCAGGTCTCCGAACGTTGCCGTGAACAGGTAGTGGTGCAGCCGTCGTCGCAAGTTGGAGATCGCCTCGATCTGATCGAGCAGGCGGCGGCGAGCGCTCGCCTCGCCTCCGCGCGACCGGCTGCTAATCTTCACGATGAGGTCGTCTTCGGCCGATTCTGGCGCCGAAATGCTCACCGCTCGCACGGCACCTGGTTCGACGGCGTTTCTCGAGTCGGCGAGAGCCCGTGCCATCGGCCAAACCAGCCGCTGTTCGATCGCTCGTTTCAAGGGGCGAGCACCGTAGCGCTCGTCCGTGCCGACCGCCGCGAGCCACGCCGCCACCCGCTCGTCGAGTTCGACCTCGACGTCCTGGCTCATCAACCCGTCTCGTTCCAACACCAGCTTCAATTCGCGGTGAGCGACTTGCTCCACGATCTCCTGCCCGAGCGGCTGGAACGGGATGAACTGGTCGATTCGGGCGAGGAACTCCGGTCGGAAGAAGCGCTCGGCCTCTCGCCGAAAGTGGTGTTCGTAAGAGTTGGTGCCATCGCCACCGCCGAAACCGATCGCGGGCTTCATCGTCTCGACGCCGAGGTTCGACGTCATGATCACGATCGTGTTTTGAAAACGAGTGACCTTTCCATTCACGTCGGTGAGTCGAGCCTCGCCGAGGACCTGGAGGAGCAGGTCGTACACGCCCGGATGCGCCTTCTCGATCTCGTCGAGGAGCACCACCGAGAATGGCTGTCGTCGCACCGGGCCAGTCAAATCGCCGTCTTCGCGACCCTCTCCGATGAGTCGGGAGTGGGCGTCGCCGTGGCTGTACTCGCTCATGTCGATTCGAATGAGCCGATTTTCGCTACCGAACAGGTAGGTCGCGAGCGCGCGAGCGAGCTCGGTCTTTCCGACGCCGGTTGGGCCGACGAACAAGAAGGTGCCAAGTGGTCGGTCTGGCGAGGCGAGGCCGGCTTTGGTGATTCCCACGACGTCGGCGACGCGTTCGACCGCGAGTGATTGCCCCATCACGCGTGAGCTGAGCTTGTCTCGAACTTGCTCGATGTCGAGCATTCGGTCGTCGAGCAGCAGAACTGGCGGAAGTCCCGTGTCGTCGCAGAACGCCTCGACGATGGCCTCTTCGGTGATGCGCTCGCTGAAGTGGTTCGCGGCATGACGGATCGAGCGACCCACGAAGTCGATGGTTCGGCCGTGCGGAGAGCCTTCGGTCGCGAATCGTTTCTGCAGGTGCCATGCACGCTCAATTGCGTCGGGGGCGACTTCGACCGATTCCTTGTCGGAGCGTCGCGCGACCGCCTTTTGAACGATCTCGAAGGCCTCCGAGTCGGGTGGGTCTTCCACGCGGATGACGGTGAAAGCGCGAGCAAAACCCACGTCTCGCCGCTCCACCGCGGCCCACTCGTCGCTGGTCGCCTCCGCGACGATGCGCAAACGACGGTCGCTCAACAGTGGCTTCATGAACTGGGCGAGGTTGTAGTCACTCCCGACGTGCTTTCCGGCGTCGAGCGCTTCGATGATTCGGCCCATGAACAGTACGCCATCGACGTCTTCGAGCTCGGCAAACGCCACTCGTGCCTGTTCCTGCCAACCCGGTCCAAATGGCTCCGAGGCGACGAGCCGCGGCGCGTTTGCGAACCAGAATGACCGTTCGGTGGCACCGCTCGCCGCGCGATGGGCGCAGTGATGCACGAGGGCGGTCTTTCCCACGCGGCTGGGGCCGACCACGACGATCGCCGCAGGCTGCGGGCCTTCGAGCAGTTCCACCAAAGGTTCGATCAGGTCGCGTCGGCCAAAAGCGGGCTCGATCGCTTGTCGTTCACGATCGCTCGGTTCGAGGTCGGACCAGCACTGAGCCAGTTTCTCGAGCATCGGCGTGGGTGGCGCATCGTCGCCGGACTCGAGTTCTTCCTCGCTGAACGACGGCATCCACAGGTTCTCGAGATCGACGGTCTGTAGGTCGAGCGGTTCGAACTCGACCTCCATCTCGATCAGTTCGAACGAGTCGGGGATGGGGCGATGGAACGCCACGTTGCGGTCGTGCGGCCGAAGCGATGCGACGAGGTCTCGAAGTGCTTGCTCGCGTGCGTCGGCGGGCGGGTCCTCATCGTCGTCTGCGTCGAGCACCTCCGCGGTCGGGTCGAACGCGGTCCACACGTGATAGAGGGGGAGGTGGAGCTGGTGGAGCGTTTCGGTGTGTCGGCGCTCGATCGTGTCGAACGGCGCGGTAATGGTCGTGCGGGTCACGCGGGCTGGTCCGTCGCCCTCCCAGGTGTACGATGCGGTGCGCCAGAACCCCACTTCATCACGCGTGAGCGAGGGCGCGTTTCGGCCACCTACGAGTCTGAAAACGCGCGGGTGTGTACGAGAAAGGGCCTCGCGCGTGGCTGAGCGCAGCTCAGCGAGCGCGGACTCCGCGTCGGGGCCGGCTCCCGAGACCGACGGAGGATCCAGGGTCTGTGCGATGTAGAGACTGTCGCCGTAACGACGAAGCCCCACAGGAATCGTCAACTTCATGCGTACGCGCGCGAGAGCGGATGGGTAGCGCGACTCTCGATCGAAGCAACCGCGAGGTCAAGGCCTCGTCGACGAGGAAGGATCCCGCGTTCGCTTGAAAAGACGGAGCTTTTTCGCGATGTTTCGCCCTTTGAAACCTGTTTGGACTTTAGACCCATGTCGAACGCCCGCCGAACTCTCTATCTGCTCCTGATCGCAACCACGCTCGTCGCCGCCGCGTGCGGCGATGACGAAGGCTCCAAAGAGCCCACCGAAGACACCGGAATCGTCGATGTCGATGCTGGCACCGACGCCAGTACCGCCGACATGGGCGGAGGCGACATGGCGCAACCCGACATGAACGTCGACGTCGATTCGGACGAAGATGGCATCTTGGACGCCGACGACAACTGCCCCTCGGTCGCCAACGAGGACCAGGCAGACCGCGACCGCGACGGGGTTGGCGATGTTTGTGACACCTTCCCGAACTACTGGGATCCCGCAAACCCTGCGGAGCTCGAAACGACGGTCGAAGACGAAACGGTCATTCCGAACAACTCCTCGATTCAGGGCGAAGCGTACGGCCTCGAGATTCCCTTCGCGGTCGAAGGCTTCGTGGGGCCGGTCGAAGGTGGAGTCGGCGAGCTCGACTTCTACAGCTTCGAGATCTCCGAGCCGACCGCGATCATCATCGATATCGAAGGCTCCAACACGTTCTGGGCCGGCGCGATCCTGTTTGGCTACGACTGGCGCAACGCCAACGTGCAGCGAATCTTGCTGCCGGGCGATGTCGGCCTTCCCGGCGATCGCGAAATCTGGCTCCCCGTACCGGGCAAGTACACGATCGCCGTGTCCGACGCGCGGAACTTCATCGCGTCGGCCGTCGACGTCGGTGGCGAAGACCTGACCTACAAAATGTCAGTGTCGACGATTCCGCTCCCCGAGCCGGAATCGCTCGAACTCCCGTCGGGCGTGGTGCCACTCACCTACGAAAACCGCCTTCGCGTATTCGAAGCGGACGCGACCGGGTTGGAGACGCTCACCGTCGATGCCAATGGCGTCGGCCTCGACCAGAATAGCTTCCACTTTGCGGCATTCGCACTGTGGGACGTGGCCAACGAGCGCACGCTCTCGTACTCGGCCGCAGCTCAGGTCGGCGACACGGGCCGCGTCAAAGGCAGCACCAAGATCAAAGACGTCTCGACCGTCTGGCTCATCGAAGACCACGTTCAGCGGTTCGGTCAGGCTTCCTCGACCATCACGGTCGACACACAGAACGTCACTTCAGACATCGAGACGGCTCAGTTGCCGTCTGACGAGCGATCGAGCGAGCTCGTTTGGCTGACGCCGGGCACCTCGCTCAACGCAGAAATTGGCGCTCCGCGAGCATCCGGTCCGACCACGCTGGTCGCGGACACGGACTACTTCCCGTTCGTCTTGAAGCGCGGCGAGGCATTCAAACTCACCGTCACGCCGACGGCCTCCAGCCAAATGTTGCCCGACATCGATGTTGGTCACTTCGCCGACAACGGCGGTTCGAGCATCTTCGTTCGGCGTTTCGAATCGCCCACGCCGAGCGATGCCCAGACACCGGCGTCGATCCGCTACCTCGTCAGCTCGCTCGAAGACGGTGAGTTCGGGGTGCGAATCGGACACGGTCCGAACGCGTTCAACTCGAACCCGGTCGGCGGCGCGGGCTTTGGATACACGGTTTCGCTCGAGCCGTACGAACCCGACGTGATCGCGCTCGGCGCCGCCCCGTCGACGCAACCAACGGTGCTGGAAGACGGTACCGTCGGCGTCGCGTCGTTCGAGGCCAGCGAAGGCGACATCATGCGCGTCGAGGTATCTGGGGCCGACCTGTTCTACGACGCCTACGTCCTCGCACCTGACACGTACGAACAGCTCACCGTTTCGGACGAAGTGATCACGTTCCGCGCGCCGGCAGACGGCACGTACACGTACGTGTTCTACGACTTCCTCGGGCGTGGCTCCGACACGGATCCCGTCACGATCTCGATCTCGACCGCCGAGATTCAGCCGTACCCCTCGCTGGGATCGGTCGTCTCGGGCACCATCGAAACTGACGGCCAGGCCGACCTCTACTCGATCGAACTGACCGCAGGCGACCGCCTCGACATGCGATTGAGTGCGCCAGACTTCCTCACGTCGACCGAAATGTTCGACCCGAACTTCCGCCGCGTCTTCAGTACGATATCGTCGCAGCGACAGTTCCAAGTGGATGAGTCGGGCACCTACTACTTCTCGATTTCGTCCTACGATGGGCTCGGTGCAGCCGATCAGACCTACGTGTTCGGGCTTGAATCCATCGCTCCGACCGACCTCGGTGCGCTCCCAGGAACGGGCCAGCGCGTTCTAGACAATTCGCCATTCGCGCACTGGTACTCGTTCGACGTCGAAGACGGGAAGTCCTACTCCGTCGCGGCGCGGGTGAGCGCAGGAGCCTTCACGCCGCGCATCTACGTCGTCGAAGCTGCCGACGCATCGGTCATCGAATCGTCGACGAATGGAACGGCTCGGTGGGTCTCGGACTTCACAGGCGAGGCTTGGTTCGCGGTGTACGAGGCGGACAACTCGGGCAACGCAGCTTGGAATGTCTCGGTCGACGTCGCTGAACTCACGGTGGGCCCGGTCGTGCCGGGAACTCCCACCAATGATGCGCTCGCGAGCGGTACCGACGAAAAGCTGTTCCGATTCACGGCGCCAGCTGGTGCGGTTTCGGTAGAGATTGACACGGTTGGCGGTTGGGAGCCGATCATCACCGTGCTCGATTCGAACCTGAACACGGTCAACGACGCCCGTCAGTTCTCCAAGACTGCCCGATTCGCGCGGTCTGCTCAGGGCGACTACTCCGTCTCGGTTCGAGCGGCTGATGCGATGGCGGCCGGACCGCTCGACTTCACGCTTTCCGTCGTCACTTCGGTCGAAGCGACCGCACTCACGGAGACCGAGCCAAACGACGACACCGCCGGCGCACAAATGATCACGTTCCCTTCGGGCATCTCGGGAACCGTGGGCGGCGCTGACGTCGCGGACCACTTCATCGCCGACTTTGTCATCGGCCAGCGGGTATGGGCCATCGCGACCGACCGCAGCATGCAGGGCATCTACAGCATGAATGCGGTGCTCGAGCTCATCGATCCGCAAGGCGCCGTGGCAGCCTCGGACAGCTTCGACAGCGAAGGATTCATCCCGGCGCTGTACGGCGAGTCGATCACGGAATCAGGCGCGTGGGAGCTGGTCATGCGACCGCGCGACAACTCCACTTGGTCGGGCGACTACTTCGTCTATTTCTACGCCACGCCGGTCGTCGACCTGACGCAGGTCGAGCCGAACGACGACATTGCAGGCG
This sequence comes from uncultured Bradymonadales bacterium, assembly GCA_964384605.1. Classification (GTDB taxonomy): domain Bacteria; phylum Myxococcota_A; class Bradymonadia; order Bradymonadales; family Bradymonadaceae; genus CAYLMO01. The sequence goes on along the minus strand of CAYLMO010000013.1, from coordinate 31,383 downwards.
CGCAGGACATCGGCGTGCCCGCAGACGTCACACGCATCGACGCGTCGGTCGACGGCACTGACCTCCTCGACATGTACTCCTTCACCATCGAAGGCGCAGATCGGGACGTGCGAGTGCTGCTCGAAAACGCAGACCCCGGCCACACGCTCCGGTTGCTGGACAGCGCCGGCACCCAGATCGCCGCTTCGGGGCCTGGCTACGACGGCGCAACCGACCCCGCGCTTTCGTTGCAGATCACTCCGGGCCAATACTACGTCGAGCTCGGTACCGGCACGGCATCGGGAGCGGTCGACCTGATCTTGACCGTGGCGTACTAATCACGCTTTCCGACAGCCTGGCTGATCGATGAATTTGCTCGAGAGCTTGCAGTCGCGAGCCGAAGAGGTGGCCGACGATGCGTACGAGACCGCCATCGCGGAGTTCGTGCGTCGTTGCGAGTCCTCTGGCTTCGAGCCGAAGCAACAGCACGTCGAAGCCTACGTGACTTTGGCGAAGCAGGGCCGCTATGCGATGCAGGCTCTCGCCCGCGACCCTGCGGCGCTTCAGGCGATCGTCGACCACCGTGGCGTGCAGCTGGACACCGATGCACACAGGCGATTGCTCGAGCCAGAAGCGGCTCGCGCTGAATCGCTCGACCAACTCTACGCGGTGTTGCGCAGGCACAAGCGGATTCACACGCTCCGCGTGTTTCTGCGCGAGGTAGAGCAGGTCGCTTCGGTCCGGCAGACCGCCTCGGAGATCGCTACGATCGCCGAGGTCACCCTCGGCTGCGCGGTCGACAACGTCGCGCGAATCGAAGGCCTCGAAGACGTTGTCGACGACTTTGTCGTGCTGGGGATGGGAAAGCTCGGCGGCGATGAACTCAATTTCAGCTCGGACGTCGATCTCATCCTGATCTGTTCCGACGACGTGGCCGTAGACCCCGAGCAAATGCGAAGGGTCGACCAGCTCGCTCGTGGCGTCGTGCGGGCCATGGATCACTCGACGCCAGATGGCTACGTGTTTCGAGTCGATCTTCGACTTCGACCCGAAGGGTCGCAGGGGCCGCTGGTTCCCTCGAAGTCGGCATTCGTCGCCTACTATCTGTCGTGGGGGCGAACGTGGGAGCGGAGTGCGATGCTCAAGGCCCGGCCGGTCGCCGGAAACCTGGCGCTCGGAGCCGATGCGCTGGCTTCGCTCGAGCCCTTCATCTACCGGCGCTACCTCGACTACGAGGCGATCCAAGAACTTCGGTCGATGAAGTCGAAGATTCACGAACACGCACAGGTCTCGGCCGTCGTCGGGTTGAATGACGACGAGGCTGAATCCGCGGCCGCTTCGCCTGCGTTCGGCCGCCGAAGAACCCGGACTTCTCGACGGCGAGGAGGCGGGTTTGGCTCTCGACGCGACGCTGAGAGTTCGCCCAAGATCGAGGTCGCCGATCTCACGCGACCCGACCCGCGCGGAGTCCGTGGATGGGATGTGAAGATCGGGGTGGGCGGTATTCGCGAGATCGAGTTCTTCGTGCAGGCCTTGCAGCTGGTGCACTGCGGGACGCGCCCGGGCTTGCGCGTGAAGAACACGCTCGATGCCCTCGACCGGCTTCTCTATGGCGGGCTTCTCTCGCACGAAGACCACGCCCATTTGGCCGATGCCTACGACTTCTTCCGGCGTCTGGAGCATCGCATCCAGATGGCGGACGACCGGCAGACGCACCGTGTTCCGAAGAGGACAGAAGACCTCGAGACCCTCGCCGAGCGAATGGCGTTCGAGACGGCCGACGAGTTGTCGGACGTGATCGTGCGGCATCGCGACGCCACTCGCACTCGATTCGACCGATTGTTCTCCGACGACGAACGCGACGAAGCGTCGCCGACGCTGCGTGAAGGCAAGCCGACGGCAGCTCAGACCGTGCTTGGGGCGCCGGTGGAGAGTCTTTTCGACGACGCCGTGCTTCGCGCCCTGTCGACCCTTGGGTACGAGCGCCCCCGACAGGTGGCCGGCCAGGTCCAGATCCTTCGAGAGAAGCGCTATGGCCCGTTCTCGTCGCGCCCCGGGGCCGATGACCTGGGACGATATCTGCTGGAGGTCGCCGCCTCCGCACCCGACGCAGACCAGGCGTTCTCGTACCTCACCCGCTTCGTGACGACTGTTGGCGACCGGCCAGGTTATTACCGGATGCTCTCGGAGAACCCCCACGCGACTCGCCTCTTGGCACACGTTTTCGGCTCGAGCGGCTATCTCGCGAACCCGCTTCTGCAAGACCCGAACGTATTCGAGCGACTCCTCGCCGTCGGAACGTTTGCGATCATGAGGACGTCGGCGGACCTCGAACAAGACATGCGCCGGCGCCTTCGGGGGATTGAAGACCCGGCCCATCGGTTGGGCGTAATTCGCAGATTCCACCAGGAAGAGACGCTTCGAATCGGAATCCACGAGACCGGCGGCGCGGCGACCATCGAGCAGACGACACAACAGCTTTCACTGCTCGCGCAGACGATTGTCACGGCAGTCCTCGACGAGATTTACGAACCCCTTCGGACCAGGCGACGCCGGCCGGGTTCCGTCTTGCCCGAACTCTCGGACATCCCATTTGCGGTCGTGGCGATGGGCAAGCTCGGTGGCGAAGAGCTCGGTTTCGGCTCGGACCTCGATATCCTGTTCCTGTACGAGGAAGACCGGCAGTGGAAGCTGGAGCACACCTTCTTCGCCAGAATTGCCCAACGCTTGGTTCGAACGCTCTCGACCGCGAGCGCACAGGGCAAGCTCTATGAAGTCGATACTCGATTGCGGCCGTCGGGGAATCAGGGGGCGCTCGTGGTCAGCGCCGAAGCGCTCGACAACTATCACCGTGACGAAGCGGCGACTTGGGAGCGCCAGGCGCTCTTGCGTGCGCGGCCCATCCTGGGCCCTGAGCGACTGTTGCAGCGAATCGCCAAGATCCGTTGGGACCACGCGGTTGGCCCGGCAGCCGGACTCGAGGTTCGAGCCGAAGTCGCCGAAATGCGCGACAAGCTGCTCGAGAACCTTCGGCCGTCGGGCACCGATGACGTGAAGTTCTCGCCCGGAGGGCTGGTCGACATCGAGTTCCTCGTGCAGTCGATCCAGCTCGAGCGAGCTGGCGGTGACTTTGATGAAGAGCGCGACCCCAAGAGGGTGGAGCGGTCGGTTCACTCCGCCAGCACTCGGTTGGCGCTGAATGCGTTGTCCGAGGAAGAGGGCCTAGGGTTCGACGCGCGGCAGTTGCACGCCGACTATCTCTGGCTTCGGCGGGTCGAGGCAAGATTGCGCATGACGGACCAGCGGGGTTCGTCCGAACTTCCGCCGGAGGGTGCCGACCGCGAGGTCTTGGCGCGCCGAATCGGATTCCAGGGAGACCTCGCTGGGACCAGTTTTTCGGCCGAGCTCGCTCAGGTCTTCGATCGAGTTCGCCGGGCGCGGGATGCCTATTTTTCGGCCTAAAAGAGCCGTGCGGCTGATCCACGTCGCTGTCCTTTTCGCCGGGGGATTGGTGTGGTAGCCATCGCGCAGGGTTCGGACACGGAGACGACGAATGGCAATTCAAGCAGAACAGGTTTGGCTCGACGGTGAGATGATCCCATTCGCCTCGGCGAACGTGCACATTCTCACGCATACATTGCACTACGGATTGGGCGCCTTCGAAGGCATTCGGTGCTACAAACGCACTGATGGCCGAAGCGCAGTCTTCCGTTTGCGCGAGCACATTCACCGACTGTTTCAGTCGTGCCACATCGTGACGATCGAGATTCCTTGGACCGAAGAAGAGATCTTCCAGGCGTGTCTCGACACCATTCGTGCGAACAACTTCGAAGATTGTTACATCCGGCCGATTGTGTTTCTCGGCGACGGCGAGATGGGCCTGGCGGCGATGTCGAACAAGGTTCGCGTCGGCGTGATTGCGTGGCCTTGGGGTGCATACCTCGGTGACGAGGGGCTCAACAAAGGCATCCGCGCCAAGGTCTCCAGCTTCAATCGTCAGCATGTGAACGCCGCGATGCCCAAGGGCAAGATCAACGGCCACTACGTGAACAGCATCCTCGCAAAGCGGGAAGTCATGAAGAATGGCTATCACGAGGCAATCATGCTCGACACCGAGGGCTACGTGTCCGAAGCCAGCGGTGAGAACATCTTCGTCATTCGGGATGGTGAGATCACCACGACGCCGCTCGGCGCCTCGATTCTCGAAGGAATCACCCGCGACACCATCATCACGCTCGCGAAAGAGAGAGGGTACACGCTTCACGAGAAGCGATTCACGCGAGACCTGCTCTACATCGCGGACGAAATTTTCATGGTCGGAACCGCCGCGGAAGTCACTCCGGTGCGCGAGGTCGACGACCGAAAGATTGGAACCGGATCGCCTGGTCCGGTCACCAAAGCCCTTCAAGACGCTTACTTTGACCACGTGAAAGGGTCGGCCGAAACGCACTCGGAGTGGTTGAGCTTCGTGTGAACTGACCCCAACACCACAATTCTTACGGACCACCCGCATGAATATTGACCAGATTTCGGATCTTCTCGGTTCGGACGCCGAAGGCCTTTTGAACCACACCTCGACCACCATTTCGAAGGACCGACTGCACCTCCCCGGTCCTGATTTCGTGAGTCGCGTGTTCGCAGACTCGGACCGCTCGCCGCGCGTTCTGCGCAGCCTGCAGCAGCTCTACGACAACGGTCGCCTCCGCGGCACGGGCTACCTCTCGATCCTCCCTGTCGACCAGGGCATCGAGCACTCGGCCGGGGCCTCGTTCGCGCCAAACGTGGACTACTTCGACCCTGAAAACATCGTGAAGCTCGCCATCGAAGGCGGCTGCAACGCTGTCGCGTCGACGTTCGGCGTGTTGGGCATGGTCGCGCGCAAGTACGCACACCGCATCCCGTTCGTGGTGAAGATCAACCACAACCAGCTGCTCTCGTACCCGAACGAGTACGCACAGCAGATGTTCGGTACCATCGAGCAAGCTTGGAACATGGGAGCCGTCGCCGTCGGCGCTACGATCTACTTCGGATCCGAGGACTCGGACCGCCAGATCATTGAAGTTTCGGAGGCGTTCGCACACGCCCACGAGCTCGGCATGGCCACCATTCTTTGGTGCTACACCCGCAACGAAGCTTTCAAGACCGGCGGCGTGGACTACCACACGTCGGCTGACCTCACGGCGCAGGCAAATCACCTCGGCGTGACGCTCCACGCGGACATCATCAAGCAGAAGATGCCGACCAACAACGGCGGCTTCAAAGCGGTGAAGCACGAAGATGGCTCGTCGTTCGGCAAGACCCACGAGAAGGTCTATTCCGAGCTCACGAGCGAGAACGAAATCGACCTCACGCGCTACCAGGTTGCGAACTGCTACATGGGTCGCGCCGGGCTCATCAACAGCGGTGGAGCCAGTGGTTCCAACGACCTCGCGGCTTCGGTTCGTACCGCGGTCGTGAACAAGCGCGCCGGTGGTGCTGGCCTGATCCTGGGCCGCAAAGCCTTCCAGCGTCCGCTGGCCGAAGGCATTGAAATTCTGAACGCCGTGCAGGACGTCTACCTGTGCGACGACGTGACCATCGCCTAAGGAGACTCCGATGAAACGAACGCACCTCCTTCTCGCTGCTGGCCTTTTCGTCGCACCACTCGGCGGCTGTTGGCAGCCACCGTCCGCGAGCGGTCTCGTCGACCGCGCCGTGAACCGCACCGTCGATTCTGCAGCCGACAAAGTCGGCGAAAAGATCGGCGAGTCGATCGCGGCGAGCATGCTCGCGAGCAATCCCGACCTGATGTACGGCTACTCGATGGCCGTCTTCGGCGCGCTTTTCTACCACGGCGGCTACTACTTCAACGTTTCGGAGTACCAGCCGGGCCAGTGGACGCAGTGGAAAGGTACGGGCTACTCCGAGGGAGACCTCTTCGAGAAGACCTTGCTTCATCGCCGCAGCGACGGTTCGGAGTGGTGGCGCGTGGAAACGCGCAGCAACGTCGAATCGGAGAACCCCGAAGTCGTCATCATGGAAGCTCTCTTCTCGGCTCCCGCCGAGTCGACCGGTTCACGCCGCGTGCTTCGCATGCGCGCGCTACTTCCGGGCGATTCCGAGCCTCGTGAGATCGCGGTCACCGAGCAGAACTCGCGCACGTGGGTGATGAGCGGCAATCGCACGCTCACCAAAGAGTCGATGGAAGGCATGAAAGTGGGCACCGAGTCGGTCGAAACTCCGGCCGGCACGTTCTCCGCGGACCACCTTCAGACGAGTGCCGCGGGCAACGACTCGAGCCAAGACTGGTGGATCGGACCGGCGAAGGTGCCAGGTCAGATCGTGAAGTGGTCGCGCACCAACACGAACGGTGAGGTCTACAGCTCGGCGCTGTTGCTCGGATTCGGCGACGGTCAGACCAAGTCGAAGCTCGGTGTGGACGTCATGGCCGAGCCGGCAGCCGAAGAGCCCGCTGCTGAAGAGCCAGCAGAGGCTCCCACGGAGTGATCATGCGATTGCATGACTTGCATTCGTGAATCGAGTCGTGTAGATCTGCGCGCCGTTGCGCAATTGCAAATGATTTGGAGTGAATGATGAAAAGCGAAATCCATCCGGAATACCACCCCGTCGTCTTTGTCGATGGCGAGCACGAAGTTGTCACCTTCTCGACGATGACGTCGAAGACCACGCGTGAAATTGACGGCGTCGAGCACTACGTTGTTCCCGTCGACATCAGCGCGCTGTCGCACCCGTTCTACACGGGCAAGCAGAAGATGATGGACACCGAAGGCCGCGTCGACCGCTTCAAGAAGCGCTACAACCTGTAAGCTACGGTTCCTCGAAGCGCAGCGACGAAGAATTGACGAGATCGGCCCGCCCTGCCATAGTGCAGCGCGGGCCGAGCTTTTTTTTGAAGCGCTCGTCCCTAAGATTTATTCGTATCGAGCGCAGTAATGCCTCACCCCGCGCGCCCACTTGGGCACGGCCGACGGGAGGCAAGCGCGAGAGATAACTTTTTTGCGGCAACGAGCCGTGCGACGGGCGAATGAACCGTCTTGCGTCTTATGGCCGCGTACTACAGAGGCTCCACGACGACGCCACTTTAGATGGCTCGGATGGCCAACCGAACCGCGCAGGGTTTCATCGCCCGGTTCGGCTGCAATCCACGGCCCGCGTCGCTCCACGCTCATGCATTACGATAGACGTATTCGAACACCATACGGTTCACCGTCGAAAACATGAGTTGGTCGAAGCTGACGTGCACTGCACGTCGATGACGCACCGGTTTATCTAGAGTAGAGCACGTCGAATGGGCCTCGTTTTGAACGACGAGGTAATCATGACGTTCTACGAAGCAGCACTCGAAGTCCTTCGCCGCAGCGGCCGCCCGCTGCACTTCAAGAAAATTACGGAAGTCGCCATCCGCGACGAGCTACTGTCTCATGTCGGCAAAACGCCGGAAGTCATCATGAACAACCGGCTCGAGCAGGAGGTCAAGAAGCAGGCTGACGGTTCCGTCATCCGCACTCGACCTGGCGTCTTCATGCTCCGCGAAGACGTTCTCAAGCGACTCAACGAAGAAGCTGAAGCCCGCGCCGCCGAACAGGTCGACGAGGAAGAGGAATTCGAAGAAGAGTCCGAGGCTGAGGAAGAGGAAGAAGAAGTCGTCGAAGCTCGAGAAGACGACGACTCTCGCCGCCGCCGCCGCCGTCGTCGTGGAGGCCGTGGCAAATCGAACGGGTCCGACACCGAAGAGAAGGTCGAAGAACCTGCCGAGGAAGCTCCGAAGAAGTCGGGACGTTCGAGCCGTTCTGGTCGGTCGAAGCGCTCCGGTCGCGGCCGACGCGGTCGTGGACGTCGGGGAGGCCGCGGCAAGTCGAACGGCAAGTCCGAAGAGTCCGTTGACATCGAAGAGCTCGAGAACGAGCGGTTCGATTCGATCAGCGAAGCCGCATACGCGGTGCTCCACGCCAACGGACGCAAGCCGCTCGAGATCGAAAAGCTCTCGGGGCTCGTCTTCGGCAACAAGCTCATCCGCTTCCACACGCACGACCCAGAAGCGACGCTTCAGTCGGCGCTCGTCACCGATAACCAGGTCCGCACCAAGCGCGGAAAGCGTCCTCTCTTTGCTGCCTATGGCGGCGAGCGCTGGGGCCTGACCGAGTGGGGAATCTCGGACCAAGGCATCGAGAACGAGAAGAAGATTGCATCGCTCGCCGACGACCTCCGCAAAGAGGCCGTCGACCAGCTTGGTGAGTCGCTCCTCGACCTCAAACCGGAAGCATTCGAGATGGTCGTCATGACCCTCCTCGAGCGCCTCGACTACCGCGACCTGAAGGTCTCCAAGCGAACCTCCGAAGGTGACGTGTTCTTCACCGCCGATTGGCGACGCGGTTTCTCCGACATGCGCGTTTGCATCCAGATCGTGGGGGACGAGGAAGAAGAGATCGACGCCGCATGCGTGAACGACCTGCGCGACACGCTCGAGCACTACTCGGCGACCGAAGGTGTCATCATTCACCTCGGCGACGTCGCCCGCGACGCGGTGAAGGCTAGCCGAAACGATGACAAAGCGAAGGTCACGGTGATCGATCGCCGTGCACTGGTTCGTCTCCTTGTCGAAGAAGGGATCGGCGTGAAGACCTACAACCAGCCGATCGTCATGGTCGACAACGCATTCGTGGACGCCCTGAAGGGATGAATCACCGGTTGCTCCACGTCCCGATGGGGGTCGTGCCGTACGGACAGGCACTCGCGCTCCAGCTCGACCTGAGACGAAAGTTGCAGTCGGGTGAGCTGGAGTACGACGGTGTGCTCATCACCTTGCAGCACCCCCCGACGGTTACGCTCGGAAAGCGCGGCCACGAGTCTGACCTCGTGGGCCGCGACCTTCTGCGCGAGCGTGGCGTGGAGATTTTCCGGATCGACCGTGGTGGAGAAGCCACTTATCACGGTCCAGGCCAGCTCGTGGTCTACCCCGTCTTCAAGCTGGAGCCGTTGGGGCTCGGCGTGGTCGACCTCGTGCGCGGCATCGCTACGGCCCTCGCCGAGACGCTCCTTCGCTGGGGCGTCGCCGGACACTACGACAAAGAACATCCAGGTGTGTGGACCGTCGACGAGTCGCCGAGCCGCAAGATTGCGAGCGTCGGCATGCGTATCTCCGGGGGCGTTTCGACGCACGGAGCCGCAATCAATCTCGTGAACGACATGATCCCGTTCGGCTTCATCGTGCCGTGCGGCATGCCGAACGCACCAATGTCGCGACTGCAGGACTACGTCGACCAACCGGTCGATGTGGACCTGTTCACCCGACAATTCGTCGAGCAATTCGTGACAGATTTTGGATGGACGGTGGAGGAGGGGAGTCTCGAGCTCCCGGCCGAATCGAATTGGGAACAGGCGCTCACCGATTGGTGAGCGCCGCTCTCGCCAAAACTATTCTTCTACAGGCAGGCGCACGATGTCGGCGCCGATCGAGGCGAGCTTCTCCTCGACCTTCTCGTATCCGCGGTCGATCTGACGCACGTTGTAGATGGTGCTCTCGCCCTTCGCAGCGAGGGCTGCGATGAGGAGCGCCATACCGGCGCGGACGTCCGGAGACTCGAGCGTGGCGCCGTACAGCTGGCTTGGGCCCACGACCACGACGCGATGCGGGTCGCAGAAGATGATGCGTGCGCCCATCGCGATGAGCGAGTCGACGAAGAACATCCGCCCCTCGAACATCTTCTCGAAGAAGAGAACCGTGCCGCTCGCCTGCGTGGCTACGGTGATGGCAATCGACATGAGGTCGGTCGGGAAGGCCGGCCACGGTGCGTCGTCGATTTTCGTGATTTGACCTTGGAAGTCGTCCTTGATGACCAACTCTTGGTCGCCCGGGATGAACAACTCCGACTTCGAAAGCTCGGTCTTGATGCCGAGCTTGTCGAACACGAGGCGAATCATGCGCAGGTCGTCGGGGCGAACACCCTCGATGGTCAGTTCGCCACCGGTGACGGCCGCGAGACCGGCGTAGGAGCCGATTTCGAGGTAGTCGGGGCCAATCGTGTGCTCGCAGCCCCACAGCCCTTTGGTGCCTTTGATACGCAGGATGTTGGTGCCGATGCCCTCGATCTGCGCGCCCATCGAGTTGAGCATGTTGCAAAGGCCCTGAACGTGCGGTTCGCACGCGGCGTTACGGATGACCGTGGTGCCCTTGGCGACGGTGGCCGCCATGATGGCGTTCTCCGTCGCGGTCACCGAAGCCTCATCCATGAAGATTTCGGTTCCGACCAGCCCGGGGGTCTTGAACTGGAAAGTGTTGTCTTTGATGTCGACCTTCGCGCCAAGCGCGCCGAGGGCGAGCAGGTGGCTGTCGAGTCGTCGACGGCCGATGACGTCGCCGCCGGGCGGTGGGAGAATGCACTCACCTCGTCGACCGAGCATCGAGCCAGCGAACAGAATCGACGAGCGAATCTTGCGGCAGAGGTCAGCGTCGAGTTTGCTCGTCTCAACGTTTTTCGACCGGACTTTCACGACGCCCGGCTCGACCCACTCGTAGCTTCCGCCCAGGTCAGCGATGACCTGAAGCATGACTTCGACGTCACGAATACGCGGCACATTGCGCAGCGTAATCTCCTCGTCCGTGAGGAGTGTGGCGGCGAGGCATGGGAGCGCCTCGTTCTTACTTCCGCCGGGACGAACTCGTCCCGACAACTTCTTGCCGCCCTGAATGACGAACTTTTCCATGTTCTGACCTCGTGTCCTTCCACTGCGCCGAATGATTGATATGCGGTGTCACATTCGTATCACGCCGGGTGATCGTGCGACAACGACGGTGACGTACTGCACATGTAGGTAAGTGTAGTCAAGCGCGGTGCTATTCCGGCTGGAGCCGAAGTAGGGCCGCAGACAAAAGAAAAGCCCCGGATGACCGGGGCTTTTCTAATGATTCGGCGCGATCGCGCCGACCAGACTTACTGGACGATGATCGTCGCCGACATGTTCTGCTCGACGAGGCGGTTACCGACCGAGTACTCGCCAGCGGTGTTGAACGTGTAGCTCCACGTTGCGCCAGGCTCGATGTTCTGGTCCACGTTGAGTGCGGCGATGTTGATGTTGTGGGGCTCAGGATCTTTGTTTTCGAACTGGACGGTGTCGCCAGCCGAGATCGTGAGCGATGCAGGGTTGAAGCGGTACTGCCAAAGGACGACCTTCGAGGTCTTGGCTGCCGGAGCTGCCGTTCCACCGCCGCTCGGAACTGGGTCGCTACCACCGCATGCAGCGATGAGCGAGAAGGATGCGACGATGGCGAGCATGAGAACAGTGCGCAGAGTCTTGGACATAACGTTATCTCCCGTTTCGTATTGGGCTTGGGTTGATTTCAATTTCTGGTTCGAAACGCCGCTAAGATACTCGGTTTGGCTGCTTTGTCAAAGGGCCGAAACGCAGTGCGTATTGTCCGAAAGTGTGACGGTGGACTACGATGGAGGCGGCCCGGAGCCCGCGAGAGAATTGTGAAGAGCTTGCATCGTCGAATTGCTCAGAGTGCGTTCAAGCGCGGCCTTCTGTCTCCAGATTCGCTGTGCGACGTCATGGCTGAGCTGAGCGAACTCGATGCCGCCGGTGACCGAGTCGGGCTGAACTATTGGCTCCGCACCGATTGGCTCGACCGCGCGCAAGTCGCCGAAGTGTTGGGCGACCTCGGCGTGGGGCTGCATCTGGGCGCGACGCCCGAGCAAGACGAAATCAGCGAACATGCCATCGAAGAAGCCGAGCGGCACCTCGAGTTCGTCGCCGCGCGCACCGCGCTCGCCGACGTGGTGGAGCGCGACCCTACCGACGAGTTCGAACGAGCCCCGACCAGCCGGGACGACTCCGCATTTAAGAAGTTCGATTCGACGGCGCGGACCATCGTCCACCAATCCGTGCGAGCACGAGAGGCCGTTTCGGAGGAACCCGTCCTCGACGAAATCACCGAGGCCGAGGATTTTCGCCGTGACCCGACGCTCCGATTCACCGCGGATGATGATTCGACTGGCGCGCTGTCGTCCCCGTTTGGCTACGCGTCGACGGTCATCCGGTCGGGTATCGCCGAGATTGGAGTTCGGCGGCCCATAGGACTCGATGCGGAGGACACGGCCGAGAATCCGCGCTACGTGCTCGGCCGAGAGCTCGGGCGAGGAGGTGGCGGCCGGGTCGTCCGTGCGTTCGACCGGATGCTCGGGCGTACGGTCGCGATGAAGGTCCTGAGGCGCGAGGTCGAAGTAGACGATGCAATCATCGATCGCTTCGTCGCCGAGGCGCAGGCGACTGGTCAGCTCGAGCACCCCAACATCGTCCCGGTATACGATTTCGGCGTGCTTCCGACCGGCGAAGTCTTCTACACGATGCGAGAGGTTCGGCGGCAGTCGCTACGCGCTGTCTTGAACTCGCTTCGGCAGGGCGACCCAGCGACGGCTTCGGAGTACACCCTCGTAAAACTGGTCTCTATCCTCCGACAGATCTGCCAGGCAGTCGACTACGCCCACTCTCGAGGCGTGGTCCATCGAGACCTCAAACCCGACAACGTGATGCTGGGCGATTTCGGTGAGGTCTTGGTCATGGACTGGGGCTTGGCTCGAGTGCTCGAAACGGGCGTACAGACGAGCCCACAGTCCGACGAGGCCGGTCACACGCTCGGCACCCCTGCATACATGTCCCCCGAACAGGCCCGAGGAGACCTCGACCGGGTCGACGAACGTTCGGACGTCTACAGCCTTGGCGCGATTCTGTACGAAACCCTCACGCTCGAGCCGCCGTTCCTCGGAGAGAATGCCGTCGAGGTCATGTGGAACGTGGTCGAAGCCGACCTGACGGATCCAGCCGCGCGCGCTCCCGATGGCCGACCGGTTCCTGAGGAACTCGAGCGGATTTGTCAGCGCGCCCTGGAGCGCGACCGCGACCTGCGTTTCCGAACCGTCCGAGAGTTCCACAACGCGCTCGAGGACTGGCTCGAAGGCGTGCAGTCATACGAAGCGGCCCAGAAGGTGGCCGAAGGTGAACACGCGGCCCGGCTGTTCAGCGAGCTCGAACGAGTCGTCGCTTCGCTTCGAGAGGAGGTGCGAGAGGCTCGGACGAGCATCGAGGCGTGGGAATCCGTCGACCGAAAGCGCACCCTCTGGGACCTCGAAGACCAGCTGGAACAAGCGCTAGTTTCGAGCGCGCGCGCTTTCGGCGATGCGGTCGCTCAATTCACGCAGGCGCTCGCCTATCAGAACGACAACGGCCGCGCTCGTGCAGGCCTCGCGCGGCTCTATTGGGAGCGCGCGCAACAAGCACGTCGCGAAGGCAACATCGCCAACGAAATTTACTTCGAGGCGCTCGTCAGACAGTACGATCAGGGCAAGTTCGTCGCGCAGCTCGACAATCCATCGACCTTGCGGGTCGAGACCGTCCCGTCCGGCGCGCAGATCGAGTGCTTCCGATTCGAAGAAGCCGATCGCCGACTCGTCGCGACCGCCGACTACGATCTCGGTGTTTCGCCTACCGCCGAACTGGGCCTCGAACCCGGGTGCTACCTGCTCGTGGTGCAGCATCCCGATTCGATCTCGTTCCGGCAGCCGATTTCGCTCGAACGAGCTACCGACGTCGTGATCAACCTCGAGCTCCCCAATCAGGACGACGCGCAGGCCGGATTCGTCTACGTCCCCAAAGGCCCGGCGATTCTGGGTGGCGACGCGCTCGCCTTCGACGCGCGGCCCGAACAAGTGGTCGACATCGACGCGTTCTACTGCGCGCAGTTTCCGGTCACCTTTCGTCAGTACCTCGAGTTTCTGAACGAGCTGCACGCCGAAGATCCAGACCTAGCGCTAGAGCGAGCTCCGCAGACCCGCGGATCCGACGGCTTCTTGGTCCGGTTCGACCAGCGAGAGGGCCTCTGGGTGCCGGACGAGATTCTGATCGAAGGCCCTGCTCGAGCTCGCTACCCGGTCGGTGAGGCACACGAATACGAGATTCCGGTCGTTGGAATTCGCGCGGCGGACGCCGAAGCCTACTGCCAGTGGCGGTCCGCGAAAGACGGTCGGAACTACCGACTTCCGCTCGAGGAGGAGCTCGAGAAGGCCGGCCGTGGGGTCGATGGCCGCTACTTCCCGTGGGGCAATCGATTCGACGCCACATTCTGCAAGATGCGCTTCTCGAGGCCAGACCTGCCGCAGCTCGAACCTGTCGGCGTGTTCGTCGACGATGCGAGCCCGTATGGCGTGCGCGATCTGGGAGGTGGCGTCCAAGAGTGGTGCGCTGCAGACCAAGATCCCGACGACAATCGAATCGTGAAGGGAGGCGCATGGAACCAGGACTCGCGACCGTCGCGAATGGCGAGCCGCGTGCACATCCTGGCGGGTGCGCGTGCGGCTGGAGTCGGCTTCCGGCTCGTCTACTCACCCTAGACCCCTGCGCCCGGCGGCGTCTGCGCGATCGAGGCTGCGATAGCTAATCGCCTCGGCGACGTGTTTCCGCTCGATGGATTTGCTCTCGTCGAGGTCGGCGATGGTGCGGGCTACCTTCAGGATTCGAGCAAAAGCTCGGCCCGACATTCCGAGTTTGTCGACGGCCGCTTCGAGCAGGTCGTGGCCCGCGGAGTCGAGCCGCGCAAATTTGCGAAGGTCTCGCGAGTTCATCTGCGCGTTGCAGTGCACGTCTCGACCGTCGAATCGAGCGCGCTGGATCTTGCGTGCGTCGACCACGCGAGTTCGGACGTCGGCGGAGGAGTCTCCCCGTCGCTCCGCTCGAAGGTCTCGATACGGAACGACCGGAACCTCGACGTGTAGGTCGATTCGATCCATCAGCGGGCCCGAGATTCGTGAGCGATACCGCTGCACCTGGTCGACGCCGCACACGCAGCGCTTGAGGCGCTGAGAGCCGAAGAAGCCGCATGGGCACGGGTTCATCGCCGCGACCAGCATCAGATTCGACGGATAGGTCACCGCGCCCATGCTTCGCCGCAAAGTGACCTCCCCATCTTCGAGCGGCTGTCGCAGCACCTCCAGCACGCTTCGTCGGAACTCGGGAAGCTCGTCCAGGAACAACACGCCGTTGTGGGCCAGGCTCACTTCTCCGGGCCGCGGCAATCCGGACCCGCCGCCGATCACTCCAGCCTCGCTCACGGTGTGATGTGGCGCCCGGAAGGGGCGCTCACGGACGAGCCCATGACCAATTGCGAGCTGTCCCGTAACGCTATGGACGGATGTGGTCTCGAGCTGCTCGACGAGCGACATGTCGGGCAAGATGGTTGGCAATCGTTTCGCGAGCATCGACTTCCCGGAGCCAGGTGGGCCGACCAGCAAGACGTTGTGCCCGCCGGCTGCTGCCACCTCCAATG
Organism: uncultured Bradymonadales bacterium; assembly: GCA_964384605.1. GTDB lineage: Bacteria > Myxococcota_A > Bradymonadia > Bradymonadales > Bradymonadaceae > CAYLMO01. The sequence goes on along the minus strand of CAYLMO010000013.1, from coordinate 16,088 downwards.
CTCGTTTGGCCGACTCTTGGCCCGCGACATCAAACCAATCCACGCCGTATTCGTGGGCTGCTCGGTCGATTGGCGGAACGACGAACGGCTCGATCCTCTGCATGCCCTCGAAGTGCCGAACAACATCGCGCAGATGCTTGGCAGGCAAAACCTCCAGCGACGAGACGATGGCCGCCTCGCACGCGTTCTCGGCGGGCACCACGATCCCCTGATAGCCCTCCCGTTCCGCCATGATGGCGAGTGGCAGGACACCTCGGATCGGTCGAAGCTCACCGTTCAGTGCGAGCTCCCCGGCGAAGAGCCAGTCATCTGGCGCGAATGTCTCGGGCTCGATGGAGTGCGAAGCCAACAAGATGCCCATCGCCATCGGGAGGTCGAACGCTGTCCCGTCTTTTCGGATGTTCGCGGGTGCGAGGTTGATGGTGATGTTCTCGTTCGGAAACGCCCATCCACCGTTTTCGATGGCGGCAGGCAGGCGAGAGCGACTTTCTCGAACCGCTCCGTTTGGCAGTCCGACGACCTGGAAGTTCGATAGTCCATACGCAATGTCGACTTCGACAGCGACCGGATAGGCCTCGACGCCCATGAGAGCGCCTGAGTGGATGGTTGCGAGCATGGTGATTCCTCGACGGCAGCAGTGATTGTCGCCTTCGGTTATCGGCAGCTCGCGAGATTCGTTGCGAAAAAAGTCGTAAGTGAATGATTTCTGGACGGTTTCAACTTTGCGGGGGACGTCTTCTACTCGACGGGGTCTGCCGGTAATGTAGGGGCGACCTTGGAACTAGGAGCAGACCCGATGATTCGTCGTATTGCAGGATTCGCCATCGTTCTCGCGACTCTCGCCCCTTCCTTCGCCGTGGCCGAAGAGACAGGTGACGAGGCTCCCCAGCCCGTGGTTTCGGCGGACCGTCCGTCGTTCTCGGCTGGTCCTGGGACGGTGGCAAAGGGTCACGTGCAGTTCGAGTTGGGCGCCGATGTTGGGACGACCGAAGAAGGTGCCGTATTGACCGCTCCGCAGCTGTTCGTGCGGGCCGGTGTGAATGAGGTTGCCGAGTTGCGGTTGGGCGTGCCGAGCTACTCCGTGGGGCTCGGCCAGGAAGACCCCGGATTCGGGACGACCGAGTTCAGCCTGAAGATTGGCGGCGACGTGACCGATTCACTTTCGGTGGGTGCGCTGCCGTTCGTCCGGTTCTTCGACTACGAGGAGGCGACCCCCATCGGTCGCTACTCAGCAGGGTTTCTGGGGCTGTTTAGCTTCGGCCTCACCGATACCATCGGAACGTTCAGCAACATCGGGCTGGCTGTCGTTCCCGGGAGCGACGGAGGCGCCAACGTGTGGGAACTCGCGGCCAGTCTCGGCGGCTCCCTCGCGATTGGCGACGCTTTCGGCCTCTACCTCGAGGGGTTCCTCACTCAAGCTGACGCAGATCCCAACGTGGGCGCAAATGTGGGGGCGAGCTATCTGGTCGCCCCGTGGCTCGGGCTCGACGCGTACGCAGGAGCAGGGCTGGCCGGCGGTGTTTCGGACGTGTTTGGCGGGGTCGGCGTTTCGGTGCTTCGCTAGTACCCGCCGTGCTGTTCACGGTGTTGTTCGTCCCAGAAGAGCAACTCCTCCAAGATCGCTTCGCCCCACGGGCCAGCTGGGAACACGATCGAGAACGAGATCGTAGGGCCCGAGGCGACGAGGTCAGAAAATCGTCGCGAACCGTCGAGACCGTTGGTCGAGGCACTGAACTGAAGCGTCGAGATTCCGGCACCTAGTTTGGCGCCAATGTAGCGCTCGAAGTAGTAGACGAGCGCCATCTCGAAGTCGGTCTCGAAGTTCGACGGCGCGAATGCCCCGCTCGCCCAGAGCTCGAAGGCGTGGCGTTTCTTCTCTAGCGGCGGGTATCCGCAGCATCCCTGCTTGAAACTCCAGATCGACAGGAGCGGCACGTCCAGGCCGACCCAGTTGGCGGAGCGTTTCTCGTTCAGCCGGTCGGAACGGCCGCGTTCGTCCGTGACGGTGGCTTCCAAACTGCCGAGTTCTCCGTAGAGGAGGACGCGGAAGTATCGAAAGTCCACGGTGGCGCCAATCTGCGTCGTTTGTCGGGTACCTTCGATCCGCGCGTCACCCGCATCGGAGGGGACGACGTCGTCGAACGTTGCGTGGCGGTAGCCAAACGTGCAGCCGGACGTCGTCAAGACCAGCAAAAGGACTGTGGCGATTCGTCTCCAATTCACCCGACTGTTCCCCCGATGATGGAAACGACACTCTCGAGCGGCTCACGGAGCTCTTCTGGAACGCAGAGTCGGGTGATCTTGTAGGCGTCGCGACCGAGCAGGTGCACGAGGTCGCTCACCTCTTCGATCGGGACCGCGGAACCGTCGCGACCGACGATGGGGATGTACGACGAAGAGCGGCCATCCTCGGTCGCGTAGGGGCGGTAGGGCGTGTCTTGGGCACGGTCGATGAGGACCGCGTAGTCGGGGTCGAGACCAGCGTCACGAGCGATTTCTCGAGCTCGGTCATGTAGGCGGGCGACGGCGACTGGATCTTGAGCGTCGAGAGTGAAGGTCTTGTAGAGCTTTCGATCGAGCAAACCGCTCGCGAGCGAGGCGAGCGTGGTGTCTTCGGCGCGCCGCCACTGCTTGAGTGCCACCCAGATATCCGTGTCGTCGAGCATCGCGTAGTTCGCAGGCTCGAGCTGTTCGCCGCGCAACAGTCGTCCGAGAACGGGGTCGAGCTGTTCGGAGTCCAGCGCGTCGTTCGCGAGCAGCTCTCCCGCTCGGCGCAGGACGGCTTCGAGCATCTTCTCCGCGGATCGTACCGTCTTGTGCAGGTAGACCTGTTTGAACATGTGGAAGCGCGCGATGAGATAGCCTTCGACAGCCTCTCGAGCGCGGTAGCTGACGCCCAGCCGTGGCGCTCCGTCGATCTCGGTGGGCTGGAGCATCGTCAGGATGCGTTCGCAGTCGTAGACACCGATCTTGACGCCGGTCGCGAGTCCGTCGCGAAGGATGTAGTCGAGGCGGTCGGCGTCGAGTTGGCTCGAGACGATGTCGCGCAGCACTTGGCGTTCGGGCGGGAAGTGCTTTCTGGGGCCGAAGTACGAGGCGACTCGATCGGGGAGGTCGGGGTCGACCGCGGACAAGATCGGGAAGACGTCGCCTTCGGGGTCGAGGACGAGGGCGAGGGTGTAGTCTTCGTGGTGAATTCCCGTAACCTTTTCGATCGCGTGCGAGAAAGGACCGTGGCCGACGTCGTGCAGGGCGGCAGCGCAAAGGGCCTCGAGTCGATCGGAGTCGTCGAGGGGTAGACGGGCGAGGATTCGTCGCGCGATGTGAATGACGCCAACGCTGTGCTGAAAACGGCTGTGTTCGGCGCCTTGGTAGACGAGGTGGGCGAAGCCGAGCTGCCGGATCCGTCGCAATCGTTGGAACGTGCCGGTGCAGATGAGCTCGAACACGACGCGTTCGACGTCGTCCGCCGTGTCGAACGCGATGATGTCGTGTACCGGGTCGCGGAACAGCTTTGGCTTCATGAGACGAGACCTCCGTTGGGCAGATCTAGCACGCGCAGCGAGGGTGTGCACGAAATAGGCGGGAGGGTGTGCAGACGGTTGAACAGGGTGTTCGCCGGTGATCAGGTGGGGCTGCTGTTTTTCAGCAAAAACGGTTTTTTTCTGGTTGGGAATTCACACTATTCGCGGAAATGCGATCGAGAGATCGGTTCGGTTGGGCCGTTTTGAACAGGTCCGCGTCTGTTTGAACAGGCCTGGGGGTGTGCGGCTGTTCAGGTGTGAACACCCATTCTGGTGCTCTCAGTGAGTTTTTCGTTGAGATTGCGCAGTATTCCCAGACGGAATGTGGTGGAACATTGAGAATAATCTATGTTGGAAGATGTTTTGAACAGGTAATCCTCTTGACACCTGTTCAACAAGTGTTCATAGTCTGATTCGTGAACGCACTAATCCGACATGGAGCGGAAGCAATGGAAGACGCAGAGCTGGTGCAGCGCCTGACTGACAAAGACCCGCAGGCCCTCGAGTATCTCTACGGGGAGTACCGCGATCGAGTCCGCGCTGTTGTTCGTCGCCTGATCAAAGATGAGTCCGACGTCGAAGAAGTTGTTCAAGATACGTTCTGGACCGTGTATCGTAAGATTCACCTGTTTCGGCAGGACAGCGCGCTTTGGAGCTGGATGTACCGAATCGCGGTGAACGCAGCGAAGATGAAGATCCGCAAGTACAAGCGGTATCCGATTCCAATCGAGGACGACGTGCTTACTGCGATTCGCACGGAAGAGTCGGTCAACCATCTCGACACTCGCCCCGACGAGCAGCTTGCCGTCAAACGGGTGATTCAGGAGATGCATGCGTTCCTCGATGATTGTGACGAGGTCAATCGGCAGCTCTATCTCGACATGGAAGTGTCGGGTGTGCCGAAAGAAGTCGTCGCGGAGGAGCTCAACCTGACGGTCCCGGCGGTCAAGACCCGCCTCCACCGCCTTCGGGTCGGCCTTCGCGAGCGCCTTCAGCCGCTGTATGAGCAAGCGATCGTCTGAACGAAGGTTTGCACCTGATGGCACAGTCTCCTGACATCTCGACCACCCTCGGAATCGGTGCGCTTTCCAAAGCGACGGGCATTCCGGTGGAGACGCTCCGAACGTGGGAGCGCCGCTACGGGTTCCCGAATCCGGAACGCAACGACGCCGGCCACCGGGTCTACCAGGCGACGGTGGTGCGTCATCTGAGGCTCATCGACTCTGCCCTCCAGCAGGGTCATCGCCCCTCCAATGTGGTGGGCATTCCGCCCGAAGAACTGACCGAGCTGCTCGGTATCACCGAGGAGGTCGCCGAAGACGATGGCGTCGACGCCAACGTCGCGACCGTTCGGCAGCCTGAGAATGCGGCGGTCATCCCGTGGCTCCAAGCCGCCATGGACCTCGACGGCGAGGGTCTCGAGACCGCCCTTCGCAACGATTGGCACCAGCTCGGTGCGATCACCTTCTTGAATGAGCGCGTCGAGCCCTTCCTGTTCGAACTGGGAACTGCTTGGGCAGAGCGCCGAATTGACGTCGCGCACGAGCATTTCGCGAGCGAGCGACTTCGCGATTTCCTGACCGCACACTGGCGACCACTCAGTGATCGGTCGCGTGGGCCTCGCGTCGTATGCGCGACGCTCCCGGGCGAGAATCACTGCCTCGGGCTCCAGATGGTTGCGACCGTCTTGGCCATCGCGGGCTGCCGCATCGTGTACCTCGGAACCGACACGCCCGTTGCCGACATTGGCAAGGCGGCAGAGAGTTTTGAGACTTCCGCCGTCATCGTCTCGATTTCGGTCGCCGCAAACCGCTTCATGGCGCGGCGTGACCTCACTCGACTTCGACAGTCGCTTCCTGCCTCCATCGACCTCCTCGCGGGAGGGTTGGGCGCACCCGACGGCGTCCCCGACATCGTCGCGCTCGAAGACCTCGACGACCTGTTCGAATGGGGCAAGAAGCTCGTCTCGCAGGATGTGTCGGCCGCGCAATAGTGCTGCACATGACTTGAACAGTTCAGCCCGAGCGTGCAACTTTGCCGCTCGGGTTTTTGAATTTTCAGCCCGTCTCGGCGTCTGTCCACCGACTCGAAACGTACATCTCCATGCGCCCTTTCCTCACCACCCTCGCTCTCATCATGCTGATCCCAGCTGCTTCGTGGGCGCAGGACTGGCCTGACGTTTCTGGGAAATGGGCGCAGCAGCAGGTCACCACCTCTGTCTCAAAGATCCCAATCGTCGGCGTCGTGGAGACGCGAACGATTGCCTACCTTTTGCTCGACATTGAACAGGACGGCACCCAGCTCGAGATTTCGAGCACGGTCTGCTCCATCAAGATTGACGGCGACATCAAGAAGGTCCGCTCCGTGGTACCGCAGGGGATGATCGACGCAATTGGCACGGTGACCCGCAAGGCGAGGCTCGAACGAACGAAGGATGGGCGTGTTCGTTTCTTCCAGCCTCGTTCGACGGACCTTCTCGGCGTGAAGCTGTCCAAAACGGGAGAACAGCTGCCCACCGAACCGGATGACCCGCGAGTGGTCGATGCCGACAAAGACGGAAAACCCGGTGTCACCGTAAAGATCGAAGGGATGATCGACGGTGCTGTCTACGTGATCCAGCGATCGTGGAGCATCCTGCGAGGTATTGCCGCCGGAGATCAGATCGACGGCAAGGTGACGTGGAAGACCGAACAAGTGGTGCTCGATGCCTCCAGCGCGCTGCTCAACAGCAACCCGGACGCGAAACCGCATGCGAATCGGGATCGCCACTTCTTCCGAACGACACGAATCCGTTCCAAATCGACCTGTTCAGACATCATAAAGGGGCGCGAGAAGCTGTTTCAGCGATAGGTCGAATTGCTCGCGCGTCCTCGCCGCGAGCGCCCCCAATGTCCACGTTCTTTCGACAACTCGAAGAGTTGCAGCCCGAGTCCACTCCATCGGTGTGGGTCTACGTGCCGTACGACCAGCTCACCGACCAGATTGGCCCCCTTGGCTCGAGACCCTCCGAGTCTGTCGGAGTCGTGCTCGTCGAGACCACATGGAAGGCCGCGAGGCGCCCGTATCACAAGCAGAAGCTCGCCTTCATCCTGGCGAATCAGCGGCATTTCGCGCTGGAACAAGCCCGCCGTGGAGTCGCGGTGCGCTACCTGATTTCGGAGGACGACTACGCCACGACGCTGCGGCCGGTGGCTTCGGAGTTGGGCGGCCTGACGATGATGGAAGCCGCGGAATGGGAGCTCCGAGACCAGCTGGCGGACTTGGTCGAGGACGGCCTGCTCACCGTCGTGGATCATGATGGCTGGCTCACGACCCCAGAACAGTTTCACGCGGGTGCAGGCGAAGTGCCGTGGCGGATGGACTCGTTCTATCGGCATGTCCGGCGCGAAACCGGTCTACTCATGGAAGACGGAGCGCCGCTCGGCGGCCAGTACAGTCACGACGGAGACAATCGAGAGTTTTGGCCTGGCGAGCCAAAGGCGCCGGAAGTGCCGAAGTTCGGGGTGGACGCGGTGACGGAGGAGGTGTTCGAACTCGTCGACGCGCACTTTGGGCACCATCCGGGCAGTCTCGAAGGCGCGAATCTTCCGGTGACGAAGGAGCACGCCGACCAGCTTTGGGAGTGGGCCAAAGCTGAATGTATGGAGCACTTCGGACCGTACGAAGACGCTATGTCGACCCAGTCGCGCGGCATCTTCCACACCCGTATCTCGCCGCTTTTGAACGTGCATCGATTGCTTCCCGCGAAGGTGGTGGACGAAGTCGCCGAGCTGGAGCTTCCGCTCAACAGCAAGGAAGGCTTCATCCGTCAGGTGATTGGGTGGAGAGAGTTCATGCGGCACGTTCACGCGGAGACCGACGGATTTCGGCGGCTGCCGGATGGCGTCGAGTGCTCGACCGCGCCATCGACGACCGAGGCAGACGATGGCGGTTGGTCGACGTGGTCCGGGAGTACGTGGAACCGTTCTTCTGGCCCAGAAGGAAGTCGCCCTTCGTTTCTGCAGGCACGCGAGGGGCTGCCGCCAGCCTTCTGGGGCGAGCCGTCGGGCCTTGCTTGTTTGGATACCGTGGTCGAGAGCGTGTGGGACGAAGCGTATAGCCATCACATCACTCGCCTGATGGTGTTGGCCAACATCGCGACCCTCCTCGACTATTCGCCGCGCGAAACCACGGATTGGTTTTGGTCTGCCTACCTCGATGCCTTCGACTGGGTCGTCGAGCCCAACGTGCTGGGGATGGGGATGTTCGCGCTCGGCGAGCTCTTCACGACCAAGCCGTACGTTTCGGGGTCGAATTACATCCACAAGATGAGCGATTACTGCGGCGACTGCGCGTTTCACCCAAAGAAGAACTGTCCAATCGGTGACCTCTATTGGGCGTTTCTGGAGCGACACCACGAGCGCTTGGATGGCAACCGCCGAATGAACCTCGTGTTCGGTTCGCTGCGGCGTCGGTCCGACGCGAAGAAAGAGCGCGACCGAGAGGTGTTCGAGTGGGTGCGGACGTCGCTCGCCGCACGAAAGAAGCTGGTCCCAGATGACCTACCGGAGGCCCGATGAAGATGTACAAAGAGTTGAATTTGCCGGGTGTTTCGCAGCGGCAGCTGTTCGACTGGCACGCCCGGCCAGGCGCATTCGAGCGGCTCGTGCCTCCATGGCAGTCGGTGGAGGTCGTCGCGACCGACGGACACATTCGCGACGGTGCCGTGCTGGAGATGAAGATTCGCAACGGACCCATCCCCTTGACGTGGGAGGCCCACCACGAGGGGTTTATCGAAGGTGAACAGTTTCGCGACGTGCAGGCGCGCGGGCCGTTTTCGAAGTGGAGCCACACGCACCGATTCGAGTCGAATGGTTCGGGCAGCAAGTTGATCGACGACGTCGAGTACCGATTGCCGCTCGCGCCCGTGAGCGAATGGGTGGCAGGTTGGTTTGCCCGGAGCGAAATCGAGCGCATGTTCGAGTTCCGCCACCGCCGCACGGAGAACGACCTGATGCGACACGCAAAATTCGCCGACGTAGAACCAAAGACCATCGCGATTACGGGAGCATCGGGCCTGATTGGCACCGCACTCTCCGCCTTTCTGACGACCGGTGGCCATACCGTTCGTCCGGTAACTCGCCGCAAGTCGGAGGAAGGCATCTACTGGAAGCCGTCCAACGGTGAGATCGACGCCGCCGAGTTTGAGGGCGTGGACGTGGTCGTACACCTGGCCGGTGAATCGATCGCTGGAGGTCGTTGGTCCGACGAGAAGAAGCGTCGAATCATGGATTCTCGCGTCGAGGGTACGAGCCTTCTCGCCGAAACGCTCGCCAGGCTGGAGAACCCGCCCGAGGTGCTGATCTCGGCGTCGGCGGTCGGCTACTACGGCGACCGGCGAGAGCAAGTGGACGAGTCGGCCGATCGGGGAGAAGGCTTCCTCGCGGAAGTCTGTGGAGCTTGGGAAGCTGCTGCCGATCCTGCACGAGAGGCCGGAATTCGCGTGGTTCACCCTCGTATTGGAGTCGTTCTGACGCCTGAAGGCGGGGCGCTCGGCGAGATGCTGCTGCCATTCAAGATGGGGGCGGGCGGCGTCGTTGGGAGTGGCGACCAGGGGATGTCGTGGATCGCGATCGACGACCTGGTCGCGGCACTTCACTTTGCGATCATGGACGAGTCGGTCGAGGGGCCGGTGAACCTGACTGCGCCCAATCCCGTCGACAATCGAGAGTTTACGAAGGTTTTGGGCAAGGTGCTGGGCAGACCCACGGTCATTCCGGTGCCGAAGTTCGGGGTCAAGATGCTGTTCGGAGAGATGGGTGAAAAGCTCTTGCTGGAGGGCGCGTTCGTGCAGCCCGCCGAGCTCGAGAAACATGGCTTCGAGTGGGACTTTCCAGACCTCGAAGGTGCGCTTCGTCACGTTCTGGGCCGGACCTAGGCCCATCGAATTGCGGCCGTCGCCGCCATCTGGCAGACTCCCCGTCGATATCCAACCGATGTAGTAGGATATCGCACACAATTCGCCCAATCTTGGATTGGCTCCACGACGTAAGGAGAACGACATGGAAAGCACGAAGGTTCGCTTCGGGTTGCCCAAAGGCCGCATGCAGGAAGGTGTATTCAAGCTGCTCGCAGAGGCCGGGGTCCATGTCCATGTTGGGGCCAGAAACTATCGACCACATATCAACCTCGAAGCCTTCGAGGTGAAGATCTTGAAGCCGCAGAACATCGTCGAGATGCTGGATGCTGGCTCTCGAGATGTTGGATTCGCCGGTGCGGACTGGGTGGTCGAGAAGGGCGTCGATCTCGTCGAAATCTTCGACACTGGCCTCGATCCCGTTCGATTGGTCGCAGCAGCACCAAATCCATTCTTGGTCGATGGTGAGTTGCCGGATCAGCACATCGTGATCGCGAGTGAGTACGAACGATTGACCAAGCTGTGGATCGACGAGGCCGGACTCGATGCGAGCTTCGTGCGTTCGTACGGCGCGACGGAGGTGTTCCCGCCGGAAGACGCCGACTGCATCGTGGACAACACGGCGACCGGCTCGACGCTGAAAGCAAACGACCTGAAGATCGTGCATACGCTGATGACGTCATCGACCCGGCTCTACGCAAATCCGCGGGCGATGGACGATCCGGCCAAGCGCGGGCACATCGAGAACCTGAAGCTCGTGCTGACCTCGGTGGTCGAAGCGCGCAAGCGCGTAATGCTCGAGGTGAACGTCGGTGCCGATCAGCTCGAACAGGTCGTGGAAGTTCTGCCGTGCATGCGGGAACCGACGATTTCAAAGCTTCACGGCGACGGTGGATATGCGGTGAAAGCCGCCGTTCCGCGGTCGGCCCTTGCGACGCTCATCCCCGAGCTGAAGTCGCGAGGCGGAGCGGACATCGTGGTTTCGTCGCTGTCGCAGATCGTGCCGTAGAGGGGTCACATGTCCAATTCGAACGAACGAACCCCGCGGCCTCGGGTTGAGGCGGCTGGGGGTTATTCCGTGCCGCGCGCGGCGACCCCGATCGATCTGTGGCTCGACGCCAACGAGGGGCCGATGCCGCCCCTCGAAGTGCTCGAGGCGCGACCGCCGGATTCGGCACATCGTCGCTACCCCAAGAAGCCTGGTCTCGAAGCCAGGCTCGCCGAACGGCTGGGTCGGCGGCCGGAGGAGGTGCTGGTCACGGCCGGCGGCGATGAGGCCATTGACCGAATCTGTCGGGTCTTTCTAGGCCCCGGCCGAAACCTGATCGTACCGACGCCGAGCTTCGTGATGATTGGCTATTCGGCCAAGCTGTCTGGAGCGGAAGTTCGAGAGGTGGAGTGGGAACGACCTCAGTTTCCGGTCGACGACGCGCTTCGGGCGGTCGACGACGAGACAGGAGTTTTCGCGATCGTTTCGCCCAACAACCCCAATGGTTTCGTCGCCACTCGCGACGAGGTGCTGAGGGTTTCGCGCGCTGTTCCGCAGGCGGTTGTCCTGCTCGACCTTGCGTACGTCGAGTTTGCGGAAGACGACCTCTCCGATCTGGCGAGGCCCGGCTCGAACATTGTCGGTGTGCGGACGTTCTCGAAGGCGAGAGGACTGGCAGGAGTTCGTGTGGGGTATGTGTTTGGCGACGAGCGGTGGATTGGCCCCTTGAGAGCAGCGGGCGGTCCGTATCCGGTCTCGGCGTCGTCATTGGCGCTCGCCCAGGCCAGCCTCGACCACGGAGATACCGCGGTCGCCGAAGGTGTAGCATCGATTCGTCAGCATCGTGCAAACCTGGTGGAAGCCTGCGAAGAGCTGGCGCTCGAGCCGACTGAGTCGCACGGCAACTTTGCGCTCGTGAAGGTCGACGATGGTGAGCAGTTCCGCGACGCGATGGCGGGCATGGGGATTGGCGTTCGAGCATGGCCCGGCGACGTCCGGCTCGGAGAACGTTCGAGGATCTCGGTTCCGGCTTCCACGAGTGATTCGAAGCGCCTTGTGCACGCCGTGCGCACGGTTCGACGCCCGGACGCAATTCTGTTCGACGTCGATGGAGTGTTTGTCGACGTACGCGGGTCGTATCGCGCCGCGATCATTGGCACGTGCGCCCACTTCGGAGTGGATGTCGACCTCGACGACATCGTCGAGATGAAGGCCCGCGGCGACGCGAACAACGACTGGATCGTTTCGCAGCGTTTGTTGCGGGAGGCTGGTGTCTCCGTCGATTTGGAGGAGGTGACGGAAGTTTTCGAAGACCTGTACCAGGGAACCGAGAATACCGAGGGGCTATGGCGGCACGAGAAGATCCTGGCCGCGCGCGATTGGCTCGAGTCGATACAGGCACGCGGCTACAAACTCGGATGCGTCACCGGTCGGCCTCGTCGTGATGCGAGTCGATTCGTGGAGATGGCGGGCTTCGAAAACTTGTTCGGAGCCATGATCTGCATGGAAGATGCGGAACGAAAGCCGAGTCCGGAGCCCTTGCGCTTGGCGATGAAGCAGCTCGGTGCCCAGACAGCATGGTTCTTGGGCGACACGGTGGACGACATTCGAGCCGCGCGCGCTGCTGAGGCTCTACCGATCGGGGTGGTTGCTCCCGGAGAGCCACGAGACACCGTCGCGCCGGTGTTGCGAGCCGCGGGGGCTGGCCTCGTTTGGGATTCGGTGGGTGAATTGGAGACGTGGATATGAGCCGAAAAGCGACGATTCAACGAAAGACGAACGAGACCGACATCGAAGTGACGGTCGATTTGGATGGGACCGGAGCGAGCGATATCAGCACAGGCATCGGTTTTCTCGACCACATGCTCGACGCTGTCGCGCGCCACGGGCGATTCGACATCACGCTGCGTTGTAGCGGCGATCTCCACATCGACGACCATCACACCGCTGAAGATTGTGCCCTCGCGCTGGGAAGCGCGTTCGACGAGGCGCTCGGTGAACGACGTGGAATCACACGATTCGGCCACGCCTATGCACCACTCGACGAAGCACTCGCGCGTGTCGTCGTGGACCTGTCGGGGCGTCCCTATCACGTGGTCGAGATGGGGCTGACGCGCGAGGCGCTGGGCGGCCTTTCCTGCGAGAATATCCCGCACTTCTTCTGGTCGTTTGCGGTCAATGCTCGGGCCGCGCTGCACGTCGACGTGCTGCGGGGCGAGAACGACCACCATCGGGCAGAGGCGGCGTTCAAGGCGTTCGCGCTGGCTTTGCGGCATGCCTGTAGAGTCGACGGCGACAGTGTTCCGAGCACCAAAGGAGTGCTCGTATGAACAACGAAGTGGTGATCGTCGCGACCGGTGTCGCCAACATCGCCTCGGTCGAAGCCGGACTGCGGCGGGTTGGAGCCGAGCCGAGATTGAGCGAATCGGTGGACGACGTGCGAAACGCGGAGCGCGTTTTCCTTCCCGGCGTGGGTGCGTTCGGAGCCGGAATTCGCCGACTCGACGAGCTGGGCCTGATCGTTTCGATCAAGGAGCGAGTTGCGTTGGGCAGGCCGACCATGGCGATTTGCCTCGGTCTGCAGCTGTTTGCGACCGAAAGTGAGGAGTCTCCGTCGGCAACCGGGCTTGGAATCATTCCAGGAAAGGTGACGCGATTTCGACCGACGGCGGAAGCACCGGATCTCGTCGTTCCTCAGTTCGGATGGAACCGGGTCGACGCGGAAGGTTCCGAAATCGTGGAGTCGGGTTGGGCCTACTACGCGAATAGCTATCGATTGACCGAGGAACCGCCCGATTGGCACGCGACGTGGTCGAATCACGGCGGGCGTTTTGTCGCATCGATTGAGCGCGAGGGCGTGCTCGCATGTCAGTTTCACCCCGAGCTTTCTGGTCCGTGGGGCATTGCGCTGCTGAAACGATGGTTCGAAAAGGGAGGTGCCTGATGTTGGCGATTCGGATCATTCCATGCCTGGACGTGAGCGACGGTCGCGTTGTGAAAGGCGTTCGCTTTCAGGGGCTTCGTGACGCCGGCGACCCGGCGGAGCTCGCGGAGTTGTACGAGGCACAGGGGGCGGACGAGCTCGTCTTCCTCGACGTTTCGGCGACGCCTGAGGGGCGAGACACGCAGACGAGAACAGTGGAGCTCGTACGAGAACGCGTGTCGATCCCCATCACGGTGGGGGGGGGCGTGCGGCAGGTTGAAGATGCGCGCAGGTTGTTGAACGCCGGGGCCGACAAGGTCTCGATGAACACCGCAGCCGTGATGGACCCGACTTTGGTGACCCTGGTCGCGGAACAGTTCGGCCGTCAGTGTACGGTCGTCGCCATCGACGCAAAGCGAGACGGGACTGGTTGGGAAGTGGTGACCAAGGGTGGTCGAGAGTCGACTGGGATCGACGCGGTCGGCTGGGCGCGCGAGGCAGCGGAGCGCGGGGCCGGAGAGCTGCTGGTGACGAGCTGGGACCGCGACGGAACGAGGTCGGGCTACGATCTCGAATTGCTCGAAGCGATCTCGTCGAAAGTGCGCGTTCCCGTAATCGCATCGGGGGGCGCGAACGGTTCGATACACCTGAAGGAAGCGCTCGACCACGGAGCCTCCGCAGTGCTCGCCGCATCCATCTTTCATGATGGGGACATGACGGTCGAAGACGTCAAACGAGAGCTCGATTCCATGGGCGTGAACGTGCGTCTGTAAGGATCTGTCAGCCGTGTGACATTGAGGGGATCGTGGATGGTCCGCATGTTCGAGGATGTGGTGTTCCCCGAAACGCGACCTATTCATGTTCCGTTTGTCCCCGTTCGTTTCATCGCTCATTTTCGCCGCTGCAATCGTGCTTTCCGGCTGTGTCGAGGGTGCGCCCTCGGCTGCCGCGGGCGACGCAGGTGACACGGGCGCGACGGATGCGGGCGCGATGGATGCCACGCTCGACGCGAGCGTTGGTGACGCAGCGGTCGACACCGGTGGTGCAGACTTGGGGGCTGACGCGGACGCATCAGTCGACGCTGGAGTCGATGTCGACTTCGGAACGTTCGAACCCACCGGCGTCCCCATGCGTGCGGCGGGCGATGTGCTCCACTACTTCCCGTTCCGGGACTCGTCTGCAATCGTTGACGAGTCGGGAAATGCCGACCCCATCACGACGCCGGCCGGCGCAACGGTTCAGGGCGGCCAGATCAACCTCGAAGCAGGGACCAACTTCACGCTGCCGAACCCGCTCAATCTCATCGAGTCCGTCACAATCTCAAACGCGTTCACGCTCGAACTGTGGATTGCGCCCCAGACGCCCGATAACAGCACCGCATACGTGCGGTGGAATCAGCTCACCTTGTCGCAGGTCGCGAGAGGTGCCGGCACGAATGTCGGTCTATGCCTCTCGGACTGCGGAACCCCGGAAGCACGGTCGGTATTGGCGGCATTGCGGCCCGGGGAGATGACCCACGTGGCGGTCACTGGCGACGGGGCGCTGATTCGTATCTACGTGGGCGGGGCGCTCGTGGCGGCATGGGATGTCGACGATGTGATCTCCGAGTTTCATCACACCCAGAGCGGCGTCCGGGTTGGCGGGGCCGGCGCAATGGACATCGCGCTTCTCGGCCTCTACTCCCGGGCTTTGTCGCCCGGCGAGGTGCTCGCCAACTCGTTCGTGGGCCCGTTCCCAGGGGCCGAGGCGGAGCTTTCGGAGAACGATTCGGCGGCGGTGGCGGTGATTTCGGACGGCGCTCTCTTCGAGCGCGGCCAGCGATTGAAGTCGATCGCGAATGGAGAACCCGGCAGCACGAACGAACTTCGTGCTGCCGACGAACGGAACGCGTTCTTCTTCGTCGAACATCCCCTCCCAGCCGATGCGGACGTGCTCAAGTCGGTCTTCCTGCTTCAGACTCTGAATGCCGAGGCTTCGGGAACCTGGCGAATCTTCGAGGTTCGACGGCCATGGACGACTGAACTTACGTGGACCTCGACCGGTTCGGCGCTGTGGGAGGTTGCCGGTGGTGAAGGTGCGGCCGATCGCGACCCTGAACCGCTCGCGCAACGAGTTGCCACTCAGGGCGCGGCGTTCCGGGTCTTTCGCGACGTGAGTGAACTGTCGTGGGAGTGGCAGAAGGGCATCACGACGAATCATGGGTTTCAGCTGACTTGTGACGGCTGCGACGTGCTGATCGCGTCGTCGCAGGATACCGAGCGGGTACCGCGTCCGCGGCTCGTGTCCTTGCTGTCGCAAGAGCGTCCCACGGCTGGGCCGTCCGATCCGTCTGATGTGACCTATCGTCTGCAGGGCGGCAATTTGGCCGTGACGTGGTCGCCTTTGCCCGACGACGTTGAGGTCGAGGTGTTTGTGAACGGACGCCTCGCGAAGCGGTCACAGAAGGACTTCGCCGAGATTGTCGGCTTCAATCGGACGGTGGAAAGCGTGCGGGTGGTCGCTGTGGATTTGTGGGGGCGGGCTTCTGGCTTTGTTGTGGCTCAGCCGCGGTAGTTTGGCGGGGACCACGGCGTAGAACCACGCCGAAGGCGTAGAGACCATGCCGAAGGCGTAGAGACCACGCCGAAGGCGTAGAGACGACCACGCCGAAGGCGTAGAGACGACCACGCCGAAGGCGTAGAGACCACGCCGAAGGCGTCGAGACCACGCCGAAGGCGTAGAGACCACGCCGAAGGCGTAGAGACCACGCCGAAGGCG
>CAYLMO010000012.1:32407-99323 GCA_964384605.1 uncultured Bradymonadales bacterium | reverse complement strand
AAACCTCGGTCCGAACGTAGACTCCTCGTCCGCGCCTCCGAAGTGGACGACGAGGTGTTCGTAGAGATTCGAGACAACGGGTCTGGAATCTCGAAGGATGATCTTCCACACATCTTCGACGCCTTCTTCACAACCAAACCGGTGGGCAAGGGGACCGGACTCGGGCTCGCCATCAGTCACCAGACGGTGACGAATTTGGGCGGGCGGATCGACGTACACACGAGCCCTACTGGAACCGCATTTGTCGCGGTGTTTCCGGTCGATCGAGATCTCCGCCGGATCCCGGCCGAATTGGTGCATGTTTCGGAGCCATCGGAGGTCACCGAGTCGACGTCGGTGCTGATCGTCGACGACGAGCTCCCCCTGGCGAAGGCGCTTCAACGAATGCTCTCGGCGTCTTATCAGGTGACGATTCTCACGGACCCATGCGAGGCCCTCGAACTCCTGCAGACCCGGGATTTCGCGGCGGTGTTATGCGACGTGATGATGCCGAGATTGAGTGGAGTCGAACTCTACCACCAAATCGAAAGCGCCCGACCAGAACTGGCCGAGCGCTTCATCTTCATGACCGGGGGCGCGTTCACGCCCTCGGCTCAGTCGTTCCTCGAAAAGGCGCCGGTGCCTTGTCTGAGGAAGCCGTTTGATTTGGCCGAGCTTAAAGAGCGTATCGAAGCGCTCGTGAGCCCGGAGTAATCAGGTCTCAATCAAGCCGACATTTCCGTCGTTTCGGCGGAAGACGACGTTGATCGCTCCCGATTCGGCGTTGGTGAAGACGTAGAACTCTCGGTCCTCGAGGAGTTCGAGCTGCATCACCGCCTCTTGGAGCGAAAGGGTGGTCGCCTCGTACTCCGCTTGGCGCAGCACGGAGACTTCGCCCGACTCGGTGGAAACGATCTCGGCGGCCTGGGCCTCGACGGTCTCTTCGGCGGCCTCCTCTTCCGGAGCCGGGTAGAGCGCGTAGTCGTCTTCGAAGTCCTCGTCTTCGTCGGCGAGCGGCATTGGTCCGTCGAGAGGCGCGAGAACGCCCATCTTGAAGGTCTTCGCGGCTCCATTCGACGGCTTGTGATCGCGAATGCGATCCTTGTGTCGGCGGAGCTGCTTCTCAATCTTGTCGAGCGCGAGATCGATCGACGAGTACATGTCCTCGCTGCGTTCTTCTCCACGAATCGTCAGGTTCTTAATGGACAGCGTGAAATTGGCGATATGCCAATACTTCTCGACGCTCATCGTCACGTTTGCATCGACCTTTCCATGGACGTATTTGTCGCAGATTTTCTCCAGTTTGCCGGTGGCGTAATCGCGAAGGGACGCTGAAGTGTCCATGTGGCGGAAAGAGACGTTCGTGTTCATCGCATCTCCGTGCTGTAGGGACGAGCGACACGCCCAGAACGGGCGAATCCACTCGTAGGGGAAACGTGATCACCTTCTCGCACGAGGCGAGTCTTCTTGGCGAATAATCGCCTGATGGGAGAGGTGATTTCGATCAGAATACCTGCTTTCGCTTGGCGCTGGAAAGGATTCCCATCCCTTCCCGGTACTTTGCGACCGTTCGCCGCGCGATATCGATGCCTTCTTCGGCGAGGACCTTCACGATCTTCGCGTCAGACAAAGGCTTTTTCGGGTTCTCATTCGCGACGATGTCGCGGATCTTCGCTTTGACGGCCTCGCTCGCGAGATCGTCGCCGTCGTTGTTGGTGATCGACGAGTTGAAAAAGTATTTGAACTCGAAGGTGCCCCGAGGGGTGTGCACATACTTGTTCGTCGTCACGCGTGACACCGTCGACTCGTGCATTCCGATGTCGTCAGCGACATCTCGGAGCACCAGCGGTTTGAGGTGTTCCACACCGTGGTCGAAGAACTCTCTCTGAAACTTGATGATCGACTCGGTCACTTTCAGGATCGTCGACTGGCGCTGATGAATACTGCGGATGAGCCACATCGCGCCTCGCAGTTTGTCCTGAATGTAGTCTTTGACCTCGTCCTTCTCGCCCGCCTCTTTCTTCCGCTGTAGCTCTTTTCGGTAGTAGTTCGAGACGCGCAGTTTCGGCATGCCGTCTTCATTCAGCACCGGAACGTACTCGCCGCCGATCAGATAGATGTGGATGTCGGGCGTGATGTAGCGCGCGTCGTCTTCGGCGTAGAGTCGGCCGGGCTTCGGCTCGAGCGTAGAGATCAGGCGTGCCGCGTCGTGGACGTCTTCGAGCTCGCATCCGAGGTCTTTCGCGATTCTGCTGTAGCTCTTTCGCTCCAGGTTCGGGATGTGCTTCTCGACGACTTCCCGAGCGAGGTCCTCGTACGGGTGTTCGCGGTCGAGCTGGATCAGCAGGCACTCGCGAAGGTCTCGCGCCGCAACGCCCACCGGGTCGAACTCTTGGACCACCGTGAGGACGAACTCGACGTCCTCCACGCTCGACTCAGCATCGAGCGCGATCTCCTCGACGGTCGAGTTTCGGAGATACCCGGCCTCGTCGAGGTTTCCGATGATGAGCGTAGCGATGGTCTGCTCCTCTTCGTTCATCCCCGACAGGCGCACCTGTTCCATCAGGTGCTCGGTGAGTGATTCCGAAGTTGGCAGAGTTTGGTCGATGCCAGGGAGGTCGTTCGTCGACATCCCTTTGTAGTCGTTGGTTGGCGCGCTGGAGGAGTAATTGTCGAGGTAGTTTTCCCAGTCGATCTTGTCGACGTCGCGCTCGTCGGCGCGGACTTCTTCGACTTTGTCGTGGTTCTCCTCTTTCTTGGGCTCGTGCACGGGCTCGGCGCCAAACTGTTCCGAGTCGGGCACTTCTTCGAGCACCGGGTTCTCCACCATTTCGGCCCGGATCTCGTCGATCATCTCCATTCGAGAAAGCTGGAGAAGGCGGATGGCCTGCTGAAGCTGCGGAGTCATCCGCAGCTGCTGCGACATCTTGACCTGTTGCCTTAGTTCCATGGCCATAGTGTTACTCCACGTGGTCCGCTTGCCCTTCGATTCCCTCGAGGGTGATCTCGAAGGGTTGGAATGCGACCGTCGCCTTCTCGGCGCTCACCCATTGATTTCGTGTCAGAACGACTGCGTTTTGAATCGTGACTCCGTCGTTCGTGAGGTTTGCCGTGGAACCCCACGCGACGTAGTCGGATCCGATCAGTCGCGGTTTCGCGAGGCGATCTCCGTTGGCGTCGTCGGCGACGAGTGACCATCCGCTTCGGACGGCAACGATCGACGGCTGTTCCTCGGCGAAACGCCGTCGGATCGACCAACCGTACCGAACTTCTGCTGGGGAGACGCTGGCCGCAGCCAACGCTGCTTCCGCGGCAGCCTCGACGCCAGACGACGCCGAAATCCGGGCCTCGACGGCCTGCGAATTCCGGTCATCCGGGGGGCTTTGCGCGAACGCCACTGCCGAGGGCAGAGCAATCCCGCAAGCGGCCAAAATACAAAGGTATCCCTTTGTCACGCCGTTCCTGATTGATCTTCGTTAACGTCCTCGTGACTCGTCTTGAAAGTAACGCACGCAGGGCACGAGTTCAAGCAAAACGGTCAAGGTGGTACGGGACTTGCTGAGTGCAATCCCCGCAGACCCGACTGATGCGCGACGATCCTCTCGCCGCGCACCTCGAGGATCATGGCGAGTAGTTTTCGCAGCGGTCGATCACGACGGCTTCGATGCCGAAGGCGTTGCCCGGTTCGTACCAAAGGCACGTCTCCTTTGCCGTTCCGGGCACGATGTCGCTCTTCCATTCGACCTCTTTCGCATTGAAGAACCCAGGCCCCCAGAGGTCATTCAGAACGTCGTCCTGATCCGACGAAATGACCGTCGCAAGGTCGCCATCCAGATACGCATCCTCGACGTCCGACTCGGTGATGGTTCCCGAAACGCTGCTCGAAACGAACAACGAGAAGCACATGTTCTTCACGCCATTTCGGTTCTGGTTCCAGCAGTCGACCATGAGGAGGGAGACCACCAGGATGTCCTGGGTCGTGTTTCCGACCGGATCGCTGTTCGGGATGATGTCGTTCAGGGCGCACCAGCCGCCCGGAGTACACTGTTCGCCGCCCGAACACGCGGCGTCCTGTACCGAGATGTCGGGATCGTAAATGGGGCACTCCACGCACTGGCCAACCTCGCGGTAGCAGAACGGGACAGCAGCGTCGTTGCAGGGGTCAGACGCGCAGAAGTTCCCGCTGCACATTCCGTTCTCGCAGGCGAGTCCGGTCACGCAGTCGCTGGACATCTGGCAGTTGCCACCTTCGGTCTGCTTGCAAACCTTCGGGTCGGAGTTGGTGTCGCAGACCGACGACCCGGCGCACTGATCGTTGTTGATGCACTCCGATCCTGGACCGCCGAGGCAGGCTCCGTTGACGCATGCCTGGCCGGTGCCGCCGCACTCGTCCGTCGTGTCGTTGCAGTTGTCGTCGACCTCGTTGCAGATCTCGGTCGCCATGGGGTTGATCGCGGCGTTGTTGTCGTCACAGTCGATCTCTGCAGTTTCGCAGTCGGTCGAGCCCGCCGCACCGAAGCCGTCGTTGTCCATGTCGATGCAGTTCGCTGGGCAGACGCGATCCATCCCGTCGCAGTCTTCATCGATGTCGTTGTCGCAGATGTCGTCTGCGCGCGGCCGGATGTTGCGGTCGTTGTCGTCGCAGTCCGGGCCGAGGCACGCCGGGCCGTCGCCGTAACCGTCGCCGTCGCCGTCGATGCAGTCGCGTTCACAACCTTCGTCGATCGTCCCGTCGCAGTTGTTGTCCTGCTGATCGCCACAAGCCTCGCTCGCTGTGGGATTCACGGATCGGTCGTTGTCATCGCAGTCGGGGCCATCGGGGCAGGTCGCGCCACGGCCGCCGAATCCGTCGCCATCTTCGTCGTTGCAGCCTTCGGGGAGGCTATTCGTCGACACGTTTTCGGAATTTGCGTTGTTGGGTTCGTCCACCTCGGAACCGGCGCAGCCGACCAGAGTGAGCGAGCAAACAGCGATGACGGCGAGCAAGAGAGTCCGCATGAGATCGTCCTGATGAAAATTTGGTACGAAGACCGAAGTTATCACGACCTTTGGCTCGTCTCTACTTTGTTGGGAAGGCGGCTTCGAGGACTGTTCCGAGGGCGCAACCAATGAACGTGACACTGTTCAGTGCTGGTGATATAAAGCAGCGTCCGCGAGACTCACTGAAATTTTTTCGGCGCCGCGACTTCGGGGTGAAGTGCGGCTTGGCACAGCAGAGTGCGCCGAGGCGGGTGAGGGCGAGTCATTTCGAGACGGATCACTCATGGCACAGAATGCACAGGCGCCGCGCGATCTAACCGGCCAACGGCTTTTTGGGGATTACACCATCACCCGCAAGCTCGGGGAAGGTGGGATGGGCGCAGTATATCTTGCCCAGCAAGACGTCATCCGGCAGGAGATTGCAGTCAAGGTACTGCACACTCGCGCCGCTTCGTCGTCCGAGATCATCGAGCGGTTCAATCGCGAAGCACGCGTGATTTCGCTTCTTAGCCACCCCAACATCATCCGAGTGTTCATCTTCGGCCGCACCGAGAACGGCCTGATGTACATGGCGATGGAGTATGTTGCTGGGACGTCGCTGCGGGAGCACGTGCAGGCGCACGGCATGCCCGACGAGCTCACGTCCATCAAGATCATCAAGCAGATGTGCTCGGCGCTCGCCGAAGCGCACGATCTGTCGATCGTGCACCGCGACCTCAAGCCGGACAACGTCCTGCTCACCGAGTTCCGCGGCGAGAAGAACTTCGTCAAGATTCTCGACTTCGGGATCGCCAAGATCACCGACACGCAGGCTGAAGAAAAGCAGCTGACGCAGGCTGGCATCGTCTACGGTACGCCGGAGTACCTGTCGCCGGAACAGGCGCAGGCGAAACCGCTCGACCATCGCACCGACCTCTACTCGCTCGGCGTGATGCTCTACGAGCTCATCACGGGCCAGGTGCCGTTCCAAGCCGCTTCGGCCGTGCAGATTCTGACCGCGCACGTGTTCAACGAACCGCAGCCGCCGTCGCAGGTTTCGCAGAAACCCGTCTCGCCCACGATGGAAAACATCATCCTGAAGGCGATGTCGAAAGACCCGAACAACCGATTCCAAAGCGCGCTCGAGATGTTCCGCGCGCTCGAGATGCGAGAGCGCGAGATCCTGCAGGAGCGCAAGCTCGGTAGCGACGCGAACTACGTCCCGGGCGGCGAACTCACCGGCATGTTCCAAGCGGTCGGCACCGACCCGGGCTTCCAAGCGCCTGCATCGAATCCCGGCTTCCACGCGCCGCAGTCGAACCCCGGCTTCCATGCGCCGCAGTCGAATCCCGGATTCCAGCCTCAACCCACCATGGGCACCCAGGTGCCTCAGAAGGACACGACTCGTCAGGTCATCATGCTGGTGATCTTCATTGCGATTCTGGTCCTCCTCTTCCTCGTCGCTGTCATCGTCTGGTTGATGGCGAAATAGACGCTTCGAAAGGAGGCGCGTGCTTCTCTTCGACCTAGACAACGTTCAGAAATTCTACGGCGACTTCGAAGCGCTCAAGGGAATCACCTTGCGCGTGGAAGAAGGCAGCATCGGTCTGCTTGGACCGAACGGTGCCGGAAAGTCGACCCTCATCAAGACCCTGCTCGGGCTCTTGAACCTGACGTCGGGCTCCGCCTCCGTGCTCGGATGGCGTATCCCCGACGACTCGCTCAAGATTCGGCAGACGGTCGGGTACATGCCCGAGAACGACAGCTACCTGCCCTACATGTCGGCAGTGCAGTACGTCAGTTTCTCGGGCCAGCTCTCCGGCATGCCGAGGTCCGAAGCGTTTCGACGCGCCCACCAGGTGCTCGAGTACGTCGGTCTGGGCGAGGCGCGCTATCGAGCGCTGCAGGGCTTCTCGACCGGCATGAAACAGCGCGTGAAACTCGCGCAGGCGCTGGTCCACGGCCCGCGTCTCGTGTTCCTCGACGAGCCGACGAACGGCCTCGACCCGAAAGGTCGCGACGGCATGTTGCAGCTGCTCGAAGACGTGAAGTCGCGCGGCGTCAACATCGTGCTCTCGAGCCACCTGCTGCCCGATGTCGAACGCGTCTGCGATTCGGTCATCATGCTCAACGAGGGCAAGTTGCTGCATGTCGGCTCGATCAACGCGCTCAAGCGCGGTGGCGATAGCGTCATCGAGGTCGAGACAAAGCAGCAAGACGACGAACTCGTCGCGCTGCTCAAGAAGAAAGGCCTCACCGCCGAACAGGACGGTTTCCGCGTCAAGGTCACCGTTCCAAAAGGCGATGACGGCCGCGACATCCTGCGGCTCGCGGTCGACAACGACATCCAGATTCGCCACTTCATGCCGGGCGAACTCACGCTCGAGACGGCATTCCTGGGGATTTTGGATAAGTCCAAAGACGCTCGCTAACTGATTGATTGTTCCTGAATTTTGAGTAGCCACACGGACGACGATGGCGATCCACGAACAGAACTACGTACGGTACGACGGCCCGATCCGTGAGGAAGGGGCCGGCGGAATCTGGACGATCGGCTGGACCGGATTCCGGGTCTACACGAGCTTCACGCGAACGAAGCTCATCATCGCACTGCTCTGGCTGGCATCGCCGATCGGAGCATCGATCCTGGTGCTGATGGAGTACATCTTCCGGGGTCAGATGGGACAGTTCGGCGGCGAGCCGAGCGCGCCCGATGGAGGATACGTGGGTGGGTTCCTGCAGCTGCAGGCCTACTCCCTCGCGATCCTCTTGATGGCGTCGGGATGCGGCGTGGTCGCCGAAGACCTTCGTTACCGCACGTTCCAGCTCTATTTCGCGAAGCCGATCAGCCGGCTGCAGTACGCGCTCGGCAAGTTCTCAGCGATCTTCCTGCTCGGCAGCATGGTGACGCTCCTTCCCGCCATCATCGTTGGCGGGCTTCGGGCAGCGCTCTTCGTGCAAACCGACTTCTTCAAAGACGTGCTGATTCAGGTCGGCATCGGGATCGGACTCTCGGCGTTCATCACGCTGGTCATGTGTCTGATCGTGATGGGGCTGAGCAGTCTGACGTCGCGGACTGGCTACGTCGTACTCTCGTGGATTGCGTTGTTGCTGGTGCCGGTGATGGTGAGCGGCATCTTGGCGATTGCGATTCCTGATACCGACATCAACCGGTTGGTGAGCATCACGGGCAACATCAGCACGCTCTCAGACTGGGTGCTGACCGAGGAGTTCGAGTTCGAGGGACCGCACTGGCTCTCACCGATCATCCTGGTCGTGCTCGCTGTGATAGGGGCAACCGCGACGACTTTGAGAATTCGACGGCTCGAGGGGGTGGCGTGATGAGCGACGAAACGAACGAAGAGATGGTCGAAGAAAGCGCCACGGCGTCGAAGAAGCCCAAGAAAACCGAGGCGAAGCGCGGCAACCCGGACATCCCGCACGTGGGTGGCGAAGGCGTCGTAATCGCCGCACGGCACCTGTCGCTCTGGTATGGACAGGTCATCGGCATCAACGACATCAACATCGACCTCGGCACGGGCGTCATCGGCCTTTTGGGCCCGAACGGCGCCGGAAAGTCGACGTTCATGAAGGTGATGACCGGCCAGCTCGAACCATCGACCGGCACTGCCTCGGTGCTCGGGAAGATCATCCGAAAGTCGCCCGAAGTCATGGCGAGCATCGGATTCGTACCGGAGCAGGACGCGTTCTACGAGGAGATGACGGGGCGCGAGTTCGTGACCTATCTGACTCGCCTTCAGGGGTTCGACAAAGAGAAGGCCCAATCGCTTGCCGACAAGGCGATCGAGACGGTGAGTCTGACCGAGAAGCGAGACGTACCGATTCGCGAGTACTCGAAGGGGATGCGTCAGCGCATCAAGATTGCCCAGGCCCTCGCACACAACCCGCAGGTGCTCTTCTTGGACGAGCCCCTCGCTGGGACCGACCCGGTGGGAAGACGAGCGATCATCGATTTGATTCGCGGCCTTGGGGAGGAGGGGCGAACGGTCGTGGTGTCGTCGCACATCCTGCACGAGGTCGAGCAGATGACGCGAAACATTCTGCTCATCAACAAGGGTCGCGTCGTCGCCGACGGGGACCTCTACCGAATTCGGGAGATGATCGACCAACACCCGCACACGATCTTGCTGGGTGTGGATCGACCTCGTGAATTCGCGAAGCTGTTGTCGGACTTCGAAGACATCGTCGCGCTGGAGTTCATCGATCGTGGCCTACAGCTGCGAACGCGCCAGCCCGACTCATGCTACGAGCGCATTCCGAAGCTCGCGTTGGAGCACGATTTCCGGCTGCGCAGCATGTCGTCGCCGGACAACAATTTGACCGCTGTGTTTGACTATCTCGTGAACTGATTATGGCCCACTCGACTTCAATGGAAGCACGCAATCTGGCGGCGGGAGCCCAATTCGGGCGCCTGCTCGCGCTGCAGCTCCGACGGCTTGCGTGGACACGCAAGACCAAGGCGATGCTGGTGATTCAGCTGCTGCCGGTCATTGCCGCATTCGTCGCCGTGATCATCTATGAGATCGATGGTCTGACGATGTTTTCGGGGCTGATGGCGTCGGTGACGCTGCCATTCTTGGTGCCGATGACGGCGATCTTTTACGGCGGTCCGACGATCGTCGACGAGATGGAGGGACGTACTCTGACGTACCTCACGCTCCGTCCGATTCCACGGACATTGCTCTATCTGGGCAAGCTGACCGCGGGCACGATCGTGGCGCTGTTGCTTACGATCGTGCCGATACTGTTGGTGTTCGTCGTGTGCCTTTGGGGGTCTTCGGACTACGGGGCGTCGGCGGAACAGCTCGGCATGGTGATGCTGGGCGCCGGCACTGGAACGGTCGTCTACTGCGCGATCTTCGGACTATTTGGGGCGATCTTCGCGACGAGCCTGCTCGCGAGCATCGTCTACTACGGCGTGGTGGAGTTCAGTTTCGGGATGTTCCCCATCCTCGAACTCGTCACGATGCGGTATCACATCAAGGGTGTCGCGGGATTCAACGACACCGAGCGCGGCCCGCTCGATTCACTGTTCGTCGACGAACCGATTGTCCTCGAATGGTGGGTTAGTCTACTAGTACTGGCCATTGTTGTTTCGGGCGCCCTCGCCATTGGTGCGTGGGTGTTCCAAGATCGAAAATATGTCGTTTGAACTTTCTAGAAGTATATGAGGCTCGACCATGACGATGCTCCTGACGCCGGTTTCTACCGCCAACGATGACCCCAAATCGCACGCGTGCGACCTTTTGATTGCGGCCGTATCGGCCGACTCGAAGCTGGTTGCCGACCTGAGCGAAGCGACGGGGGTCGACCTGTTGGAAGTCGCGGCCGAAGAGGGGTTCAAGTCGGAAAAGGGGCAGACGAAGCTGTTCCGCGGGCTGAACGGTCTGGGGACGCGACGCCTGCTGTTGGTCGGGCTCGGAACGGACGACGACATCGCCGCCGGCAGCGCTCGCACGAGCCTCGTCAAAGGGGCTCAGATCGCGGGCAAAGTTCGCGCTTCGAAAGTTGCAATCGCCCTGGAGAATCCGGAGCTGGCGCGAGCCGCGCTCGAGGGATTCCACTACGGCGCGTATCGCTTCGACAAGTACATCCATCGCGATGAAGACTCGTTCGCAGGTCACGAATCCGTGACAATCCTCGGGGACGTCAGCGGCGACGCACTCGCGACTGCTGAGGCCTACGCGCGCGGGGTCTATCAAGCACGCGACCTCGGGAACGAGGCCCCGAACGTGCTCTATCCGGCGCAGATGGCCGAGATCGCGGTCGACATCGCTTCGGAAGTTGGTCTCGAACACACCATCTACGACGATGACTACCTCGTCGCCGAGGGCTTCAACCTGCTGATGGCCGTCGGAAAGGGTTCCGAGCACAAGCCACGCCTCATCCACCTCACCTACAAGCCTGAGGGCGAGGTGAAGCGCAAGATTGTGTTCGTGGGCAAGGGGATCACGTTCGACACGGGCGGATACAACCTGAAGCCGACCGGGAGCATTCTCGGGATGCACATCGACATGGGAGGAGCCGCTGCGGTTCTGGGCGCGGCGCGCTCGATCGGCATGCTGAAGCCGTCCGGGGTCGAAGTACACTTCATCGTTCCGACGGCGGAGAACAGCGTGAGCTCGACGGCCTACCGGCCGAACGACATCATTCGAGGGCTCGGCGGCAAGACCGTCGAGATTCACAACACCGACGCCGAAGGCCGACTCTGCCTCGCCGACGCGCTGACGTACGCGCAGCGCCTGAACCCGGACGAGATCATTGACCTCGCGACCCTCACAGGAGCTTGCGTCGTGGCGCTCGGCGAGCATACCGCCGCGCTCTTCTCGAACGATGAGTCGATGGTCGAGGGAATCAAGGCGGCATCGGAGTCGGTGAACGAAGACTTCTGGCGCATGCCTTTGAACATGAAGCTCGACAGCCTGCTCGACACGCCAGTTGCCGACATGAAGAACGTTGGGCCGCGCTGGGGTGGCGCGATCACGGCGGCGCTGTTTTTGAAGCGCTGGGTCAACATGGATTCGTGGGCGCACTTGGATATCGCCGGCCCTGCGATGGCTGACAAAGACACCGATCTCGGCGGGCGTGGAGGCACCGGATTCGCCGCTGCCACCCTGACCGCATACGTACAAAACAAGCAGTAAGCGTAAGGAGTATCGCCATGGAGCAAACGATCCCCGTCGTCGATCTCGCAGAGTTCACATCGGGAGACGAAGCCGCCCAGCAGAAGTTCATCGACGAACTTGGCGCGGCATTTCGAGAGTTCGGGTTCGCGGCCGTCGAGAATCATGGCATCTCGCGCGACCTGATTTATGAGACCTACGGTCGATTTGAGGACTTCTTTGCCCTGAGCGAAGAGACCAAGAAGCAGTACGAAGACCCGGCGGGCGGGCGGCAGCGTGGGTACACGTCGTTTGGTGTGGAGCACGCGAAAGGCAATGCCAAGCCAGACCTCAAAGAGTTCTTCCATCTCGGTCGAACGCTGCCTGACGGGCATCCGCTGGAAGGACGTCTGCCGACGAACATCTGGCCGGAAGAGGTCGAAGGCCTCGAACGAGCAGCGAAGTCGCTCTACGACCAGATGGAGGCTTGCGCGGTGCAGCTCTTGAGCGCTTTGAGCGTGCATTTGGGCAAGTCGCGGGACTACATGCCGACGATGTGCCGCGACGGAAACAGCATCATCCGCGTGATCCACTACCCCGTATGCGATGGCTTCGATGAGCCAGGAGTCATGCGGGCAGCCGAGCACGAGGACATCAACATCATGACGCTGCTGCCCGAGGCGACGCAGTCCGGGCTCGAGATTCTCACCCGCGAAGGCGAGTGGCTCGAAGTACCGTCGCTGCCGGGTCAGATTATCGTCGACACGGGCGACATGACGAAAAGAATCACGAACGACAAGATACCGGCGACGACCCACCGTGTGGTCAATCCGAAGGGTGAACCGTCGGATCGCTACTCCATGCCGTTTTTCGTGCACCCACATCCCGATTTTCGACTCGAAGTTCTCGAGACGATGTTGGGGAGCGGCGAAGAGGCGAAGTATCCGCCAATCACGGCGATGGAGTTTCTGGAAGAACGACTGCGAGAGATTGGCGTCGGTTAGCGCCGACCAAGGAGAAGACGATGGGCAAGATGGTGCCGTACAGCGGGGGAATGACAGAGGTCCGCAGCGAGTACAACCAAATCGTCGCGATTCTCCTCTGGTGGTTCGCCGGAGTCATCGGCGCACACAGGTTCTACACCGGCAAGTGGATGAGCGGGCTGTTGTACCTGTTCACCTTCGGTTTGTTCGGGATTGGATGGGTGTACGACGGCGTGATGCTCGTGACCGGGCGATTTACCGATGCGAACGGGTACGTGATTGGACCACCTCAACAGAAGAGGTTGCCCTCCGGTCGTCCCGCTCCCACGGAACGGCAGCTCGAAGACGAGCTGAACAAGCTCGTGGATCGCGATGAACCCGACGTGACTCGGGACGAGGTCGACAAGGAGCTCGAGCGCGATCCGCTCGAAGAGAAATTCGACGAACTCGAGCGTGAGCTCGGCAAGAAGTAGCGCAGGCGCAATGAAATGTGGCGCGATCGGCGGGTTTTGGCTTAGGATGGCCACGATCGTGTCGTACAGGTAAAGGTACTACCTACCGATTTTCGGAGCAGGGCATGGCTCGAGTGAGAGTGGGCATCATCGGCGCAGGATCAATCTCGGACCTTCACGCGAAGGGCTACGAGAAGGACCCGCGCGCAGAAATCGTGGCGGTTTGTGACCGCGACGAAGATCTCGCGATCAAGCGCTCGCTCGATTGGGGAGCGCGCAGCTACTACACCGACCCCGGCCGGCTCATCGCCGATCCAAATGTCGACGCCATCGAAATCGTCACGCCGAACCACCTTCACGGGAAGCTCGCTGTCGCAGCGCTGCAGGCCGGGAAGCACGTTTCGGTAGAGCGGCCGATCGCGACATCGATCGAAGAAGCGGACCAGGTACTTCAGGCGGCGCAAGCCTCCGGAAAAGTGCTGCAAGTGTACGAGCCCTGCCTGTTCTACAAGCCGTTGCTCGACGCACGAAACCTCATCGATGCTGGCGAGATCGGTCAGCCGAACGCGATCCGAATTGCGGCTCAGGTTGGCAAGTCGACGTCTGGCGTCTGGAATTTCGACGCCCAAGACCCTGAGGGGTGGCGCTTCGATCCGCAGCTCGCCGGCGGCACTCCGATGTTGTTCGACGTCGCGTATCAGTCGTTCTGCATCTCGCTCTTCCTCATCGGCAGCGTGGAGAAGATCGCAGCGTGGCAATCATTCACTCAGGTGAACGAGAAGAACCAGCTCGACGCACCGACTTCTGCGATGTGGAAGCACTTTGGCCAGGAATGCTACGGATCACTGTCGCTGACGCATGCTCCGGAAAGGAAGATGCGCACCGACTACCACCCGCTCGAACTCCGCATCACGATTGGCGGAACTCGGGGTGAGATCGACGTGCTTCGAAGCTCGGACCCGACCCAGCTCGAGTCGCCGGTGGAGCTTCGTCGCGACTCGCGAAAGGTCTATTACGGCCAGAAGGCGACGGCCTTCGAAGACAGCTTCGTGCGAGCCACGCGCAACTTCATCAGCGCGTGTCTGGGCGAAGAGGAGCCGCTCTTGCGCGGTTCCGAGGCGAAGCAGCTGCTCATATTGAGCCTGGCGTTCGCCGAATCGGCCAAACGTGGCCGATCTGTTTCGCTTCAACAGGGATAATCGACTCCGAGGTTCTGTCATGTACCGCCTGCTCCTGCTCGTCCTCGTGCTGATCGGTGCTGGCTGTTCGTTTGACGCCTCGGAGCCTCCGGAAGAGTTCGACTCATGGGACCTCGGAGACCGACTCGACTTCGGGTCGGACTCGAGCACGGCGTCGGATTCCGGCTCAAACAATGTCACGACCACAGATTCTGGGGCTCAAACTGACGCGGCGATGAGTTCGGACTCGGGCGCGAACCCGGACGTGGGTTCGAACGTCGACATGGGAACGGCCGATACCGGGACGCCTGCCGACATGGGATCGATGACCGACGCGGGCAGCATGACTGACTCGGGCACCGATGCTGGCGGGCCTGCCGATATGGGTATGTCTGGTGGCTGCACGACGAACGCAGACTGCGCCGGTGCCGACGTTTGCTGCCCCGACCTTCAGGGCAACAGGGCCTGCCAGGCGATGTGTCTCACCGGCGGTACCTGCTCGGCCGATGCGGACTGCGCCCAGGGCGAGACCTGCTGCGACCTTTCCGGCATCGGCGGCGGCCAACAGTGCCTCACCCAATGCTTCAATCAGGGGGGTGCCGGCACGGCGTGCAACACCAACGCCGACTGCACGGGCGCGGATGTTTGCTGTCCGTCGCTCAACGGACAGGCGACGTGCACGCCTTCGAACCAGTGCTTTAGCGGTGGCGTCTGCCAGACGGACGCCGACTGCCAAGGCCAGCAACAATGCTGCAATCTTCAGTTCAGCAATCTCTGCTTCAATCGCTGCGGCCTGTAGGTCCCGATGCTCACCGACATACCTTCGCGCATCGTTCGAAATCCCGGCCGCTATGCGGTGATGCTCAACGCCAACGCCAAGCGTTGGACCGGTGAGCTGCACCAATCGGTACAGCGCTGGGTTCCGAGCAAAGACCTCTTCCTGACGGACGACTTTCGGCAGGCCGAGCGAACCGTCGATCGGCTCGTGCAGGAAGGATACGAAGCGATCTTCACGGGTGGTGGCGACGGCACGATCGTCTACCTGATGAATGCGATCGAACAGCGAATTCAGGATGGGCGAGTATCTCGTGAAGACGCTCCGCCGGTGGGTGTGTTGCGCATGGGCACCGGAAACGCGATCGCGACGTGGATGCAATGCGGCACGATCGTCGACGACCTACGAATGCTGCGCGCCGGCGCCCCGCTCGTCGTCTACGACACCGACATGATCGAATCGGCTGGACGTGCGTTTCCGTTCGCCGGTTTCGGATGGGATGCGTTCATTCTGAACGACTACGACGCATTCAAAGACGCTGTGCGGGATACCGCGGTCGAGAATTTCGCGACCGGCCTGGGAGGCTATGCGGCATCGATCGCGAGCCGCACAATTCCGCGGGTGTTGCTCGAAGGCTCCTCGAGAATCCGAATTACGACGTTGGACCACGCCGTGGAGATCGACCCAAACGGAACGACGTTGCGCGAGTTTGACGAAGGCGAAGTGATCTTCGAGGGGCCGGTGAAGATCGTCTCGAGTTCGTCGATTCCGTACTGGGGTTTCCAGGTGCGGATGTTCCCGCACGCCGTGGCGCGGCGCGGGTATTTTCAGGTCCGGTCGTTCAACGGTTCGGTCCGAAGCATTCTGGGGCACCTGCCGTCATTCTGGCGCGGCGAAGTGACCGACGGCACGCACGACTTTCTGTGCAAACACGTTCGGCTCGAAGTCCTCGACGGCGCCATGGCGTATCAGGTAGCCGGCGATCCAGAAGGCAAGGAGAAGGTCGTCGAGTGGAAGACGACTGAGCATCCCAGACGTCTTGCGGTCGCCATGCGATAGGGGTAGGTGTGCAGCGTCCAATGCGCGCACCGGAGACCTCAATGAACACGCACATTTTCCGCCAATACGACATTCGCGGCATCGCCGATACCGACCTGACCGACGAAGTGGTCGAAGGCCTCGGCCGCGCGTTCGCGACGCGCGCACGACGCACGCTTGGAATCGAGAATCCGGTGGTAGCGGTCGGCAACGACATGCGCCTGTCGAGCAAGCGACTCCTCGCCGCACTCTCGAGAGGTCTCTCCGCGTCGGGAGCCCAGGTCAAGCAGCTCGGCCTCGTCCCAACGCCGGTCGTCTACTTCGCCAAGTACCATCTAGAGCTCGACGGGGTGATTCAGATCACCGGCAGTCACAACCCCGGCGAGTACAACGGTTTCAAGATGATGATGGGTGCCGAGACGCTCCACGGCGATTCGATTCAGGAGCTGCGCGCGCTCATTGAGTCGCAAGACTTCGAGAGTGGCGAAGGCTCGGTGAACGTGGAGCCGGGTATCCTCGCGAGCTACCTCGAGTGGATCTCCAACGACATCTCGATGGGCGCTCGAAAGCTGAAGGTCGTGGTCGACTGCGGCAACGGTGTTGGTGGCGTGGCCGCCGAAGACCTCGTCGACGGCGTGCTGGGTCAAGACTACACCGGAATGTTCACCGTCCCCGACGGCAACTTCCCGAACCACCACCCCGACCCGACTGTGCCGGAAAACCTGGAGCAGATGTGCGCGAAGGTCCGCGAGTTGGGGGCCGACGTCGGCGTCGCATACGACGGCGATGCAGACCGCATCGGAATCTGTGACGAGCACGGAAACGTCATCTTCGGTGATACCCTGCTGATCCTGTTGAGCCGCGCGCTCCTCGAGACCAACCCGGGCGCGACGATCATCGGCGAGGTGAAGTGCTCCCAGAACCTCTTTGACGACGTCGAAGCTCATGGCGGGACAGCCATCATGGCCCGAGTCGGTCACAGCCTCATCAAGGCGAAGATCAAAGAGACCGGCGCAGAGTTGGCCGGCGAGATGAGCGGGCACATCTTCTACAACGACCGGTTCTTCGGCTTCGACGATGCGCTCTACACGACGGCGCGTCTGCTCGAGATCCTTTCGAACACCTCAAAGTCAGTGAGCGAACTGCTCGCGGACGTACCGAAGACATTCGTGACGCCCGAGATTCGGCGCGATTGCCCCGAAGAGATGAAGTTCGACGTTCCCGGTTTGGTTGCAGCTCACTTCGCCGAGCGCGGATTCGAGACGAACACGATCGACGGGGTTCGAGTGAACTTTGGAGATGGCTGGGGCTTGTGTCGCGCGAGCAACACGCAGCCGGTTCTGGTGCTTCGCGTCGAGGCTCAGAGCGCCGAGCGTCGCGACGAGCTCCTCGCCCAGCTCGAGGCAGCCGTCACCGAAGCCGAAGCTCAGCTCTGAGGTGGCTCGCGGCCTTGGAGGACTTCGGTCCGCCATGCCGACGGACTCATGCCCTTCCACCGCTTGAACGCTCGCGAGAACGCGCTGCTGTCCGAATAGCCGAGCGTCAGCGCGAGCTCCTGTACTGAAGTGTCGGGCAGCCGTAGTTCCGCGCACGCGTACTCGCAGAGCATCTCGTCGCGAAGCTCCCGAAAACCCACTCCCAACGACTTCAGCTCCCGTTGAAGTTCGCGTACGTGCATGTTCAACGCGGCCGAGACCATCTCGATCGTCGGGGACGTGCGTCCGATCGAGGAGCGGAGCACCGCCCGAGTTTGCTTCGCGAGATCGTCGGGATCCATGGTCGGCGCCACCTCCTCGACGTATCGAAGCAGAAACGTCTTCATATCGGCCACTGGCGCGGGTGAGCTCGCCATCAGACGGGTAGGAAGTACCACCCCGAGCACCGGCTGTTCCCAGCGGATCGGTGCCTCGAAATGGTCTGCGTAGGGCTCCACTTCGTGTGGCTCCGGATGTGTCATCCAAACTTCGACCAGCTCGTAACCATCGCCGCACAAACGCTGGATGATTCGCTCGATGTGCACGATCGAAAGGTCGGCCGACACACGGGTGTTTGGGGTAACTTCCGACCCGAGGTCCAACTCCGCAACGGAGAGTCCATCGGCGAGAACACGCCGCGAAAAACGCGCCCCTCTGAGGTGGTAGGTGAGATACTGGTCCGCCAGGTCGAGCGATTCCCCGACGGTCGCTGCCTGAGAGATCAGGTGCAAGAGCGCGCCGATCACGCTTTGGTCCTGCCTCTTCGCGAGTTCGAGGCCGAATGTCGGACAGTTCGTTCGCCTCGCGGCGAGCGTCAGGAGCGCGATGTTCTTCGAGCGATCGATATAGAGGTCGGGCTGCTCGAGTATCTCCGGCGCGAGGCCAATCTCGTTGACCAGCTCCAAAGCATCGACGCCGCGCGCACGGCACTCCTCCGCAAAACCCTGAAGTATCCCCGTCCGCACCAGGAAATGCTCGTCGACCAAATTCGCGCTCGTCGCAAGAAAGGGAACCGCCCACGATCTTCGCCGGAGATCGTGGGCGGATGCAACTCCGCGAGCTGAGGCAGGTGCGTCAGTTGACCGTGACGTCCAGCTGATACGTGCCGAACGCGTTTTGGAAGAACGAGTCGACGATGAGAGTTACCGACTCGTCCGCGGTCGCGGTGTAGGTCAGCGTTTCCGGCGTGGCGGATCCGCCATGAGCGTCGGCTCCGCCCAGGCATGCCGCGTTGATGTCGGCACAATCGTTGACCAGGTAGAGCGCGACGTCCTGTTCGTTGCCCACCACGGTCGACACAAGCGACGCGGTCAACGTCTGACCCGCGACGAGGTCGACGACATAGGCACCGTCGTTTCCTGGGGTCCACGACGGCAAGCAGCTGTTGGCGACGGGCAAGGCGTGGTCGTTCGCCAGCGTGGAGAAGTCACCGGTGAACGTCGCGGTCGTCCCCGACGAGGTCGGAGTCGCCTCGTATGGGTCGATGCATGCGTCGCCAACAGGCTCCGCGCAGCGATTCAGCGTGGGGTCGCAAACACCCGCTCCACCGCACAGGTAGTTGCGCGTGAAGCCCGTCTCGTCGCAATAGACGATGCCGTTTCCAGCAGGGTTGCAGACGTTCTCGAACTGACCAGGAACGCAGTCGGGCGTGAGCACGTCGATCTGGACCTCGAAGAGTTCATCGTCGGTGGCCCGAGTCGAGTCGATGCCGATCCAAACGGTCTGCACCGAGGAGGCCTGGTGCTCTACCTCGACCTCGTAGTCGCTCTGGAAGCTACCTCGGCCACCGCCGATGCAGCTGTTCGCGGGGTCCGCACAGTCCGTCAAGATGTAGACGGCAGGCGTTTCGTTGCCGATCCCCATCGAGCGAGCGCGCACGATGTCGAACGGTTGCAGGTCGACCTGGAAGAAGAGGTCCGGGCCTTCGGTCGAACTTCCTCCGGCGCAGCTCACCGACACGTCGTTGGCGAAATCGGCTGCGTTGTAGAGCAAGCTGATGCCACCGCCCGCAGAAAGCACGGGCGCGGCCGCGCAGGAGTCCATCGTGAGGTCGTCGACGCACGCACCTGCCACGCATCCATTCGCGCACGAGTACGGTCCGGTCGAGTTCACGCCATCGATGCAGAACGATGCGGTGTTCGCATCGGCGCAGTACGACTGACCCGGAGCGCAGAGCGAACCCTGTGTGATTGTCCAGTCGATGGTGTATTCGCCCGACGTGGTTTGAGTCGAGGTACGGTCCACGGCGAGGAACACCGTCTCAGCCTGGTCGGCGTAGTAGGCGAGCGACTCCGTACCGCGGTCGTTCGCGAGGCACGACGACTGCGGCGACAAGCAATCGCCGAGGAGATAGAGGACGGTCGAGTTTGGAGACGTCTCCTGCACTTCGAGCAGGTCGCCCGCAGCGAGGTCGATACGGTAGACGTGCTCCTGGCCCGCGCCGGCGCCGAAGTCGTCAAATGCGCAAGCTCCAACGGCGCCTGGTCCGGGGTTGTTCAGGGCTTCGGCCGTCTGCCAGGAACGCGTGAGTGGCGCGCTTTCGGCGGCGAGGTCGAACGCGTCCCAGCAGGTGTCTCCCGTGGGCGACTGGCAGGCTCCGGCCTGGCAGGTTCCGACGCAGTCGTAGCTCTGCTTCAGCCCGTTCTGGCAGTACTCCACGCCGGTTCCAGCGGCGTTGCATACCAGCGGGTCGGCGTCGGAGCACTCAGGGGCGAGAACTTCGATCGCGAAGTAGAACGGCGTGTTGTCGTAGGCCGAATCGGTGTCGAGACCGATCTTCACGGTTTCGGCGGTCGTCGCAAGGTAGAAGGCCTCGGCGGTCGCATCGCCGGAGTCCATCTGCATGCCGTCGATGCAGCTGCGGTTGGCGTCGCTGCAGTCCGAGAAGATGTACACCACCGCATCGTCGTAGGAGCTCGACGGAACGCCGGTGACCCGGAGGAGCTCATTGGCCTGAAGGTCGATTGAGTAGAACGCATCCACACCACTCGTGGCGAGACCACATCCGTCGTTGACCTTGCTCGTGTAGTCCGCAGGGTCGAAGACGACGTGTACGCCCGTGCCGGCATCGATCGCGGTGGCGCAGGAGTCGTTCGTTCCATCCTGAAGGCATCCGCCGAAATTGCTGCACCCGGCGGAGCACGTCTGATACGTCGCGCTAGTCCCGTCGGCACTGCAAACTTCGAGCTGCGACGGGCTGAGGCACGTGCGGTCTCCCGGAACACAGACGAGACCCGGCGACGGCGTAACGCTCCAATCGAAGGTGTAATCCAGCGACGAAGCGTAGACGTGATCGACGACGAAGAAGACCGTGCCGGATGCGGGGGCCAGGTATTGATGGGTGCCACTGCCGACGAAGTTGAACTGGCAAGATGCGGTCGAGAAGCAGTCCTCGAGCAGGTATCCGTAGCCGGCGGTCGAGCTGGAGGCGAAGTTGATCGTCAGGAGGTCCCCCGGTGCGAGGTCGAACGCATAGATGGTGTCGTTTTCGTCTGGGCTCGAGACGAAGTTGCATTGCCCATGGTCGCCCGGGCTGGGGTTGATCGCGGCCGTCATTCCTTCGTCGTGCGAGCCCGTCTCGGTTCCGCTGGTGGCGGTTCCGGCAATGGTTGCCACTTGAATTGCGTCGGCGCAGATGTCGCCGGTGGGTGTCGCACACTGGCCCGTGGGGACGTCGCATCCGCCGGTTCCACACGTGTGGGACTGCGGGTTTCCGAGTGAGTCACAGTAGTCGACGCTGGTGAGGTCGGCGCTGCAGCCGAAGCTCGTGTTCGGCGTACAAGTCGGAGGAGCGACGGTGTACTTGACGCGGAACGTGCCTGTGTTCGCGCTGGCCGCCTCGGCGACCACGACGAAGTCTCCACTTCGCGGAGCGATGAATTCGAGCACTTCCGGAGTCGTGGCAAAGGTGTCATCAACGCCGGCGACGCATGCGCCAACCGCATCGTTCGTGCAGTCCTCGGCGACCCAGAGTGCCGCGTTGAAGTCGGAGGTCATCGTGACCGTCACGACCTCGCCAGCAGTGATGCCTTGCAGAAGGAAGGTCGCGTCGGGGCCGTTCTTCGGGCCACCGGTGCCAACCGGGCAGCTGCCGTTGGTCGACGAGTTGTAGTCGTTCGCGAGCCGCGAGAGGTCCTGAGGTTGCGACTCGACGCCGGCGACGAGCGGAAGTGCGCCACCACAGAGGTCGTTGAGCGGCTTGACGCAACGCCCGGTCGAGGCTTCACATCCGAACTCGCAACCAACCGTCGTATCGAACGCCGTACCCGCGCTGTTGCAGATCTGCGATTCGCGGTTGAGTACGCAGCGTGCGGTGCCTGGCGTGCACAGTGCTGGCTCGACCGCGATGTTGATGGTCGCTGACGTCGACGCGCTAGAAGTCATCGCGCTGTCGGCGACGAGGAACACCTTCTCGGTGGCTCCAGATTTGTTGTGGTACGACAGGAACTCGTCTTCGAGCCGACCAGCGTTGGCCGCCGCGATGCAGGAGCTTTCGACGTCCTGGCAGTCAGTGAGCAGATACATCGACCCGTAGACACCCGACTCGAGATCGAGCGACGCAACGAGCACGTTGTCAGCTGGGATATCGATCTCGTAGACGGCGTCTGCGCCATCGGACTCGCTGTTGAAGTTGTTCGGAACACAGCCATTTCGGCCAGGATCATAGTCGGCAGACAGGCTCGACCAATCCACGAAGCCCGTGTAGCCGGTGCCGACATTGACGAAGTGCGCCGTGGAGCACACATCGCCCGGGTCGCGCATGCATCGGCCATCAGCACAGCCAAACTCGCACTCGACCGACTCGAATCCAGTGCCGTAACGATTGCAGACGTTGGCCGTCTCGCTGTCGATGCACGTGTTCTCGGACTCGGAGCAGATGACCGGGTTGAACTCGGCGCTCAACGTGTAGGCGCCGCCTGACGACTCGCCCGACTGCACGACGAGGAAGTACTCGCCGGCCTCGACCGGGAGGATGATCCGCTCGGGCAGCGACTCGCCTACCTCATCCTGACAAGTGCCTTCGACCTCCGACTCGTCGCGAGCGCAGTTCGTCCGCATGGCGATGGAGATATCTGCATCGATCGATGGGGTCGCCTGGACCGTGAGAATACCCGGCTCGGGGACCTCAATGCTCCAAATCTCCTCAGCTGCGCTCCCGCCCGTGGGGTCGATGCATGAGGTGGAGAGCGCATTGCTCGCGCCGGCGAGTGTGTTTCCAGCGACGGGGACAGAAAGGTCGAGCTGACGCACGGAGTCACAGGCCCGAAGCGTAGCTTCCTCCACGATATCAGCGCTCACGGAGTATCGAACGCCCGCCGTGGAAGCGTCAGCGCTCGAAACACGTACCGTGTAGACACCGCTGTTTACGAAGCTGATCGAGTGCTCGACTCGGGCGAAGTGGGTGGGACCAGCGGGGGAAGTTGTCTCGGCGGAGGCCACCACTGAATCGGCGGCATCGACGAGGTCGACGATGAGCGTGCCGAGGCCGACATCGGCGCGGTCGATCTCGACGTCGACCACGAGGGAGCCGCGTTGGAGCTCGTCGGCGTTCGTGTTGAAGGTGAAGACATCGACGTTGCCTGAGCAAAGGCTGAGCCCGGTCGCTGCATCGTTCTGGATGCTGGTGGCGGTCTCGATGGTGTCGTTCGGCTCAGCCGAATCTGGCTCGCAAGCGATTGGATCCGCGCATGCCTGGTCGACACACTGGCGCTCGCCGGTGCAGTCGAGCGCATTGGAGCAGCCGGAAGCGTTCTCGACGCAGGTGACCGAGAGAGCGGCCTCGTCGTAGTCGCAGACCTGATTGCCGGTGCACGCAGCGCAGGCTGTAGTCTCGGTCACGCACGCGCCGTCGATACAGATATCTCCGTCGAGGCATTCGTTGGTCGAGGCGCAAGACTCGGGGTTCACGCATTCGCCCGTGGCGGCGTCGCACGTGCCCCGAGGGCAGTCGGTCATGCTTTGGTCGCATTGATTGGGCGCACACGAACCGGCTTCGCAGAAGAACCCGGCCGTGCATTCGGTGTCGGACGTGCAGCTCTCCGCGTTGACGCAGGCCAACTCGCCGAACGAGCAGACGCCGCGTTCGCACGCGAGGTCTTCGCACAGGGCTTCTTCGTCGAGGCACGTGCCAGCGACGCAGCGGCTGCCCTCGAGGCACGATGTAGCTTCATCAGCCGCCGTACAGAAGGTCGCGTTTACGCACGTACCGGTTCCGACTTCGCATTGACCACGGTCGCACTGGGTGGTGGCGCAGGGATCCTGCGCGCAGGTGCCTTCGGACGTGCAGAATTCATCGTCGGTACATTCAGACGAGGACGAGCAGGAGCGTTCCTCCTGAGCCACGGTGCACTCGCCGTCGACGCAGATGCCGGACTCGCAGGTGAGGTCCTCGCATGGATCGGGTTCGCTGCAGCCGGCCAAGGCCAACAGTGCTACCAGACCGAAGAAAAAATTCACGGCGCTTCGCGCCCAAGAGTGGTCGTTCATCGTCATCCTCGCTGAGGGTTTTTGCCTTTACAGCTGCAACCTTACGAGGGTGATGGGGGTGAGGCTTGACGATCGACGACGCAGTTGATGACAGTTTGCGACAGCGGCCGTTATTTGGCCTGGCGACGCCAGGCCGAAGGGGTTGCGCCCGTCCAATTCTTGAACGCGCGAGAGAATGCGCTGCTCTCGGAGTAGCCCAATTCGAGGGCGAGCACGGTGATGGAGGTGTCTCGGTTCGCGAGCGATTTGCGGGCATATTCGAGATGGACATGGTCTCGGATGTCGCTGAACGAAGCCTCGGATTCGCTGAGCTGACGCTGAAGGTCGCGGGCGTAGGTGCCCATTGCTGCGGCGACCGTCTCGAGGGTCGGACGGGATTGGCCAATCAATGACCGAACTACGGTTCGGACTTCGGCCGCGACGGTTTCGTTCTCGGGTTTTGTGGTCGCCTTTTGAACGACTTCCATCAGGAACGTCTTCATGTTCGGCTGCCGATGTGGCGGAAGGTCGAGTGAGCTAGTCCGCACGACGTGTCCGGCGCGAGGCTGGTTCCACAAGATGGGGGCGTCGAATCGACTTTCGTATCGTGATGGATCGTGCGGCTCGGGATAGGTCGACCAGTACTCGACCGGCGCATGGGCGGGGCCGAGCAACGCGCGCAGAAATATCTCGACCCGCCAAAACGACATCTCGGCGGCTTGTCTGAACCTCGGTTCGGCCGGGAGGCCGAACTCCGTACCGACGACGGAGCGGCCGTCTGAGAGGTCGCGCACGCGATGGGCGACCCCCTGAATGTGATATCCGAGGCATGCGTCGACGAGTTCAATTCCTTCGCGGACCGTCGCCCCTTGAAAAGGGAGATAGGCGATTGCGCCAATGGCGGTGAGCTTTTGGGTGTCGACGAGGTCCATAGTGAACCCGTCGTCGTCGCATTCATTAGCGGCAGCCTCGAGCAACGCGGCGGTAAGCTCTCGCCGCACGTAGAGGTCTGCGTGCGTGAGGACCTCCCGCGGCAAGCCCACATTTTGGGCGAGCGCGTAAGGGTCGATGCCACGCCGTCGGCATTCGACGTCGAAGCCGGCGAGAACGCCGGTTCTCATCAAGAGTGGTTTGTCAGCCACCGCCGTGCTCGCGCTGATTCGCCTTTACGGCCGCTTCGTAGATGTCGGCAGGTTTGGTCCCGCTCTTCAGCAAGCGCTTCGCGCGCTCGAGCTGCTCGTCGATCACAGCTTCGAACTCGGCCTGGGGCTTCGCGCCGGTCAACCGAACTCCGTTGATGAGGAAGTTCGGCGTGCCTCGCACGTCGAGGTCCGAAGCGACCTTCAGATCGGCATCTACTTGATCGCGAATCGCCTTCGACGCGTAGTCCTTGCGGAACTTGTTCATGTCCAACTGAAGCTGCTGCGCAAGCTTCTCGGCTTCGCCATCGGGGTCTCCCTTGAACGAGCGCTGATTCTGGAACAGGAGGTCGTGCATCTCCCAGAACTTGCCCTGCTCGCCCGCTGCGAGTGCGGTGTAGGCCATCTCCTTTGCCTCGGCGTGAAACGGCAACGGGAGGTGCTTGAAGACGAACCGGATGTCTTGCCCGTACTTCTTCGCGAGCGCTTCGAGCGTGGGATTCGCCCGAGCGCAAAACGGACATTGAAAGTCGGAGAAGATCACGACGGTGACGGGCGCGGTGGGCGGCCCGCGCATGGCATCGCGAGGCTTGATCTCGACCATCGCCGGACCCGCCTTTTTGCGGGTGGGTCGCGAAGCTGGAGTATCGGATTCGAGGTTCAGCGCGACACGGTCAGCGTAGATTCGGTCGGCAGAGAGCTCGCCACTCTCGAGGGCGGCGCGAATGTCGAGGAGTTCTTGGTCGATGAGCGAGACGAACTTGGCCTTCGGCTGCGCACCGACGACCTTCTCGCCGTTGACGAAGAATGCCGGCGTGCCCCGTTGTCCGAGCTCCTTCGCGAGGGCCGCGTCTGCTTCCACACGAGCCGCGAGGACAGGATCTTTGAGGTCGTTCAGGAACTGCTGCTTCTCGATGCCGACCGCGTCGGCGATCTCGAGAAACAGCGCTTCGTGGTTGTTCTTCAACGCTTTCTGACGCTCGAACACCTGGGTCGAAAACTCGAAAAATTTCCCCTGACGACGGGCCGCTTCGGCAGCGACAGCCGCGTCTTTGGCCTGCCGGTGGAACGCGAGCGGGTGGTGCTTCCAGACAAACCGAACACTGTCGCCGTACTCCGATTGAACCTCTCGCATGGTCCCCCAGGCGCGCGCGCAGTAGGGGCACTGAAGATCCATGAACCCGACGATCGTGACGGGAGCAGAATTGCGGCCGAGTGTGGGACTCTTCCCGACCGGCACTTTTTCGGAGTCGACGAGCGTAGCAAAGCCACGGCCTCGGTCGGCCGCTGTCTCGACCGACAGCGCGTAGATTTCGGCTCGGGGCGCTCCTTCGGCGACCAGTGCCTGAGCCGCCGCGAGCGATCGGATGAACTCGCCGCGCAAGGCTGAAGTGTCTTCGACGAACACGCCGTTCACGACGAGCGAAGTGCTCGACAATCCCCGCGTCCGAACCCAGGCCATCTGCTCCAGATGTGCGGACTTGAATTCCTCCGATGACAGGTAGGCGAGCAGGTCCTCGGCCTCCCAGACGTTCATCGCGATGGCGAGCGTGATCGGATCGCCGGTGCGCCAGATTTCATGCCACTTCGTGAGAAAGTCGATGCCCTCGGAAAACTCTCCGCGGGCGGCGGCGAAGTGCAATAGGCGCCATGCCTGCAGGCCGGGGTTCGTCGTATCGAGCGTCGGATGAAGCACCAGCCGGAGCTCCGACTCGTTCGCCGCAACGAGCTCGAGGAGTTCCGAGGTGAGCTTCGGAAACTCCTCGTTGGAAGGGTCCACGAACGCCGAGACGGTCACGAGTGCTGAGGAGCGACCGAACTGTGGTGCGCTCGATACCGGCAGAAGCTCAGAATCGTTGGCGCTCACCGCATCGGTCGTCGACTGGTCGACGGCGTTTCCGGTCTGGTCAGAAGATGTGGCTTCGCCAGAACTCGCACATGAGGCGAGCACGAACAAAGCTGCGAGCAGCATTGAGATGTTTGGAGACATGGCGCGATGATAACCGAGCGCGCCGATTGCGGAAACGGTGCGCTCAGTCCAGCTCGAGCAGTTCGCGAGCTTTGGCCACGTCGCGGTGCATCTGCTCGATCAGCGCCTCGGATGACTCGAACTTCGCGTCGCCGCGCACGTGGCCGACAAACTCGACGGCCACCGACTGCTCGTAGAGGTCGAGGCCCTCTTCGGGCGCGTCGATCACGAACACCTCGATGTTTCGGCCCTCGCCGTCGAAGGTCGGGCGGGTTCCCACGTAGGTCGCGCTCGGCCATCGCTTGCCGAGTGCATCGATCCACGTTGCGTAGATCCCGTCGGGGGGGAGCAATCGCGGGGTCGTCTGGACATTTGCGGTCGGGTACCCAAGGTCGCGGCCGCGCGCATCTCCATGGACCACCGTGCCGCGAAGAGACCAGTTCCGGCCGAGTAGTCGCGATACGGTCGACAGATCAGCGTCGAGGAGCGCGTTTCGAATGCGGGTCGACGAAATCACTTCATCGTCTAGCTCGACCTGCCGAATGGGCTGCACGTCGATCCCTCGCTCACCGCATAGTTCATGGAGCGTATCGATGTCGCCCGCCCTCCCCTTTCCGAATCGAAAGTCGGCGCCGACCATGATGCAGGACGCGGCCAGGCCTCGATGCAGAACGGTTTCGACGAACTCTTCCGGAGTGAGCGGCGCAATTTCGCCGAAGTCGAGGGCGACCAAGCCATCCATGCCGAACTGGGTCACCTGACCGGCTCGTTCCTCGATCGAAGTCAGCAAGAATGGCGGCGCGTCTGGCCGAAACATGCGGACCGGGTGAGGATCGAAGGTGAGGGCCGCCGAATCGACTCCCGCGCTCGCCGCGCGGTCGGTCACTTGTTCGAACACCGCCTGATGCCCGCGATGAACCCCGTCGAAGTTGCCGATGGCAACTACGGGGCTGTCGAGAGCGGTTCGTGCGGCTTCGAGAGTTCGATAAAGCATAGGGATCGATTCGCGGGTCGAGTGCGCGCGCAGGATAAGGAGCGCGTCGAACGGCGACAACTTGAATGTTCGCGGCATTCTCGATAGGACTCCCCGCATTGAATCCGCGTGACGTGCGCGGTGCTGCTCGATGGAGATATCTGATGAAAATTGCAGTGATCGGTACGGGATATGTTGGACTGGTAACGGGGGCCTGCCTCGCGAACTCGGGGAACACGGTAACGTGCGCCGATATCGACGAGCGAAAAGTGGCCATGCTGAACCAGGGCGAGATTCCGATTTACGAAGAAGGACTCGAGCCGATCGTTCGGCGCAACGTGAGCGACGAGCGTCTGAAGTTTACGACCGACTCGGGTGCGGCCATCCGCAATAGCGACATCATCTTCATCGCCGTGGGCACCCCGGAAGATGAAGACGGTTCGGCCGATCTCCAATATGTCCTCGCCGTCGCCAAGACGATTGGCGAGAACATGAACAAGCCGAAGATCGTCATCTGCAAGTCGACGGTCCCCGTCGGCACCTGCGACAAGGTCCGCGAGACCATCGCGAAAGTCAGCGACGTGAGCTTCGACGTGGTCTCGAACCCGGAGTT
Organism: uncultured Bradymonadales bacterium; assembly: GCA_964384605.1. Taxonomy (GTDB): domain Bacteria; phylum Myxococcota_A; class Bradymonadia; order Bradymonadales; family Bradymonadaceae; genus CAYLMO01. The sequence continues at coordinate 70,702 of CAYLMO010000012.1, read as the reverse complement.
CCTCAAGGAAGGAACGGCCGTCAAAGACTTCCAGTCGCCCGACCGCGTCATCATCGGATGCGCCAACTCCGACGCCGCCCAGCGCGTCGGGGAGCTCTACGCGCCGTTCATGCGTCGTAGCGACCGAATCTGCTACATGGACGTTCGAAGCGCCGAGATGACGAAGTACGCATCGAACGCCATGCTCGCGACGAAGATCTCGTTCATGAACGAAGTGGCGAACCTTTGCGAGAAGGTCGGAGCGAACGTCGAGCGCGTGCGCGCGGGCATGAGCCTCGACGAGCGCATCGGCCCGCACTTCATCTACCCCGGTGTTGGATACGGCGGCAGCTGCTTCCCGAAAGACATTCGCGCTCTTTCGCGACTCGGGCGTGAGAACGACTTCCCGACGCAGATTCTCGACGCCGTCGACATTGTGAACGACCGTCAGAAGCTGCGACTGGTGCAGGCCGCCCAAGACTACTTCGGCGACCTCTCGGGCAAGACGCTCGCGACCTGGGGCCTCAGCTTCAAGCCGCGCACCGACGACACCCGCGAAGCACCGGCCCACGCCAGCATTCGCAAGCTGGTCGAGCTCGGCGCCACCATCCGCGCGACCGACCCGATCGCGATCGACAACTCGAAGCGGGACCTCGCCGACCTCGGCGATGCGATCTCGTTCCACAGCGACGACTACGAAACACTTGAAGGCGCCGACGGCCTTCTCATCTTCACGGAATGGACTCAGTACCGCAGCCCAGACTTCGACCGTGTGGCTGAGCTGCTGTCGACCAAAGCGATCTTCGACGGTCGAAACCTGTACAAGCCAAAGGTGATGCACGAGCTGGGCTTCTACTACTATAGTATCGGTCGCCCGTCGGCCTGAGCCTAGACCTGCCCACTCATGGGTCGGCTCCCGCAGCGCGGGCGTCGGCCTTTTTTCTTCTTGGAGCAATTGGATGCATCGACTCGTCGCAGCAGCGTGCGCTTTGGTCGCGCTCACGAGTGCACCGGTGTACGCGCAAGAATCTGAGACTGAGCCATTCGACCCGCGGCTGGCGCCGTACGCGGCGGTCGAGCTCGGGGCGGGCCAGATCGACGAGGACTTCATCGGAACCGCTCGCGCGGTCTTTGGGATGTCGCTCGCCGTTCCCGCGGCGGGCTGCGGCGACGATGAACGCTGCGAGACGTTGTTGCGATTCGCGCTCCAAGCTCCAGTGCGTCTGGTCTTGAGCGACGCCGATCCGCAGCAGGAAGGACTGATTCGTCAGGAGGATTGGGACCGCCCCGGCGACTATCTGCGCATCATTCGAAGCCTCCAATACGGCGCGCCGTCCGAGACTTTTCACCTGCGGGGTGGCGAGCTTTCGCTTCGCACGCTCGGGCACGGAACGATCGTCGACGGTTACACGAACGTCGTGGGTCCGGATCGATACGAGTTTGGCATTCAGTCGAACGTGAACACTAGATACGGCGGCGTGGAACTGCTGCTGGACGATGTCACCGAACCCGAAGTGGTGGGTGGCAGGTTGTTCGTGCGTCCTTGGGGCTTCACTCCGGGAGACGAGCTCGAGCGGTTGTCGATGGGGATGACGTTGATGGCCGACATCGGCGCGCCGACGGTACTGCAAACCACCAATGGAGTTTTCGAACTCGATGACGACCGTCGACTCGCCGTCGCCGAGTCGGACACGATCTGGGCGGCAGGTTTCGATGTCGACGTCACTACCTTCGAAGGCCGAAACTACGCGGTTACTCACTACTTCGATGGCAACATCCTCATCGACAGCCCCGGAGTACACTTGGGCACGCTCGTCGACCTTCCATTCGATGAGCATGTGCAGCTCGAGCTGCGCGGAGAGTTTCGGGCGCTTGGTCGCGGCTACATCCCTGGTTATTTCTCTCCCCTGCATGAGATCGACCGGTTTGGCCTGATCGGCTGGGGCGTGGATGTTCTGGAACCCAAAGCCGTCGTCGCGGCCTCGATCAACGATTCGACGTGGGGTGGTCTCTTCGGTTTCGATCTCCGAATCGCCCCGTGGGTGCAGCTTGGCGCGAGTTACGCTGGCCACCGCGGCCCGAAAAACGACACGCTCAGTTTGCGACTCGACGTCGGACCCGTCGGCCCCGTCAGCATCGGCGCCTACTACTACCGACAGGTCGCCGAAGACCTGGTCGACGCGTTCGCGGTCGATCAGGCGCTCGTCGTCACCGAGGCCCGCGTCGCCGTCTGGGGTCCTATCTACCTTCATGGCGGCTTCATGCGAGCGTTCCGACCAGACGCCGAGCTCGGCTACGAGATTGTCAACGACTGGAACGCCGGAGCTGGTGCCGCATTCACCTTCTAGACTTTGCGAAACTTCGAACTGAATCGACGGCGTGGTGGATGGTGGCTCGGAGCTCCGAAAGGGCTGCTCCTCATCGCTGCGTGGGCGCCGCTGTTCGTAGGGGTTTGGGCCTCGTTCCAGCTGCTTCAGCTGGCGAGCAATGTTCCCGAGCTTCCGGCATCGCTCGAGTTTGACGCCGCGTTTTCGAGCCGCGTCGAGACCCACGCGGGTTGGCGGCTAGACGGCAATCGACGCGACCGTTCAACGAGCTACGAAGACCTCGACCCGATCGTCATCGGCGCGATTCTCGCCGCCGAAGATGAGAACTTCTTCTCGCACGACGCGTTCAGTCTGCGAGGGATTCTCCGCGCCGCATTTGCAAACTTCAAAGCCGGACGCACCACGCAAGGCGCCAGTACGATCACCCAGCAGGTCGCACGCCGCTATCTGTCGAACGAGAAGACGTACTCCAGAAAGGTCGAGGAGCTACTGCTCGCGCGACGTTTGGAGGCCACTCGGTCGAAGCACGAGATTCTCGCGGCGTACCTCGCCGGAGCCTTCTTCGGGGAGCGGGCGACAGGCCTCGAGCACGCTGCCTGGACCTACTTTGGGCACGGTCCCGATGAGTTGGAGCTGCACGAAGCGGCCATGATCGCGGGCCTCCTCCCCGCCCCCTCGGTCTACAACCCGTTCAAGAATCCGGAGCTCGCGCTGCGCGAACGCGGCCGTGTGCTCCGACGCATGGAGCAGACCGGGTTCATAACGGCCAAGGAGAGAGCCGAAGCGGATGAGAGGCCGCTTGGCGTCGTCCCAGACGACCTCAACGTGGACCGCCGAGTTCCGCACGCTACCGAGACGGCGATTCGTGCCCTCGCCGAACTGAATGGCGAGAAGTTGGTTGATGAGGAGGCGCCCGAGAGTTGGACCGAGGGCGGCTTTCGTGTGGTGCTCACCACTTCGCCACCGCACCGAACCGAGATGGAAGAGGGACTTCGTTCCGCCATCGTTGAGCACGACCATCGCCAGGGCTGGCGCGGTCGCCTCGGCGTCGCCAAGGCTGGGCTCAAAGAGGAACTATCGAAACAGATCGACGGAAGCTGGCGTATTGGAATCGTTCGGTCGGTCAGCCCTGGGCAGGCGACCGTCGATGCGGGCCTGAACGAGCCGATCGAGCTGACGCTCGAGTCCAATCGCTGGGCCGAGCCAGTCACGACGCCGCGCCACTTCAAACGCCCGGCAACCTTGCGCTCACTCGAGAAAATTCTCGCTCCGGACGATGTGATCCTGCTGCAGAAGCGCGAGGAATGGACGCTCGCACAGCCGCACGACTTTGAAGGTGCGTTCGCCACCATTCACTCGCAGACCGGCGAGTTGCTCGCGAGTGTGGGAGCTTTCGACCCAGGCGCCTCCGCGTTCGACCGAACCATGTTGGGATGTCGGCAGCCTGGCAGCGTCTTCAAGCCGATCGTGTATGCGGCGGCGTTCCACGCCGGTGTGACCCCGGCCACGATGCTCAGCGACGGGCCGGTCGAGGTCTCGACGGGCCGAGGCGGTGTGTGGCGACCGCGAAACGCCGATCGCGACTTCAAGGGATACGTCACGGCTGCAAACGCGCTGGCATGGAGCCGGAACATTCCGACGATTCACGTGATGGAACACGTCGGCATCGCCCAGATCGTTCAGCGCGCCAAACGACTCGGCATCGAGTCGCCTATCGACACGACTTCGTCAGCCTCATTGGGTGCCAGCTGCGTGCGACCCATCGAGATCGCGGGCGCCTATCTCGCGTTTCAGCGCCGTGGCCGAAATGCGGAGCCCTACCAGGTCGCAACGATCTACGACCGTCGTGGCGACGTGGTGCTCGATCGAGAGCACTTCGCGTCGAGCCATTCCGATGCGACCGCCAGGATCGCTCGAATGGGCCAGAAGCTCATCTTCCCCAAGGTTGGTGCGAGCGAGAACGTTTCGTTCATCATGCTCGACCTCCTGCGAAAGGTCGTCACATCCGGAACGGCACACGACCTCCCCGACGACTGGCTGATCGCCGGCAAGACCGGGACGACGAACAAGTACGATGCGTGGTTCCTGGGACTCGACGGCCAGTGGACCAGCGTCGTCTGGGTCGGAAGCGACCTCAACGATCGCGAGCTCGGTCGCGGCGAACATGGCGCCACCGTCGCCATGCCGGCTTTCCAACGCTTCTACGAGCCCTTCGTGACCCGTATCGAGGGTGAAGTCGTTTGGCCGGGCGAACCTCCGCCAGGTGTCGAATATGTGCCGATCGATCCGGCAACCGGTCTGCGCGCTCCGGCGAGCGAATGGGGCATGCTCTACCCCTTCGTCAAAGGCACGGCGCCGCTCGAAGAGGCTCCGAGCCGTGGTACGAAACAGGCCCAAAGGGCGGAAGAACTTCTGTACGAATTCTGATACGAATCTCAAAGTCCCACACCCTTCGAAGATGGAATCACGATGAGCGAGAAGACCGAGAAGCCTTTCGGCCAGTGGAAGAGTCCGATCAGCGCCAAGATGATGGCCGGGCAGCGAAGCTTGTACGACGTGCGCTGGGCCGCGGATGGCGAAACGATCGTCTGGGTAGAGGGGCGCAGCGGAAAGGGCGTCGTGGTGTCGAAGAAACGCGGCCAAGCGAGCCAGGATGTCAGCGGCGAACTCTCTGTCCGCGGAGGAGTGGGATACGGCGGCGGCGAGCTCGACGTCCACGGCGACGTCGCTGTGTTCGCGGCGTCGGACGGATGCCTCTACCGCGCCAAACTCCACATCGGCGGACCACGACAAATCACGCCCGCATTCGGGAGCGTCGCCTCCCCCGCTTTCTCGCCGAACGGGCGCTGGATCGCATACGTCTACACGGACGGCGGCACCGACCTGCTCGCCTGCGTCGACGCTGAAGGCCGTCAGTGGCCGCAAAAGATCGTGGTCGGCGCCGACTTCTACATGCAGCCAGCCTGGAGTCCCGACGGCAAACGCCTCGCGTGGATCTCATGGGACCAGCCGAACATGCCGTGGGATGGAACTCGCCTCGAAACCGCGGTGGTCACCGAAACCAATCGAGGGATTGAGCTAGGTCCCATCGAAGTCTGGGCGGGCGGCGAGAACATTTCGGTGCAGCAGCCGACCTTCTCGCCCGATGGACGATTCATGGCGTACGCCAGCGACGAATCGGGGTTCCACCAGATCTACGTTCGCAACCTCGAGACCGGCGAGTCGGTCGTCCTCTCGCACGGCGAGGCCGATCACGCGGGACCCGCATGGGTACAGGGCCTTCGCTCATTCGCGTGGTCGCCCCAGGGTCAACACGTCTACGCGATTCGTAACGAGCGCGGCGTGATGTCGCTGCAGCGATACGGCGTGCAGGGTGGCACTGCCGAAGTCAGCTCGGCCGCCGAGTACAAGGACCTTCAGAAGATTTCGGTCTCGAGCTCGGGACACCTCGCGTTCATTGGCTCTTCGAGCTCAATCCCGGGCCGAGTGGTCACACTCTGGGACGGCGAGACCGAAGAGGTCGTCCGACGCGCAAGTGAAGAGCGACTGCCATCGCGTCGACTCTCGAAGATGCAGCCGGTCAGCTGGATCCTGTCGAATGGCGGTGTCGAGCAAGAGATCTTCGCGAACTACTACCCACCGACCAACCCGGACTTCACGGCGAAAGGGCGACCTCCGGCGATCGTGATGGTGCACGGCGGTCCGACTTCGCAGCGTACGGCCGGCTTCGAGTCGCGAAATCAGTACTTTGCATCGCGCGGATACGCCGTGCTCGACGTCAACTATCGAGGGTCGACGGGCTACGGTCGCGACTACATGGAAGCGCTTCGAGGCAACTGGGGTGTGACCGACGTCGAAGACGTCGTGAGCGCCGCGAAGTTCCTCGTCGATGCAGACCTCGCCGACCCGGACAAGCTGGTCGTCATGGGCGGCAGCGCCGGCGGTTACACCGTGCTTCAGGTGCTGACGAATCACCCAGGCGCATTCGCCGCAGGCGTCTGCCTGTACGGCATCGCCAACTTGTTCACGCTGCAGATGGGCACGCACAAGTTCGAGGCTGCCTACAACGATCGGCTGGTCGGCCCGCTCCCTGACGCCGCTGACGCGTATCGCGAGCGCTCGCCCATCTTCAAAGCGGAGAACATCTCCGACGCGGTGGCCGTCTATCACGGGGCGAACGACAAGGTGGTCCCGATCGACCAGGCCGAGGCCATCGTCGGATCACTCCGGTCGCGCGGCGTACCGCACGTCTATCACGTGTACGACGACGAAGGGCACGGCTGGCGCAAGTCCCACAACATCGACCACTTCTACACGAGCCTCGAAGAGTTCCTCACCGAGCACGTGCTCTTCACGTAGGAGTTATGGGCAGTTCGGGGTGAACGAAGCCTCGACGCACGTCCCTTCCGCTGCGCCATCAGGGAGGTAGCACAGTTCGCCGGTGGGGCATGAAGTCGCGTCGCAGGCATCGGTGCAACCGGCACAGGTGCCCGCGAGGTCTCCGTCCTCGGCGATGCAACGGCCGGGCGCGCTGCATCCGTCGCAAATGTCGGAAACCTCCCAGCAGCGACCGTCGCCGTAACATCCTTCCCCTGGCGCACAGTCTTGTTGGAGCTCACAGGCTTCGCCCGAACCCACCTTTCGGCAGACACCGGCGTCACAAGCCTGGCCGGCCGGACAATCACCATCGCCCGAGCACTCGCGCCCCGATTCGACCTCGCAGGCGCCCCGAACGCACGTTAGCGCGACACCGACCGTGCAATCGGAGTCCGACAAGCACTCGACACAGCAAGAGCCATCAAATCGGAAACCCCGCTCGGCGCACTCGGCTGCTGAATCCGCGAAGAGTGGACAGAACCGACAGATGCCCCCGACGCACGTACGATCCTCAGCGCAATCGAACTCGGCGAGGCACTCCTGGCATGTGCAGCTATCCGGGTTGGCGAATGGGACCGCGGCGGGGCAAGAGACGTCGTTGCAATCGCCTGGGTCGACGCATCGCCCCTCGACACACGCCAGATCTCCAGGGCACTCGGCTGCCTGTAGGCACGGTTCCCGGCAGAAGCGGCCGTCACAGTAGGCTTCGCCGGCGCAATCACTCTCTTCGTCGCACAAGGGCGCACAGCTCGCCTCAGGCAGTTTGCAGAAGACGCCTGAGGGGCAATCGAGGTCCGTAGCACACTCCGATGGTGGGTCGACGCACTGGGGCGGTGAACCGGAGCATACCAAGCCAGGCTCGCAGTCTGTGGTTCGCGAGCAGATATCGAGGCGGCAGTCACCTTCGAAGCACGTAGCGTCGTTGGTGCAATCGGCGGTTTCGGCACATTCCGGATCGTCACACACGCCGTCGACACATGCCGCCCCTGCCGGGCAGGCCGACGAGCGTTCGCACGTAACGCGCGCACAGGTGTCGCCTCTGCACGAAAGGCCTTCTGCGGCCGCACAGTCTGCCAGAGTGTCGCAAGCGTCCCCTTCCGCCGGAACACTCCCGCCAGAACAACCGAACAAAAACGCCGCGGACATGAGGACCGCGGCGACGATGCGAAGAGAAATCGGCACTTACTGAATGATCGTCGGAGCACAGGTTGAGACGCCGGCACCCACGATATACCGGCCGCTATCGCTCACGACTTCGGTGACCTCGCCCGAATCTCCGAGGAGCTCGAAGACGCGGGTCGAAGGGTCCGTTTGTGATTTGTAGAAGAGGTAGAAATTGCCGCCCCAGTGGGCGAATGCCCAGGCGTTGGGCTGGCCGTCGATGTTGTTGACTGGGTAGCTGCTGATTTCCTCACCCGAAACTCGGTTGATCGACGCAACGCGGGGTGGGTTTCCTTCCGGGAAAAATGCCCAGAGCTCTGATTCCGCCGTGCCCGACATCTCGGGCCATCCGTTGACGGGCGCGATGTCGGTGACCGTCAGGCTGGGGATACCGATACGCCCGAGTCGAGCAGTTCCGAGGCCGATATCCGACAGGCTGCCGCCCGCGATGTAGAGCGTCTCATTCGGCAGGTTCGGTTGATTGAGGACAAATCCCATACCGAACACGTCGTAGCCACTCTGGCCGACCTGGAAGTTCGTAGGTTCACAGGAAGCGTCCGTAGTGCTGACGTGGAAGATCTCGCCTGATTGGTACAGGACCCAGGCGGTCGCTTCGCGGTCGACCGACATTGAGAAAGGCGTGTTGCCGTCGAAGGTGGGGCAGTTGAGCTGACCAATCTCGGTGAAGGTTCGCTCCAGCGCGTTCCAACGGACCAACTTGCCCTGCGCGGATGGGTTTTCGACGTCGGCTTCGACGACGTACACAGGCCGTGCTTCGGGCGGGCAGCCGTTGTTGATCGTGGAGTTGTTCTGCATCGAGTTGGGATTCACGTTCCCGGGATTCACGTTCGTGCCCGAGTTTGTGCCCGAATTGGTGGCGACGTTTGTGCCCGAATTTGTCGAGTTGTTGGTTGCGGTGTTGGCCGGGATGTCGATCCCGTTCTCCGCCTTACCCGTGTCATCTCCGCATCCGAAGGCACTAACCGCAAGTGCCGCGACAATCGCCACGTCCAATCGCTTCATCTTCACTCCATCTTCTCAGTTCAGCGGGGTCAGCTTCTCGCCGTCATGCGCGCAGTAGTTGCCGGCGCGAGAGAAGGTCTTGCCGCAGGTCGTGCAGACCTTGCGACGGGGACCGATTCCGGCGGGTGGCAATGCGCTCAAACGTACATTCAACAATGGATATAGCATTTGGCCATCGTGCGGGCATCTCGTTTCGGCAGGTCCGGCGACGTGCCCGCACTTTTGGCAGCTCATCATCGGTATCGTCGGCACGACCGTTTCGCGTTCGTGCGGGTCGACGGTCGTCAATGCCTCCCCATCGTGGGGGCAATTCTCGGTCGGGACGTCGGTCTCCCACCCGCATGATTTACAGACATGAAACGACACCGCACCGTGCGCGGGCGCTCGAATGAGCTCCTGACCATCGTGGTAGCAGAACCGGGCGCCGGCTTCGTAGACTCTGCCGCACGAATTGCAGAATGGATGATCCGACTCGTTCTGCACCACTGGTCGCGTGCGTCGGCGCATCGGCTCGAGCGGAGTTGCGTCGATCGGACAGACAACGATGCCGTGAGGAAATGTGCGGCTGCACTTCGGGCACTCGCGCTCCGGTTCGGCTTGTACCGATCGCAAGACGACCTGAAGTTGCGGTGTGGGCGAAGGCTCTACCCGGAATTCTCCGGTTTTCATCCGAGGTGTCGGTGTTCGCTCGACCAGTGCTTCGGGCGCGCGTACGGGAATCAACGGCGCTGAGCCAGCAACGGAGTTCTGGTTGCGTTTGAGGTCCCACGACCACCAGACCCATCCGAGGATTCCGACGACTCCGGCGAGACCGAGCGAGAGGTAGGCGATGAGCATACCCGTCTTCATGCCATCGGCCGCGAACGCGACGGATGGAGTGATCATCAACCACGCTCCGATCATGAGCGAGGGCAGATTTCTGGGGCACGCCCACTTCGACATACTACGACCCTCCGCGAAGGCCGCGGAGAGGCAGCCCGTCAAGCAACGGTAACTATAACAACCGCAACAGGGCCTCTCAATTCCATCGAAATTGAGGCGTTTTTAGTAGGGGGATTCCGGCACGAAGATGATGTCGCCAGGAAGCAACCGAATGTTGCGGCTGCGGCCTTCGACGATCTCCTGCATCGGCACGCGAACCTGAATCTCCGTGCCGTTTACGACGCGTGAGAGCTTCGTGCCGTTGGTGTTCGCGCGCTCCGAGAAGCCGCCAGCAAGCGCTACGGCCTCGATGATCGAAATGTTCGACTTGTATGGGAACGCGCCAGGCGACTTCACCTCACCGAAGAGGTAGATGCGCTTCGAATTGTACTCCGTGATGGAGCACAGAACGCTCGGGTTCTTCAGGTAGTCGCCCTCGAGCCCTTCTCCCACGATCGTTTCGAGCTGTGCGCACGTCTTCCCCGAGACCTCGATCTTGCCGATGTACGGGTAGTTGATCGTGCCGTCGGTTGAGACCGTGAACTCGCCGCTGAGGTCTTTCTGCCCGTGTACACGAAGTTCGAACTTATCCCCTGCGCCGAGTTCGCCCGTGGTCGGAAAATCGTGGTCGGTTTGGACGAGGGCTTCGTAGGCAGGATCGACGTCTCCTGCACCGCAGGCTGCGACGAAGAGAACTGATATGAAGATGGGGAGAAGCTTTCGAAGCAAACCGACCTACCAGCGCTAGTAGCGGACCGTGGTCTCGACCGTGATGACGTGGCGCAAGTAGTCACGGCGTGCGTCAGAAGCGGCCGTATTGGTCGTCACGACAACGTCGTCGTTGAAGTTCGCATGCAGACCGTAGCGAAGACCTGCGCTCCACCATTTGGTGAGGTTGAAGGTCGCGCCGGCGTCTGCCGACACCAGCGTGTCGGACAAGCTCGTCGGGAGGACGAGATCTCCGCTTGGGCCGGCAATCACGCCCTGTGGTGTCTCACCATACGAGCGGAAGGCGGCGCTGACGTTCGCCGTGAGGCGAAGTCGATTGTTGAGCAATCCCTGCGAGTAGCCGGCGTAGGGCTTGTCCCAGGTGTAGAAGTTGGCGAGCGTCGCCTCACCGAAGTTGCGCGCGTAGCCGAGGAACAGGGAGTTGTCGGCTGAGATATTGCCGAAGTACCAGGTTCCGCGGGCATCGACGAGCATACCGCTGTGGCTTGCGCCGGCGTCGTGAAACGACCATCCGTAACCGCCGATCAAGCGAACGGCGATCCGGTTGGTGACGAGGCCCGACAGGCCGCCGGTGATTCGAAGTGGCGACGAGTTCGAGTTCACGAACGGACCCGCGTTGCGGGCAGCTTGGTCGTAGGACGTGATGCTGTATTCAGCCGAGAGAACTGCGGAGGTCTTCGGAAGGAAGAGCCAGTAGTTCTTGAGGCCGAAGTTGTGCGTCATTCGGTTGAGGTCTGTCAGCGGATCGTGCCGATAGACGAACCAATCGTACGACAAGTAGTGCTGGAGCGCGCGGCCGCCAGGATGCAGACCGGCGGTGATTCCAAGCCTGTTGGTGAAGCGGTTGTACGTATCGTTGGTCGGATTCGACGGCGGCTCATTCGTTCGAATGAGACGGTCTTCGATGCGGAAGCTGAACGCCCCTTGCGTGTTGAACCCAGCGCCGACGCCGAGGTCTGCGGAGAGACCCGACTGTTCTGAGGCGGCGTCCGAAGCGAGATACTGCTGCCACGCGACCGAGCTATCGAGATAGAGCTGCAGGTTGTTCGCGGCTTCAGTGTCGATTCGGAAGAACGGTTCGACGGATACCGAAGCGGCGCCCGTCGGAGTCGTCTCGTCGGTGGACTCGTAGAAAACGTTCGAATCGTAGGCGGACCGCAGATTCAGGCCTGGTGTGAGTGAAAACGCACCGGACTTGAAACCATCGCCCGCATCCGCCTGTGCGTAGGCCGGGAAGGCCACGAGGCTAAGCGCGATGATGAACAAGCGCGTTGTGAGTCGCTCTGCCATGAACACCTAAATCCAAACAAATAGAAGCCGCGCAAAAATAGGGGCGCGCGGGCATGGGCCGCCGGCTTGTAGACGAGTTACTGGTAGGGGGTCAACTCGGGGAGTCTTTCTTGGGAGTAGTCTTCGAAGTAGGCATCATCGTCAGTCTCCACGGGGTCGTGGTCTGCAACATCTGGGTCGACGGTGTACTTCACTTCGACCCCCTGCGCGTAGTTTAGAACTTCACCCGCGCACTGCATGGTTTCTTCTTCGAGATTCTTCGTCTTCTCTTTCGCGATCGCGATGAGAGTGAAGTGGTGCCGCTGTGCTTCCGCATCATTCGACTGGATCGTGTCTTTGAGGTTTCCATAGGACTCTTCCGAGACCTTCAGGAAGCCTTTCATCGCGGCCAGCTTTTCGTTGATGCAGTTGAGCTTCTCGATGTCCTCTTCTTCGGTCCGGACTTTTTCGAGTCGTTCTTCGGTCGAGGAGACCGACGACTGCATGACCTGGACGCGATCTTGCGACATCTCGAGGCGTTCTTCGGGCGAGGCATCGGCGAACTCGGCTTCGATGTCTTGCGTCGAACGCACGTTCGGAGAGGTCTGGCGCTGTCCCCACGCGACCCCGCCGATAATCAGGGCGGTGAACAACACCAGCACCTGCACTATGCGCATTCTAGCTTTCATCCCTCTCCCTTTCGCGAAAGCGCCGACAATATGTGACATATCATCGGCGATTCGTTCGCAGGTTAGCACGTCTCGATATTGAATCAAGACGCAAGCCCCCGTTGCTACTGCGCCGCCTCGAAGACAAAGGTCTTGTTGACGATCACTTCCCCACCTTTCGGCCGCGGGAAGCGAATGCGCTGAATCTGTCCTGCCACACATTTGCCGACGCCTCCACCGACACTATCTGTCGTCGGGACAGCTTTTGTTACGCGTCCGGCAGTACCGATCGTGAACTGGACGATGACCTTACCGCCCGCCGAAGGATCCTTTTTGAGCTGTCGCTCGTAGCATCCCTGAATCGAGCGCATACGCCGCTTGATCGTATCGCCGACGCTCGCTGCGTCGAGTGAGCCACCCACCATCTTCTCGGGGAGTGCCTTCACGCGTGCTTTGACCTCTTTCTCGGTCTTCTGGCCCGTCTTCACGCCCTCGCCAGCCTTCTTGGCTCCGGAGGACTTGCCGAGGTCACCAATACCGACCGAGCTACCTTTTCCATCGGCGGCGGACGATCCACCCGTACGAAGCCCGCTCTTCTCCGCGCCGGCTGCCGACGTGGTGATGCCGGTCGAGCCAGCGAAAGCGTCTTCCATCGAGGTCCGGCCTGCGCCATCGGCGAGTGCGTCGACGATGTTTCCGTCGCTCGTGACTGCACCGATTCGACCGAGGATCGTCTTGTTTTTCACCTGTTCGGCGAGCTTCTTTCGACGTTCGGCTTCTTCAGCGGCGCGCTCTTCAGCGGACTTGGGCTTCGAGTCTTCTTCTTTCGGCTCTTCTTTCGGAGCTGGCTCGGGTGAAGGCTCTTCGGAAGTTTCTTCGCCGGGCCCTTCACCTTCTTCCGTCTCGACGGGTTCGGGCTCGGGTTCGGGCTCCTCTTTATCCATCATGACCGAAACGAAGCGGTCCGGGAGCTGGTACTCCATGTCCTTGGGCTCGGGCCAATCGCGGCTGAGCAAGAAGGCGATGAAGCCGACCTGGACGACCGCGGAGATCGAGCACGTGACGAAGAGGATCGTGGACGCGAGGATGCCGGTGATGATTCCGCCACGCATGTTGGCGGGGAGCACGGGCTTTGCTCGCGGAGGCGGCGGCGTGACGAACTGGAAGAGAAACGCGGTCTCTTCCTCGCCAGTGCCGATCGCGATGCGGCCGTAGAACTTCGGATTGAGGACGAGATCGTAGTGGTCGCCGTTTCGTTTGGCGCGCCCCTGAGCGATCAGGTCTTCAATCTTGAACGAGCCGTCTCCAGTCGAAACGGTCCCGGACATCCCTTTGTGGATCTTCAGTACATAGCGTCCCTCTTTGTCGACATCGAAGATGACGATGGAGGGTGGAAGTTTGGATGCCGGGAGAACGAACTGTGCGTTCTTCCGGAAGTCACTTCCCGCAGTGACCGGTTTCCGGGAGTGAATCAGCTTTTCCTCGATGAATTTCCCGCTCGAGAAAAGTCCGATTCGCAGAATCTTTTGCACTGGCTTCTGAGCCATCGGCAGATCCTTTTGCTACTCCATTGTGTTGTCGGCGTTCTTTAGGCGCCGCGAAGTGCCGGTAGTCGTTGGTAGGTGTGCCCGACTGCCAGCGTGCCCCAAGTCAGACTTGGGATCAAACGTTGCTATTCAAACCAGCCGAGAAGGCTGGGTGATTCCGAGTGCCCTTCGAAATCTTAGACGATCACAGGGGTCGTCTGGATACAACAAAGGGACGAAAACCTGATGCATCGCGCATGGCTTCCGTCCCTGGTGAGGAACGTCAGGTTGAGGTTTCGAGCATCAGTCCGCGGCGAATGTCTTCCTGTCGGTTTTGACGACTGCGAACTTGTACTTCGAAATCTCCGCCTGACCCGCCGTGTACATGACTTCTGTGAGGAGTCGGTACGGCGTGGATTGGTCCGCGATGATTGTAGCCACTGGTTCGTACTTTTCGCCGAGGAGCTTCATTTCCCGCTTTTTGCGGTTGGTAGCTTCGGTGAGTTCGTCGAACACTGGGGTGATGACCAGGCCGGTTTCTCCGCCCTTCTTCTGGGACTTATCAACTGAGCCGTCTTTGACACCGACCGCCTTCTTCGAGTTCACGAGAATCGAGCTCTGCGTGATCGTGATGGTGGTCATGTCTTCTGGCGTCAGCTGAGTGGAGCTGTCCGGCGCCTTGAGGTCTTCACCCACGACTTTAATCGGCTCGTCGCCGTAGTTCTTTAGAAGGAAGACGAGAATGATGACCATGATGTCCATCAGGGAGTTGATGTTGACGGCAGATCCGCCTTCATCGTCTCTCGACTTCTTTCGTTTTGCGTCGCGTGCGCGTTGGGCCTGAATCCAGGCTTCTTCTTCGGCGCTGAATGCGTTTTCTTCAGACATGCGTCGCTCCAGTGCTCACTTCGCGAGGTTCAGGACGGGGTCGGGGAAGAGCTCCGCATAGGAGTTACCCGACTTTTCGTACGTAGCAGCCCAGAACTCCGACGATTTGGAGTAGCTCTCTTTGTCGAGCTTGAAGCGAGCGACGTCCATCGCGCGCACCACCATTGCGTAGGGGATCTCGGGGTCGGCGGTGATGTTGATCACCGATTCATCCGGGTACTGCTTCTTGATGCGGACGAGCTCGTTGTAGAGCTCTCGCCAATTGTAGGCGTTGATGGCGTCATCGAGATCTTTCTCCGCGCTCTGCGAATCGCCTTTGGCGAACTTCGAGCGTGCGCCCTTGAACTTGTCCATGGTCTTCACCTTCTCATCGCTGAGACAAATGGTGGGACCGGGACGTGGGCAGCCCGGTTTTTCGGGCAGCACAGCGGCTTTGGCTGCGATCCGGAAGCCTTTCTCCTCGAGAGTCACCGTCAGATTGAGCGGTTCTTCTTCGGGGGGTGGCTGGTCCGTTGAGGGACCGATCGACAGCTTCGGAGCGGTGATGTTGATGACACCGACCTGAAGGAAGACGACCGAGAGGAGCAGCAGCGGAATCAGGATGACCACCATGTTCATGATGGGCGCCAGGTTCAGCTCTGGTACCTCGTCGGATACTCCTTCTCGTTTGTTTCGTGCCATGGGAGGTTCCTCCTCAAACGGGCGTTCAAGCTGCGCTCAGGCCATTATGGCGCCGAGCGCAGCACTGACTCATTAGCTTCGGATTATTCCGAAGCTCCGCCCTTGCCGCGGCTGACGAGAAGGTTCTCCAGCTTGACGCTGTACATGTCGATCTCGTCGAGGATCTTCTTCGTCGTACCCGAAAGAATCAGGTGTGCGACGAGAGTCGGGATGGCGACAACGAGTCCGAATGCCGTCGTGTTCATGGCGAGCGCGATACCGCGTGCCAGGAGACGCTGACGGTTTTCAGGCGTCGCTTTCTCGAGAGCCTCGAAAGCTTCGATAAGACCGATAATCGTTCCGAGGAGACCAAGGAGCGTGGCGATGTTCGCCATAGCTGCAAGAGCAGCCGTTCGCTTTTGGACCTTCGGAACCACCTCGAGGGTAGCTTCCTCGATGGCATTTTGAATTTCGACCTCACCCTTGTTCGCTCGCGTCAGGCCCGCCTTGATGACGCGCGGGAGCGCAGCCGACGGTGCCGCATTACACAGCTTGATGGCGCGGTCGATGTTGTTCGCCATCACCAGCTTCTGGATCTGAGCCATGAACGCTTCAGCGTTGATGCTGTATTTGAAGAACAAGAAGATGAATCGCTCGATGACGATTCCAATGGCGAAGATGGAGACAGCAAGGATGATGTACATCCAAATACCGCCAGTCCGAAACGCTTCAGCAATAGCGCCCATGTTCACTTACCTCCGTACCCGTTTGTGATGACCGTAGTGGTCTAGGCTTCCTTATTAATCTCTTATTTGTTCGAGCGTGCGCGTCTTCTCACTCGAGAAGCTTTGCCCTTCGAGTTGCGCGCCATTTTCAGACCCGCTCGAAGAACAACGTCTATAGCACATCGCTCAAAATGCGGCCAAGCGCAATTTCCTACAGTCTCCGACACTAGAACGGTTCCTCTTTGACCGATTTCAGTAGCTCCGGGATGAAGCTCTGCTTCGGATCAAGACTCTCGTACTCCAGATCGGCGTTCTGAAGGATGTAGAACGCTTCCGGCTTCTGAATGCGACCCTTAATCACAGTCTCATCCAGATTGATGACTCCCTGTTGCGCATACGCATCGTCAGACCACGTCAGGGTTACCCCTACTGCGATCGTCGCCAGTGCCATCATCATGAATCGTCGCATCATGTGCTCCATCGTCACGTTTTTTGCCCAATTTAAAAGGCAATGACGTCTACTCGGTCGTCTCGGCGCCCATCTGGGACTCTCGAAGCATCTCCTGCTTCTGCCGCTCGACCTCGATCGCGTTCTTTGCTTCTGCGATGTACTTGTCGGCCGGATCGTCCTTCGACAACCGCTGCGCCGAACTCTTGTATTTGTTGAAACTGTCGATCGCTTTCTGCAGCCTCGGGATCGCCTCGACCCCAGGCAGCTCGCTATCCAGATAGAGAATGCCCAAATTGAAATGGGCATCCGCATATCCCTGATCGATCGAGAGGGCCTTCTTGAACGCCAGCTCGGCATCCTTGTAGCGCGTCAGCCCTTTGTAGGCGTTCCCAAGGTTCAGGTACGCCTCTTTGTAATCCGGGTAGTTGTTGATCGCGACGCGGAACTGCTCCACCGCCGACGTGTAGTCACGCGCACGATGGTACAAAACGCCGAGGTTGTTACGCGCCTCGGGATATCCGGGCTCGACCTCGACCGCCTTCTCGAAGTTCACACGCGCCTTGTCGGGATCTTTGAGCTTGAGCTCGACCGTGCCGTACATCGAGTACAGCTCGGCCCGTTGAGGCGCCAACTCGATCGCGCGCAGAAGGATCGCCTTCGACAACTCGAAACGCTCCAGCTGGAAGTTCGCGTCCGCCATCAACGTCATGGCCTCCACGTTGCGCTCATCACGGCGGAGCAACTCCTTCGCCCCGCGAATCACGTCTTCGTACGCCCCTTTCGCAAAATCGATTCGCAGAAGCACCACTCGGTGATCCACGTTATCGGGGCGCTGTTCTGCAAACTTGCGCGCGATCCGCTCCGCATCACCCGTTTGACCCTGGCGTAGATAGAGCTTCACCAGGTTCTCGAGCGACGGCGAAAAGTCTGGGTTGTTCGTGATCGACTGGAAGTACCGCTTGGCCGCCTGTTCGTATTTTCCCTGGCGCTCGCGAATGACGCCCAAGTTGTACGCGGCAAGAAAGCCGCCGTTTGGGTCGTTGACGAGACCTTCGAGTTCGCGTGCGGCACCCTCGAGGTCACCTTCAGCGGCATCCTCGAGCGCATCCTTGATATCACCCGCCACACCACTCGAAACCGTGCCCGTGCCTTCCTTGCCGTCGCTGGAGAGCGAATCGGCTGAAGGCACGTCTTCGGTCTGGTTCGGCGCGTTGATGAGCTCTTCCGCCGACGCACCGGAGTCGACCGGAGACGGATCTCCGGTCGGTGCCTTGTCGTCTTTGGTGTTCGATCCGCCGCACGCCATCAGCGTGGCGATCAGAACGAGCACGAGGAGTTGTGCAATCTTGCGCATCATTTCTCCTCCTCAGACTTCGGTGCAGGCTTCGTCGATCGCTTCGTCCACTCTTCGGCGCTGATGTACGGGTCGCCAGTGATCGTCTTCTCGTCGAACGTACGACGCTCCTCTTTGAAGAGCGGGTACTCAGCAGGCTTGTACTTGTTCAGCTCTTCGAGAGTCCGCTTGGTCCACTCGTTGACCACCTTCTTGTCGCGCGCCTCCGAGATGTTCTTCTCGTAGCGCTCGATTGCGGCGTCCTCGAGCGGGATTGCGATGTCCTCGAGCTGCGTTCGGTAGATGTCCGCTTCTTCGCTGCCTTCGGCAAACGGAATCGGCACTTCGTAGAGCGAGAAAGCGAAGCGCTGGAGCAGGTTACCGACGCGGAAGTTCGAAGCGAGCGTCCAGTCGAACGACCCGTACGCGAACACTTCCTCGTAGCTAGCCGTGAGAGCCTTCTGCTTCTCGATCTTCTCGGTCAGGAGCTTTTCCTGTCGCTTCAGCGAGCCTTTGATCTGGATCTTGTCCCATTCTTCGAACTCACGCTCGGCGAGCATGAAGCGAGACTTCGCCGCATTGGCGGCCCCGGGCGTACCCGGCCGAATGCCGCGCGACTGATAGGTCTCGAGGATTCGATTGTATTCTTTGTCGGCCGCGCGCTTGCTGCCGCGTTCCTCGTGATAGTCGGCGATCTTCATGAGGCCGCCCATCACGCGATCGTCGTACTTCGAGTCCGCACCGTACTTGCTGATGAAGGTCTCGATCGCGTCGATCATCTTGCGCTTCTCGCCGGCTTTCTCCCAGACGATCGCCGCCTGCCATGCAGCCTCGGGGGCCTGGTCCGATTCGGGATACTCGTTGGCGAATCGCTCGTAGCCGCGGGCCGCGTCGGGGTAGCGCTGAAGGTTCTCTTTCAGAACCGCCGCACTCCGCAGGGCGTCGCCGCGTTTCTCAGCCATCTTGAAGTCCGTCAAACCGACTTCGTCGAGCTCAGCCTGCTTCGAATCGTCGTACTTGTCGTAGAAGAGTTCGTACGACTGGACGGCGTCGGAGAAATCGAAGAACCGCTCTTGATTCACCGCAACGCGATAGAGCGCGTACGAGGCGAGCGGGTCTTTGGGGTGCTCTTTGTAGACACGCTGGTACAGCTTCATCGCCGAGTCGTACCGCTGCACGTTCTCGTAGGCGACGGCCGCGTTGTTCAGCGCCTTGGCCGCGAACTTGGTGTCCGGGTCCTCGCTCAGGAGCCGCAGATACTCTTCGGCGGCCTGCTCGTACTTACCAGCGGCAAACAGCTGTTCCGCTGATTTGAAGAGTGCACCGAGCTTGAATTCGCGAACTTCCTCGCGAATGGCCTCGACCTGCTCGCCTTCGAGAACGTTCGAGAGCTTCTCGGCGTACGCAGCAAGATTCGTGAAATCGTTCTCCTGCCGGTAGGTCTCCAAGATGAGACTTCCGGCGAGGTAGGCGACTTCGTTCTCGGGGTACTGGTTCACGATCCATTCGAATCGCTTCCGAGCGGTCGGGTAGTCTTTGAAGTCGTAGAACATCTTCGCGGACTGAAACGCGAACTTGGCGTCGAGGTACTCGTCCTGCTCGTTCTTGAGATCGAGCACGACGTAGCGGTCCATCGCGGTGACGTAGTTGAGGGCGAGCGCCGGAAGGGTCTCGGCCTTCACGACCACCTTCTGGTCGCTCCGTTCGTCCACGCCTTCGCGCGCCGTCTCTTGAGCTTCAGCCGCCTCGCGGGCTTCGTCCAATCCAGCACCTGGCAGCACCTTCGCGGGCACACGACCCGACTGGACTGCTTCCTGAAGTTCGAACTCCAACGCTTTGACCGCGTTGAAGGCCGCAACTTCCTGGAACTGGTTATTGGTCACGTCCATCTCGCGAACGACCTTGTATTGCTCATATGCCGGAACGTACTGCTCGGAGTAGTAGAGGCACTCCGCGTAGTAAAAGTTCCATTGATAGAAATCTTTGTCGTTCGGGTACTGCTGTAGGAAGTCCGCGTAGGCGGTCGCAGCAGTGCGATATTTGTTCTGGGCAGCGATGAGCGCTTCGGAGTCCTCGTTGACTTCGGCCTCTTGTCGCTGCTTCTGCGCTTCGGCGTGGTACCAGGTAGCCGACTGGATCAGGTTGTCTTTGACGAGGTTCTGCGCGTAACGCGTCGCTTCGACGTTGCCCTGCTTCTGCTGGTACGCGAACCAGTCCGATCCCGGACCGTAGATGGAGCTCAGCTTTCCACGCTCTTCGAACGCCGCATCGAGATCGTTGTTTCGGATGAGCGCCAGAATGATCTGCTCGTGGATCTCCGGGTTGTTCCGGTCGAGCGGGTACTTCGAAAGCGTGTAGCGCAGTACGAGGACCGACTCGTCGTACCGCGTGTTCTCGAAGAGGTAGTCGGCGAGCTGAACGAGCACCTCGCGATGGTACGGCTGCGTCGCGTCGAGGTACTTCTTTGCCCGCATGAGGCCGAAGTCGTCGTCTTTGACGCCATCGAGGTCCCAGTCCTCTTCGGCGAGCGAGATCGCGATATACTGCACGGCCTCGGCACGAAGGACGGAGCCTGACCGACCGGTCTTGCGCTCTTGTTCGTCGGAGTATTCGACCAGCACCTTGAACTGCTTGATCGCGCTGTCGAAGTCATCTTTTCGGTAGTACGTCCACGCCAGCTTGTAGAGCGCTTTGTCGTAGAACTTCGACTCCGGGTACTTCATCGCCTCGGCGTACGCCTGACCCGCGAGGTCGAGCTCGTTCACGTCGAAGTGGTACTCACCAATGCGAATCCATGCCTCGGGCACGAACTCACTCTCGGGTCGTTTGACGATGAGCTCGGCAAACAGGTCGCGGGCGCGCTGCTCGTTGCCCATCTGCAGTTCGCAATAGGCGAGCAGGTAGTAGGCGCCATCGAGGAAACGGTAGTCGGGCCAGTCGTTGATCAGACGTTCGAACGTGGCGATCGTCGGACCGTAGTCGCGAATCGGATCGTTCGGTGGGTCAGCAATCTCGCCGGCTTCGTACTGCGTCAGCTGCTTCTGGAACGCTTCGTCCGCGAGCAGGAAGTCGTCGTTTGCCTTTTCGAACTGCAGGTCGGCCAAGCGATAGAGCGCGTCGGGCGTGTACCGCGGCGTGTTCGGGAATCGCTCCAAGAAGAGTTCGAACGAGGCGATGGCGTCTTTGCGGTACTCACGCTCGATCGCTTCGGAAGCCTTGATGCGGCTTTCGAAGCGCGAATTGATCTCGGCGACGCGGGCGGCGTACTGCGCCTCGACGATTTCGTCGACGGTCGTCTGGTAGTCGTTGATCTCGTTGGCGTATCGACCGAAAGCCGTCTGGTAGCTTTGGAGGGCTTCGACGAACTCCGGGCTTGCGCCTTCGGGAGCTCCGAGATTGCCGCGCAGCGGCGAGGAACGGTCTTCTTCGGGCATGCCCGATTCACCGGGTTCCTCGGCGGCGGGCGCATCTTCAGCGTCCTCGGCCTCTTCGCCGTCTGCATCATCTGCGTCGGCGGCATCGGCTTCGACGTCCTCGACGGGGTTGTCGGGGGTCGCAGGGATGTCGTCCTGGGCCCATGCGGGCCCAGCGCAGAGGCTGACCATCAACACCGCCGCGGCGACCGCGGGGCGAAGCTTGCCAAATCGAATGGTGCGTTTGCCGGCCATAGTATCTCCTGCCGTCACCGCACTTCTTCGAACGTAGCTTCGAGGTCTTTCAGCTGCCTCGTGCGTTGTTCGAAGAGGTCGTTGATCTTCTCCGTCATGTCGGACTTCCGCTGCCAGCTGACATCAGTAAGTCCAACCTCGCCCCGCAAAATGATTTGATCGAATTGAGCGCGGGTGCGCATGAAATTTAGGTACGCGATGACACCGGCGCCGGTTTGGGCGTTGGTGATGAGTTCCCGAATCGAGGTTCGATGTGTCTCGACCAGGTCGCGCTCGACCGCCACTTCGTCCTGAAGTTCGCGGACTTGCTCGTTGACCAGTTGATTCATCGTCTCGAAGTAGCCTTCGAGCTTCGCTTCGACCGCCGGTAGTGAGCGTCGGACGCGATCGATTCGGTCGAGCTCCGAGCGAGCGGAGCTGGGTGCCTTCGAGCGGCGCTGCGCCAGCCAGTCGCGAGCGTCGGCGAGTTCGGACCGAAGTCGACGTCGCTGCACAGATTCCGCTTCATTCACGGCGTCGCCCACACCGACTTCCTGTCGGGCGTAGTCGATCTCGCGCTGGATCTCGACCTTGATGCGTTCGAGTTCGGCGAGCGTCTGTTGAATCTCCTGGCGCTCGGCGTCGAGCTCGGCCTTCTCTTTCTCACTCAGAGGGCGGCCGTATTGGTTCTTCACGTAGGCTTCGACGGCGGACAGCTGTGCTTTGTAGCTATCGATTTGGTAGCCAACTTCGTCAATGGCGCGTCGCAAGCGATCGAACTCTCCGATGACTTGGCGCTCGCGCTCCCCGAGTTCATCGGCGCTACGCGGCGCGCTCGCCACCTTCTCTGCGAGTTGTTCGAGCGAGGCGGTGCGTGACTTCCACTCGGCTTTCTCTCCGGGCGAAAGGGCGCTCGATATCGCTGCATACTCAGCTGCAATCAGCTCCCGACGCGTTTCGACGATTCGAGCGTCGAGCTCGATGCCGCGCGACATGCCGTCGGCGAGCGTCGGGAAAGACTGGATTCGCGTGGACGAATTCAGGCGTGCGCTGATCTCGTCGAGCATGCGCAGTGAGTCGTCGACATCGACGCTCACGGCGCGAACATCGGAGAGAACCTGTTTCGTCGCCTGCATCGTCGGAGAATCTGCGACGTACTTTTCGACCAATGGCGGCATGAACTCGGGCTCGATGCCGCGGAGTTCGTCTTCGACGACCGTTCCGAAGAAGGCCTGAAGGTCGCCCTGTTTCGCGACGAAATCATCCATCTCGGCTTTCACCGGACGGAATCGGTCCAGCAGCTCTTGGTAGTCGACCTGTGCCTCTTCGTACTCGCCGAGCCGCAGCGAGAGGTCGGCCAGGAGAATTCGGGCGTCGGCCTCGAACTCGGGGTCGGGGTCTTCCATCAGGAAGATTTCGACGTTCCGTTTCGCCGCGAGGTAGTTCTTCTTTGCGATGAGCACCCAGGTCATTTCCCAGAGTGCGCGGTCGAAGTGCGGCGAGTTTCGAGGTGGGCGTGCGTAGAAGTCGATGGCGCCTTCGAGGTCGGCGTTTTCGTACGCAACTCGGCCGAGCGCGATGTAGGCGAGGTCGATGACCTCTTCGTCTCGCGGGTTCACGACCGTCGGGTTGGCGACGATCTGCTGGAACGAGGCCTTGGCGGCGTCGTAGTTCTTCTCGGCAGCGTGGGTTACGCCAATGAAATAGCGCGCGAGGTTGGTGTACTCGGGGTCGACGAGGGCCTTGTTGAAGCTCTCTCGCGCCTTGGCATACGACTCTTGCTCGTAGAGCGCCTTACCCGCGGTGTAGGCGAGTGCGGGGTTCATCGAGCCGGAGTTGTTGAGGAGCGCGTAGATGCGGTCGGCCTCGGCGAAGTTTCGCGTTTCGAAGGCGATGGTCAGGAGCTTTCCGGCAGCTTCTTCGTAGTACTCGCCCGGGCCCATGTTGATGAGCTGGTCGAGATACCGCCTTGCGGCGCGGTAGTTGCGCATCTGGTGCAGGCTGTCGCCGAGGAGGTAGAGCGCCTCGCGATAGGTCCTGAACGCGCGGAACTTCTCGTCGTCGACGACGTCGACGAAGAGGACCGCCGCTCGCCGGTAATCCTTGAGGATGTGCGCGACCTTGGCGTCATTGAAGCGCGCCTCGAGCTTGTACTTCGAGCGCAGGAGCGCGGGCTCCATGTAGCGCGTGCGAAGGTCCTGGACCTCGGAGTCGAACTTTTGGACGTCTCCTTCGAGACGTTTCAAGTCCTGGGCCGTGGCGTTCGATGCAAAGCAAAGAACGAGGACGAGCACCGTGATGTGGCTGAGCTGTTTCATGGGGTCAACCATCTACGAGATTACTCGTCAGTAGATGCTTCGTCGGAGGCGGGTTCTTCGCTCTCGGGCAGCTCGTCGGTGCCGGCGCCGGCTTTCGTGTCGCGGTACGACACGGTGCACTCGAGATCGGGCTCGTTCTCTTTCGAGGTGGTGATGTTGCCCTTTTGAACGGCTTTCGAGGTCACGACGGCAATCTTGCCTTCTTTGCTCGGGATGGTGCAGCTGTTGCGCATCTCGAAGTCGTAGCCGTTGAAGTACTGGAACACTCCGTAGCCGCTGCCCTGATAGCGCAGGTAGACGGCGAGGTTGTGGTTTCCGGGCGGGATCGAGCCGTTGTAGACCTCGAAGAGGGTCTTGTCGGCGAGGGATCCGTCGTTGTCGACTTCACTGAAGATGCGGGTTCCGTCGAGCGAGTAAATCGCCTGTCGGAGTTTGAACGCCGGCCCGAGGTCCGTGCGGTGCATGATGATGGCCTGACTTCCGCCAACGCCGCCGCTCAGGAGGGTTTCGCGCAAGAGGACGATGCGTGTCTTCGACTGGAAGACCTTCTCTTTGAGATCGTCGATCTTGGTGGTGAGTTCTTTGATACGCAGTCCGTAGGCTTCGCTTGGCGCGTTCGGATCAACTTCGAAGCCTTCGATCTTATTCGTGTCCATTCGCTCTTGGAGCGATTCTTCGGTGCCGGGGTAGTCGGTTCGAAGTGGACGTCCGCCGGGTCCGAGCGCCGGAGGAGCATCGCTTTTGGCGCCTTCGGCACCTTCAGCAGCTTCTCCGCCCTCGCCTTCGGCAGCTTCACCGTCAGTGGCATCACCTTCGGCAGCTTCACCTTCGGCTGGCGCGTCTGCGCCTTCTTCGGCTCCAGCGGCCGGTTCTTTCGCTTCGTCCTGAGCAAACGCGGGCATCGAAACGAGCGCGAGTGCGGCGAAGCAGGCAATGAACGTGAATCTTCTCATTCGAACGTCCTCAAAAACAGTCATCCGACGTAATCCCAAACGGGCTTCGACCGTGGTACTCAACGACGCCCCCGGGCGCACGTTTTAGGCCGATATTTCCGTGGTGTGCTTTCGCGAAGGTGGTCACCCCCCTTCCCCGCACAACACTAGTCGAGGCGAACCGGCAAAACAAGCCGTGCCACAGGCCTGCAGAGGCTTAAACGAACGCCGGGCCGCGGGATTCAAGTCAACCTGCCCAGAGCTTCAGACTGTTCGAACCGCGGAGGTCAGCTCTCGTGCCGAGCGCGAGTTCAGTACGTCGCTCTTTTCGAGCCAGGCTCGACGCGCCTGCTGCACGGCAAACCGCATGTCCTCTAACCCGCGCGTGGAGTGGGCATCTGATCCGAGAACGATCATCGCTCCCCGGGCCTTCACCTTGGCGGCGAGATCGGCGTTGAGGTCGAGCCGGCCGCTCGAACCGTTGATCTCGAACGCGCATCGATGTTCGATCGCCGCTTCGACGACCGCGTCGAAATCGTAGGAGTAGCCGTTTCGGCCGCCTAGAATGCGACCTGTCGGGTGACCGAGGCACGAGATGAGCCCCGTTTTCACCGCTCGGACCAGTCGTTCGGTCATCGGCCCGGTCTCGAGGTTGAAGTGCGAGTGCACCGACCCGACGACCCAGTCACACTCGGCCAGGAGGTCGTGATCCATGTCGAGCGAACCGTCCTTCAAGATGTCGACCTCGATCCCGGCGAGGATCGTGAAGCCCTCGATCTCCTGGTCGGCAGCCCGAATGGCGTCGATGTGCGCGCGGAAGCGCTCGGGCGTCATTCCGTTCGCCACGGTCACCGCCTGCGAGTGGTCGGTGATCACGATGTAGTCGTAGCCGCGGTCTTTTGCCGCCTGCGCCATCTCGAGGATCGTGGCGTTGCCGTCGGTCTCGGTCGTGTGCATATGCACATCGCCACGAACGGCCGGGCCGTCCATGAGGTCGGGAAGATCCTTCTTTTCTGACCGTTCGACCTCGCCCCGCCCTTCTCGCATCTCGGGCGGAATCCACTCGAGGCCGAGAATCTCGAACAACTCCTCTTCGGTCGCGCCGCCTACGCGCTCGCCATCTTCCACTCGAGTGACCGCGTATTCGTTGACCCTCAAGCCCATCTTCTTCGCGCGCGCGCGAATCGCTACGTTGTGCTCTTTCGAGCCCGTGAAGTAGTGGAGCGCCGCTCCAAACTCGTCAGGCTTCACGACGCGAACATCGACCTGAATGCCGGTCCGGAGGCGAGCCGATGTTTTGGTGTCGCCGCGCGCGATCACGTCGCCCACCTCTTTCATGTCGACGAAGTGGTCGAAAATTGGCCCGGAGTCGCCTTCCGAGGCGACGAGAACGTCGATGTCACCGATCGTCTCTTTGCCGCGCCGGATGCTCCCAGCGACCTCGGCGCGGACCACATCGTCCCGCTCGGCCAGCGACGCTCGAATGGTCTCGGCGAGGCGCATGGCGGCCGGAATTGGCGTTCGGTTGCCGGCTTCTTCGACCCGTTCGAGCTCTTTGAGCACGTTCTCTTGCGTCTTTGCACCCAAGCCCTCGAGTTCGGCGAGTCGGCCCGATTCTGCGGCCTCGCGGAGCAGGTCGAGGTTCGAAACGCCGAGCTCGTCGTACATGAGCTTGATGCGCTTTGGCCCGAGCCCCTGGATCTTCATCAGGTCGAGCAGACCAGGGTCGAGCTCCTGCAGAAGTTCTTGGTGCTTCGGAGACACGCCGTTCTTCTTCAGCGCCTTGATCTCCTTGGCGATGCTCTTTCCGATGCCCTCGATCTTGGTCGGATCGTCAATGTCCTCGATCGACTCGGTCAGGCTCTCGAGCGCGCGGGCCCCGTTCTCATAGGCACGAACTCGGAACGCTCCATCGCCCCGAATTTGGCGGAGCGCGGCGATTTCACTGAAGACGCGGGCGTACTCTTTGTTGTCCATGTCGTCGTCCTGATCAGGATTCTGCGAGCAGACGAACCAGCGCCTCGGACATCGCATTGACCGCGAGCGGGAGGCAAGCTTCGTCGACGTCGAACTTTGGCGTGTGGATCATGTGCACGATCCCGCGCGCTTCGTTGCGAACTCCGAGGAAGAGATAGCAGCCCGGCACGCGGCGCGAGAACGCCGCAAAGTCTTCTGCGCCGAGCTGGGGCAGGTGCGGGACGATCGCGTCGGCGCCCAAAATGTCGCGTAGATGGCCGACGGTTCGGCGCTCGAGTTCGGGATCGTTCGCGGTGAGTCGCGCGCCGTCCGTGAACTTCACGTTGGCCGTTGCGCCGTGGGCATGAGCGGTACTTTCGACAATGCGGCGGACTTCTTCCTTGGCGAAGTTCGTGACGTCCGAGTTCAGCGTTCGGATGATGCCAGTCAGTTTCGCGCCGTCGGCGATGATGTTGTAGCTGTTGCCCGCCTCGAGATGGCCGATGCTCAAGACGATTGCTTCTCGCGCGTCGACGCGACGTGAGGCCACGGTTTGAAGCGCCATCACGACCTGGGCGGCCACGACTACGGCGTCGATACCTTCGTGCGGGTACGCTGCGTGCGTCTTCTTGCCGCCGATCTCAATCTCGACGAGCGTGCTCTCGGCCCAGACCGCGCCGCCAGTATGCCCAATCTTGCCGACCTCCAACGTCGGCATGACGTGGAACGCGAAGACCGCGTCGACGCCGTCGATCGCGCCCTCTTGCGCCATACGTTCCGCGCCGATCGGTTCGTCGATCGGCGAGGCTTCTTCGGCGGGCTGGAAGATCGCCTTGATGGAGCCGTGGAGTTCGTCGCGGCGAGCCCAGAGTGACTCCGCGATCCCGAGCCCGATCGTCGTGTGCACGTCGTGCCCACACGCGTGCATCACCCCGGGATTGTTCGAGACGTAGTCGTGGTCGTTCGTCTCGGTGATCGGCAGCGCATCGATATCGGCGCGGAATCCAAACGTCGGGCCGTCATTCGCTCCCTCGATGGTCGCAACCACGCCCGTGTCGGCGTAGGACTTCCAGGGAATCCCGAGCTCGTCGAGTCGTGCCTGGATGAATGCCGCGGTCTCGTGCTCTTCGAGCGACAGCTCCGGGTTCTTGTGGAGATGGCGGCGGGTCTCGACGAGGCGTTCTGCGTTCATAGTCATGCTTCTTGGAGTCTGAATCTCATTTTATCAGGGCGCAGGCTACCGTCGCGGGATGGCGGTTGCCAGTGCAGCCGCGAGCAAAACTACAAACCAGCCCAAAAGAGTTGCCAACACCTTGGGAAAAACTCCGCGGTCTGCAGAATTCGGGTTCTCGATGGTCACCTCTTCCAACTGCGACGCACCGTTTAGCCTCAGTTTCCAGACCGCGTCTCTGTTTTCATCATCGAATCCGGGGAGAGGAATCTCGTCGGCGTACGTGATCGAAACCGTGAGAAAGCACTTGCCAGGCGTGCACTTGAAGGTCTGAGTGCGCTCCACCACCGGAGGGAACTCGCCGTGATCGATGAACGGGCAGCCTTCCCATGCTCCTCCGCAGGCCTGGGCTCGATAGTCCGGAGAACCATGCTCAAAGAGCCAAACCCGGTCGCCCGAGTGGTAGCGTTCGAGCAATTCGACCGCCTCGCTCATCTCCACCTTCGCGAAAGAACTCGCGGGGAGCGTGATGAGCAAGGCAAAAAACATGGCGAACAAGTGCTTCATGCCGAAAGTGGAATCCCGAGAGCCTCTGCAAACATGACGAAGTACGCCGCCGTTCCCAACGGAATAATCGAGGCGAGCGCGCCAACGGAGAACTTCGTCCATTGAGGGCGGTCGTTCGAAAGATGAAAGGCAAGGCTCGCCAGTAATCCTGCGGCGAGGCCGATGGCTAGAGGGAGAGCGAACTCACCGGCTGAATCCCCGAGTGTGGTCTGATCGCGACTGATGCGCAGAAGCACATCATGGGCAATGGCGATTCCACTCAGCCACGAGGTGGACATCGCCACCGCGGCAAACACACTCGCCACCAAGCTGCGAACCGTTCCCACGCACATCCCCACCAGCCCCGCGCAAGCGAATAGCATCCCGATCATCGAGATCGGGAACGCAAACAGCGCGATCATCGGCGCTCCGAGCCACGGGCCAACCGCGCAAGCAATCGCTCCGCCGCTCGCGAACAAGAACGCCCCAATCCCCCGAACGGCGAGGAGAAGTTTGGGTAGGTCGTGTTCGCTTAGGAAGGAGCTAGACATGGCGGCGAAGCAAGCCCGCAGCAACAAGCATGGCGAGAACCAAGATTGGGTAGTGGCGCCCGTTCGAATTGCGGTGTCGAACGGTGGAGCAGCAGCTGACCTCGTCGACGATTTCGTCTTTCACGCGGTCGCGAATCTCTTCTTCGGTCGGTCCGGCGTCGCCGAAGCCGGCGTCGGGGTCGAAGTCGGGGACATCCTCGACCGTGAGCGAGTACTCGCGGACGGTGTTCTCGAGTTCGTCGAAGGTGAGGAGTTTCTGATTACCGTCGGCGTCGTTCACGATGCCGAATGGCGCGTACTCGTCGGCGACGAGGGCACCGACTCCGGGCGACTCGCCGTTGATGTCGACGGCGCGCACCCACAGAACGTCCATCGCCGAGTAGAGGATGAGCGTCCATTCGGTTCCCGTCCACATTCCGCGCGGCACACCGAGTTCGAGCGGAAGGCCGTCGGCGTTGGTGTACTCCGACTCGAACTCGACGGTGTAGAGCTCGGCGCCGGAGTCGGTGACCGCGGTGATTCGGGTGACCGTGCTCTGTTCGTTGGTCGGGGTCCAGAGCAGGTTCAGGAGGTCGCGGTCGTAGATCATTCGCTGGACGAAGCGGGAGTCCCAGTCTTCGCCGCGAGGCTTGAAGAAGTTGATGTCGCTGCGGCCGTTGTACTCGTAGAAGAACGCGCCCTGCGCACCGTTGCTGAAGAAGTAGACGATGAAGTTTCCGTCGCTCGATCGGACGGCCGCGCCGCCGACGGAGCCGGTGGAATCGGATCCAAACGTTTGTCCCGAAACGGTCAGCTGCCCGGAATCGACGTCGATGATGTGGGCCTGGGTGACCTGGCGGACGTCCTGGCCGAAGTTGAGGCCACCGATGGTGAACGCCATGAGCTTGTCGAGCTGCTCCGAGTAAGCCATCAGCGGATGAGGCCCCAGGTACTCGCCGAAGAATTCGCCGGTGCCCTGCGGCTCGCCGAGTGCGTCGACGAGTGTCTGGTCGACGATCTTCCACATCTCGACGTTGTCGGGGCCGATTCGGGCCGTGAATCCGGTGACTTCGCCTTCCTGCTGGTCGGCGTTGAAGCCGCGCAGGAAGAATCCGCCGTCAGGGTGTGGGACGACGCCCCGGCAAGCAGTCGGGCGGTCTTGATGGCGGTATTCGAGGAGCTCTGCCCCGGTCGAGGTTGCGATGACGATGCCGCAGTATGCGTCGTCGGCTTCGGCGACCGTGTTGGACAGAATGGTCGCGCCGTCGATGCCGACCTGAAGCTGTGCGCCGTCGAGCGCGAAGGCTCCGGGGAGCCGGTACTCGCGCAGGAGGTCAGGGTTCAGGACGATGTCAGCCTGGGCAGGAATCGAGACGGCGGTCGCCGCAATGGCCACGAATAGCGCGAGAAAACGAGCGTTCATGCTGCACTCCTGCGGAGTCGAGTAGTTCTGCGTCGCCGAGCGAAGAGCGCCACGAGGAGCAGACCGAGCGGTGTGGCGGTGCCGGAGCCAACCGCACAGGATTCGTCTTGGTCGACCGGGTCGATCGGCTCGGCCGTCTCGCCGGCGTCGGGGGAGGTTGCTCCCGCGTCGGGGGTCTCCGAGCCTTCCACTTCGACGCCGAGCGCGGGCGCGATCTCAGGCCAAACGAGCGGGCAAACGGTGCCAACGTCGCTCTCGGCCGGGCATTCCCGAGGGCCGACGATCGAATCGAAAGTGAGTACCGGCGATTGCACATCACCGGCGAGAGTTACGAAGTCAGCTTCGCCGCCGCCGGCAACCGATGAACAGACGAAGACATCTTCGCCATTCGAGGCCACGCACTGTGCGGGCGAGGAACTCATCGCGGATTGCCAGCTGAGTTCGGTGTCGTTCCATTCTGCGTATTCGACGCCGAGTCCAATGACGAGGCCGGTCATCCAGAGCGCGCTGCCATCCGGCGCGAACCCAGCCCCGGTGGGCCAAAGCTCGCCCGTATTGAGAGGCCGGGTATGCAAGGTCGGGTTCTCGAGCGTGCCGATGTAGAGGGTTTGGACCATCTCGCGAGCGTTGAATAGGAATCGACCTCCGCCGGCCGCGATGACGTAGGGGAAGGTGATGCCTTCGGGAAGTTCGAGCGGAGTGACCGTGCCGTCGGTCAGGTCGACCGCCAAGATGGCGGCCTTGCCGTCGGCGTCGCGCTCGTAGGCGCCGACAACGACAGACGTGGCGTCGAGAAAGCGGACGGTCGTGAACTGGTAGATCGTGCCGTCGAGCTCTCCCACAGGGCGAAAGGTCTTGCCGGCATCGGTGGAGACGAACAGGCCGAACTCGGTGTCTCCGTTGGTGACGTATGCCACCGATTGGGACTCTGCGTGCGCGTCGACATCTTCCGCGCGGGCTTCGAGAGCGGCGACTCGTTCGAACTCGCAGCCGTCTTCGGTGCGCTGGATCGTGGTCTCGCCGAAGGTCACGAATGATGTGGCGCCCGTGGCCGCGATCTGGAACCGGTCGCCGCCGAGGAACGCTTCTTCACAGATGAACTCGTTCGGTCGGTCGGAGCTGATCGCGCCGAAGTTGGTGCGTAGCATCCACGTGCCGTCGGCGAAGACGAAGGCTCGACGCGACAGAGGAGCTTCGGCGTGGCCAAACGCGCTCCCCGCCCAGAGAAGCGAAACTAGAAGGAACAGTGTCGTAGCGGCTCGTTTCATGGTCCTCATCAAAGCACCCCAGCGATCGAATTGAAAGTGGCGTAAGCCCGCTTTCTCGCCCGCGCGCGCTGTGATAACAAGCGGGCCCTGTATGGATTTGATTCAAGCTGCACCAATTGAGTAACGACATGACGGAATTGGCTGAAGAAGTGGCAGACGAGACTCTGCCGCAAGAGGCGCCTACGAGCGCGCTGGTCGAGCACGCCGAAGGCATCTCGATCGTGATCCCCGCCTACAACGAAGAGAACGGCATTGCCCCGGTGCTCACCGAGCTGAAGGGCGAGCTCGAAGCGCTCGAGCTGCCGTTCCCGATCGAGGTGATCATCGTGAACGACGGTAGCCGCGATGGCACGTCGAAGGCGATCGAGCCCTTTGTCGGCGACCTCTACAAGCTCGTGGAGCACCCCGTAAACCGAGGGTACGGCGCGGCGCTGAAGACCGGTATCGACCGAGCGATCCACCCGTGGATTCTCATCACCGATGCAGACGGCACCTACCCGAACGAGTTCATCCCCGACGTCGTCGCTCTTCGCGAGCACAACGACATGGTGGTTGGCGCGCGGACCGGCGAGCACACGCACATTCCGCTCATTCGTCGGCCGCCAAAGTGGGTGCTGCGCAAGATGGCGAGCATCCTGAGTCAGCAGAACATCCCCGACCTGAACTCGGGCTTCCGGCTGATGCGCAAAGACGTCGTGAAGAAGTTCTACAACGTGCTGCCGAACGGCTTCTCGTTCACCACGACGATCACGCTGGCGATGTTCTCGACCGGCCACCGCGTGGCGTACACGCCCATCAACTACAACAAGCGTGAGGGCAAATCGAAGATTCGCCCGATCCACGACACGATCAACTTCGTGAAGCTGATCGTGCGCACGGTGCTCTATTTCGACCCGTTGCGCGTGTTCGTGCCACTCTCGTTCTTCTTCTTCATGTCGTCGATCGGCGTGGGGGTGGCGAGCAAGATGTATCTGGGCGAGGTGATGGATGTGACGACGGTGCTGCTGTTCGTCACGGCGTTCCAGCTGTTCGCGATCGGAATGCTCGCAGACATGCTGAACCGCCGGTTGCCCTAAGGGCGCAAGCCGCGAATGAAGTCTGGCGAACAAGTAACCAGAAACGAACAACGAGAAACGTACGATGCGTGAAAAAGCGATGGCCTTTGGCCCCAAGTCGGGCCGCTCGTTCCGATTCCCTCAGCCGCGCCCTGGTCACCGCGATTGGTACGCCTACGAAGCTCTGCGCATGCTTCCGCGTATCATCCTGATGATCGACAAGAACCGGTTCTCGGACACCTACGGTTGTTTCGACCGTGAGTACTGGCACTACCGGACGGTCGACTTTCCGTGCGGGATGAATCAGGAGTTCTGCCTGCCGCTCGCGATGGCGTGGAAGCACGAGTTCCCGCACAACCCGTACTATCAGGTCGAGCGGATGCGCGAGCTGGTGAGCGCGTCGATCCACTTCGCGCGCAAGTCGGCGCACTCCGATGGTTCGACGGACGATTACTTCCCGTTCGAGAAGGCGCTCGGCGCGTTGGTCTTCAGCCTGTACGCGATGACCGAGAGCTACATGGTGTGCGAGCTCGACGACCCGGAACTGATCGAGTTCTTCCGCCTCCGCGGGCAGTGGCTCCTCGACCACAACGAGTCGGGCCAGCTGGCCAACCACCAGGCGTTCGCGGCACTCGCGCTCTACAACGTCTACCTGCTTACGGGCGAAGAGAAGTACCGCAAGGGCTCGGACCACTTCCGCGACATCACGTTGTCGTGGCAGCACGACGAAGGTTGGTACCAAGAGTACGAGGGTGCCGACCCTGGCTACCACTCTTGCTCGATCGCGTTCCTGGGCAAGCTCTGGCAGAAGACGCAGGACGAAACGCTGCTGCCGTCGATCGAAAAAGCGGTCGATTTCGCGAGCTACTTCATGCACCCCGACGGCTCGTACGCTGGGGAGTACGGTTCGCGAAACACGTACCACTTCTACCCGCACGGGTTCGAAATCTTCGCGCCGATGTTCCCGAAGGCGGCTCAGATTGCGGAGACGTACCTTCAGCGCGGAATGCCCGAGCGTCGACGCTACTTCAACGACGACAACCGGATGTGCGCGCACTACGTGTACGACTGGATGCAGTCGTGGCTCGACTACCATCCGGAGCGGATGGGGACGTTGGACGACAATCGCGGGCCGTTCGAGCGTTGGTTCCCCGACGCCAAGATGTTCGTGAAGAAGACCGACAGCTACTACGCTGTGCTTTCGCTCGCGAAAGGTGGCGTGCTCAAGGTGTACGACGAAGACGGTCCGCTCTACAGCGATACTGGGTTGTTGCTGCACACGACTGACGACGAAACGCTCGTTTCGCACCTGGTCGACGACGAGCATCGGCTGCACGTGGACCTCAAGACCCTGACGTTCCGCGCCGAGGGGTTGTTCTCGCGGCGTCGTTACCCGCTGCCGAGCCCGACGAAGCAGATCGCGTTCCGCGGGATGAACCTGACGCTCGGTCGCCTCGGACCCGACACGGTTCGATCGGTCCTGCAGAAGATCCTCATCACCGGCAAGCCGCGCACGAACGCTCGATTCCGTCGCGAGTTTCAGTTCCTGGACGACGACATCAAAATTCGTGACGCGGTCGACGCTACCGACGAGGCCGACATGCAGTTCGACGGCTTTGCGTGCGGGTCGGACGCGACCTCGATCTACGTCGCGAACTCGAACACGTACCAGGAGTCGGTGTTGTTGCCGTGGGTCGAGCTCGACCGGCACCTCTCGCAGCTGAACTCGGCACGCGAGATTACCCTGCCAGAGCGGTCGGTCGCCTCGCCAGAGTAAGAAGTCCACCAAGTGCTCGAGCGGGCCTGCTTTTGCGGGCCCGCTTTCGTTTTGGTACCCTCACGGGGCATCAAACTCTCTTTGGGGACCGACATGAAACGAGCGATTTGGATTTTGATTCTAGCGATGCTGGCGTCCGCGTGCGGCGACACGGCCGATACGGAGGGCATCCACGTCGAGGACACGGAAGCGATTCAGGAGCCGAACGACGACGAGTTCCGCCCCTACGCGAACGTGATCCTGACCGATGGAGATTCAGAAGAGCGGTACTCGTTCTATCTCGACGAGCTCGAGGCCGAGGAGCCAGCATTCCGTGGCTGCACGGGCGAAGCGGTGTCGATCTGCGGCTACGATCTGTTGGCGTACTGTAGCAATGGCGAGTGGCTCACGATGAACGGCAACGCGCCGATCCCCGCGATTACGAACTGCATGGCGTTTCCGGACGAGTGGGAAGCGTACCAACGCGTGAATTGCCCGCTCGACATCGACCAGATGATTCGCATCGAGCGCATGATGCACGTCACCCAAAATCAAGGGGACTACACGCAGCCGGCGCCGGACTACTTCGGCGACGAGCCCGTGCGGACCGACGGCACGAGTCAGCCAGACACGACTGATACGTCGGGTGGAACGAACCCCGACTCGACGTCGGGAGACTCCGCGCCAACCTCGACCGATGGCACAACGCAGCCAGGGGCCGACTCGACGAGCGGGTCCAGCGGTAGCGGCGGCGGGGAACTGTCTGGTTCGGCCAGCGGTTCCGGCTCGAGCGGTGGCGGCTCGACCACCACCCAGCCCGGCCAGCTCTAAGGCCTACTCGTTTGTGATGACGCCATCTTCTTCGGTGTCACCCTCGGCCGAGTCCGCGCGGCATTCCTGCTCGCATTCGGCTCGGTCGGGGTTACACGCCGAGGCATCTCCCCCCGACTCCTCCACACATCGATTGAAGAGCGACGTGCACTGCGTCATGCAGGGGTCTTGTATGCTGACCTCTGTGTTCTCGGTCGGTGAAGTAGTGCAGCCAACGACGAGCAAGAGCGGGGCCAACCATCGAAGCTTCATGAGTTTCCTTTAGGCTGCGGCCACATCGTCGTCGGCCGTGGGAAGTTGGTGTCGCGCAGACCGCGATTCGTGCGTTTGCACGATGACTCGGGCTGAGCGCTGAAAGGTGAGATACGCCCATGCCCACTCAGCGAGCACGGCGACGCGGTTGCGGAACCCGATGAGAAAGAGCACGTGGATGAAAAGCCACGCGGCCCAGGCGATGAACCCCGAGAACTTGATGTTCCCGGTGAACGCGATCGCCTTGGAGCGGCCGATGGTGGCCATCTGCCCTTTGTCGACGTAGTTGAAGGTCTTGGGCTCGCCGTCGTTTCGGACCTTGCGCTTGATGTTGATGGCCGCATGCTGGCCCATCTGCATCGCGGCAGGAGCGAGCCCTGGAACAACCTCGCCGTCCTGTTCGAAGTGGGCCATGTCGCCAATGGCATAGACGTTGGGGTGGCCAGGCACCGAAAGGTCGTGCTCGACCTTGATTCGGCCCGACCGGTCGCGGTCTTCGCTCATGGACTCCGTGAGCTCATTGGCCTTCACACCAGCCGCCCAGAGGACCGTATGGGTATCGATCCGCTCCCCGTCGCGCGTCAGGACGTGGTCCTCGTGGATTTCGGCGATCATCGTCTCGAGCTTGATCTCCACTCCGAGCTCTTCGAGCTGTTCTTGCGCCTTTCTCGAAAGGTCTTTGTGGGGCAGCGCCGGGAGCACGCGGTCGACGCCCTCGATGAGAATGACGCGAGCGTCGGCGGGGTCGAAGTTCCGGAAGTTGGCGGTGAGCGTGCGGCGAGCAACTTCTGAGAGTGCGCCCGCGAGCTCGACGCCGGTCGGGCCCGCGCCAATGACCGCGAAGGTGAGCCACTGATTCTGTCGTTCTGGGTCGGTCTCGCGCTCGGCGGCCTCGAAGGCCAGCAGTACTCGACGACGAATCTCAAAGGCGTCGGCGATCGACTTCAGGCCGGGGGCGTGTTGTTCCCAGCCGTCGTTGCCGAAATAGTGGTTCTGCATGCCTGCGGCCACGATCAGGTAGTCGTAGTGCAGCTCACCGTTGTCTAGAATGACGCGCTGTTCTTCGAGGTCGAAGCCGGTGACTTCGGCGAGGAGAACGGTGGCGTTCGCCTGTCGTCGCAACACTTTCCTGATCGGTGCCGCGATGTCTGGAGCGCTGAGCGCGGCGGTGGCGACCTGGTAGAGCAGCGGCTGAAAAAGGTGGTGGTTTTCGCGGTCGACGAGAGTGACCTTCACCGGCGCGAGTCTGAACTCCTTTGCCGCTTCAAGTCCGGCGAAACCTCCGCCGACGATCACAACGTGGGGGCGTTCGTCTTTGACAATCATGTCGTTCATTTCGACCCTCCATCAAGTGTGTTTCCCCCTGCCTCATCGTGGTCACGGTAGCGTCGGAAGCAAGCAGGCTTTTCGAAAACCTCCACGAGCGATAGCGTTCAGCCATGAGAGCCTACCCCACAGACGGTCTCAATTTTTTGGAGACGGTTCAGGTCTATTTTCTGGAGGTCACCGGGCGCGGAGTGGTGCTCGGGAGTCGTGATGCCGAGCTTCTCCAGACCTGGCGGGCCGAAGGGGCAACTGCCGCGGTCGTTTGCCAGGGCATCGACGACGCGATTCGTGCGCGGGGTGAACTGCCGCGCTCGATCGCAGGATGTCGGAAGTGGATCGAACCTCGGGTGGAGGCCGCCCGGGCGATGCGCACAGGCGGCCACGAGAGCTCCGAAGTCGATGGTGGTCAGTCACCTCGGCGGGACTGGGTATCGGAAGTGTTGGAGCGGGTGGAAGCCGCCGGCCAAGCCGAAGGAAGAGAGTCGTTTCGCGAGGCCTACCGAGCGGCGTACCGTGCGCTTCGTGACGGCGTGGAATCTCAGGATGAGTTCGCTCAGCTGGTGCTCTCGGTCGACGGCGATCTGGGGGCGGCGTTTTGGGAGGCGCTGAGCGACGCCGAACGCCGCGAGATCGATGACGAGATTGAGTCGAGCCCACAACTCGCCGCGATGGGAGAGGCGGCGCGAGCGGCCTTCATCGATGCGAGACGCCGCCGAGAGCTGGAACGACGGCACGGCCTCATAACGCTCTTCGGGTAGCAATATGACGAAAGATGACCTCGATTGGCTCCTCGAAGATGTGGGTATCTCGGAGTCCGATGCGCTCGATCTGCTCGCGGTCGTCGACTGGGCCGAGACCAAAAGAATGATCGACATCTTCGGCTATCCAAAAGACAATGAGGTCCCCCAACCTCTCGGAGAAAGGCTTCAGGGCGAGCGCTTCGTGCGCGCCTGTGCTGAGGAGATCACGGACCGCGATGATCCTGGGCTGCGGCGCACATTCGAAATCGTCTTGGCGGTGGTTCAGAACAGCACAACTAATGGATGAAGCGCATTGTACCGATGACTGGTGCGACAGCGCTAACACAGGGAGCCCATGTCGCAGGAATTGATGGGCATAGCGAGGCTGGGACACCTCCTCGCCCGACCGGGGGAGGCCGCGGTCCAGCTTGCTGAGGCGCTGCAGATCATCTGCGAGGTCGCCGAAGCCGAGTGGGCCGCTCTGCTGCCAATCCCGGGGAACGAACG
>CAYLMO010000012.1:0-32307 GCA_964384605.1 uncultured Bradymonadales bacterium | reverse complement strand
CGGGCCTATCAGCAGCTCGTCGACGAAGTGAACGGCGGGGTTGTGCGCGTGACCAGTGACGGTCGCATGGAGCTCTGGAACCGCGGCCTCGAGATGTTGCGGCCAGCCGGCGACCTCGAAGATTTGCGGTTCGATCAGCTCTTCGTGGAGGCGCAGCGACCAATGGTCGACGAAAAGGTCGAGCAGCTCCGGTCGGGCGAGATCAACGGTTTCCGCCTCTTTGTGAACCTCGATGGCCCCGACGAGAAACTCGAGGTCGAGGTGACGGCACGGATGGCGAATGGGGACGGGCCGGGAGCAGACGCTTTTGTCGCGTCCGTGTTCGACGCTCGGCCCCAGCGAAAGTCGGTGGACCTGCTCGCCCGCCAGCTCAAGCGTGAGAGTTTGGGCGTGATGGCCGGAGGTATCGCGCACGACTTCAACAACTTGCTGCAATCGATGCTGACCTCCGCCGACATTCTCGGGGAGAGGTTCGACGAGGACGATGAGGACTACGAGTTCGTCGAGTTGATCCGATCGAGCGGTCGTCGAATGGGCGAACTCACGTCACAGCTGCGCGCGTTCGCTCGAGGCGGGAATCCCGTGCCGAAGACGCTCTCGGTCGGGCAGGTGCTGGAGCAGGTGCTCGACGCCCCGAGGTTCCAGGGCGAGAGCCGTGTGCGCGTGAAGGTGATGGTTTCGGACACGCTGCGCAAAGTGCAGGCCGATCCATCGCAGCTGTTCCAGGTGTTCTACAACATCGCCGTGAACGCGTTCGAAGCGATCGAGGCGAGCCGGGGGAACCTGACGATCATTGGGCGGAATGTCTCGGTGGACCGGAACCATCGAATGGTCTCGGAGCACGATTTGGCGCCGGGCGATTACGTGGAGATCACGTTCGCTGACTCGGGCCGAGGTATCTCGGAGCACGACATTCAGCGGATCTTCGATCCGTTCTTCACCACGAAATCACTGGGCGCAGGACTCGGTCTTGCGGCTGCGCTGGGGATCATCCGGGCGCATCACGGCTATCTGGACGTAGAAAGTTCGCTGGGCCTCGGAACTACGGTTCGAGTCTACTTGCCGGCTTCCTGATCTTTCATTTCGCGCTGGCGCATCGGCATCGAGTCGATGAGTTCGAAGATCTCGTCGAGATCGGCCGGTTTGCCTTCGATGCGTGCCTTTTCGGTGCCGTCCTTCCCGATCAAGACGAATGAGTAAGCCCGGGCGCGAGGCTGCAGGTCTCGTCGAAGCGCACGAACGGAACGCTGGTCGATGGGCCGGCCATCGAGCATGCCTGTGCCATCGGCGAAGGCCGTGACGATGACGACGTCGCGCTCTTCGAGCTCAGCGTACCGGCCGGCGAAGGCCTCTTGCTGTGTCTTGTAGGCCGGGTCCTTAGGGCTCGGCGCGAAGAGCAGAAATACTCGGTTCGACCACTCGAGGGACGAGAGTTCGAAGGTGTCTGCGGCCTGCTCTTCTCGCTGTTGTGGATCAGGCAGTTCGCACGCCGCTCCGATCGGAGCCGACAAGACGAGGGCGAGGGTGGCGGCAGCAATTCGGGACATGGTCGGGTCGCTCGGTTCGAGGTTCTTCTTTAGCCGGGTCGAGTTTGTGCGCAGGGTCGCCAAGGTCAACCATGACTCTTGCGACTTCGGCCGAGGAAAAGTAACTCCTATCGCCATATTGCTGCCCGCGAGAAGATGATGACCGAACAGAAAAAGGTGGACCTCGTTCCGATTTCGCCGCCCCCGAAAGAGCAGCAGGTCAGACGACCGCTGTCGTTTGCGGGTCCGGACGAAAAAAAGACGCGCTACTCTCTGCCCGTCGAGAACACATCGCCGTCGCCGGTCGGGTACCGCACTCGGGTGAACATGACGCAGGAGCAGGCGTCTGAGGCGCTGGAGCTGTTGTCGCTCCCACGGCCCAGCGGATTCGTCGAGCCCGAAGAGCCGGTCACCGAACAGGAGCTCTTCGAAGAGTCGACGCTCGGAATCCTCACCGCTCGCCAATCGACGAACTATCAGGGGCATCGGCAGGTCACGTTGGGACCAGAAGATTCGGTCGAAGCGACCGCAATCCTGCGCGACTTGAAAGGGCTGTCGGGCGAGGCGCTCGACGGTGCGGAGTACACGCACATCGTGCTCTCGCGGCCGTACCGCACGCCGTTCACGCTGCTGCTGACGTTCATCGGCCACAAGCCGGTGGTGAGCGTGCTGACGGTGTTGAAACGGGCGCTCGACAAGCGGCTCAAGCACATCGACGACATTCCGACGATCGGGTACCTGCAACAACTTCACATCGGCATCTTGGCCGACGCGATGGAGCGTGCTGCGGTTGTCGCGTCGAACGCGCGGCGCATGGCAAACGTACATTCTGCGCCGTTCTGCGGGTCAAACGTCGACGCCAACAAGGGAGCGATTCGGCGGCTCGAGCAGCTCGCCGGACTTTCGAGTGCCGACCGAGCGAAGGGCTGGCGCGTTGCGCTGGTCACGCAGGTTGGAACGGTGAAGGAAGACGAGCGTCCGGCGATCTCTCCGGAGGTCTGTCGGTTGTTCGGAGCGAACCAACTGGCGTTCCGAAGCGAGCGAATTCAACCGGGCGTGAATGCGGAGGACTCGGCGCCGCAGCCGTATCAAGAGCGTCAGGACATGGACGTTCCCGACGAACTGACCGTCATGGCCGGGCGTGCCGCGTACAACGCGTTCGTCCACTGGACGGGCACCGAACGCGAACGGAGCAAGGACCTTCTCCTGCTCGAGCGAATCGACGTGCTCACGCCCAACGGCAAGCAGCGCCTGCGCGACGTGCGAGACATGCTGGGCGAGGTGACCGAGAGCGTGATGAAGGGAATCCCGCTCTGGGCCGACCTGCCGACCGGCAAGGCGTTCAGCAGAAATGCGTCGCGCGGAAAGAAAGCGTTCGCCCTCGCAGGGCAGCGGATCTACATCGGCGGTCTCGATCGTTCAGAAATCGAAGCCGATGGTCTCGACTGGACGCAAAGTCTGCGTGCGTTCGGCGCAGCCGCTGCGC
Organism: uncultured Bradymonadales bacterium; assembly: GCA_964384605.1. Classification (GTDB taxonomy): domain Bacteria; phylum Myxococcota_A; class Bradymonadia; order Bradymonadales; family Bradymonadaceae; genus CAYLMO01. The sequence goes on along the minus strand of CAYLMO010000012.1, from coordinate 29,295 downwards.
GAAGTGCGTTGGTCGGCGAGCTGATGGGGTGCGTCGACCTGCCCGAAGGCTGTGATCTGCTGGCCGGAATCTGCCTGATGGCAGGACCGGTCAACCAGAACGATATCGGCAAAGAATTCTTCGGCCAGAAGGACCTCCTCGCCAAGGAATTCCCGGGCAAAGACCCGACTTCGTTGTTGGTTTGGACGCTCAAGGCGAAAACGGTAGCCGACCCGATCGGCAACGAAGAGCAGCTCCTGAATCCGAAGCGGAAAGGCGCGCTCGTGGACCTCAGGCCAGGCCCGCACGACGTGGCATCACTGCGCATCGACGGACGCGTTCGACCGATTCGAAAGGAAGGCGAACGGGTCAATACGGAGCGAGCTTTCGGCGACGTCGGCAATTTTGTCGTGTCTGACGATGGGCGCGAGATACCGGGCAATCGCGGTTCAGCATGGCCCCAGGCGTGGGCGAATCGGGCGCCTTGGGCCTGAAACTCGCCAGGCGGGAAGATCGGGAGAAATTTTGCCAAAAAATGCGTTGACACTCAATTCGGCCTCCGTATACTCCCGAATCCCGCGGACGGAGAATTCCAGACGCAGGGCCACGCGGAAGTGGCGGAATTGGTAGACGCGCTAGACTAAGGATCTAGTGAGGGTTAAACCTCGTGGGAGTTCGAGTCTCCCCTTCCGCATAAAGCGACGACCATTTGGTCGTCGCTTTTTTCGTTCTTGGCGCAGATTGCGACCATCGGGGACCACGCCGCATCCAATGGCCGAAGTTCTGCCCCGCGGAGAAAGCGATGACGATTCACGAATCCGGCAGCTACGCACATGTCTCGAGCTCCGAGATGGAGTGGACTGCAAGCCCCAGCGCGACCGTGTGGCGCAAACGCTTGTTCCATCAGGGTGGCGCTGAATCAGGCGTCGTCACGTCGGTCGTTCGTTACGAGGAAGGCAGCTCGTTTCACCGCCACGAGCACCCAGGTGGCGAGGAGATCCTCGTGCTGGACGGCACGTTCAGCGACGACCGGGGAGAGCACCCGGCCGGCACGTTCATGCTGAACCCCGAAGGCTACGGCCACGCGCCGCAGTCACCAGGCGGATGCCTGCTCTTCGTCCGTTTGCAGCAGTATCCCAATGAAACGCAGGTTCGTGTCGACACGAACGACGGCTGGCAGCCCCACTCGAGCTATGACGGGCTCGAGGTGATCCAGCTGCACACGCCCGAGACCGGACCGGCGCACTACCGCATGCTTCGGATGTCGCCGGGCCTCGTCGTGCCTTCAGTCGAGATACCGCACGGCGAGGAGATATTCGTGGTGTCGGGGGCGTTCTCGGACGAGCACGGCAGCTATCGCGAGGGCGACTGGGTGCGCTATCCGAAAGGGTCTTCTCATGCGCCAAAGACAGATGCAGGCGCAGTATTGCTCATCAAACGAGGCGTCTAGACGCCTAGTCCGATCGCGTAGAGCACACCGAAAACAACGAGCAGTTTCGCCGTGTTTTCGAGCACAGGATTCAGGTCCGAGCCTGTCTTGCTGGTGAAGTCGCGGAACAACTTGATGGCGAGTGGCAAGCTGAGGAGCGGCAAGAAGACCCACGGGGCCGCGTCGCGCACAAAGAAGTGAATCGCAGGGACGACGTAGGGGATGGCGAGCGCCAGCGCATACTGAGCGATGGTCGCCTTGCGGCCGAACCGCACGGCGAGCGTTCGTTTTCCGACGAGAACGTCTTGGTCCATGTCGCGAAAGTTGTTCACGATCAGGATTGCGACCGAGAGCAGACCCACAGGCACCGCCGCAATCAGAGCGTCGAGTGACCAGGTGAGATCTTGCACGTAGTACGTGCCGGTCACCGCCACGATCCCGAAGAAGATGAAGACGAAGAGGTCGCCGAGGCCATTGTAACCGAGCGGGTAAGGCCCACCAGTGTAGGCGACCCCGCTGGCGATCGAGAGCACCCCGATGAGCAGAATCGGCCAGCCTCCGACCACGATGAGATATGACCCGACGAGCGCCGACATCGCGAATGTCGCGATCATCGCGTTGCGCACGGCTCCTTCCGAGATGAGGCCGGCCTGAGTGACTCGCGTAGGCCCGAGCCGGTCTTCGGTGTCAGCACCCTTTTTGAAGTCGAAGTAGTCGTTGGCGAGGTTGGTGCCGATCTGAATCAGCATCGCACCGAGCAGCGCGGCGAGCGCAGGGAGCGCTGCAAAAACGCCGTCGTGAAGGGCGAGCGCTGAGCCCACCACCACCGGTATTGCGGCAGCCGCGAGCGTCTTGGGGCGCGTCGCCATGACCCAGGCGCGAACTGGTGAGATGTCGGTGGTCATCGTGGTGCTCATGAAGCTTCTCGAGATTGATTCGACTCGCACTGGCCCAAAAACGCCGCGATTGCGTTGGCGACGGCAGCAGGCTGCTCATAGTGAGCGGCATGGCCGGCGTCTGCGATGATCGCGGAGGTGGCGCCTGTTCGCTCGACCAGGTCCGCCGCAACGCCGGAGTACTTCGAATCCAGCTCACCGGCAATCGCGAGATGCGGGATGTCGGACTCGGACAAGGCGTTCCAAAGTGGCGCCATCGTGCCGGTGCCCGACCATCGAAGAGCGAGCGCATAGTCCCGCGCCGAACGACGCATCCGCTGTCGCTTCGACGCCTCTCGCCACTCACTACCGAGGGCCGACTGGGATGCGAAGATTGGGAGCTCCATCCAGAAATCGAGGAACGAGCTCAGGCCTTCGCGTTCCAATCGGTCGGCGAGCGCCCAGTCGTGATCTCGACGGTCGCAGCGAGCCTTGTCGTCTTCGAGCCCAGGGTGGCTTCCGAGCGTGATGAGCGCACGAACGCGGTGCGGAGCGCGGGCGGCGAGAGCCATCGCCACACGGCCGCCCATGGAGTACCCAAACAAGGTCGCGCGCTGGATTCCAGCGTCGTCGAGCTGTTGCAGTACGTCGTCGACGAGCGCGTCGATCGTCGGCTTTACGTGGCTCGGTCGCCGGCCATGTCCCAGGAGTTCGACCGCGAAAACCGGGCGGTCGAGGTGGTTCGTGAGTTCGCTCCACGTCGTAGCATCGCCAGTGAAGCCGTGGAGAAGCACGATCGCATCTTTGCCCGGCGCCACGCCGCCTTGCTCGCCACGGGCCCGTATCGCGGCCTTCACGAGGTCGCTGGTTCGAGTCGTAGCGCCACCTCGATTCGTCAGGATGACCACGCCGCCGCGCGCCCTGGCCTGCTCAATCTGATGGCACGGCAGCGTCGACGACGTGTACCCGAACGCTGCCGCCGCTGCGGCAAAGTCCCAGGCGGGGGCCGTCGTGAAGTGCTTCTCAAACACCGCTTCGTCGTCGTGCGCGACCGGGAGATGGTCGAAGATTCGGCCGCCACCGTTGTCGATGACGTTGACCTGAAGGTCGGCGCCGATGCGCCGGGCGGTGGTTAGCCCGGTGACGTCGTGCGCAAAAGCGACGTCTCCGATGACGACCTGAACGCGCTGTTCGAGTGCTACCGAGACGCCTGCAGCCGTCGAGATGACGCCATCGATCCCGTTCAACCCGCGATTCGCGAAGACCGAGAGTGGCCGGTCAGACGGCGCGACGAACGTCTCGAGGTCGCGAAGCGGCATCGAGCTCGAGACAAAGATCGGGTCGCCCCACTCGGCGATGTTTCGCACGACAAGCCCATCGAGCGCCTCGCAGCGAGCAACCTCGGCGTCGAACGCACTCTGCAGCTCACTCGCCCGGGCGAACCACGCTCGAGGGTCGGCCGGTTCCCGCGAGACCGAGGCGAGCGCGTCGAGCGACGCAGGCTGCCCAGGGAGCTGAAATGCAGCTTCGTGCTCGGGGTCGGCCGGTGCGTCAGATACGACGACGACCGCGGCTTGCGTGGCGCGCAGCCATTTCTGGACGGGCCAATTGATCGGCCACCGCCCCAGCTGAATCACGAGGTCCACCGGGTGATTCGCGACGAATTCGGCGTCGGCGAGGATCAAGTCGCCCTGAATGACCGAAGGGCTAGCCGGTCGTCTGAGGCCACTCATCGACTCGGCGATGATGGGCGCACCAAGCGCGCTGGCGAGCGATTCGAGCGAAAGGCCACCGACGTTCCATGGAGCGCGCTCGGGCGCGCCCACGAGGATGACCGGATTCTTGGCGCTCGCGACGACCTGCTCGAGGTCTTGCGGGAGCTGAACGGACACCTTCGTGCGGGCCGTTACCTTCCAGGGTGCGCCATCAGCTCGACCGAGCGCCGCGACGGAGGTGGCAACGTTCGATGGCACATGGTCCCGATGGTCCGGGGCAACCTCGGTAGCCTCGAGCGGCTTACGGAATGGCATGTTGAGATGGACCGGCCCCGACAGGGAGCGCGCGACATCTACCGCTCTCGCGGCGCGTGAGCGCGCGTGGCGCAACCACTCCTCGTCGGGCTCGGGCAGGCCCAGATCGACGGCCCAACGAGTCTTGTCTCCGTACAGACCAACCTGACTCATCGCCTGCGACGCACCGGCGTCGCGCAGATTCGGAGGTCGGTCGGCTGTCAAAACAACCATCGGAACGCCGCCGAGATCCGCTTCGCAGATGGCAGGCAGGTAGTTCGCAGCGGCCGTTCCCGACGTGCAAATGAGCGCGGCCGGCTGGCCCGTGGCGAGACCAACGCCCAGCGCAGCAAACGCCGCCGAACGCTCGTCGATAACGCTATGGTCTTGCAAATCTGGGTGCCGAGACGCCGCCAATACGAGCGGAGTCGAGCGAGACCCGGGGGTGATGAAGACATGACGCACTCCGGCGCGCGCGAGCTCATCGAGCACGACGAATCCAGCCAAAATGGAGGCGTTTTCGAACTTCATTGTGGCTCCAAGACGTCGAGGATCGCGCGGGCTTTGGCGCGTGTCTCGGCGACTTCGCGGTCTGGGTCGCTTCCGTCGACGATGCCCGCGCCGGCGAAGAGTCGCGCGCGGTCACCGTGCACCAGCGCCGAACGAATCGCCACTGCGAGTTCGCCGCTGCCATCCAGGTTCACGCTCCCGATGACTCCCGCGTACAACCCGCGCGGGGCCGACTCGATCGTTCGGATTGCATCGACCGCCGCTTCGCGGGGGACACCGCCGACCGCCGGCGTCGGGTGGAGCGCTTCGGCGACGTCCAGCACCGACTTCTCGGCGCGAAGCGGGCCACCAATCGGCGACCAAAGGTGCTGCACGTTGGGGAGCTTGAGAAACCGCACGGGCTCCTGTTCGACCTCGGAGCAGAACGGTCTGAGCGCCTCGACGATCATGTCGGAGACGGCCTCGTGCTCGCGCATCTCTTTGTCGCTCGTCAGGAGCTCCTGGGCGTGGCGTTCGTCCATGCGGGCCGATACGCCGCGCGGGGCTGTTCCGGCGATCGCGCCAGTGTGCACGCGGCCGTCGCGTACGGCGACGAGTCGCTCGGGTGAAGCTCCGAGGAAGGTCGGAGCCGCGCCGCGATGCGAGCCTCCGGGGCGATGCGCGAAGACGAAGCAGCGCGAGAAGCGCGACTGCAGCTCGCGACACAGGTCGGGGACCGAGAACTCGCCTTCCGCCTGCAGGTCGATTGGGCGAGCCGCGACGATCTTGGATGCGACACCAGAGCCGATGCGGTCCAGCGCAGCTCGAACGGCGTCGGCGTAGGCCTCATCTCCGAAGTCGATCAAGGTCACTTCTGGCTGAGCCCGTCGGTCGCGCGACGCGCGCACGACCGCGATCGCGGCGTCGTAGGTACGTTCAAAGGTCGGCTGCGACGCGACGACTGTCATCGTGATGCCGGCCGGACCAAACTCCCACGTCGCGTCGGCGACGCAGAGTTCGACAGGCGCAAATCCCTCCCAGAGTTCGTCGAACGGCTGCTGCGCGTCGAACGCCGAGCTGAAGAAGACGGACGTACCTGCCCCCAACGGACCAAGTGCCGCGCGCATCGCGTCGAACAGGGTCGACCAGCGGATGGGCTTTCGGCCCGGAGCCCGAGCGATGCGGGCCGCCGCACCCATACCGATCCGCAGCGGGCCATCTGGCTCCGCGAACACCCGATACGACTTGTGCTTGGGGATTGCGGCGAGGAGCTCCCAGGGATCGAGGTCGCCCAGCGCACCCAGAGAAAACCGACGGCAGACGAGCTGTTCGTCGAACAGTTCGAGCTCCGGGTCAGAAACGGGGTGCGTGGAAGCCATGAGATCCTTGTCTCGGAGCACGCTCTCGCGCGCGCTCGGGCCCAACATTAGGGCCCCTCGCCAAACTTTCAATAGAAATTGAAAGTTCGTGTGGGTGAATATCCGCCGGTCGAGAGTGGTCCAAGCGTATGGAACGAACCAACGAGGCAGGTCTCATGCGCGCAACACATTGGATCCTCATCGGCCTCCTGGCCGCTCTAGTCACCGCGTGCAGCGGTCCATCGCTGCAAGAGCGAGGCGACACGAACCTCCAGCGTGGGGAGTACGAAGCGGCTGCTTCGAACTACCAAGCGGCGCTCGAAAAAGACCCGGACAACTACGAGCTTCAGCGCAAGTTCGATCGCGCGGCAGACCTGGCGGTGGTCGCGAACCTCGAAGAGGCTCGGGACTACGCGAGTCAGGGCGCGTGGAACGAAGCGATCTACTCGACCAGCACGGCGATCGAGTGGGGACCGCGCCGGCGCGACGTGAGCGTGTGGGCGACCGGGTTCGACCAGCGGTTGTCGGCCGAAGTGCTAGCCCGCATGGAATCGCGCGACTTCGCGAGCGCGGTCTCGCTCGCCGACGAAGCGGGTGAGTACCTGCCGAGCCGATATCACCAAGACACGATGCGCGCGCGGAGCCAGGCGGTCGGAGAGTGGTCGCAGTGGCTGATCGTCGAAGCTCGCGACGCGGAATCTGCCGGTGCGATCGCGACCTCGGCGCTGTACCTCGCCGAGGCAGCCGACGTGACGGGCGACCCTGCGTTTGGTCGCGAAGCGCTCGAGAAAGCGGAGCGGTTGCGGGGCGACCACCGGGTCGCATACTCGGTGCACGCACGCCAGACGCGTTCGGCGGGGGTGCTCAACTACGTGCCCGACTTCATCGGCTCGGCGAGCGTGGTCAAAGGGCAGCTGTCCGATGCGGACCTCGCGATCGAGGTTGATCTGCGGGGCCTTCGAGTGGTCGACGACACGTTCACCGAGATCTTGAGCAAGGACTACATCGCGGGGCACGAGAGCCGAAAGAACCCGGAGTGGTTGCGGCTCCATCGCAAGGTGGAACGAATCACGCGAGAGGTCGATGAGGCGAAGATTCGAGAATCGCGGGCCCGTCGGGCGTCCGAGGCCGACCCGAGCGACCGAAACAAGGCGATCTACGCGGCGGCGCGCGACGAAGTGCGAATCCTGGAAGACCGGAAGCGAGAGCGCGAGCGCGACCTGCGTCTTGAAGACGAGTTCGTGCGCGAAGAAGTGCATGCGGTGCACCGCTGGGAAGCCCAGACCGTGAAGCGTACCGGCATCGCGACGCTGTCGATGCGATGGACCGATCCAATCACGGGTCGCCGCCAGAGCAAAACGGAGCCGATTCAAGTGGTCGTCGAGGACTTCAGTCAGCCGGGCTACCGCGACGCGGGAGTGAAGAACGACCCGTTGGTTCTGCCGTCGATCGCCGAGATGGAAGGAAAGGTCGAAGCTGTCGCCGCTGACTTCGTGGTGAGCCTGCTCGACCAGTCGTACAGCGCACACCTTGCGTCGGCGATGGAAGGGGCAGCCGAGACGCATGGAGCGGCCGAGGCGGCAGCGTTGGGGATCGTCCTTTCGACGGCGAATCCGCCGGCGGGCACGGTCTCGAAATTCGCCGGGCTCACCGGCGTGCGTCGCACCATCGCTCAGTCGCTCGCCGCCCTCGACTCGTAGTCTCGATTGGCGGTCACGAGACCGGCACTGGAATCGAGTTCTCCAAAGCGAGTTCGCGATACCTCTCGTCTTCGGCGAATCTCAGTTGAGGCATGGGGTCGACACCGTATCTCATCACGCGCTCGACCGCCTCGAACGCTTCGTCCGTTCGTCCGAGTTCGTAGAGGGCACAGGCGCGTGTAGCTTCAGCGAAGATGAGGTCTTCGTTGTACGCGAGCGCTTCTTCGCCCTGTTGGAGCGCGAGCTTCCACATGCCGGCGTCGAGCGCTGCCCGGGCGAACTCGTTGTGCACCCGGCCCATATTGGGCATGTGGTATTCGCTACATTCATGGCCGATTTCAACGCAGTGTTGAAAAGCAACCACCGCCTCCAAATGGCAACCTACTCTGTGGAGTGCCTGAGCCCACCGAAGCTCGGTGCGCCGGCGGTTCTCGGGCGTCATTGCATGACGCGCAGCGTGAAGAACAGCCAGTGCCGCATGCGCATTGCCATCTCGGGCGAGGGAATCGACCGGGAGTAGAATTCGCCAGAGGTCGGGCATAGCGATGGCCATTCCTGCCAAGAACGCTTGCTCATCTCGGTCGCCCAAATCATCGAGTAATTCTCGATATGCGTCGAGATCGGAATTCTCGAGGTGCTCTCGGAGTGGTTTCTCGAGTATTTCTTCGCTGGACGAGACCAGCCGGGAGTTTTCTGGGAGTTCGGCATGTGCGGGACGAGTCAGAAGTTCCCGCCCACGGTAGTCGGGGACTTCGGGAATCGAGTCCTCCAGAATGCGAGCTAGATAGATGCTGCCCTGGCCTTCGCCGATCCACCAAGAGGCCACGATCTCTTGCTGCGCCTCGCCGTCGATCTCCAACAGCGTTCCGTCGTCGACGCCACTGAAGGCAGCTCCAACACACCTCGCGGATTCAGCGGACTGGAGAAACATGCCGATGTGTGCGGCGAGCTCGGGTGGTTCGATCGAATCGACAAGCTCGATCCACTCTTCAGCGACCTCTGCGTAGCTCGACGGAATCAGTTTCAATCCAGGAAAGCTATTGAGCATGAACATTCCGGTCGCAGCCTCGATGAGGGATTCGCCCTTGGAGGCGATGCGGCTGTACACGGTCAGAAAGTCTAGCTGTTCGAGTCGTATCCGGTCTTGTTGGATGAGTTTGGCGAACTGCTTGCCGTAGAGATGTCCCGGCTGTCGCTCGAACAGCTCGCGTGCTGCTAGGTCGGTGGTGGCGCCTGGCTCGAACGAATCGTTGGTAAAGATGGAGTTTGCCACGTCGACGTCGTCTCGTCCGAAGACCCAGTCTTCGGTGTGGAAGGCCGAGTCGATGGCGAGCGAATCCCACTCGATGTTGTGGAGGTGGGCGTCGACGAAGCCGTCGTCCCACTGATAGGCGGCCCATCTTGCGTCGTCGTTGCGTACCTCATCTTCGGTTCGTCCCAAAATGGCGGCCAGAACTCGCACCACGGCTGCTTCGATTTGCTCGAGTAGAACTGGTCGTGCGGTCATCTAGGACTCCTCATTGAGGTCGACGCCATGCTTCTCGGCGAGTTGAATGAACCGGAGATCGTTCCGAAGCCGAGCCGGACGTCTGGGTTTCACGCCTCGTTTCAATGCCTTTTCGAGCACTTCGAATGCGCGATCGTCGTCGAGTTCATAGAGACACTGCCCGAGCGTTCCATAAGCGTTGTTCATGTCTGGATTGACCTCGATCGCCCGCTCTGCCCACTCCGCGCCTTCGGCATGCTTCCCCTCGAGAAACGAAATGAACCCGATCTGGTTGCAGCACCACGCGACGTAGAGCGGTCCCCAAGTTTGGTCGGTGGATTCGGCGATATCGAGGGTCCTTTTCGCGTATTCGCGAGCTGTCCCAAACTCGCCCAACTTCTCATAGGAGTGCCCAAGATTGCCGGTGAAGAATGTCCGCGGAAACTCCTCTACAGAATGTTTCAGGAATGCGGCGCAGAGAACGGCGCCGGTCGCGTAGTCCTTCTTCTTGTTGAGCATCGCCGTAATCTCATGTTCGAAAAGAACGTCGAGTCGGGACGAGCCATGTTTGATTCCGGCGACAACATCATCGAGAAGTGCCCCGTCTCGCACGATCTCGTACAGCCGCGTTGTCAGGGGAAACTCATCCGGTGTGAGGACTTTTGGGTCAAAGCTCTCGAGTTCCATCGCGATCTCCTTGCTGGCCGCAACCGGCTCCATCCAGAACACGATAGCAAATCCGTGACGGCGTCGGGGCGGTCACTCTTGTCCGCTCGAGCTTTTCTCCGATTCCTAATCGCGAATGGAAAAACGCTCGCCGCGCATCGTCGCCACGCCGATCTCGGCGAGGTGGATGAGGTGTGCGTGGGCGCTGCGTGTCGCGATGGGCCATACGGCAGGCGGTGCGTCGTCGTACGCATCGGGCACGAGGTCTGCGGCGGTCGCGGGCTTTCGAAACCGCTCCAGCGCGGCGCGTACCTTCTCCTCTCGCTCCAGGCGGTGTTCGATGTAGTAGGTGAGATGAGCTTCGACCTCGCTTACGACCCATCCATGAGCGGGGAAGAGCCCCGAACAGCCGAGCTCGCGCACACGCTCGAGTGAGTCGAGATAGTCGCCCATGTGGCCGTCGGGTGGATTGACCAGGATCGTACCGAACGAGGCGACGAGGTCGCCGATGAGCAGCGTGTCGGTGCGCTCGTGATGAAACGCAAGATGGCCGGAGGCGTGCCCGGGGGTGTGGAGCGCCGAGAGTGAGTCGGGTCCGAGGTCGATGCGTTCATGGTGTTCCACAAAATGGTCGATCGACCACGTTTCATCGAGCTGTTCGGCAGTTCGCCTGTGCCCCCAAACGGGCACGTCGTATCGCGCGAGGACCTGCGAAACGCCCGCGACATGGTCGATGTGATGGTGCGTGAGCAGGATGGCTTCGAGGGTTCCGCCAGCGTCGATCTTTTCGTCGACGAGCCGGAACAGGAGTTCGTTCTGCTCGGGCTCGGGCGATCCGGGGTCGACCATCACGAATCGCTCATCACCCACGAGGTAGCAGTTGGTGTGGGTTGCGGGCGGAATGGTCGGAGACCGCAACGGGACCATGTAGATGCCGCCCGTCGCCTCGGAAATCTCGGTGAGGGACGACTGTTCGGCCTGGTCCGATCGGGCCGTGCTTCCGCGGTGGGCGTCGCGGAGCGCGTCCAAGGCGAAGCGAATCGGGGGCGAAATGAAGACCTCGCCGGCGCGCCACTGGCGCAGTGCTTCAGCCGGGTGAATCCATTCGCCGCGGTGGAGCTCCTTCTCGAAGAGATGGTCACCGAATGCGTCTACGGCGAGGGCTTCACACTCGGCTCCGTCGAGGTCGACGACGAAGAAGTGCGAGTCGAAACGGATCTCGGAGAAGTCGGGCGTGATCCATCGGCCGAGGTGCGAGAACCGGCTCGAATCGACGCGCAGATCGTGGTCGGACAGCCAACGTTCGAAGTCGATCTCGCCCTTCAGAACGCCTTCGCGGACCGTGGCGAGTTCGGGGGCTCGTGGGTTTGGCACCGCCGAGTGAAAGAGACCGTCGGTGGTGACGAGCAGGCCGCCTTCCTCGAAGAGCTCGCGCGCGGCGCAGCCGAAGAATCGTGGAGCCGGATGCTCGGAAGGCGACATCGGCACGACATGGTCGTTGGGCTCGACCGATCCTCCAAAGAACGCGTGCATTCCGCCCAGGAATCGGAGGTGCGGCTGGCGACGACTCCAGAAGATCTCGAGGCTGGTGCCCTCCCCTCGAGTGGGCACGATGACAGCGGATTCGCGGGGTTGGCTCATAATCTCAGAAATTTGAGGCTGAGGGTGAGATCGCCTTAGGAAAAGTGAGTCTCGGAGTAACCCTACCGCAGCGATCGGGATGTTCCTACACCGCACCGAGGGTTCGAGACGCCGCTTTGGGATGCCGCGTGCGCGGTCCGACGGGCGGCATGGGATCTGCAAATAGCAACCGCAAGTGAATGGTCCAGATGGAAGAACCGCGTCGACTGGCAGGTTTTAGGATGAAGAAGAGCCGAATGATTTCGAATCGTGAATCGCATCCGGTACACTCTTCGAAGAACTCAGAAGGGGATAGAATGAAGCTTTTGAAGCGGATGTTGTTCGCCACGGTGTTTTTGCTCGCGGCCTGCGGAGGCTGCGAATCCGATGACGACTTCGACCCATTCTTCGAGCCGGATGAGTTCGGCACCTTCGAGTTCGTAGCGGACCCAGACATCGACGGGCCGGATCGCCTCGACTTCGGCGACCTCGACCAGGGTGAGCGGGCCGAGCGCGACATCCTGTTGCAGAACGTGGGGCGGGAGCGGCTGAAGATCAGCGACTGGTCGATCTCTTCGGAGTTCAACCTGAGCTTTCCCGACAGCGGTCAGGCCCCAGAGGAACTGATGCCGGGCGAGCGAATCGCGGTCCGAATCAGCTACATCGCGAGAACGCTGCGGGATACGCGCGGCGAGTTGGTCATCGAGAGCAACGACCCCGACGAGCCGCGACACACGGTATTTCTGTCGGCGAACGCCAAGATTCCCTGCCTCCAGCTGATCCCAAGCCCCGAAATGTCGTTCGGCGGTGCCGACCCCGGCACGTCGATTGGGCGCGGCATCGACGCGGTGAACTGCTCCGACAACGCGGAGACCACGTTCGTCGCCGAGATCGAGGGAGACCGGGAATTCGCGCTCGATCCGTCGGTCGCGCGTCAGGAGTTCACCCTTCAGCCTGGCGAGATTCGTCGGCTTCCCATCACGTTCACGCCGACCGACACGGGTGAGTATTCGGCCGAGCTGGTCGCTCTCTCGGACGACGAGTTCAACCCGGAGCAGCGCGTCACATTGACCGGTCGCGGCAACACCGGACCGTGCCCGGAAGCCGTGATCACGGCGACCAACATGGAGCAAGGAAGGTTCGTCGCCGATCCGGAAGGACTCTACACGGGCTTGCCGCTCGACCAGGTCGCGCTCTCCGGCGCCGATAGTCGCGCGCAGGGTTCGCGCATCGTGGAGTATCAGTGGTCGCTCGTCGCCAAACCGACCGATTCCGGTACGCAGCTCACCGACAACGGCAACGACCGCGGTCTCTGGCTCGACCTGGCCGGTGAGTACGTCGTCGAGCTCAACGTCATCGACGAAGAAGGCGTCGAAGCCTGCTCACCAGCCCGAATGCGGCTGCGCGCTACCGCCAACGAAGACATCCACATCCAGTTGGTCTGGACGACCCCCGCCGACCCGAACGAGATCGACTCGAACGGTTCCGACGTCGACCTGCACCTCATGCACCCGCTCGGCGAGTGGAACGAACGCCCGTACGACTGCTTCTGGCGCAACCTGAGCCCAGACTGGGGCACCCCTCGCCGCTTCGAGAACGGCACGCAGATTGGTGCCGAGGATGATCCTTCGCTCGACATCGACGACGTCGACGGTTGGGGCCCGGAGAACATCAACCTGGACAACCCTGAGATGAACACGACGTACGACGTGGGTGTGCACTACTTCAGCGACCACGCGTACTCGGTCAGCTACGCCACCGTTCGTATCTACATCGGCGGCATCTTGTTCCAGGAGTTCCGTCGTCAGCGCATGATCGACCAGGAATTCTGGCACGTGGCGACGATCGATTGGCCGGGTGGAGAGGTTCGGGCGGTCGGGCAGAAGTACCCGACCTTCCCGAGGTAACAGGCGCTCAGCCGCCCGAGCTGAATCGGAACGGGTATTTCACGATGACCATCTGACCGCCACGCGGCTCGGGGAACACCCACCGCCGAATGCGGTTGTTCATGCAGGTCTCGACCTTCGCATTCTTGAGCGACGACGATTGCACCACCGACGCGAGCACGCGTCCGGTGGGCGCGACCGTGAACTTGATCTTCACTTCGCCAGCTAGCTTTTTGTTCCGCGCCAGCTCCGCCTCGTAGCAGGCTTTGATGCCCTTGCGGTGCTGACGCACGATGCGCTGGATGATCTCGCGGTCGAGTCCTCCGTCGACGACGGGCGGTCGCCAGGTGACCTCCGCCGGGATCTTCTCGTCTTTCCCGCCGCACAGTACACAGCCAGCCTTTCGGCCAATTCCAACGTTGCGACCCTTCGTCTGGATGCGGTCGTCGATGCCGAGTGAGCCTTCGATGTCGCCGCCGCCGCCACGACCGGCGCCGCTCACGCCCAGCGCCCCGATGCCTTTGTTGTCGCCGTAGCCAGACCCATCGATGGCGCCGATGGCGTCCATCGCGTCGCTGCCGATCGACTCCGGCGAGGTTCCCCATGGGCTCTCGACCTGCAGCGTTCCCGCGATTCCGGCGGTCGACGCGATCTCGAGGTCACGCGCCTTTCGGAGCTCGATGTCTTCGTTCTGAGACGGCCCTTTGATGGCGAGCTTTTTGTTGGAAACCTCGGCGTCTTCGCGGCCCGCGGCGCCCTCCTCTCCTTTGTGCGCGGCCGACCCAGGAGCTTCGGGTCCGGCCATCTCGGCGACCTGCGGTTCCGGCTCCATCTGCTCGGGGGTCAGCGCGAGCTGGAGGAATCGGTCCTCCATCATGTGGCCGTCGAGCTCCAAACTCGCCGCATTGTCGGGGAAGGACATGATCACCAGCAGCGCGACGAAATGCGCGAGCAGGCTGGCCGCGTAAAACGGCGCAGAATCACGGTCTACGGGACTTTTGAAACGAAGTTCGAGGGCCTGGGCATGCATCGCGTGTCTCCATGGTGGGTTCCATGAAGGGACACAGCGTCACACCAAAAGTTCCATGCCGTTCAGGACTCGGCGCGGAAGTCGGCGATGATCTGCTTCGCCGTGTGGACCTTGATGTCGCCGTGCGCGATGAGGCGTTCGACGATGGCGTCGAGCTCGTGTTCGGCCGCACCAGCCGTGGCTGCGACGGTGCGAGCGTGGAGCGACATGTGTCCGCGCTGAATGCCCTCGGTGGCGAGTGCTTTGAGCGCCGCCATGTTTTGCGCGAGGCCGACCGCAGCCATGATCCCTGCCAGCTCGTCGGCGCCGTCGATGTCGAGGATGTCGTGAACCAACTGAACCGTTGGGTGCAGGCGGATCGGACCGCCGACCGTGCCAACCTGAATCGGCACTTCGATCTCGCCGACGAGGTGGCCGTCTTCGACGTACCAGATCGCCAGGGGACCATACTTTCCATCGCGCGCCGCGTAGGCGTGAGCGCCTGCTTCAATTGCGCGCCAGTCGTTGCCCGAAGCGATGCAGACCGAGCTGATGCCGTTCATGATCCCTTTGTTGTGGGTGCATGCTCGATGCGGGTCGACCTCGGCGAATTCGCTCGCAAGCGCGATACCCTCCGCGACTCGTTCGCCGGTGAAGCCGCGCCACGCGAGGTCTTCGAAGGGGATCTTGCAGCGAGCCCGCGCCAGGCGCTTGTCGGCGAGGTTGCTGAGGATGCGCAGGAAGACGTTGCCGCCGGTGATCTGCTCTACCTCGGCCGCGATCCCTTCGGCCATGGTGTTGATCATGTTCGCGCCCATCGCGTCGCACGTATCGATCAGCAGGTGGACGACGAGCATCTTCTGGTACTTGCCCTCGTCGATGATGCGGGTCTCGATGTCCTTCGCGCCGCCGCCACGCTCGACCATCTTGGGCTCGAACGTGTTGGCGAGCTCGAGCAAACGCGCCTTTTCGGCGAGGACCGCTTCGGCTGCGCCCTCGAAGTCTTCGCATCCGACGACCTGAATCTGGCCGATCATGAGGGGGTTTTCGCACGAAGCTTCGAAACCGAAGTCGGTGCCGCGGACGATCTTCGCGACGTGGCTGACCGCGGCGAGAACGCTGGGCTCTTCGACCGCCATGGGCACGAGGTAGTCGCGGCGATTGATGTTGAAGTTGAGCCCGAGACCGAGCGGCAGTTCCAACACGCCGATGGCGTTTTCGATCATCTGGTTGGCGGTTTCGAGCGGCAGGCCGCCTTCGCGCTGGAGCAGCAGCTGTGCCTGCTCGGGGCGGATGGCGCCGCGCTGGACCAACAGTTCGACGCGGTCTTCGACGCTCATCTTGTAGAAGCCGGGGATTCGGCTGTTCGTACGCAGCGCGTCGGGGTCGATGATCGGAGTAACTTTAGCGGTAGACATGGCGTAGCCGTTGGTCGTGTTCGGGCGCAACAGAAGCTGCATCATTTCTTAGATGCAGCCCGCGCAGGGCTGTAACCGGGAATGTGGGGGTGAATCAGGAGAAAAACGACGAACGGTCATTAGGCGGGATGAGTGGTCGATGGGTCGACCGAGCCGATCGCCGATTATGCCGCGCGAAAGCGCGGGCCGTCGGAATCGTCGACCAGCTCTGCCTGATCGAGCCGAATGAGCTCGTGCAGATGAGAGTCGACGAGCGCCAGATGGACCCACCAGCGGGTCGACGGTGAATAGGGTTTTCCGTCGGGCGTGAGGGCGAGTGCGATTTCGTAGATCCCCATCGGTTCGGTTGCGGACTCGAGCACGCCACGCACCTGTTCCTGATAGGCGTCGACGTAACCGCGGGCACGGGCGAACGCGCGGGACAAATCGCCGCCGCGCTGCACGCCATGGCCGGGGAGCAGGAGGTCCGCGTCGAGCGCTTCGAGCCGGTCGAGGCTCGCGCGGTAGAGCGCGAGGTCATCATCCATCGCCCTCGAGATTGGTGTGGGCGTCGCCAAAACGGCGTCGCCCGCGAGCAACCAGCCGCGCTCACGCTCGAAGAACGCGCCATGGAACGGGTCGTGGCCTCGAGCATCGATCCACTCGAACGTGAGGTCGCCGACGCTCACCGTGTCGCCCCACTCCAGAAGCTCGTAGTTCTGTACCGAGAGCTCTCCGTGCGTGTATACGAGCCGCTGTTCTTGTCGAGTGACGTCGCGGTTCGCGTACATCTGGCGCGCTCGTTCGCGAGCTTCGCCGGCCAGCGCGTTGATGCCCCACTCGCTCCAGTCGTTCATGCGGTCCTGGAAGCCGTGCCATCTCTCGAGCTCGTGCTCGGCTCCCGACCAACAATAGTGCGGCGCATCGAACTCGTGCGAGAACACGGCCGCCAGCCCCATGTGGTCGATGTGGGTGTGCGTGTAGAGAAAGTGCTCCACGTCGCCGAGTGCGCCGAGCCCAAGGCTGACGAGTGCTTCCTCGAGCTGTTCGCGTGACCAGGGCCAGCCCGGATCGAACAGTGCAAACGTGCCGCCGCCGACGTAGGCGTACGTGTTCACCATCAGCGCACCCTTCGGATTCACGAGTCGAATCCGGAAGAGATCGGGAGCGACTTCGACCGCGGTTCCCCAATCTTCGCGAATGGCATCGGATGTTCTTGGAATATCCATACAGCTACCTCGCTTGGAGGTGAGAGCGCCGGTGTAGCCCAAACGGCGACCGTGCGCCATACTTCACGAAGAGATCCCCATGCCGAGAACGCTTTGAAGCACGAGTTCGAACTTCTCTACTTTCGACATTCGATCGCCGAGGACCACAACGTCGGCGGCGACCGCCACCGCGCTCTGACGCACGAGGGTCGCTCGCAGATGGAACTGGCCGCGCGATCGCTTCATCAGCTCGGCCTGCGATACGACCGAGCGCTTACCTCGCCGTACGTTCGTGCCGTTCAGACCGCTGAGATCGTCGGGCGCGCATTTGGTAACGCGAACGTCACGGCCAGCGAGGCGCTGATTCCCGCGGCGGATCCGCGAGAGATCATCGAGGTGCTCTTCGCCGAAGGACGACGCGACGGCGCGCGCATCGCGGCATTCGGACACAATCCGTCGATCACGAGCGCGGTGAGCTGGATGCTTGGAGGCGAAGGTCGCGCCGCCTACCTGAACATCGCTCCGGGCGACGCCGTTCATCTGAGAGTGCTCAGCTCGGCGCTTGGCGCCGGTGGTCCTGAGGCGATTCTGCTCGGTTTCTACCCGCGAGCGCGCATGGCGGCTCTCGGAGGTGGTGGGTGAGTCGATTTTTCATCGCACTGTTCGTACTGGGGCTGGCGGCGTGCTCGTCGTCGCCCACCAAAGAAGATTCGGCCAAGGCCGTCGAACAATCGGCTGAGGCCGCCCCGCGGCCCGGAACGCAGGCTTGGAGCCATGGCGCGCTGAAGCTGCCGAAGGGTTCGCCAGTCGTGCTGGCGGGCAAGCTCGATCGGCTTGGCCAAGGCGCATCGGACCTGAAGTCTTGGCTTGTCTCGGATCCCGCGATGTACGGCGAGGACGGCGAGCAAATCGTGGCCGAGCTGGAGGTCTATTGGTCTTACTTCACGACATTTTTCGGCGGCGAACCGGGTGACGTGCGCTCGTGGAAGCGACGCGGCGTGGACCCCGATCGGACTTCGTATTTTGGGCTGTTCCCGTTGGACGAAGCGGGCGACGCGGTGCTGACCGATGCAGACTCGGTCGTGCGCGAGACGTTTGGAGCTGCGCCCAACGCAAGCCTTTCGGAACACCTTGGGGAGTATCAACAGCTCGGTCCCAAGGCGATTCCGACGGGCTTCAACGGTGCGCTGCAGCGTGCGGTCGAGGGCCACTCGCCCCTTACTGGTGCCAGGTTCGTCGTCTCGGTGACCGAGAAGATGGCGTTCGAGAGCTTCTTTCTGGGCATTCTCGACGCGCTCGAGTTTCGCGAGGCGCAGCTGCCGGAGGGAACGGCAGGCCGCGTATTCACGGACAATGGCGACTACCCGGCGGTGCGCATCACACAGGACGGTCAGCACGCGATCATCGACGTCGTGATCTCGCCGATCAACGTGTCGACGGCCGCGTCGGAATCGGACGAGGGTGGCGAGGCGGTCGCGGCGGTGTTGCGAGCGGCGGAGTCGTTCCCGCCGGGGCGTCCGGCGGCTCCAGCTCCGCTGGACGATCCAGCGCTATCGCTTTCGTTCGACCAGCTCGAGTCGAGTCGACTGGCGCGTATCCGAGGCTATCAGCGCACTCTGCTGGACGCGCGTTCGCTGTCGGCGGATGAGCGAGACGAGCGAGTGTTCGAGGGCGTGTGGCAGGCTGAGCGGCTGGCGGACAATTGGTACCGCGCAGATTCCGGGTTCGACGGGCTCATCTACTCGCTCGACATCGCTGCGTCAGAGACCAACCGGATCGCCGGTTTGACGATGACGTTCGTGGGCGACAAGGCGCGAGAAGAGCTGCCGGTCTCGACACCGAAAGTCGGGCTGGGCGTGGAGGAGCGTTCGTTTGGCGTGAGCCTCGATTTCGGACCGCTGTTTCACGAGGTCTGGGCGACCTGGCTGGGGCTGGACGATCCGAACGACCAGCTAGATCTGCTGGCAGAAGGCGATTCAGACCCACTCGTGTTCGGCGCGACCATGCCGCGTAACCTAGCGCTCATCGCGGCGAACCTCGCGACGGCTGATGATGGCGGGCTTTCGGCGCCCATCGCCGAGTTTCTGACCCGCGAATTGCCGAAGGTGGCGCGGGCCGAGGTCGCGGTGACCTCTCCCGACCTCACCGGGATGGCTTCGGCGCCCAGGTTTGCGACGCTGTTCGTGCTTCATCCGGGTGATGAAAATGAGCTGCGGCTGACGGCTCAGGCGGCGCGGGACTTTGTCATCGCGACGACGGCAGACATGGTCGGCGGAGAGCTCGACATCGAGAAACTTCCCGACCTGGAGCCGGGGGTTGGAAAGGTCGAGCTGGACTCGATCCCGGTGCACCACACGGAGTGGATTCCCGGCGACGAGCCGCGACTGTTGGTGATGGTCGGGTTGAGCGAAGACGAGGCCGAGGCCGAACGTGCAGCGCTGGCCGAAGGGATGCCCGATCAGCGCGAAGAGGTCGTCTATTTCTTCGCGCGGCCGCCAGCGTTCGTCGAGCTGCTTTCGGACGAAAACATGCAGAAGGTTGGGCCCTTCAACGCGCCAATCTTGGCGCAGCGCCTTGGGCCAGTCGTAGGTTGGATTCGACCGCGAACGAGCGACGACGCCAAGGCGATTCAGTTTCGATTCGAACTGCGTCGACCGCCGAAGCTCTAGCGAAGCTCGCGGCGCAAGATCTTGCCGGAGACCGTGCGGGGAAGTTCTTCGAGGCGGTGCCAGGCGCGTGGAATCTGGTGCGCGCCGAGGTTTGCGCGCGCGAAGGCCTCGAGCTCGGCCTGCTCCGCTGATCCGACATAGTACGCGACCACTCGTTGGCCCCACTCGCTGTCTTCTTGGCCGACGATGGCGACCTCGTCGACGCCCTCGGCCCTGGAGAGGACCGACTCGATCTCTGCTGGATAGACGTTCTCGCCGCCGCTGACGATGAGGTCGTCGCGACGAGTTGCGACCCAGAGAAAGCCATCGTCGTCGAGGTGACCGAAGTCTCCCGTATGAAACCAGCCATCGCGGAAGAGCCGTTCGTTTGCTTCGGGACGGTTGAGATAGCCCGACGTGATCATGGGGCCGCGGACCCAGATGTTCCCGACCGTTCCGGCGGGAGATGCAGTGCCGTCATCGGCTCGGATTACGACATCGGCTCCCTGCACCGGGAGTCCGGCCGAACCGACACGCGATGCGGCCGCGGCGGGGGGTACGGTCGTGATTTGCGAGGCCGCTTCGGTCATGCCGTAGGTCTGAAATACGGGGAGCTGCAGCGCGGCGGCGCGCTCCAAGAGCGCGCTCGTGGCCGGCCCGCCGCCCAGCAGAATGCCTCGAAGTGAGGAGTACTCGAGATCCGCTGCGTCTTCGTGCTCCAAGATCCGGTGGAGCATCGTGGGCACGAACGAGCCGAGCGTCGCGTGGTTGTTCGCGAACTCGTAGATCGCTCGGCTGACGGAAAACTCGTCGTGCAGGGTTACGGTGGTGCCGTAGAGCAAGCTTCTGATGACGATCGCGAGGCCGCCGATATGAAAGAGCGGCAATGCGCACAGCCACTTGTCGGAGGGGTACACACCAAGGTTGAACGCGCTGGCCGCCGACGACGCGATGTGTTGGCCCCAGGTGTGCGGTACGGCTTTGGGGCGGCCGGTGGTTCCAGACGTGAAGAAGATCGTCGCGACGGTCTCGAGGCCGATGGGCTGCGGTTCGACGATGTCGCGGACCATCGGAGTCGAGAACTGAGGGCGTGGTCCCACGCGACGTTCGGCGTGCTTTCCGAGCGAAACGACCGCGTCGATCTCGATGTCGTCGAGCAACGCTTCGATCTGGTCGTCGAGGAGTCGCGCGTTGATTGGGACCAGCGTCGCGCCGAGGTTCCATGCGCCCAAGGCGGCCTTTACCCAGTCGATGCTATTGTCGCCGATGATGGCGACCCGCTGTCCAGCGCCCACGCCGGCTTCGCGGAAGGTCGCGGCCCACAGGCCTGCCTCGTCGATCGCATCGCCAAACGTGAGCTCGTCGTCCCAGGCTTGAATGAACGTGGCGTCGGGTCGGGCAAGCTGTTGATAGCGCAGGGGGTGGAACATTCAGATCGGCTCGAGCGCGTTCAGGAGTGGCCACACGCCAATGCCAGGCCCGTCGGGGAGGATGATCTGTCCCCGTTCGATCGGCAGCTCAGCCACGTCGCGCTCGAACCACTCGCCGGTCGCCAGTCCGTGGTGAATCGGGACGTAGCCATGTTGTGGTTCGGGAAGTGCGGCGACCATGTTCGCCACGGCGGCTCGGCCGATGGCGCTGTCGATGCTGGACGTGAAGACGACCGACATCTCGTGTCGCGTCGCCGACTCGAAGATCTCGAGACAACGCAAAAGCCCGCCCATGACCATCGGCTTGAGGATGAGCACATCGGCGCATCGCAGCTCGATGACGTCGAGCGGGCGAGGCCACGGATGGCATGATTCATCGGCCGCGATAGGCACGCGTACGCTCGATGCGACACGCCCCAGCAGGTCCGACGGCTCAGCCGGCACCGGTTGTTCGCAATACTCGAGCTCGATGTCGGCACCGACCCGCGTGAGAAACTCGATCGCCTCGTCGGCGGTCCACGCCCCGTTCGCGTCGATGCGGATGGTCGCGCCGGAAGCCCGTGCAGCGCGGATCCGTGCGATGTCCGCCGAGGGGTTTGGGTCGCCCACCTTCAGCTTGATGCAGCGGTAGCCCTCGCGGACGAGCTCGGCGGCTCGACGCCGAATCTCAGGCGGCGGAAGCAGGCCGAGGGTGGCGTTGACCGGGACCACTTCGCGACTCTCCTCCGGGTTCAGCAGCCGGCGGAGCGGGATGGATCTTTGGCGTGCGACGAGATCGAGAAGCGCGGTCTCGATCGCGAAGCGAGCGGCGGGGCCGTCGACCGCTTCGAGGAGGGCGCCACCGGTGGTCTTCGCCGCTTTAGACAGGGCGTCTAGCTCTTGGCGCGACTCCGCGGCGGTCTCCGTGCCCCAGTCAGGGAGCGGCGCTGACTCGCCGTAGCCGAAGGCTCCGTCGCTCGACTCGACCCGGACGATCGAGATCTCACGTGTGTCGAACCGACCTGCCGAGGTCTGAAGGGGGCGGGCGAGACGAAGGGCTCCGTGCGTGACCGAAACGCGTTCGACCGCAGTGCCTCGTATCGCTTGATGTAGCGCCGCCAGATCCATGACTGAAGAATACATCGCGCCGATGGCTCAAGCCACCGGGGCCACAGATTCTTCGCTCAGGCGCGCGAGGTAGTTGCGGTAGCGCCACATTACCCACAGGTGAAACAGGGCCTGTGTCGTGGTGTAGATGGGCCACGGGAGGCGCGGGTGGAAGTCGTGAATCGCCGCGAGAACGTACTCGCCCTCCAAGACCTCTCGGAACTCGAGGCGCCCGGTAGCGCTCGGCCCGGCGAGGAGGCCGCCGCGGATCCAGTAGAGATGGCGATCATCGCGGGAGACGTCGGATGCGTAATGGAGGTCGAGCAGCGGCCACGGCACTCCGAGCACTTTGAAGTGGAGCGTTTCGTCTTCGTCGACCTTCACGTCGATGAGCGGATTGAGCGCCTTTGGGAGCCATCGCGCGTACTCTTCGGCGACCCAGCGCGCGTCTCGCCGTTGAGGGAGCGGCAGGCGCTGCACCGAACGCACGTGGCTCGGCTCAGCCGATTTTCGCACGAGGGCGCGGGGCTGTTCGACAACCTCGGCCCCCTGGATGACGTCTTCTGGCCGCTTCAGCTCCATCGCCTCGCGAATGGCTTGCTCGAATCCGATCGGATTCGGAACCGCGCGCTTCATCAGGGTGTCGTCGCGAACCACCATCTCGTGTTTGAGCGACTCGACCAGCGGCCGGACGAGCTCGGAAGGCTGGCCCGTGACGGTCGACACCCAGAGGGTCGAGAGCCGTGGAGTGAGGAGGTCGACGCGACGGAACTTGCGGCTGACCCCCATGACGTTCGCGGTGCGTTCGAGCATTTCGGCGTAGGTCATGACGTCGGGTCCACCGACATCGAAGTCTTCACCGTAGACTTCTTCGTTGCCGACCGACCACGCGATGACCTCCACAACGTCGCGAAGCGCCGCTGGTTGGGTTCGCGTTTGAGTCCAGTTGGGACAGAGCATCGCGGGGAGTCGCTCGACGAGCTTGAGCACCATGTCGGTGGAAGAGCCGCCGGGCCCCACCACGATACCGGCTCGGAGCGCGGTGACCGGCGTGCCGCGCGCTTCGAGCGCGATCTCGACCTCGAGCCGAGACGACAGGTGCCGCGAGAGTTCTTCTGGCTCGACGTCGGCTGGGATCATGCCGCCGAGGTAGATGATCTGCTTTACGCCGTGGGCGCTCGCCGCGCGCGCGAAGTTGTCGGCGCAGATGAGGTCCATGTCGCGGAAGTTGCCCTGCGTGAGCCGCGACGAAGGCTGCATCGAGTGGACGAGGTAGATCGCGTAGTCAGCGTTCATGAGCGCCTCTCGCGTTTCGTAGCGCGAGAAGAGGTCGCATGCCCGCCATTCGTACGTGCCGGAAGGTTTTCCTTCGGGCGAGCGTGTCAGACCGACGAGATGAAAATCTGCCGCGAGCCGCGCGCCAAGCGCCCGGCCAACGAATCCGCTCGCCCCCGCAACGACTACTGTGGGCTTCGAGTTTGCCATTCGGCGTTAGTTCACTTCTTCGTAGAGATCGCGAAAGAGATTCGAGATGCGTGAGAACTCGCTGTTGCGGTTTCGTTCGTCGAACCGCATGGCGAGGTGGTCGACGCGGAGGTCGACCCACGACTTGAAGTCTGCCACATCGACCAGACCGTTGGTCGGGCGCGGAGCGTCGTCGAGCTCGGGAAATCCGAGCTGTACGGTGTCGCCCCGCTTTGCGAGCATGCGCACGTAGACGTGGCAGGCCAGCAGAAAGCCGAATAGGTCGGTGGCCGTACCGTGACGGAACGCGCGCGGCGCCCAGAGTTCAAAGATCTCTCGGGCGTCGTCGGGCCGGTCGTCGAGCGAGGCAAAGGCGAGCTGCCGGCCGGCTGCCCAGAGGGCCGCGTAGCCCATGCCGTCGAGAAGCTGGCGAGCGGCCTGATAGTAGCGTTTGGCGTCGTCGCGTCGGTCGAGTCGAACGAGCGGAATGAGCGAAGCACTGTAGGTCGTCAGAGGTTGGCCGTCGTCGCACGATTCGAAGCCGCGCAGGATTGGCTCGGCGATGTCGATCGCGTGCTGATATCGCTCGCCGTGCATGTGATAGAGCACGCGGGTGCCGCGTTCGCAGGCATCACAGACCGGTGTGTAGATTGGGGCTTCGCGCCACTTTTGGAACCACTCGGCGGCTTCGTCGCGGCGGCCGGTTCCGAGGCAGGCGTAGATTCGGTGGTGGAAGACGTCGCGCTGGTCGAGCCCGGTCTCTCGGTAGGCCTGCTCCATCTGTTGAAAGGTCGCTTCGATCTGTTCGAGGGAGTAGTCGGGGTAGGACCGAAGGATGCCGACGGCGATGCCGTAGAGCTGCGGGATTGCGTGCGGGGGCAACATGTTCGACTCGAGGTCGCGACGTGCTGCGCACCACGCGAACTCGACCAGCGCGCGCTGCGGGTCGATCGGCGCCACCGAGAACACGAAGAGGTAGCGGGCCAGGAGGGCGCGCTCGTCATCGTTGTTGCTGTCGGCGAGTCGGACGGCGTCTTCGAGCAGATTCGAGGATGACGGCTCGTAGCCACGCGATTGCGATTCGCGAATCTTGCGGTCGTATTCTTCGGTCCAGTCTTCCACTTACTGAATGCACTCCACGTCGCGTCGGTCGATGAACCCGTCACAATCGTTGTCGATTCCGTCGTTGCACACCGATTCGAAAGCGCCCGTTGGTACGCAGGCTTCGCCGTCGTCGCAGCCGACATAGACGTAGAGGTCGCCGGTCTCGGTGGCGGTTACCTCCTGGCACAGCAGCGGGCACAACTTTATGACGCCGTCTTCGACGTAAAAGTTCGAATCGCCACACATATTGACGTTTGCGCTGGTGATGAGGCGAGGCAGCGAGCCAGGGGGATCGACGTACTGGAGCGCGATGGCGTTGGGGTCGACCGCTGTTCCTTCGGGGACTTCAGGGAAGGCGATTTCGCAGTTGATTCGGGCTTCGTCGATGATGCCTTTGGCGATGTCTTCGAAGATAGGGTCGTACGACTGCCACTGGCAGACGGGGTAGCGCAGGCCGCCGGTAGCGACGGAGAGGCGCTGGTACTCGATGCCGGGGCGAACTGCGTCTGGGCAGACGCTGTTTTCGACGGGCTGTACGGGGAGCCAAGGGTCTGCCGCCGGATCGTTTGCGCCGAGGCCGACGATCGAGTGGAAGCGATAGTTGCGGCGCCCGGGGCGACCGAAGTGCTGCGGTTCCAGCTCGAAGAGGAGGCGTTCGAAGTTCTCGGCGGTCGGCTCGATCCCGCCCGGGAGCTCGGCGACGGAGCCATCGTCGGTGATCTCGACGAACACTTTGAAAGCTTCCTCGCGAAGCCAACCACGCCAGCCGTCGGGCGAGGCGCCGTGCGGTCCGGGAGTGTCCCACGTCCAGAAGATGCGCTGGAGCGAATCCGTCGACGAGATGCCGTAGTCGTAGTGGAAGAACCGTGGTCCGTTGACCGGATTGTCGGGGACCGGGCTGCAGTTCGTGCCCGAGAGCGGGCTCGACACACAGATGTCGTTGCTCGATGCGCGACCGTGGCGAGAGATCATGATGACGCGATAGTCGATGCCCGAGGTTTCGATGATCTGGGCGAAGTTCGCGTTGATGTTGTTCTGCACGCCGACGATTTCGTCGTCCATCGATCCGGAGTTGTCGATGACGAAGATGATGTCGACCGGCTTCTCCTCGACACGTGCGGTGTAGCGGTCGTCGCCGCAGGCGGCGTCGGGCGTGCTGGGTGACGAACCGACGATCACTTCGGTCGAGTCGAGCAGGCCGTCGGCGTCGCTGTCGGCCTTGGTGGGGTCTGAGCCGTTCGCCAGCTCGTCGCCGTCGTTGATGCCGTCGTTGTCGGTGTCTGGGTTGTTGGGGTCGGTACCGTTTGCGAGCTCGTCCTCGTCGGACACACCGTCTCCGTCGACGTCGCCTGGCGAGCCGTTGGGGAGGATGTTCGTGGCGCCGTTGGGGCCGGTGGTGCCGTTGGGGCCCGTTGCACCGTTCGAGCTGACGTCGTCGGTGCACCCGACGAGCAACAAAAGGCCAATTGCGATGAGCACGCGCATGGTCGCTACTCCATTCATTTTCCGTTGTTCGTGCGCCGAGCTTACACAAGTGAGTGTCGAGTCACCACCGAAGGCGTGGCGCCTTCGCCATCGCTCGTGTCCCAGAGCAAAAACGGCGACCCGTCACCGGGCCGCCGCAAGTGCTCAATCACGAAGACTCGAGCTTACCACTTGAGGGCTTTCGCTTTCTCGAAGTTGTCGGCGACGTTGGCCCAGTTGACCACGTTCCACCAGTTCGAGACGTAATCGCCGCGCTTGTTCTGGTAGCGCAGGTAGTAAGCGTGCTCCCAGACGTCGAGGACGAGGATCGGCACGGTGGTCGGCGGGAAGTTCCGCTGGTGGTTTTCGACCGCGACGGTCTCGAGGCGCTGGCCCATCGTGTCCCACACGAGCATGCCCCAGCCCGAACCTTCGACGGTCGCCGAAGCTTTGGAGAACTGAGCCTTGAGGTTGTCGAGCGAACCGAAGTCGGCGTTGATCTGCGCGAGCAGGTCGCCTTCTGGCGGCTTGACCGAATCGGCCGGGCCCATGTTGTTCCAGAAGAGGACGTGGTTGAAGTGACCAGCCGCGTTGAACGCGAGGTCGCGCTCGATGTGGCGGATCATGCCGAAGTCGCCGCTATTGCGTGCTTCTTCGAGGCTCTTCTCGGCTGCGTTCAAGCCGTTGACGTAGCCTTGGTGGTGCTTGTCGTGGTGCAGACGCATGGTTTGCTCGTCGATGTGCGGCTCGAGCGCGTCGTAAGCGTAGGGAAGTTCGGGAAGCTTATGTTGACCTGCTGCCATGAGAGACTCCTTCAAAAGAGTAAGGCGAAAATGAAGATTGGATTGGAACGACGCGCACAGACAGCTGTCTGACAAATCCCGGTCGAGCCGGGGACGCGGTGCGCGAAGCGACGTGAACATAAGATGCTCACTACCTTCGTCAAGGTGTACAATTCGATTTTCGAAGAATCGGTGCGTCGTGGGGCCGTCGGGGGTGCGAATCTGGCCCTACTTTCGGGCGATGCTGGCGAGCTCCTGCCCCACTTCGATCACTCCACCGGCCGGCCCAATCGCGTTCCAGCCGAACATCACCTCACCATCCCAGTTGCGAAACTCGGCGAGCGTTCGTAGCGGCTCGGGACCAGTTCGCGTGCCGTTCTCCGGGTCGAGCGTGGTCATCGAGCAGCGTGCGCACGGCTTGACCAATCGGAGCGCGACGTCTGCCGACTCGACGCGCTCCCAAGAGTCTTCCGCCCAAGGCGTCGCGCCGGTCACGACGACGTTCGGGCGGAAGCGTTCCATCTCGAGCGAGGTGTTCGCGCGAGCGTTCAAGTCGTCGAGCGATGCAGTGTTCGTGATCAGGTACGGATATCCATCCGCAAAGCTCACCCGCTGACCCTCGCCGGCGTTGTCAGGGTTGGCCCAGCGTACATTTTCGTCGGACATGTAGACGACACGCACGGCACGGTCGAGAAACGACGAGAACGCACGCGCGGCCTCGTCACCTACGTCACACGCCTTCAGTTTGCTCCGCCAAACGGTCACGTCTCGATCGCCCTCCCCTGCCCGCCGCTCGAGCAGTACGTCTCGGCCGTTCAGCGTTGCGACTGCGCCCGCCGACTCCAGGCGCATTCGAATCTGCGCCATGATCGGGTTGGAGCGCTGCGTCAGAAACTGGCCACGATCGTCGACGACCATCCATCGACGATCGTCGCGAGGACCAAAGGGCGTGCACTCGAAACTCGCAACCGGAATGCCCGCGCCCGACTTCAGCGGATGAATGTAGAGCGCGTGCACCTTCATGCGTCGGCGCCAATCGCTCCCGTGCCGATCGGCGAGGCGAGCAGGTCGTCGGGGATTCCGAACGAGTTGGCGAGGTGAAGGGCCTGCGGGCGAAGCTCCTCGCACAGTTCGTTGACCTCGGTACGAATCGCGCGGGCCTTCGCCGCCACGATGTAGCCGTTCTCGAGGAACCAACCGATGTCCTCGTGCAGCTGATGCAGGCCGTACAGTGCGAACAGCCGCTCGAGCGTGGGTTGAAGCTCGTCATCGGCCTTCGAGATCGACTCGTGGAACGCCGTCAGGATGCGCGATTCGATCGTCGCGTGCGCCATCGACATCAGGTGGTCCTGACACTCGTTCAGCGCCTGGAACGGGTCCATACCGCTGGAGATACGGCGCGACATTCGCTGAGCAGCGGTGCGCACGAGGTCTTCCTCGCGGAACCGGAATGCACCGAGGAGGAACTCCGACGAACGAAGGTGCGCCGAATCGGTTTCGCGCGTGACGAGCGGATTCAGCTCGGTGACCGCGGTGGTCGCCTGGCGCGCGAGGTATCGGACCATTCCGAACACGCGCGAGTCGCTGAACTGGTCGCGGAACTGCGTCAGGCGGCCCTTGGCGAGGAGCTGCATGAGCACCGTGTTGTCGCCTTCGAAGGTCGTGAAGATGTCGCTATCGGCCTTCAGGTCGGCGAATCGGTTCACGGTGAGGTAGCCCTGACCGCCACACGCCTCGCGGCACTCCTGGATGGTGTCGGTGGCGTGCCACGTAGCGTACGACTTCATGCCCGCAGCGAAGGCTTCGAGCTCGCGAGTGTCCTCAGAATCGCCGGCGAGATACTCCTGCACGAGTTCGTGGTGCGCAGCGGCGACCGCAAAGGTCTTGGCGATGCGCGGCAAGATGCGTCGCTTGTGGGTTCGGTAGTCCATGATGACCACCTCTTGCGCACCGCTCGGGCCGAATTGGCGGCGTCGCGTCGCGTAGCGCGTGGCGATCATAAGGGCAGCTTTTGCGGCCGAGAGGCCACCTGCGGCGACCGCGATGCGTCCGCCGACGAGGGTCCCGAGCATGACGAAGAATCGCTTCGAAGGGCTCGCGATCGGCGAGGAGTACTCGCCGTCGGCCGATACCGAAGCGTAACGGTCGAGCAGGTTCTCGCGGGGCACGCGCACGTGGTCGAACCAGAGGCGGCCGTTGTCGACGC
>CAYLMO010000011.1:90297-109984 GCA_964384605.1 uncultured Bradymonadales bacterium | reverse complement strand
CACCCTGCGATAGCTCTGTTCGGCATCAGTAACCCGTGTTCAAATCGCCGAACTCGAGCCAAAAATCCGGCATAAACCAAGCTCGCCGTCGAACGATCTCCGGCGTGGAACATGAAGCGAACGCCAACAAAAAATGACCCCAGAGCTCGAGGTTGTCGAGGTCTGGGGTCGTGGGGAAAGGCTATGGGTTAGCGGAGGCGGGAGCCTCGTTGTTCGATGCGTTTGAGGACGAGGGGGTTGGTCTCGAGTTTGGCGTGTCGCTCGAGGGTGGCGAAGGCGTCGTCGGAACCGCTTGCTGCCAGGGCCTCGACGGCGGTGAGGCGGAGCTGAAGGTCGTTGGCTGCGAGATAGGGCTCGAGGAGGGGTACGCCGGCGGTCGGGAACCGCTTGCCGGTGAGAAGCAGGAGCTGGTGTCGCGTGCCATTTCGGGTCTGCGGGTTCGAGAGAACGCGCGCGTATACCGAGAGGGTCGACGAATCAGCCCAGTAGCCGAGGGCAACGAGGGCTCGCTTCTGCTGAAGCGGTGCGCTCGCGTCTTCGGCCATCGCCGAAAGGACCAACCGGACGTCCGCGACCTGCTCGAATTGAGCCTTGGCAGGCAGCTCGTGGTAGGCCGACAGAAGCATCGCCACCTTGTCATACTGGGGCGAATCGACTGGAACCTGGACAGGTACAGTGGGACCACCGTTCTGCTGCGCGTACGCAGCAAACGAGGAGCCGACGAGGACGATCGTGATCAGGCTCAGGATTGTGCGTTTCATGGCGACACCTCCTTGGTGAGCGGATTGGCCCCGACGACGAATCCCTGTTCCGGGGTGACTTCGGTGTGCAGGATTCCGGCGAATGGGAACATGAGGTTGTTGAGGTCGGGGCAGTTGGCGCTGATGCGGTTGCATTCGGGCGTATCGGGCAGCGGGTCGAAGGAAAATCCGTTTTGCTCCGACGTGTGATAAAGCCCGAGGTAGTGGCCGACCTCGTGGGCGAACACGATTCCGGTGTACTCATTGCCGTCCACTCGGTTGCCGGTAAAGCCGTCACGAATACGACCGCCCAGGAACTCCGAGGTGAACACGACGCCACTTCCGATGGTGCCGTGAAGCGCTGCCGGCCCGGGCAGGCCGGGCGAGATGCCGATTGCTCCGCCTTCGATCGCGATCGCCTCGACGAAGAAGACATTGAGACTCAGCGCGTCGTCCAGCGTTTGCCCGGGGACCTCGGAGAGCGCGACGAGAGAGGTCACGTCCTGTTCACTTCGGACGATTCGGAATCGGTCGCGCTCGTCCCCCGTGATGTCGAAGAAACGCACGTTTCCGATCGTGTATCCCTGCGGGCTGTAGATCGTGTCGAACTTCTGCAAGACCGCGCGCATGTTGGCGTTGGTCGATGCGCTCGAAGCGTCGATACCGGGAACGCCAACGAGGTAGATGTTGAAGTCGATCTTGTTGCCAGCCGTGGCCTCCTCGAGGAGGTAGTAGCACATCTCGCCCGGCTGATTTCGAAGCCGATAGGTCGAATCACCCTCCTGAACCATCGCGGAACGCGACAGAGTGCCAGGCATGAGCGTCGGATTCATGAATCCGTACAGCTGAGAGCCCGCCGAGAGGAACCCTTCCGACCGCTGGAAGTCCGCGGTGGTGCCGTCAGGGAATGTCGCGTTGATCGGTCGAATCTGACCGCCTTCCTTGTGGATTGGCGTCATCATGTAGTGAGCCGTGCCGGGAGAGACCGTGTAGACGAAATCGGTCGATTCACCCGAGGTCTGGCAAGTCAGCTGGACTGCCTGCTCGTCGAATACCGCCGGGTCGAACGGCTCGCCGGGGAAGCAGACGCCTTCGTCATTTCCGCCGAACGTCTCGCAGATGTACCCATCGCGACAGTCGTCGTTCGACAGGCAGATGCGTACGCAGATGTTCTCACCCCGTGGGTTTTGAAGGCATCGGTTCTCGTTTCCGAGCCGCGCGCAATCGCGGAAATCCGTGCAACCGACTGATGTGCAGTAGCCGCCCGGCCACTGCTGAATGCACGCTCCGTTCTGGCAGTCGCCATCACGGTTGCAGGATTCGCCATCAGCAGATCCGGTCGCGGCGACGCAGGTCTTGCCAGCTGGAGACGCCGAGCAAGCATCGCCCAAAGAACAATCGTCGTCCGACTCGCACAGCTCGACCGGGGTCGTGTTGTTGATCGGCGACGTGTTGTTGTTCGGATCCGGAGTCGTCGCGTTGTTCGGCGACGTCACGTTGTTCGTTGCGTTGTTTTCTTCCGGAAGTCTCTCTTCGACGTCGAACGGCTCTTCAAAGTTCCACGTTGAGCTCTGGCCATTTTCGGAGTCGCCACAAGCGGCAGCCCCAAAGACCAAGAGTACGAGCCATGGAAGGCATCGTCTCGTCATCATACGGCTATCCTCATCAGGGAAAGGACGATTCGAATCGCGCTGGGTTGGGCGGGTGTTCGAACCTGAAACAGTGTACCGAAAACAAAGCAAGAATCGATCCGATATCCTACTAACACCTACATGATGCTACCTGTGCGAACTGAGGTTCATGACGAATCCGGACGTCCGGCTTGAAGCCTCCTGATGTTCGCTTATCTTTGCGCGGCCGCAACCTAGGAGGACGCATGTATCAGACCATCGACCCACAGACGGGCGAGCTCATCGCCGAGTTCGAATTCACTTCGTCAGGCGAGGTTGAGTCCGCTCTTGACCGCGCCATTACTGCACAAGCCGAGTGGAAGTCGAGAACCTTCGAGGAACGCGGCGAGCTGTTTCACGCGATGGCGCAACACCTCGAGGATTCCGCCGAGACTTACGCGAAGATCCTCACCGACGAGATGGGTAAGCCGCTCGCGCAGGCCGTCGGAGAGGTGAAGAAATGCGCCTGGGTCTGTCGGTACTACGCCGATCATGCCGAAGAGTTCCTCGCGCCACAGCCTGTCGAGACCGATGCCGCGCGTTCGTGGATCCAGATGGAACCGCTGGGTGTCGTCCTCGCGATCATGCCGTGGAATTACCCGTTCTGGCAGTTCTTCCGATTCGCCGCGCCAGGACTGATGGCCGGAAACACCACCGTTCTGAAGCACGCATCGAACGTGCCCAAGTCGAGCCAGGCGATCGTCGACGCCTTCGAAGCCGTCGGCTTTCCGCCCGGCGTCGTGCAGCATCTTTTTCTTTCCAACGAAGCGACCACAAATCTCATCGCGGACTCGCGAATCGCCGCAGCAACTCTCACCGGCTCGGTTCGCGCCGGTCGCGCCGTGGGAGAGGCTGCCGGACGCGCCCTCAAACCCGTGGTTCTCGAGCTCGGCGGTAGCGATCCGTTCATCGTCCTCGCCGACGCCGACCTCGAAAAGACAGTCGACGGCGCGGTCTTGGGACGCACGCAAAACAACGGGCAAACGTGCATCGCCGCGAAACGGTTCATCGTCGAAGATGCCGTTCACGACGAATTCGTGGAGCGATTCGCGACCGCGCTGGAGGCGCTCGTGCTCGGCGACCCGAACGATGACGAAACGGACCTTGGTCCAATGGCCCGCGAGGATCTTCGAGACGGACTCCACGACCAGGTGATTCGTACGATCGAGGCTGGTGCCCGGGTGCTCGTGGGCGGTGAAGTTCCAAATCGCCCGGGTTGGTTCTACCCACCTACGCTACTGGTCGATGTCGAACCCGGAATGCCGGCCTTCGACGAAGAGACCTTCGGACCAGCAGCTGCAGTGATTCGCGCCCGGGACCTCGACCACGCGCTCGAGCTCGCGAACAACTCCGAATTCGGGCTCGGTGGCACGCTCTGGACCGAGCGCGAGGATATCGAAGACATCGTCTCCCGCATGGAGGTCGGCGCCGTCGCCGTAAACGGCATCACCAAGTCTGACCCGCGGCTTCCCTTCGGAGGCATCAAAACCTCGGGACACGGGCGAGAACTCTCGTCGTTCGGCATTCAGGAGTTCGTGAACATCAAGGCGGTATGGGTTGGCCCGGCCGATTCCTAGCCGCACCCAAGGCCACGCGCCTGCATCTATCCATCACTTCAGATTCTGCACACGAGAAGAGGAACATCATGGGCGAAAATCCAAAGCTCTCCGTCGGCGACAAGGCACCAGAATGGTCGCTCGATTCTGACGACTCCGGCAACGTCTCCGCCAGCGACCTCGCCGGCCAGAAGTACGTGCTGTACTTCTACCCGAAGGACATGACGCCGGGCTGCACGACCCAGGCGTGCGACTTTCGCGACAACCAGAGCGCCTTTGAGTCCAAGGGCTATCGCGTGCTGGGCGTCTCTCCCGATCCGGTCGCGCGACACGAGAAATTCCGCGACAAGCACGACCTCAACTTCACGCTGTTGGCCGACCCGGAACACGAAGTTGCCGAAGCGTTCGGTGTGTGGCGCGAGAAGAAGAACTACGGCCGCACGTACATGGGGATCGTGCGTTCGACCTTCGTTGTGGATGAAGACGGGACGATTCAGCAAATTCACGATAACGTGCGCGCCAAAGGGCACGTCGCTCGACTGATTGACGGCGTCTAGTCTCTGGAGCGATTCGAAGTGCGTAAGTATGTGATCTTTGCGGTCGTCGCGACCGTGGCCGTCTTCCTGGACCAATGGACCAAGTCGGTCGCGACCGATCGACTCGCTGGCGCCGGGCGAGGGTACGAACACGTCATGGACGTGCACGTGCCAGCCGGCACGCCCGAAACCACACTCGAATCGTTTCTGAACGACGAACTCAGCGCCAACAATCCGGATGAGGTTCGCCAGATTGCCTCGAGCTACGTCCGCCTCTACGACGGCACCAAACTCGAGGCCGACTCTACCGTGAAAGGCGGGGACCACCTCGAGATTCGGCGGCGAAAGACCATCGTCATCCCAGGGTTTTGGGAGCACGAATACGCCCGCAATCCGGGCGCGGCATTCGGGTTTTTGGCCAACAGCGATGCAACGTGGCGCCTCCCCTTTTTCATTGGGGTGAGCCTCCTCGCCGTTCTCGTGATTCTCTTTATCTTGAGGGGCAGTCGTGAGACCGAATATTGGGTGATCACTGCGCTCTCGTTCATCGCCGGTGGCGCCATCGGAAACTTCATCGACCGAGCGCGCTTTGGCTGGGTCACCGACTTCATCGTGTGGCGAGCCGGAGATGCTCGGTGGCCGACCTTCAACGTCGCGGATGCCTTCATCTCGGTCGGCGTCGCGATGATGGCCATCGAAATCATCCGTGAGGGCATTCGGGAACACAAAGCGTCGAGAGCCGAATCAGCTCCCGACGCGTAGTTCCCAGCGCGGCCAGCAACGGCGCCGCATCAATCCAACACCAAGATCTGCATTCGGTTGTTCGCCACGACGCACGCGTCGAGCGGCTTGAACTGCGCGCCGCCGTACCGAGCGGCCACCGCTGGCTCCGGACGCGATTGTTTCGTCTTCCAGTCCACCAGCATGAGCGGGTCTTCGCCCAGAACTTCTTCCATGTTCTGATGGGCACGACGGAGCGCGTTGCGAGCCTCGTCGATGTCTTGTCGCGCCGCGATCAGCGCCTTTCGCGTCAGAATCTGCAGCGAAACCGACTCGAAATCGGAGCCCGGATTGAGCGCCTCGAGTCGTGCGCGAATGCGCTCCAGCTCGAGTGTCAGTGACGGCATGTGCGCCGACGAATCAGACAGCCCACGCGTCTCGCCGCTCGCGATGGCGTCGAGTGTGAATCGGTCGAGCTCTCGAATGGCGCGAGCCATCACTGCGGCGTCTCGAAATGCCTGAGTGTACGACAGTCGAGTCGCGTCACAGTCCTTGTGTACGCAAAGGTTGAGGTACTCGATGTCGTCGACCGCGGCTTTCTCAGCCGGAACCGAGCTACGCTCGACGATCTCGGTCGAGTCGACGGTCGGTCGATTGAATCCAGCGCACGCGCTCGAGCATGCTGCGAAGATGAGGATTAGGATGATGCGGTTCATGGCTTGCCCCTGTGAAGGTTCTTCAATCGTTCAATGAAGACACCTTAACTGAGCAAAATGCCGCTCGGGGGGCCGCCGAATCTCGAATGCGCTCTACTTCGGAGCAAATTCGGAGCAGGCGGCGAACTCAAGAATCCGAGGCCGCGATGCGGTATCCGACCCCGCGCACCGTCTCGATCGGGTCGATCCCGACCTCCTCGAGTTTGGCGCGCAATCGACGAATATGGCTGTTCACCGTCCGGTCGCTCACGTGGGTCATTGGCCCGTGTGCCGACGCGGTGAGCTCGTCTCGGGTGTAGACTTTGTTCGGGTGTCGCATCATCGTCTTCAGGAGCAAGAACTCCGTCTTGGTGAGGTCTACCGGTTCACCGCTCACCGTCAGCTGATGTCCGTCGAGGTCCATTCGCATCTCGCCATGTTCGAGCACGTTCGAATTCGACACCGCTTGTAGAGGCTTCGGCGAGGTTCGGCGCAACACGGCCTTCACCCTCGCGAGAAGTTCGCCGGGGTGAAACGGCTTGGTCAGGTAGTCATCCGCTCCAATCTCGAGTCCAACGATTCGGTCGACTTCCGTATCGAGCCCCGACAGAAAGATCACCGGCACATCTCGCGTCTGCCGCAGCTCCCGACAAAAGTCGATCCCAGACGTGTCGGGCAACACGATGTCGAGCAAGATCAGATCAGGTTCGAATCGGCGCAGCTCCAGTTTCGCGGATGCGGCGTCGCCCACGCACGAGATGTCGTATCCGAACCTCGAGAGGGACTCGGACACCACATCGAGGATCTGAGGATCGTCGTCGACTGCGAGAATCTTAGGCATGGCTCACTTGGGTACGGGGAGCATCGAGGACCTCGCGAACCCTGATCGCGAGTGCCTCGGGGGTGAATGGTTTCTGAAGGAATTCGACGTCTCGTACGCCGTCGCCGAGCACTTGATCGTCGGTGTAGCCAGACATGAAGAGCATGCGCATGCGGGGGTGCAGACGACGAGCGACCGTGGTCAGTTCGGTTCCGCTCATTCGTGGCATCACGACATCGGTCAACAAGAGGTCGATCGACCCCGGTGGTGACACTTCGCAGATGTCCGCAGCGTCTCGGCCATCGGCGGCTTCGAGCACGCGGTAGCCAAAGTCGCGGAGGGCACGGACGACGAGCTCACGAACCGAATCGTCGTCTTCAGCCACCAAGATCGTTTCCGAGCCACCGACAGCGACCTGCTCGCTACGGTCCTCGTCTTCGGTGACTGCCTCGTCGACGCCCGGCAGATACACGGTGATCGTGGTTCCGACGCCGAGCTCGCTCGCCACATCGATCTCGCCGCCAGCCTGCCGCACGATACCCCAGCAGGTAGAGAGCCCCAGGCCGGTGCCTTTTCCGGCCGGCTTCGTCGTGAAGAACGGATCGAACATCTGGCGCATCGTCTCCGCGTCCATTCCGGTTCCGTTGTCTTCGACGACAATCCGGACGAAGTGGCCTCCCTGGGGAAGCCCGACGGTTTGGGCACCGGAATCGCTCATGAACACCGTCTCGGTCGCCAACCTCAGCACGCCGCCATCTGGCATCGCGTCCCTGGCGTTGAGCGCAAGATTCACCACGACCTGGTCGAGCGCGGCCGAATCGACACGAACGTTCTTCATCTGCTTGCCCAGCTCCGATTCGAATTTGATATCCGCCCCCAGGAGGCGTTTCAGCATCTCCTCGACGCCTTTCAGCGTGCGATTTACGTCGATGACTTTGGTCGATGTCTTGTGGTGCCGGGAGAACGACAGGAGCTGCTGCGTCAGCCGTTCGCCTCGGCCGGCCGCGGCGAGCACTTGCTCGAGGTCGCGTTGCGCCGGGTGGTCCTCGTCGATGCGGCGCATCGCGAACGAGCCGAAACTCACGATCGCGGTCAGAAGGTTGTTGAAGTCGTGGGCGACACCCCCAGCGAGACGGCCAACGGCCTGCATCCGCTGCGCCTGACGCGCCTGCTGCTCGAGTCGTTTCTGTTCCGATATGTCGGTGGAAACCACGAGCAGGCGATCGTCAGAATCCGCCAGCCGCCGGATTCGGGTGGTCATGAAGACCGTGCCTTCCGGACCCTCGGTTTCGATCTCGACCGACACGAGCTCGCCGGACACCAGCGCGCGGTCAAACGTAGCGCGCAATCGGTCGGCGTTTCGGCGGTTCACCTGCGAGAGAATGTTGGCGCCAACCTCCGCGGCCTCGAACATTTCGCCGCGACGGTTCACGAACTCGATCTGACCATCCACGTCGATGATCATGTTGAAGTCCGGCGTCGTCTCCAGAACCGTGCGGTAGCGCGCTTCGCTGATGCGAAGCTCTTGCTTCGCCTTCATTTGCGACCGGATTCGGTCGGCGAGCGCCTCGTTCCAAGAGCGATGCTGATGGAGGGTCAATCCGAGCATGATCAGGGCGAGGAGCAACATCGGCGAGAGAATGCCAAACGTCTCCCAGATCGAGTTCCTCGCCAGCGATTCGGCCTGTTCGATCGGGTACGAAATCTCGAGCACGCCCCGAACGTCGTTCACCTTCCAGTCTCGTTTCGGCGATCCGTCGTACGTGTTGTGGCAGTGGATGCAGTCCTTCTGCATCACTTGAGGAATCGCGTATCGCAGCGAGTCGACCCCGTTCATCGGCTCGATTCGATAGAAGTCGGACCGAGTCGGGTCCTTTTGGAACGCCGCCCACGCGTCGCGTGCGAACTCGTCGGGTAGCCCGCCTTCGGTCTCGCGCCAGTCGAAGGGGAGGGGGCTGTAGACCTTCGCGGTGGTCCCCGTCTCGGCCGGGCCGAGCTTGTGCTCGATCTCGCGGCTGAGCGTGATCGGCAGCGGGATCGCGTTCTCGTGGTCGCGATAGTCGTGCGTCACGGTGAGGCCCGAAACCCGCGCGGTTTCTACGACCTCCGAGGCGTACAGCTCTCGGGTCCGGTCAATGATGTGGGAGTAAACCTGGGCGTGTT
This sequence comes from uncultured Bradymonadales bacterium, assembly GCA_964384605.1. Taxonomy (GTDB): domain Bacteria; phylum Myxococcota_A; class Bradymonadia; order Bradymonadales; family Bradymonadaceae; genus CAYLMO01. The sequence continues at coordinate 101,084 of CAYLMO010000011.1, read as the reverse complement.
GCACCGCCGTCCGCTCCACCAGAATGTCCTGGTTCCGCGACAGCTGGAAGTAGGTCAGAAGAAGGCCAGCGACGAACAGAGCGATCACAACGGGCAAAGTATTGCGCGTGATGATTCCGTAGAATCCCTGCTCCGGATGCTGGTCCTGCTCGTTGCGCTCCGATTGCTGCTCAGGCGCACTGCCGCGTTGCTCGGTCACGGAAACCTCCTCACCATCACCTCTGTAGCTGAACGAGTATCTTACCGAAATACGGTGCGAATACGCGAGCCTAGAGGGTTGGAAAGAGGTCCCGGTTTGGTTTCTTTTTGGTGCAATTCACTGTGCAGGCGGCCCAGCGAACCTTGCTAGCGGTAGAAGTAGACGGTGGCGCTCGTGCGCCAACTGCCTCCGTCGGCGATCCCCTCCACGCTGAAACTCACGGGGCGAGTTCCTTCGGAGAGGTTGTCGATCTCGTACTCGAATGGCGGCGTCACGTCGCCAGGACACCAATTCGCACGTGGCGCGCGAACAGACTGAACCGCGCCCGTGGGATTTTCCGCGCAGTACTGAAAATTGGTCCCTGCCGACGTCAGTGTGCACAGGGTCTCACAGTCGTCTCGCCAAGGAACTATGGGGTCTTGCGGCACTCCGAGGGTGGTGACGTAGTGTGTGCGCTGGCAGAACTCCTCTGCCCCTCCAATGCACGCGTCCTCCCCAGTTTGGACACCCCCGTGGCCGGTGACTCGATACTCGAATCGCGCTGATGTCGCGCCTTCCGGAATCTCAACGTCGATGTTGACCGCACCGGTGTTGACGCGCTGGTTGCCATTGAAGAGAGACACCACGTCCACCACATCGCGTGGCGCCGGACCGGGCACCAATTCGACGTCGGCCGTGACGTTCCATCCTCCCTCGGACCCGCTCACCTGACCGTTTGGATCGGGCCACGTGGTGATTCGGGTCTTCATGTCGTGCATTCCGGGCTTGGCGTTGGCGAGGTCGGTGATGTCGACCTCGAATTCGAGCGGGCCGCCAAAGGGCGTGATCGCGCGCACGAGCTCCCACCCAGGCGTGTCGCCTTCCTCCGTCGCGGGGTCCAACGTGAATTCGAAATTGCGGTCGTAGGCGTCGCAGTCGGCGGGCCAACGATGCCCCTCTGGGGGCTGGGTCCAATCGCTGAACGGAAAGCAGGTCGTCTCGAGCTGGACCTTCAGGGTCGCACGCTCGAATGGCCCGTCTCCGAAGTCGACCGGCGCGATCGCCTGCTGAAAGAACTCGTCCGACTGAAGGCTCGAAATGCGCACGGCGTCGAAGACACGAACCGTGCGAGGTTCGTCGTACGTCATCGCGCCGGTGTCCTGACCGGTATCGGTCTCCGTGGTCACACCGGCGTCATTTGAGGAGTTGTTCGTGGTCGTCGAATCGACATTGCCATCTGCGCCTTCGTCGCCCGAACAAGCGGACAACGTGAGGAGCAGAACAATCCAGGCGGCGCGGTTCATATTTGAGTCACGGTCAAAGTGTACTGGCCGTCGCTGAACGAGCTGAGTCCATCGACGATGAAGAAGTAGGTCGTACCAGCGGTGAGCGGCAGCGTAATGGTCGCTGGCTGCGACGAGAACGCGAGGTCGCCCTGCATGCACGAGCTTCCGATACTGGTGCAATCGGTCGCCAGGTAGACGACTTTCGAAAACGACCCGGTGACGTTGAACGTGTAGCTGGCCGTGGTCGTGGGCGTGAATGAGAACACTTCGTCGGGAGATCCTTGGCCGCCGCCATTGATACCGGTGCACTCGTTGAAGCCGACGGAGTAGTCGTCCAGGCGTAGTGAGGTGTCGCCCGTGTACGTGTATGGAACCGAAGAAATCACGTTCGGATTCGTGCACGTCTCACCAGGACCATTCGAAAGGATGCAGACCTGGCCGGTGCCGGTGTAGCCAGCATTGCAGGTGCAATCAAACCCGCCGGGCGTGTTCGTGCAGGTCGCGTTCGGCGAGCAGTTGTCGGCGTTGGTGGCGCACTCGTCGATGTCGGTGCAGTTCACGCCGTCGCCGATGAACCCGGAGTTGCAAGAGCAGGTGAACCCGACCGGGTTGTTGGTGCAGGTCGCATCGGCGGAGCAGTTGTCCGTACCGGAGGCGCACTCGTCGAGCTCGACGGTGATGTTGTACGGACCCTCGGGGCGGAAGCCCGGGTTCGAAGCGCTGTCGACGACGATGTAGTAGGTCGTGCCGGCGGTCAGCGAGACCTGAAGGCTTGGGTCGAACGGGTCCTGATCGATGCAGCTGCCGCTGCTCGCGCAATCGGTGAGGATGTAGACGGCGGAGCTCCAACGGTCGTCGGTCACGTTGATGTTGTACGTGCCGGTCACGGTTGGGGTGAACGACCAAACATCGTCGCCTGCACCGCTACCGCGGCTGCCGAACGATCCGCACGTACCGGCTGGCAGGCTGTAATCGTCCGTGGAACCGCGCGTGTCGCCAGCGCCGAAGAATGGCACCGACGGGATGTTGTACGCGTTGTCGCAGGTGTCGCCGGGGAATCGGCACTGTCCGTTGATCAGCGTCGTGCCGGGAGCACACGTGCATGTGAAGGCTCCCGGGGTGTTCGTGCAGATGGAGTTCGGCCCGCAGTTGTCGGTGCCGAGCGCGCACTCGTTGATGTCGGTGCAGGTCGTTCCGTCGCCCGAGTATCCCGACGGGCAAGCGCACGTGAAGGAGCCCGGTGTGTTCGTGCAGGTCGCGATGGGGTCGCAGTTGTCGGTGCCGTCGGCGCATTCATCGATGTCGGTGCAGGTCAGCCCGTCGCCGGTGAAGCCCATCGGGCAAGCGCACGTGAAGGCCCCCGGCGTGTTCGTGCAGACTGCGTTCGGGTCGCAATTGTCCGTTCCGTTGGCGCACTCGTCTTCGTCGACGCAGACGAATCCGTCACCCATCCAGCCCATGTTGCAAACGCAGGCCGAAACCCCGGCCGCATCGGTCTGGCAGCTCGCGTTCGTGTCACAAACCGTCGGGTCCATCATGCAGTTTGCGGTCGGAATGCACATGACTCCGTCGCCCATGAAACCTGGGTTGCACGCGCACGTGAACGCTCCGGGAGTGTTCGTACAGGTCGCATTCGCGCTGCAGTTGTCCGTCCCGGCCGCGCATTCGTCGACGTCGGTACAGGTGATTCCGTCGCCCGTGTACCCAGGACCGCAAGAGCATGTGAAGGCCCCCGGCGTGTTCGTGCACGAAGCGTTGGGGTCGCAATTGTCCGTCCCGTTGGCGCATTCGTCGACGTCGGTGCAGGAGAAGCCGTCGCCGGTGTATCCGGGATTGCACGTGCAGACCGCAGCGCCCGTCGCGCCGTTCATGCACGTCGCATTCATGTCGCATGGGTTCGGGTTGCACTGATCTGCGGGAGTGCAGGTGAATCCATCGCCCGTGAATCCGGCGTTGCAGCGGCACTCGAACCCGCCGCGGCGATTCACGCACGTGGCGTTCGTGTCGCATCCGTCGATGTCGAGCGCGCACTCGTCGATGTCCATGCAGGTCACACCGTCGCCGGTGAACCCCGCGCGGCACGTGCACATGAAGCCACCACGCTCATTGGTGCAGTCGGCGGCCTGCGAACAGTTGGCCATTCCGTTCGTGCATTCGTTGATATCGACACATCGCAGGTTGGGATCGCCCTCGAATCCAGGCGGGCAAGCACAACGGAAGCCGCCGAGCTCATTCACGCAAACGGCATCGACGCCACACGTGCTCAAGTCGGCGCACTCGTCGACGTCGGAGCACGTTTGACCGTTTCCGGACCACCCTTCGTTGCACACGCAGAATTCGGTTCCATCTTCGGCCTGAACGCAGCTGGCATTCGCGTCGCAGTCGGAGCAGTCCATCACCATGCAGCCAGGGCCTTCCGCGACTCCGTCTCCGTCGACGTCCTCGCAGTAGTCCGCCGGGAAGCAGTCCATCTCAAAGCACGCACCCCCGGGAGGGCACGAACCGTCTTCGCCGCATGGCTCCGTACAGAAATTGGAACTCGGATAGTCGACCAGGCATTGCTCGGACAGGCACTGCTCGCTGTTTGCGCACGGGTCGGCGAACTCTCGCTTGCCCTCGCAGACACCCATCTCGCAGTAGGCAAGCGAGACGCAGTCCGAAGATTCGACGCAGCTTTCGCCGACCTCGCAGCGCCGGCATTCGCCCGCACCACCGCAGTCGATGTCGGTCTCCTGACCATCCTGCACCTCATTCAGACACGTTTCGGGGAATCCGCCGTCGCTCTCGCCACCATCAGATTGGCCACCATCCACGAAACCCGCGTCCGACGTGCCGGCATCTTCGGGATCGAACGTCGTCGACGTCTGACGGTCCCCGAGCTCGGTACGGCCACAAGCCGAAAGAATGAGGAGAAGCAAAACACAGCAGATAGGAACTGCGGTTCGGAACGTGTAGCGCATGTCGTCGAGCCTCAGACGAGCAGGATTTCGTGGGTAAAAAGCCGCCTGAAGCCTACCAGACGCGCGGCCACGACTCCACTTCTCTAAAATGTTGTAAAAAGCTTCAGACGTCTTCGTCTTCGTCCTCGGAACCTTCGAACTCGCTCACGAGCTCGAACAGGCCATCGCGCACTTGCGCGGCCTTTACGGTCGTATCGCCGGACGGCGCTTCTTCGGCCCACCGCATGAGCGCTTTCTCGACTTCCGAAAGGGCCCGCTTGATGTGTCGAACGGGATCATCTTCTTGCTTCCGGATCTCCTCCGGAACCGCGTCACGAAGGTCCTTACGCACCTGATTCAGCGACGCTCCATCGAGGGCAGCGTCCCGAATCTCCTGATAGCGCTCGTACGGAACCCGCTTCTCTTCCGACTCGCGCAGACCTCGCGCAAGCACGTTCACCGTGTCGAAATCTGGCACGGGCTTCGGAAGGTTCGTGTCGGGGGAGCGAGAGTCTCGCGATGGCTTGTACTCGGGCGCTTCTTCCTCGAGCCACTGCAGGCCTCGGATGAGCTTGCGGGCCACCGACCGATTGATGACCAGCTCGTCCTGGCAGTACGCCGAGAACGTGCCGAACCCCCAATCCTTGAACGAGCGCGACTCCTCGACGTCCCGAAGGTGTTCCGCGAGCAGGAGCCAGGCCGACTTGAAGCCGAGCGATGTCTTGAGAGTCTTTCGTCGCAGGTCCGTGGGCTCTTCTGAGAACAGCTCCACGATTTCACTTCGCATGTCGGTCATCATTTCCTCGAACGCGGTAAGACGGCGAGACGTTCGAGGTTTTCCGCTTTTCCGTCAAGGATCGAGGCAGCCGTCCTGATCTTGGAATCCGTCGATATCTTCAGCATCGAGCGGGCAGAGGTCGTCGACGTCCGGAATGTTGTCGCCATCGTTGTCCGGATCCGGACAGCCGTCCTCATCCTGGAACTGATCGTTGTCCTCGGCATCCTCGGGGCACTCGTCATTCTCGTCGAGCACTCCGTCGCCATCGGAATCCGGCCCGGTTGCTTCGGTATCGCCGTTGCCCGCCTCGCAACATCGAGGATCACACTCGACGATCTCCGTTCCAGACGAGTTCCAATCCATGGAGTTCGCCTCGATCTGGCACGTTCCGTCCCCCGACAACATGCAGCCAGTCAAACACTCCGGACCAGGGTCCACTGGAGTTGTCTGCACCGGCTCTTTGTCTGGCTGGGTGTCCGGCGAAGAACACCCGACCGACAATCCTACCGCGACGAAAAATATTGCTGCTACAAACAGATAGGTGCGTTGTGTCTTCATGGTCAGCCTCCCTTGAACTTCCCCACGACATCATCGCGAAGGATGACACGTGTCACAAGTTTTTGGGGCGGAACCGGCCACGCGAGGCCCGAAGTCTTACGCCGCCGTGCCAAGGATCTCCGACACATTCTGCGTTCGAGCCTTCTCAATCCGCTCGTATCGCTTCTGGAATTGCGTGGTCGCGTAGCCCAAGAATTCCTCGAGCGTGATGCCGAACGGAAGCTCGTCGTAGTGCGAAAGGGTCTCGTCAATCATCCCGAGAGCAAGCGGCAGCATGTGGTTCATCTGAGCCTCGATCGCTTCCCATACGTCGTCACCAAACTCGGCGGTCAACCGGCTCAGGAGGTAGACGCCAAACGCGATGTGACGCGACTCGTCGAGGTTGAGGTTGTGCGTAACCTGCTGCATCCCCGGCATGATCCCGTTCTCGACCAGGACTTTGTTGTAAGCATGATATCCGGTCTCGGCGAGCGTCCCCTCGACGATCATGTTGTAGGTGACGGAGGCCCGGGCCAGCGCCACAGGGGAGTCATCGGAGTTGAGGGCGTTCATCGCCGTCGGCAACTCATGATGAAAAATCTGCTCGTAGTTCGGACCGTGGAACCTCGTGAGGTCACTCTTGTCCTGGCAGACCTCGTCGAAGAACCGACGGAACACTTCCACGTGCTTGGCCTCCTCGAAAAGGAACGAGGTCAGGTACATCTCCTCTTCGAGCCTACCGTTGCGCGCGATCGCGCCAATCAGCGGCAGCAAATCCAGCGCCACCGACTCCTCGCCACCCATGAACTCCGCGCTCAAGTGGAGCAAGACTTCACGCTCGAGCTCGCTGAGCGCCAGCCAGTCCTGCCGATCCTGCGTGAAGTCGATGTCGCGAGGATCCCACGTGCCGAGTTTCTTCGCCTTGTGCCACAGGCGCATCGGCAAGAGGTCGTGATCGATTCCGGTTTCACTGGTGCTCTGGAAGGTTCGGTTGGTCATGGTGGCTACTCCGTAGATTGTTATTCCAACACATGATGGAATAGTAGCGCGCCCGCACCATAAATCAACTCGCGAGTAGAAAAAATATCGTAGTCCCCGAATCACGCCATCTGATGGGCGATCAATCGGGGGTGGACTCGCTAGTTTCGTCGAGGAGCGTGTTCAACGGGCGAGCAGCGTCGGGGTCGAGCACGCGGAACCGGAGGTCGGCCGAGCGCAGCTGTTCCACTGCCTCGAGACGAGCGACGAGGTCTGCTGCCTGCCATCCGGTCGGAATGGCGCCGGTGAGCACAGCAGACTGTCGTTCGACGGAGACGCTGAGATGATTGGCCTGATCGCCCAGAATCTCGAACGCGATGGCTTCGACTCGCCATTGAACGTACGAGTCGGGTGCGCGCAGAACGGATCTGGCGTTGGTCACGGATTTGGTGCGGAGCGGTGTCATGCGCATCGAGAGGATCGGACCGATTGGCCGTAGACCTTGGACTGCGGGGGACGCGACGGCATGTGGCTCTTGGCACGAAGCGGCTGCGGAGAGCACGACCGCGCAAACAAACCACTTCGCCAGTTTCGTCTTCTTCATGACGCGGTTAAGATACCCCGGAGAGGGAACACCGTCACACTTTCTTGCTAGCTCACGGGATGCTGAAACGACCGCACGTCGCCGTATCGCCCGACTCGCGCCTATTTGTGCGCGATCGGGGATTCGAAGGGCTCGCCTTTTGGCGGCTGGAAGAGGACGACACAACGGCGCCGTTGTTGGTGGCCGAGCTGTTGTCGAGCCCAGTTGCGTCTTTGGGCTTTTCGCCGCGAGGGGCGTTGATCGCCGTGACGAGAGACGGCGAGCTGTGGTGTTGGGACGTCTCCCCGCTCGCCGACTGGACTCCGGCTGAGGCATCGGATTCGGAAGACGCCGAGCCCGCAAAAGAAAGTCCGCCTGAGGCCTCGAAAGACGCAGGCCCACCGGAGCCAGAACTTCTGTACAAGGTGCGACTTCCTCTGCGCAGCGTGGTCGCATCCGCCTGGTCGCCCGACGCGAAACGACTCGCAATCGGCGATGAGTCCGGGGTCATCGCGTTGGTCGACCTCGACCTCGCCGAGCCAGTTGTTGCGCGGCGCGAGGCGCATCAGGACCAGGTTGTTGCACTGACATTTTCAGGTAACGGCTCACTCTTGGCGTCGTCCGGGCGCGACCGCGTTGCCCGAGTCTGGTCCACCCGGCTCGAGGAGCCGGCGGCCGAAGTGGCGCCCGAGGAACCTGCAGATCTTCCGGATGTACCAGCAGAGCCTGATTCACCCGCGATCGTGACTGAAAGCGAGGTGTTGGACTTCTTCAACGACAGTTCCGACGTCGAAGATGTCGACGCGCAGCCGCAGGCTGTCGAAGAGTCCCCCGCGCCACCCGAGGCGACTTCCCCGCCCCCTGGGCCGACGTTCTCCCTGCTCGAGGAGCTTCACGGCATGGAGGGCTGGGCGGTAGCGCTCGCGTTCGACTCGACCGGCAGCCGTCTCGCGGCGGGCGCCATGGACAACGGGTTGTACCTCTTCGCCTTGAAGGGCGAGGCGAGGCTGGCGGCGGTGATGTACGTGCACCTTGGATGGGTCGCGGATGTCGAATGGGCACCTGACGATTCCACCCTCTTCACGGCATCTTGGGATACGACGGTCGGCGTGTTCGCCAGCGAAGATTTGACCCCCGAGATCGCGTTCGAAGTACATCGCGACTACGTGGTCGATGTGACGTTCATTCCGAGCACGCCATGGGTGATCTCCGCGAGCTACGACCGAACTGCAGTGGTTTGGGACTGGCAGCGTCGCGAGGCGATCGCCCAGCTGCGAGGACACAGTGACTGGGTCGATTTCGCGTTCGCGTTGGGTGACGACAGAGTTGTCACCATCTGCGCCGACGGAACGAGCAAGGTTTGGTCGACGGAAAGTTGGACTGAGGTGCGCGCCCTCGGCGTGAGCGCTTCAGCCGGCATCGAAGTCGGTGCCGCGGTGGATTTGTCGGAGTACGTCGACATCTCGGGGCTGGCATCGCGGGCATTGGATCGAGCGGCTTCGGATGTGTTCCAACCGGTCACTCGGTACCGTGACATGCGGTCATCGAGCTTCTCGGGCGGGTCTGGGCAAAACGCGATTTCCCTACTGCAGTCCGCACTCGAAGACGCTCCGGGCGTCGAAAAGTTCATGGCGAACTCGTCGGCCGACGCAAGCGCCGAAGTGGACGCTGCAGCGGCGTTCAATCCGGACCTTCCGGAGTCGGTCGAGATGCAGGCTCCCGAGTTCGCGAGTCCATCGGTCGAGGTTGCCGAATCCGTCGAGCCTTCCATGCCGGAAGCCCCAGCATTCGAAGCCGCTCCGGTGGATCCGACGGTGCGCGAGGAAACTCCCGAGGTCGACGTCGATGCACCGGCACCGAGTGACGCGAAGCTCGCGCCGGAAGAGGACATCGAAGGTGTTTTGCCGGCCGCACCTGCCTTCGAAGCTCAACCCGTCGATGCGCCACCCGAAGCGGCCGCCGAAATCGACGAAGATCGGGCTCAAACCGTCGACGGCGTGCCCCGAGAAACAGACGCAGATGTCCCAGAGGTCGACGACGCCTGGGAGTCGATGGACCTCGACGAGGTCGTCGACGAGTCGACTATGCGTGGGCGTCCTCCTGTTTCGGAAGAGCGGACCGGACCGCCGCAAGGCGCGATGTCGCAAGGGCGTGACGAGAGTGCCGAAGAACGGTTCGAGCCGCGATTCGTCGATGCGCTCGAAGAAGAATCGGCTGAGGACACGCCCGCGGGCATCGGCGAAACCAGCGGCACGGTCGGGTATCACGAAGACCACGAAAGCCCCGTTGCCCCGGGCGCCACGCAGCCTCTGCATCCCGTGCGTGGACCCTCGCCAGGCGACACAGCCGACGACGTGCCTCGACGGCAGCGTGCAAAGACCGCGACTGGGGCAGACCTTTCGGAAGACTCCCACTTCGAGTTCTTCTTCGGCCCGCCGGGCGAATCCCAAGGCGACCCGGACGACAGCGATGAGGTCGAGGCGACCTCTCGGCTGGTGCCAGATCGCCACTTCACCGGAGAATTCGGTTCGTCGCCGGAGGTTTTTGATACTTCCGTATCCGAGATCTGGACGGCTCGGCCCGAGAAATCCGAAGCGAAGATGGGGATCGTCAAGAAGCGGAACTTCGATCGCGAGTTCCGTTCGGCGTTCGCCATTCGAACCTACCATTCGTGGGTCTACAGCGTAGCAATTGGGCCAAACGGCGACTCCATCGCGAGCTGCGGGGGCAACAATCTCGTCTGCGTGTGGAGCAAGAATGGCGACCTGCTCCACCAGCTGCGGGCGCCATCGTCAGGCTTCAACGAAGTGAAGTTCACTCCAGATGGCACCGTGGTCGTGGCCGCCGGAGACGATGGGGGCATCCACCTCTGGATGCTTCCCCAACAAGAGTACGGACGAATCCGCCATGCCGTGCTGGACGGCCACGATGCGGTCGTCTCCTCCATCGCGTTTACTCCCGACGGTCGGTACATGCTGTCGGGCAGTTTCGACGGTACCGCGCGAGTTTGGGACCTGTCAGACGGTCGCTGTCGGGTCGTCCTCGAGGACCATTCGGGGCCGATCGCCGACGTCGCAATTGCCGGGCGTCGGGCCTACACCGTGGGCCATGACGGCACCGTTCGGATTTGGGACGACCGAAAGTGGCTCGCGGTCGACGTGTTTGACGGCTTCGACAAGCTTCTTGGCGTTTCCTCCAACGGAGTGGTTCACGCTTGGACGGCGGCCAACGGAGACGCGTTCGTGGCCGAAGAAGGGCACCCCCGAGGGCTCTTGCAGCACCGGGGAGAGGCGCGTGGCGTCTGCGTGACCGAATCGGGGATGGTGGTCACGGCCGGCCAGGATGCCCAGATCCGAATCTACCAGCGAGGCGCGGTCGATCCTGCACAGTCCTTGCTCGCACCTGCTTCCCTGTGGTCGCTCGACGTGCACGACGGCTTCATCGCCGCCGGTGGCGATGACGGTCGAATTCACATCTACCGCTCGTAGGTTTCAACGGTACGACCGCA
>CAYLMO010000011.1:0-90197 GCA_964384605.1 uncultured Bradymonadales bacterium | reverse complement strand
GCGGATGGCGGAAAGCGGATGGCGGAAAGCGGAATGCGAGCCACCGCTCAACCCAGATCCCAACGTTTGAGATACCGGTAGAGCGTACGCGTGCTCACCCCGAGCATTTCAGCGGCTCGGTCCCGATCCTCACCACTTCTACGAAGCGCCTCGACGACGTCTTCGCGCGAGGCTTTTCGACGCCTGCCGCGCGATTCCGTCGTTTGATTTCGCACGCCCTTCGATTGGTCGGCGTCGAGCCTCACCAGCGGAGCGAGCGTGGCCACGTCGATGGTGGGCGTGTCGCTGAGTACATTTGCGGCGCGAAGGGTGTTTTCGAGTTCTCGGACGTTGCCCTTCCACTCGGCACGGCGGAGCAGCCGAGCGGCATCAGGCGAGATGCGACGGTCCGAGTCTATCTGGTCGAGTATCGCCTGGGCGATGAGCGGAATGTCTTCCCTACGATCGCGCAGAGGCGGAACCTCCAGCACGATCGCGGCGAGTCGGTAGAACAAGTCCTCTCGGAAAGTGCCTTCGGCGACCATCGCTCGCAGGTCGCGGTTGGTCGCCGCGACCACTCGAACATCGACCTGCTCAACCTCGGTCGAACCAACCCGCCGCACGGCGCGCTCTTGTAGCACTCGAAGCAGCTTCACCTGCATCGACATCGGCATTTCGCCGATCTCGTCGAGAAAGAACGTGCCGCCGTGGGCCGCGACGAACAGACCCTTTCGGTCGATGTCGGCACCGGTGAATGCGCCGCGAACGTGTCCAAACATCTCCGATTCGAACAGCGACTCCGAAACCGCGCCGCAGTTCAGCGCCACGAACGGCCCGTCCTTTCTCGGCGATGCCTGATGGATGGCGCTCGCGACGAGCTCCTTTCCGACGCCGGATTCGCCCGTGACGACAACCGGTACGTCGCCGCGAGCGACCCGTCGGACTTGGTCGAGCAGCCGCTCCATGACCGACGAGGTGAACGCAATCTGTGGAAACGCCTCGCGAAGCCCTCCGAACTGTCGGTCAACCTCTTCGCTCAAGGACGCGACGCGACGCGCGAGCCCTTCGACCTCGGCTTCGCGCTCGAGCAGTAGAGCGTCGAGCTGTGCGTTCGCCTGAGCGAGCCGCTCGCTCTCGGACTCCAGCTTCTCGAGTCTTCGAGTGTTCGTGATCGCGAGCGCGACCTGATGCGCGAAGGCCTCCATCATCCTCGGCAGGTCTCCCTCGAACACTCCCGGTTGGTATCGATGGTCGAGGTAGAGGGCGCCAAGAAGACCGGAGCCATCGCGAACGGGAACGCACACGACGCTCGTCAGGTCGAGGTCAACCACGCTCAGAGCCTGGTTGAAGCGTCGGTCCTCCCGGGCATTGATCGTGGTGACGGTTCGCCCGGTTCGAGCCGCCTCCTGGGCGATCGTCAGGGACACCTCGAGGTGTGGCTGCGGAATCTGGGAGCCGTCCACATCTCGGCTCGATTCGACGCGGAACTCCCCGATTCGCCCCTCGTCTGGCGCGCGCAACAGCACGAAGCCGCGCTCGGCACCGCTGAGCGAGAGCGCGATCTCCAGCGCCGTGTCCAGCAGGTCTCCGAGCGACGCCGAGCTCAGGATCATCTCGTTCAAGCTGAGCATTCGGTAGAACCGCTCCACCTCGACGTTACTCGTTCGGACCACGCTGGGTTGCGCGGATTTCGTGCTCGAGGTGCCGCCGAGGGGGCGCTGAGATTGCTCCGGGAGCTGTGCGAAGAAGTCCGCTCGGAGTTCCCGAGTCAGGCCCATGGCGATCGCATTTCGCGACGACTGCACCAGCTCGGCGACCTCACGTTCGAGCTCCTCCAGCCCTTCATTCGCGAGTTGCCGAAGCAGATACGGCGCTTGCCGCAATACCAACCGATGGTTGCCCGCTCCCTGCGCGCCGAGCAGGCTGCGGCGAAACAACTCGATCCCGGCCATCGTCCCCAGCGAGCTCCCCTCGGTCCACTGCAGTCGGGCGCGAAGAATGCCCAAGTGGTGCTCGAAATCGGTGACGCGGTTCTCCTCCATGATGCGTCGCGCGCGCTCGAGCGCCGCGCCCGCCTCTCGTTCGTTTTCGAGCGCAATGTGGGCTTCGGCGATCGAGAGTTGCAGTTCAGATTGCTCCCGTGGCGTCAGCGACATCTCTTCGGACGACAGCGTTTCGCGCCACGTTCGAAGCGCAGCTTCGGGTTGGCCGCGCTCCAACGAGATGTCCCCCTCCAGCTGGCGGCACACCACGAGAATCTGTCGCAAGTCGTGGCGTTCTCCGACCGCCCGGGCGCGGTCGAGCAACGTCGTCGACTCGTCGAGGCGACCCAGCGCGATGTCGATGTTCGCCTGATTGATGAGGAGGAGCCCGCGGGTCGAAGCCCGCGTGGTCGGCTGCGAGAGTCGCACGCCTCGAGCGTAGTATTCACGCGCCAGGCCGAGACGCCCTTGCCGATGATAGGCGGTTCCGACGTTCAGTAGGTAGGTCGGCATCTCGGCGTCGAGCCCAGCCGACTCGATCTCCTCTAGAGCCCGAATGTACGCGTCGGTCGCGTCATCGAGTTCATCGCGTCGATTGAGCCCGATCGCTCGATAGGCGTGCGCGCGAGCGCGCAGCGAAGCCGAGACGCCCTCGACATCGAGCTGCGGTCCAAGGTCACGCAGCTGCTCGATCGCGGTCGCATCCCCCCGAATCGCCCGGCCGGCGAGCGCCATGAGCTCGAGGTGCAGCCTGGTCGGTTCATCGTGGGCGAGCTGGAGCCCGGCAACCGCGGTGCTCTCGGCCTCTTCGAATTGCCCGGACGACAGGAGTAGCTGAGCGCGCCAGGCGTTTCGCTCCGCCGATGGAGGCGCGTCTTCGAGACTCTCGAGCCCATCGCGGTGGCGCCCAAGGGCGTACATGAGCCGGGCTAACATGATCTGCGTTCGCAAGTGAACGACATCTCGCAGACTGGCTTCGAGTACTTCGACATCTGGCTCTCGCAGTCCGCCCCGCAGCACTGCGTCCGTCCAAACACTCAAAACGTCCATGCGCATCGAGTCCGACACCGAGTCGCGGGTTCGAATTGCCGCCCACAGGCCGCGACACAACTCGATCGCGGCCCCAAACGCCCGCTCTTCGAGCAGCTCGTTCGCGCTGTCGCGCCAGCTATCCCCAACGCGCGTGATCTGGGCAGTATCCCACCGCGACGGTGAATGGGACGTCGTCAGCCGCGCCCCCACCTCCCGATCGAGCGCGTCGAGCATCGCTCGCCAATCCTCGCCATGACTCTCGAGCAGCTCTTCGAACCTTCCGTCGGGGATGTCCTGCACATCCGCGCGGAGCGTTCGTGCGCGAAACCGTCGCCAGGTCGACGGCTCGAGCCGCGGCGCAACCACCTCGATCCCACCGATCGCAGAATCCCCGGCGTGAAGTAGCGTGAGCGAAGTGGCGAGTCCGGAGTCGCGCAGCTGGACGTCGAACAGGTGGTTCCACCACGCAGAAACGTCGGGGCCGGTTGCCGCGACGTCGTCCCAGACAAGCACGATCGGGCGCACTGCGACTGCTTCGCGTAAGGCCGAGGTCAGACTCTCGAGCACATGCAGACGGTCTCCGTGACGTAGTGACAGACTGGGAACTGGAAGCCCGACCAGCGCATGTGCCGCTTCGACGACCGCGAGCGCCGGACTCCATGGGCCTTCGTTCGACTCGGCCGTTGCGGGCCGCAGCACCTCCCGGCGCCTCATCGCGACGACGAGGTATCCCGCGAGCTCCGCTCGGTCGACAACTTCGTCCACGATCGAAGCACGGCCCTGACTCGTAGACGCGGTCAATGAGAGCGCGCGGGCGCTCTCGAGACCGTCGACCAGCGTTCGTGTTGTTGCCGCCATCGCTTCGGGCCAAAACCAAACCCGAGTCGTCGTCGGGGTGCCGCCCGCCGCAACAAGGGCGTCGAGCAACGCCTGCAGACCGGGTCGTTTCTCGGGATCGACCGAAAGCATCCGAGTCAGAACACCTCGTAGGACCTCGTCCTCGATACCTTTGATCTGTCCCGCACCCGCCTGATGAGCTCGGGCGAATCCGGCGAGGTCGTCGGCCGCGAAGACCGGACGGCCCGACAGGAACTCGGAAAGAAGCGCCGCGAGTGCGTAGCGGTCGGACGAGCGGGTGGGGGGCTGACTCTCCCAAATCTCGGGGGCCATGTAGCCGGCACTCCCGACCACTTCACCACGCGCGGTGAATGGCACGAGCGCAATGTCGATGAGCCGCACCCCAGAAGGCCCAACTACTATGTTCCGGGGCTGCAAATCGCCGTGAACGATCCCTTGATCGTGGAGGTCGCGGACCGCGGCGACGACGTCGTACGCCACGTCCAGGTTCGATGCCTCGCTCGAGAGCGTGGCGCCCTCGACCCAAGGCCTCACCGCGACGAGCTGATTCGGTCCGGCGTAGCCGAAACCCGCCCACGGAACGGCGCTCTCAGACCGCGGAAGTTGCCAACGCGGCGATGGATCCGAAGTGCGACCGTGTAACCCCGAGGTCTGGGGCGAGTTCAGCACTTTCGCGACGAAATCACCTCGCCTCAAAGTACGCTCGGTACCCCTCGAACCAATCTCCTCCCCAGTCTCGATCCAAGCGCTCCACATTGCTCAAGATTGGGACGAAATGACGAAAATGTCAAAAATGATGTGTCAATTGTCATTGTCAATAATGGCAATTTTGGCAAAAGACGTCATGGCTTCGATCGTGAGAGTGCCGGCCTTACCCAGTAAATAAGCCGCGAAACGCTATTTCTAGGTGGGATCGCCAGACTTGGCATCAGCGTTGCTCTACTGAAGTGCGTCGGATGATTTCCGAGATGACGACACTAACGAATAGACGCACAGGAGACGCACCATGAAGAACTCGAAGAAATGGCAGCTCGCCGCGCTCATCGCCGCTTTCGCAACCGTCACGGTCGGATGCGTTCCAGACGATTCTGAGCCCACGGTCGATCCCGAAACCCAGGCCTGGCAGCAAGCGCTCGTGAGCAGCGATGACGTCCAGCTCGAGTACGGCGAAGACGGACAGGTCGCCCAGGGACTCAACGGCTCGCCGAGCGAGATCGCTCACATGACCGCGGGCGCCGTCGGCGGCACCAACAGCTTCATGCACGGCCATTTCCAGATGCTCGAAGACATCTCGGAACTCCCGCCCACCGTCGCAACCCCCGACTCACGCATGTGGCAAGGCGAGCATGAAGGACTCTTCCTTCGGCTCTACGCCGAGAAGAGCGCAACGCCCCGTGGAACTCGATTCGAGTACGTCTTCTCCGGTCGCCCCGCCGCCGACGCCAGCGCCGAAATGCTCCCAATCCTCTCCGGCGATGTCGTCCGCATCGAGACGCGGCCCGACGAGTGGGGCAAGCAAGGCTTCGGTGTGGTGCGCTTCAACTTCCACAACTACGGAATCCTTCACCCCTCCGAAAACGTCGACGGCATGGTCCGCGTCGCCTTCCGCCGAGTTGGCGAGGTCCGCCAGGTGCACACCCGCATGATCAACGTCGAGACCCCGAACGACCCCGACTTCCCCAAAGCCGCAGAGTACATCTACACCCAGCTTCCTGACCGCGGCGGCGAACTCCGCTTCTTCGGCAAGGCTGACGTGAAGAAGGACGGCGCCCCGCTCGAGTCGGTCGCGGTCGCCTCCAAGTGGCGCAACAACCGCACCGGACTCGGAAGCGCGGTCGTCTTCGACGGTTCGCTCGAAGTCGACTACTGGAACCTCACGCAGTGCTGGGACACCGCCCTCATCACTAGCTGGGAGCGCCGCGCGATCCCGAACTACGAAGAAACCGAAGGCACGCCGACCTCCTGCTTCGCCCAGCCCGAGCTCGAAGCCCCGGCGCACCTCGAGTCGCTGCCCGACGAAGATCCGGCCATCCCGGCTCCCCACCCCGCCGAGTAAGTCCGCCACGTTCCGCCACCAGCCGGGCGTCCCTTTCGGGGCGGCCGGCTTTGGCGGTGCAAGCGCGACCTACTTGTTCGCGCAACGTTCCGATGAGCACTACAATGATGACGACCAGCTCCTGGACATCGACCATGAATCCCACGCCCCGCGCCCTCATCGCCTGCGTGTTCCTCGCCGTGCTCGCCACCGGTTGTGGACCGATGACGACCGAACCGGTCCCGGACATTCCGCAAACTGTCGAGTACGAAACCGTACGCATCGAATACGGCGAGGACGACCTCATCGCCTCGACGGGCCAATCCGCACTGACTCAGGCGTTGGTCGGCGATCCCAGTTTCCTCGCCGCCCTCACCAAGCAGACGGTCCGCGGAACCAACTCCGTCATTCGAGATCACTTCCGCCTCGTCGAAGTCATCACGACGTTTCCTCCCACCCGGCAGCAAGACAACTTCTTCGTCTGGGAGTCCCGTGAGGCCCGCGACAACGGCGTGAACTACCTTCGGTTCGTCATCGAAGATCTCGGCGACGAAACGTACCGCTACGTCCTCACCGGCGGGCCGACCGAAGAGACCGCCCAAGACCTCTTCGGCGGCGAGTTCACCAACTTCGGGCGCCGCGATGGCCGCCAGCAGGGATTCGGCAAGATCTACCTCGACTTCGACGCCATCGGCGACGCGGACCCGTCGGCAAACGTCACCGCCGGCAAGGTCGTCATCGCCTTCCGCTCCGCCAACCTCGTGCGTCAGGTGCGCACGGGTTTCTACGAGGTCGTCAATCAGGGGGCGCCACCCACTTCCGCAATCTTCGAGTACACCCAATTCGAGAACGGAGCCGGCCACTTCACCTACTTCTCACGCGCCAACTTCCTCGGCGACGGCGAGCCGCTCGAGTTTCTCGGCATCCGCAGCGCATGGAACGCAGACCTCGAAGGCCGCGCTGTAGCTCGAGTTTCGCAAGGGTCGCTCGAAATCAACGAAGTGCTCTTCAACGAGTGTTGGGACTCCAACGCGGCGACGACCTACGCCAACAGCACCCCAGACTTCCCCGACTATGAAGACGGCGACGCCTCGGCTTGCGTCCGCCTCGCTCGCCCCTTCGACGAAACTCCACCGATCTACCGCGATCCCGGCAACAACGAGCCGCAAGTGCCCAATGCTCACCCCGAAGAAGTTGATCTGGGCAACGAGTAGCGCACGAAACCCGACTCCACCGCCGACACACGCGACGTACACATAGAGACCGCCATGACCATCCGACTCCTTTTCCTCGCCCTCGCGCTCACCGCCGCAGCCTGCAGCGAATCCGACGAAAGTCCGATCGACATCGCTGCCGATAACGCCGCCGCAAACAACGCGCAAAACGCCGGCAACAACCAGGTGACCACCGAACTCACCTACCACGCCGACGTCCGCCCAATCCTCGAGTCCAACTGCGCCAACTGCCATGTTGCTGGCGGCGAGGGGATCGCGCCTTTCGGGCTCTCCAGCTTCGACGAGGTGAAGCCCCTCGCCACACTCATCGCCGACTCTACCGGCGAGAAGCGCATGCCTCCGTGGCCGCCGTCGCAAGAGTGCGCCGAGCTCGACCATGCCCGCGTCCTCTCCGACGCCGACATCGCGACCATCCGTGAGTGGGCCGACGGCGGCGCACCCGAAGGTGAGGAGTCCGAGTACGTCGCACCCGAACAAGCCGCCCTCGCGGAACTCGGGGCACCGGACCTCACGATCGACATCGGGACCGACTACAAGCCCAATCCACCGGTCGCAGGCGGAATCGACGACTACCACTGCTTCATCGTCGAACCCGGCATCACCGAAGACGTCTGGCTCAATACCCACGTCACGAAGCCCTCGAACATGCAGGTCGCCCACCACATGCTGATGCACGCCGTCCCCGGCGATCAGCTCCAGGCGCTCCGCGACCGTGAGGCCGAATCCGAGGGGCCGGGCTACACCTGCTTCGGCGGCCCACAGGTCCCAGGCGCGACCCTCCTCGGTGGATGGGTTCCCGGATCCATCGCTTCCGCACACCCACCGGGGCACGGCATTCGTATCCCCGCCGGCTCCGTCTTTGTCGTGCAGATGCACTACAACACCATCAGTGACCCCGACGGCACCGACCGCACCGCAATCGATCTCCACTTCACCGACGGCGCCCCCGACCGCGAGCTTCAGCTCCAGGCGATGGCACAACCGGGCCTCAACATCCCCGCCGGTGAGAGCAACGATGTCGAGACCACCTCGCTCACGCTCCCGGCAAACGTGGAGGTCTTCGGAATCGCGCCGCACATGCACCTCCTCGGCACCTCGACCCGCGCCTGGGCCGAGTCCCCAAATGGCGACGAAACCTGCCTGATCGATATCCCAAAGTGGGACTTCTCGTGGCAGGGCTTCTACGCCACGAAAGACCCGATCGTGCTCGAACGCGGCACGACCGTGAATGTCGAGTGCACCTACGACAATTCGCCCGACAACCAGCCCGAGGGGCGTTCCCCGCAGGACGTTCGCTGGGGCGACGGAACTTACGACGAGATGTGCATCACGTATTTCGTCATCGGTATCTAGAGGAGCCGCGATGCGACGTATTGCGCTATGCCTGATCTTGCTCGCGGCCGGCTGCGGTCGCCAGACCCCCGACGAACGATGGGCCGACGAGAGCCTCGATTCCGAGGTGGAGTCACGCTACCGCGCGGCCGCCGACTACTCGCGCGACCACGATGGCCTCGCCTTCCTCGTCTATGAGCGCGGCGAGCTGGTGTTTTCGGCGTATCACGACGGGTTCACGAAGTCCGACTCGAGCCTGCTCTACTCGGGGACCAAGAGCTTCTCGTGCGCCCTCGCGGCCGCCGCGATCGAAGACGGGATCATCTCCAGCTACGACGAGAACGTCTCCGAGACGCTCACCGAATGGGCCGACGACTCGAAGAAGTCGAAGATCACGGTGCGCCACATGCTCCACTTCGTGACCGGAATGGAGAAATCCTTCGGTGCGATCAACTTCGGATTCGCCGACGACAAGTACGCGGTCGCCGTCGGGCGAGAGGCCGTTCACGAGCCCGGCACCTACTACCAGTACGATCCGGTCCACCTCACCACTTTCGGTGCATATTTCCTGAAGAAGACAGGTGAAGACCCGGTCGCCTATCTGCAGCGTCGCGTGTTCGATCCCATCGGCTTGAAGTTTCACAGCTGGAAGCGCGACGACGACGGCCATCCCTTCCTCGCCCGAGGCGCGAGCATGTCGCCCGAGGAGTGGGCGAAGTTCGGACTACTCGTGAAGGACGGCGGCAAATGGGGCGCGGAGCAGGTGCTCGATGAAGCATTGCTCGAAGAGTGCTTCGAGGTCGGCCCCGACTTTCCCGGCTACGGCATGACGTGGTGGATGAACGTGCCGATCGGCAGCTGGGCCGACCGTCTGCCCAACGACCAGATTCCGATCGACGCCCTCGATACCGCGCAGCGCGAGGCATTGTTCCATCCCAACGCACCTGCGGATCTCGTGGCCGCCGCAGGCCACAAAGACAATCGCCTTTACATCTCTCGCAGCGCGGATCTCGTCATCGTGCGAATGGGCGACGGACATCGGCGTTTTCGCGACACCCAGCTACTCGAGCTGATCTTCCCTTAGGTCGAGCGCTACAGGGCCTCGGCGTCGAGCTCGGTACCCTCTTCGATCTCCGCCGGATCGAAGCCGTCGGGCACCTCCCACTTCAAGAGATGGCGAAACGCGTAGATGCCCGTGTCGTGCCCATCGCCCCAGCGGATACATATCGCGTAGTTTCCGACCGGATAGACGTCGCTCACGACGTCAGAGGTCTCGGAGCGTAGCGGAACCCAGCGCGGAGGCCCGCCGCTGTGCCCCTGACAATGCGCACACGGGCAAAAACCGCGCAGAAACGCGGTCGGAATTTCGCGGTGCGACTCGTCCGAAAAGTCGATCTTCAAGAGGCGCTCTGCCTCGACGAATTCGATTGCGGTGGGATGCGGAGTCTTGCCCATCGGTGGCTGCCTCAGAGTGAAGTCTTACGCCTCGATACCAGTATCGCGCGGTACGCGCACCCACGAACCGGACACGCCTCCAGGGTCGCAGAATTCTGGGAGCCGCGCGGGTTCTCCCACCTGCAGCTCGTCCCACGGAGCGGCCTGATCCGGGCGCTTAGTGTGGTGCCATTCCAGACGAGCGTGCCCGGATCGGTCGCGTAGAATGAGCCCCAGCCGACCAAACGACCATCGAGCGTTCATCTCGACCACCGGGCGCCACAGCTGAGCGCCACCGAGCGTGCCGACGAGGCAGTCGATCCCCAGCGGCCCTCGATACCCCAGGTCGTGAAGCGCGCCAGCCGCCGCCTCGCCGGGCTCTCGCAACTCGGCTGGTGCGGCAACCCCGGCAACGACGCCGCGAAATGTTCCGTCGCCGTGCGTGAGTAGTCGGCACGATCCGATCCAGATCGGACCATCCTCAGTCAGGTCGAAATGGAGTGAGAATTCGTCAGACTTCTCGACCCACGGCTCGAAGATCAACGTCCATCCGTCGTCGAACTGGTCCTGAGCCCAGGAGCGCGCTTGCGGTTCGAGCGAACCGCGCCCCAGCGATCGTTCGCGCCCGGCGACGCCAAACGGGTGTTTCAGCACCCATTTGCCGTCGAAATTCGAGGCCACTCGAGTCAGATGCTGGAGGTTTTCGACGACGCAGGCGGCGTCCAGAGCCACGTCCAGCTCTCGTTCGATGTGGTGCGAGGTGCGCTTGTCGTTGCTTCGTACGACGATCGGTCGCGGGCAGGATCCTCGGTGATCGGATAGGTCGCACCACGACAGGAGGGGCCCTGTGGCGTGCTTTGCGGCGGAAACGATCCCCGCATCCTCCCACCCGGGAACGAGGCGTAAGATGTTGTCCCACCTCGATTTTAGGATCTTTTCGATCTTCGAGCCGGACAGATCTCGTCCGGCCATTTCGTACTCGCACAGAAAATTGGGTAAAATCGACATCAAGCGAATTAGTTCCGGAGAAGTCCGGGCAGCAAATTGCCGCCCTTGAAACCCTGTGTTACCACGGTGGGAGTCGGTAATGTCACATCCGCGAGATCGTGAGGTAGGAACTAAACCTGCCCGTCGCGAAGGTTGCGCCTCACCACAGGTGGGGTATCTTTGACGTAGCCGACCAGAAAGACTCGAGGTCGTTCATGTTCAAGCTCGTGATTGAGGATGACGAAGGGAACAAGACAGTTGTTCCCGTTATCCGCGACGAGATCACAATTGGTCGCCAAGAGGGCAACACGATTCGGCTCACCGAGCGGAACGTGTCTCGCCGTCACGCGCGCCTCGTACGAGAAGACGACAAGGTCTTCCTCGAAGAAATCTCTGCACGCTACGGCACCAAGAAAAATGGTGAACGTATTGAGGTGCGGACCGACTTCGGAATGGGCGATGTCTTTTCGATCGGAGACTACCGTCTGACGCTACAGACCGAGGGGATGGACGCGAAAGCGCCGCCTCCTCCGAAGGCCAACGGCGCCGCGGCACCGCCGCCCAAGCCCGCGAACCCCTTCGCCGACGCTCCGACGCAGGTCACGCACCGCGACGAAATCCTCGGCGCCAAAGGCGGCGGAACCGAAATTCTGCCCGCCGCACCCGCTAAGCTCGTCATCGTCTCCTCGAACTTCGCCGGACAAGAGTTCCCGCTGAAGAAGAAAGAGATGGTGATCGGTCGCGGAGACGAGTGCGACATCATCGTCGACCACCGCTCCGTCTCGACCCAACACGCCAAAGTCGTCCGAGAACAAGGCGGCGAATACAAGATCGTCGACCTCAACTCGAAGAACGGCGTCAAAGTCAGCGGCGAAGAATACCGCAACGTCCACCTCAAACGCGGCGACGTCGTCGAACTCGGCCACGTCAAATTCCGCTTCGTCGAACCCGGTGAAAACTACGTCTTCACCCCTCAGGCCATCGACGACTTCGCAGCACCTGCCCAAAACAAGAACACCATGATCATCGGCGTCGTCGGTGTCCTGGTTGTCGTCCTCGCCATCGTCGGCGCGGTGGTCATGATGGGCGGCGAAGAAACCGAAGGCGACGGCGGCCAAGAAGATCCGTTCGCCACCAAGACCACCGGCGCATCCGACCCCGACCCGGTCCAAGAAGACCCGGTCGAAGAAGACCCCACGCCGACCGAAGGCAACAAAGCCGACGAGGCCATCGCCAAAGCAGAAGACGCCTTCAAGAAAGGCCGCATGCAGAAAGCGATCGAGACCCTCAACACCGTGCGCGAGTTCCTCGACCCGACCCCAGAACAGGTCGAAAAGATCGAAGAACTACTCTCGAAAGCACGCATGGAGAAAACTCCAGCGCGCGACCTCGAAGTCGGACGCGACCACCTCGCCAACGAACGCTTCTCGGACGCACTCGAAGCCTTCCAAAAGATTCCGCCTGACACCGCACCCACCGTCTACGCAATCGTCGAAGACGAAGGCCTCATCGACAAAGCGATCGATGGCGTCCTCGCCTCGGCCACCGCTGCCGCAGACGCAGGCGAAAAGTCGAAAGCCGAAGAACTCGTAAACTCCGTGCTCGCATACGACGAAGAGAACGCCGACGCTTCGGCCCTCCTCGCCGAACTCAAAAAGCCCGCACCCAAATCGAACACGCGACCGAAAACCAGCAGCAAGCCCAAGTTCCAGGCCGATCCCGAAGAGGGCCGAGTCCTCTTCCAAGACGCCACGAAGGCGATGCTCAAAGGTCAGTGGAACGACGCCATCTCGAAGTGCAAGCTCGGCCTCCGACACGGCGAGAACCGCTGCCATCGCGTGCTCGGCATCTCGTACAAGAACACGGGTGACGAGGCGAAAGCCTGTAAACACCTCAAGCGCATCGGCGCATCCGGCCACGACGGCCTCGTTTGTGACTGATGGTCTGCGTCTGAGCCTACTCCAGCCTATCGAGGGCACTCATCGGTAAGAACGTTCACGGCGATCTTTCCGGCCTGAAGTCCAGTCAACTCCAGACGCTCGAGCGCCTTTACAGGCGCCGCGTAGCGGGCCGATCGCCCATCTCACAAGAATTCGCGACCCAGTTGACCTTCCTCTCGGAAGAGCTCAACCAGGTCGTCGCATGCCTCGTCGACCGCTCCGGCAAAGTCGAAGAGGTCATGCTCGGCGACGCCAATCGGGTCTACCTACCAGACATCGGGCGTACTCGTGCGGGCGCGAGCCGCTTTCGCGGCATTCGCCTCATCCGCACGTACCTCGGCGAGGGGCGCGACGTTGCGCTCACCGAAGAGGACTACACCGACCTTTCGAAGCTCCAGCTCGACATGGTCATGTCGATCGGCGTCGGCCCCGGCGGGTATCCGGGCAAAACCACGTACGCCTATCTAGTCCCCGAGAACCCCGACAATCGCATCTACGAGACGGTCGTCGCGCAGAACCCCGCCGAAGTCGATCTCGACTTCGAACGGTTCATCGCCGAGCTCGAGTCCGAGTTCCAGCGCAAGGCCGCCGACCTCGTTACGACCGGCGGCATGCCCGCCATGCTCGTCCAGGTGACGACGCAGGAAGGTCGTCGCGAAGACACCGAGATCGCCGAGATGCACGAGCTTTGCCGCACGGCTGGCGTCGATATCGTCGACACGGTGGTGCAGCGCCGCACCCGGATGCACGCGAAGTATGGGGTGGGGAAGGGCAAGCTCGAGGAGATCGAGCTTCGCGCCCTGCAGCTCGATTGCGACCTCGTCGTCTACGCGCAGGACCTCGCGCCTCGCCAGCTACGGGCGATCACTGACGAGACCGAGCTGAAGGTCATCGACCGCACGCAGCTCATCTTGGACATCTTCGCCCAGCGCGCGACCACCCGCGACGGTAAGCTCCAGGTCGAACTCGCTCAGCTGAAGTACAACCTGCCGCGCCTCGGCATGAAGAACACCGGGATGAGCCGTCTCACCGGTGGAATTGGCGGCCGCGGGCCGGGTGAAACGAAGCTCGAGATCAACCGCCGACGGGCAAATGATCGCATTCGGCAGCTCGAGAAAGAGATTGAGAAGATCTCGCAACAACGCCAGCTCCGCCGGTCGCGACGAAATGCCCGCGGGGTGCCGATCGTCTCGATCGTCGGCTACACCAACGCCGGCAAATCGACGCTCCTCAACCGCCTCACCAACTCCGAAGTCCTCGAGGAGAACAAGCTCTTCGCGACCCTCAGCCCGACCTCGCGTCGCCTGCGGTTCCCGGACGAGCGCGAGATCGTGTTCACCGATACGGTGGGGTTCATTCACGACCTGCCCAAAGATCTCGTGAACGCGTTCAAGGCGACGCTCGAGGAGCTCGCCGAAGCCGATGTGCTGGTACACCTCGTCGACGTCTCCGACGACGAGTTCGAAGCGCGGATCGAGGCCGTTCAGCGGATCTTGGGTGAGCTCGAGCTCGATGAGAAAGAACAGATCTTGGTGTTCAACAAGGTCGATCTTTTGCCGGAAGGGGAGGGCGCGGCGCTCGCACGGCAGTATGGCGCGGTCGCGATCTCGGCGCTCGACAAGACCACGGCGCACCCGCTGGTCGAACGGATGGAATCGGCGCTCTTTTCGCAGTCACGTCGATCGTAGGTGGCACGGCAAATCGGTCCTTGTGACTTCCTGATGTCCGTGCCTATGTTTCTTCACCGCTGACCTTCCATGTTGGAGCAAACGATGAGCGACGACGTGCGCACGGACCTAGAATTCGTGGACATTTACGCGACGACGAATCCCGCAGAAGCCACCTTCATCAAGGACATGTTCGACGCTGAGGGGATCACGCATCTCCTCAACGATCTTCAGATGTCTGCGTTTCCTGCGGGCAACGCGGAGATTCAGATCGAAGTCGACACCAAGGACGCGCAACGTGCGATCGATCTCCTGAAGCAGGCGATCGAAGACGGCGCGATTACCGACGAAGGCGAATTTGTGCAGTGACCCCACCTGTCGATCGGCCGCATTTTGAAAGGCTGAGACGCAGGGCGCGAAACTTTTTTCGCAACGATTTCGACGAGCGGCCGATAACGTACCGTGAGACCAGCTATGGTACTCGTCACCAAGGAATGAGGGCCGGCAAGGCCCAGTCGATACGGAGCAGACAGGCATGAGCCTCAACAAAGCGATGATCATTGGCAACCTCGGGAAAGACCCCGAGCTTCGATACACGCAGACCGGGTCGGCCGTCGCCAACCTGACGGTCGCGACCAACGAGACCTGGGTCGATAAGAACCAGGAGAAACAAGAACGTACCGAGTGGCACCGCGTCGTGGTGTGGGGTCGTCAGGCGGAGAACTGCGAGAAGTATCTCGCGAAGGGCCGCCAGGTGTACGTCGAGGGACGCATCCAAACGCGTGAGTGGCAGGACAAGGACGGGAACACCAAGTACACGACGGAGATCGTGGCGCAGACCGTTCAGTTCCTGTCGGGCGGTTCTGGCGGCGGCGGCGGAGGCGGTTACTCCGGCGGCGGCGGTGGAGGCGGTGGTGGCGGTGGCTACGACCAGTCTGGCCCGCCGGCCGAAGAGTCGTTCGACCAGTCGTTCAACGACGACGACATCCCGTTCTGACGAGCATCAGGACCGCAGCTTTTCACCGCGCCCTTCGCCTGCCGAAGAGGCGCGTTTTTTTTGTTGTCGCAACCCATGTTGATCGGTCGTGGGTCCACTGTGAATGTCTTCCGAACGTTCGTTCCCAACAGGGTGAGCTTCACGGAATTGTAACTTCCAGTCGGTTGAACCCGCCCGTCGAAAGTGTTAGCTCTGCGCAGGCTCAAATGAGCATCGCGATTGCGGCTGTTGGCATGTGGCGAACAGGCTGCGAATGGATGGACGAACTTCGGACGTATCCAAATGACAAAGAAAGCACTCTTTATCTCGATTGCAGCGGCAGTCACGCTCGTCTTCGCATGTGGCGACGCCACGGACCCGGGCAAGAACAGCTCGACCGTGAACGTGTCGACGAACAACACGACGACCTCGGCGAACAACACGTCGACCTCGGCGAACAACACGTCGACCTCGGCAAACAACATGTCGACGGCGAACAACAGCACGACGACCTCGCCGAACAACAGCACGACCGGAAACTGCGAAGCTCCGGACCCCTCGTTCTTCGGCCAGATCGGCGCAGAAGCTCCCGGCGGCGGCGCGCCTGATGTCGGCGGTACCTACGACACGGACGCAAATCTTCAGGCCGTGTTCGACGCAATGCCCACGGACGCCGAAGAAGTCGTCCTCGACACGCCGATCACCGTCACCGACGCGCTCGTCGTTTCGACCGGCTTCGTCCCCAACGGTGCAACCTCGCCGTTCATCATCTACCTCGCCGACGCCAACACCGCGCTCGAGCTTCGACTCCCTCAGGGATTCGAAAGCCCGATCGACTTCGCGACCGGCATGATCGTGAGCTTCGATGTTCTCGCAGTCGAGAACTTCAGCGACAGCCCGCAAATCTCGAACATCGAGAACCTCACCATGACCTCGGAAGGAAACTCCGTTCCGGTCATCGACGGTTCGGCTCGCGCGCTCACGCCAGCTGATTGGGGACGCGTCGTTAAAGTCGGCGGAACGCTCTCGACCACCAGCAACGGTTGTGGCGGCGAAAGCGTCTGCTACACCCTCGACTACGGCAACGGAACCGTTACGTTCCGTACCGAGTCGCAGTTCATCGAGCCGGGCGACTGCGTGACCTTCGTCGGTCCGCTTCGCTCGTTCCCTGGACCGATCGGCAACACGCTGACCGCTGGAGACCTCCAGGTTGACCAGCTGAACTTCAACTGGGTCCGCACCCCGTTCGAGTAAGCTCTTTGTTTCAATGATCGAGAGCCGACCGACTCATGCAGCACGGTCGGCTCTCTTTTTACCTATTTTGTTTCAAAACTCGACATGGTCACCACCTCAGAGGTCAAGATGACCAAACGATTGACCGCTCTGGCGCTCCTCGCACTGGTAAGCGCCTCGTGCGCCGAACCGGAGCTCGGGCTCTCGGTCTCCGAAATGGAAGACCGCTACGGCGATGTCTCCACGACACCCGTCATGGAGCCGTACGAGCTGACCGACCAGAACTACGATTTTCAGGGTGAGATCGCGATCGCGGACCTCAACGACCTGATCGATTTCAGTCAGAACGTCTGGTACGGCGTCTCTCCGATGGACGAACGCCCGAATCCGGACCAAGCATGTGGCACGTTCGACAACCCGGTCGACGAGCTCACGCAGCTCCCGGCGACCATCGAAGGTGTCGTCACGCTGCACCCGCGATTCTTCGAGAAAGTGGGCTTTTGCGGAAGCGACGAACGCTACTACGGCGCCTACTTCATCCAAGACTCGACCGGCGGAATTCAGGTCCTCAAGGACTCCCGAATCGCCGACTTCGACGTGGGCGACCGCGTCTCGATCCGAGTTCGCGGCATCATGCAGGAATTCGGTGCCGGCTTTGTCCTGATTCACGACCGCGAAACGGTCGTGAGCAAAGACAACCCGGTCTATGCAGAAGAGGTTGGCCCGTTCCTCACGCCCGATGATCTGGGCAAAGTGGTGAAGATCCGCGGCAAAGTCGCAGACCCGCCGACGAACTCCAACTTCAACGCGCTGTGCCTCATCCCGCCCGACTCGGACGACCCAACTCCGTGTGATCCTCGTTGCGTCGGAACCGAGCAGTGCGGTGGCTATATCCTCGCTGCCTTCGACCGCGAAATCGGGCAGCGAAACCCCGACCCCATCGAAACCGGCGACATCCTCGAACTTCGAGGACCCGTCGTCAGTGGCTTCGACGGGCTCACCGTCCTGATCGCCGAAGAAGGCCAGTACGACATCATCGAATAAGCAGCTCCATTACCAATAGATCGAAACGGTTTGCGGCCGCGCGCCGCCTACATTTGTGCCAGGTATGTCCATGAATCTCGCAGCTAAATTGGAGTGGCGTAGCATCCTCGCCATCGCCCTGCTCGCCGCCGGAGCTACGGCGGCGGTACCTTCGACTGCGTTCGCGCAGGGTGAACCTCGCGTGCTCGAAGAAGAGCCCGAGGACGCGGTCGACGACACCGTCGACGCCGACGCCGATGCGGCCGAAGAAGAGCCGCTCACCAACGACACCGTCGAAGTCGAAGACGATACCGACACGACCACGAACACGGTCGAAGAGACCGCACCGCCAGCCGTCGCGCCTGCATCGCCAGCCCCCGACGACCGGACTTCGGTCCCTGGCACCGACACGAACGACTCCCTCGTCGCTCAATCCGTCGATGCCGACACCGACGCCGAAGGCGCGTTCATCCCGTTCTTCGAGTTGACCTCGCGCCTGTCGAGCTACAACAACCTCGACTTCCGGCCGATCGCCGACCCAACCGCACCGTTCATCGATCAGTACGACAGCGATGACCGCGCCGTGTTCGCGCTCACTCGCGTCGCCGGCGGCTTCGAATACGAGCCGATCGAAGACCTCGAGACCGCGCTCGCCGTCAGTCACGTCGGCCTTTGGGGTAACGACGACCTCGGTTCGACCAACGCATTCGGCGGCGTGCTCTACGTCGAACGTCTGCAGGTCGAATGGGACATCGTCGACACCGAAGCGATCGAGATTGAAACCATCGTCGGTCGTCAGCGATTCGAGATCGGAAACTTCTCGAGCCCGGAAGGGTCGAACTTCAGCTTCAACTCGCGCGACTACCTGTTCGATGACGTCATCGACGGCGTCACGCTCAACTTCGAGATGGGCGCCATCGGAACGATTCGCTTGCTCCCGATCGACATCTACGCAGTTGGCGCTCGCCCCGACGACATCAACACCGCTGCACCGTTCGGTCCCGAGAACGACACGCTCTTCTCGATGCGCTTTGACGGCGACGTGAACACCATCCGCACCGGCGGTATCTACGAGAACACGTCAATCCTCGACGGCCTCGCTTTCCGCGCATTCGGCTTCTACGCCGACATCGGTGCAGGCGGAACGGGTTCGGACCGCTCGTATCAGGGTGCGACCGGCAACGTCGTCGACAACGATTACGTCTGGATGGCAGGCGCACGCGTGAACTACGCGCTCGCCCTCACGGACTCGTTCGGACTCGGCCTTGGCGGCGAGTTTGCTCGCTCGGGCGGTATCGACCGCAAGCCGACGCAGGCAGGCTTCCGCGACGTCGACACCGAAGGCAATGCGTTTGGCGTTAACGTCATCCCGGCACTCGACCTCGGCACCGTCCAGATCGGCATTCCGCTTGGGTTCTTCCTCGCCGACGGCTCGAACTACGCGAGCGAAGACGGCCAGAAGTTCACACACGGATTCGTGTCGTTCAAAGGTGACCAAGTCGGCGGACTCCTCGCCAACTCGGCACTCGGATGGCACCCCACCGCCTACGTCGGCAACGGCGTCTCGGCCAACGAACACGACAAAGACCGCCAGTCCGGCACCATGGTCTTGAGCGGCGGCGTCGAAGTCGACCTCTTCAACGACCAGCTCGGGCTCGATGTCGGCTTCTGGTACTTCCAGGACACCGGCTCGACCTTCCTCGACCAGGCGCAGCTCGACCGAATCGCCGACCTTCCGGCCTTCGGCTACACCCGTGCCGACCTCGAAGCGCAGGAGCGCCTCGGCAAGGCACTGGCTACCGAGCTCGACGTCACCGTGACGTACGCACCGAACGACCTCCTCGACCTGTACGTCGTAGGCGGCGTGCTTCTGCCCGGCGAGTTTTACGAGACCGAAATTGACCGACAGGCCGGTACGTTCATCGGCTCGACCGAACCGGTCACCGGTTGGGGAATCACTGGCGGCCTTTCGCTCGACATTTAAAGCAGGCAAATCATGCGACGCACAACGATTGTTCTCGTCGCATGCGCTGCCCTCACGGCAGCCGCGTGCGAAGACCTGGGAACACCAGAAGTCGAACCCAACTACCGCAACGTCGTCGAAGGCGAACCTTCGTCGGGCGAGCGTGGATCGATGTTGATCAACGAGATCAACTTCGCCGGCTCGGTCACGGACGGCGGCACATGGGACCGCGACGACATCTTCATCGAGCTGTGGAACAAACACCCACGCCCGATCAACGTCAGTGGTTGGCGCATCGAAGTCGATGGCGATTACAACCGTGGATACCGAATCCCGGACGTCGAACAGGCGATCCCGCCCAACGGATTCTTCGTCATCGCGAAGAAGTCTGAAGGCGCATTCGGCGATGCTGCGGACGTCATCATCCCCGACCTCGAGCTCGGCGAGCACTTGGTGCACGTCGAACTCCGAGACATCGACCGCAAGCTCATGGAAGACGCCGGTTCCGACCGCGAGCGCGTCTTCGCCGGCGGATTCGACACCTACGCCGTCCGCTCGATGGAGCGCGCTCAGCTCATCTTCGGAAACCGAGGAGGGCAGGCCCGAAACTGGCACGCCTACTCGGCCGATTCCGGATTCTCGACGATTCGAGAAGGCTGGCGACAGCGCACGCTCTCGAGCCCCGGTGGCCCCAATTCCCCCGACTACTCGGGTAACGCTTCGAGCGGAAACTTCGAGTGAGGAGGATACGGATGAAACGATTCATACCCATCATCATCGCGCTTTTCGCGCTGACTTCGTGCGACGAGATTCCGATCTCCGACACGGTCAACGCCAAGCTCGAGTACTTCGTCGCTGACTCCAACGCGAAGTCCCGGCTCATCGCCGAGATTGCCGCCGAGGACGAGCGAATCGACGCGGCCTTCTGGACGCTCGAAGACACAGATGTCGCCAACGCCCTCGTCGCCGCTCAATCGCGCGGCGTGAAGGTGCAGGTCGTCGGTGACGTCGACAACGCTGCCGCCGCGGGCTTCGCCGCCCTCGAGGCCGCCGACATCCCCGTCGTCTACCTGTCGGGTGAGTTCGAGTATCTGCCCGACCCGAACCTTTCGCCGGTTCTCCCCAACGGTGTGATTACGCGCCCTGGCCCGACCAACGAGATGAGCCACACGTTCGTCATCCTTGGCGACGTCACGGTCTGGACCTTCGCGAGTCCGTTCCTCGCCGACCGCACGCCGGAGATCGGCTACCGCGTGGTGAGCGAACTGCTCAACGAGGACTTCACTCGTGAGTTCCGTCAGCTCTACGCAGGCGTCAACGCCATCGAGCTCGACATCTACAACGGTCCGACCAAGTCGATGGTGCACAAGCACCCGTACGAGACTGTCCGCGGCGAGCCCTTCTTCTACAGCGACTCGCTCTACACGGATCAGGGCCGCCTGAAGCTGCTCTTCAACCCGCAGAACCGGGCCATCAAGACGATGATCGACGAGCTCTACCGAGCAAAAGCGTCGATCTTCATCCAGACCGATTCGATCGATGAGCCATACGTGCTCGATGCTCTCGAGTACAAGGCCAACGCCGGCTTCGACGTTCGAATCGTCGTGAACCAGAACGTTCAGGTCGACGACGAGAACCAGCGAATTCGACTCGCCGGACTCGGCGCTCGCCAGGTCGATGCAACGTACCTTCCGACCGTGGTCGTCCTCGACCACGAGCCGGACCGCTTCAACCAGCTGCGCCCGCGTCAGGCGATGGTCATCTCGCACCGTATCCTGCGCACGAGCCCGTTCGAAGTGACGTTCAACCCGCAGGGGAACGACACGGTCGAGGTCTTCGCGACCGACTACTTCGCCGACGGACACGCCTGGGCGGCTATTGAGGTGAATGGACTTCGCGGTGAGGTGGTCGTGATTGACCAGCTGCTCGGAGTCTTCAACGACAACTACGGAGCAGGGAGCGCGCTATGAATTCACGACTCCTCAACATCTTCGTCATGTCGCTGGTCGCGTTTGGCGCGACCATCACGACCGGTTGCAACATGATCGAGGGCGACCCCAACGCCGTTGGTGAACCCCGCGTTCAGGCAATCTTCAACCACACTGGTTCGAGGCAGGACAACAAGCAGGACATCCTCGCCGACGAGTACCTGATCGACCGCATCAATTCGGCGCAGGGCACCATCGACGCAGCCATCTACGGCTTCTCGAACCGCAACATCCTGAACGCGCTCATCGATGCCCATTTGCGCGGCGTGAAGATTCGCGTCGCCGGTGACGCTCGCCACTTCGGATACAACGAACGTGGTTACCGACTCATGCAGCAGCATCACATCCCGCTGCAGGTCGGAAACGAGTATCACATCATGCACAACAAGTTCTTCATCATCGACGACTACTACGTCTTCGCTGGAACGGGGAACATCACGACCACCGGCTTCGAGCGCAACGACAACAACTGGGTGCTCATCGAGTCACCGCTCGTCGCGGCCGACTTCAAGGCCGAGTTCATCCAGATGTTCAACGGCAAGTTCTCGACCTCCAAAGAACGCATCAACAACGGCAACACCTACACGGTCGGCGACACCACGGTCGAGGTCTACTTCTCGCCCCAAGAAGACGCGATGGGCCGCATTCTCGAAGAGCTCGAGAAGGTCGACACCAACATCTACTTCACCATCTTCGCCTTCACGAAAGACCAGATCGGCAGCCAGTTCATCAACAAGCACCGCCAGTTCGAATCCGAGCTGAGCGAGAACGAACTCGCCCTCCCGGTCTTCTCGACGGACCCGAACGTGAACACACGTCCGAAGGTCGTCACGGGCATCCTCGACCGTTCTCAGGTGCAAGGTAATTACCTCTACCACGAGGTCTATCGCCTGCTCGCGTCGGGCGTTCCGATGATGATGGACGCCAACGAAAACTCCTACCTACCCGGCGACTACCAGGCTGGTGGTGGACGTCTTCACTCCAAGACGATGATCCTCGACCGCGGCACGCCGAATGCTCGGGTCCTCACGGGCTCGTTCAACTGGTCGTCGGCGGCGACGATCGCCAACGATGAGGTGCTCCTCATTCTGCGCGGCGAAGAGATCACCGAGCAGTACTACCGCGCCTTCGAGGAGCTCCACGCCATCTCGAAGTCGGCCGAAATCGCGATGTGCAACTACATGGCGGGATACGCCGAGACTGGCCTTCCGCTCTGCGCCGACCAGGTCGACCCAGGCGACGTGATCATCTCGGAAGTTCACTGGATGGGCTGGAACGGCATCACCGACCAGGCCGACCACACCGGACGCTTCCGCGACGAACTCACCGACGACGAGTTCTTCGAGCTCTACAACGCTTCGGAAGTGCCCATTAACCTGAGCCTCTGGACGCTCTCGAACGGCTCCGACTTCAAGATGGGCTTCACGCCTGGAACCGTCATTCAGCCGGGCGAGTACTTCCTCGTGCTCGACCACAACATCCAGCAGTACTCCGACGCCGCGCAGCTCGACGGTGAAGTCGCGTTCCTGAATCCCGATTTCGTGGTCAACACTGCGAACGACCCGCGTTTCCCGCGGCTCAACATCAAGGATTCGAACATGAACCTGCTTCTGAAAGACTCGCGCGGTCGTGTGATCGACCAGGCTGGCGACGGCGGAATGCCCTTCGCCGGCGGCGCGATTACGACCGAAGACGGTACGGTGAACGACATCGTCGGCACCGTCTCGATGGAGCGCATCATCAACAACGGCACCGCCGGAGCTGGCGACGACCCTGCGAGCTGGAAGGCCTGCAGCCTGTCGGAAGGCGGCACGTACGTGTCCGACTCCTTCAAGTCGCGCATCATCGCCACACCTGGCGAGGCAAACTCGCCCTGATTCTTCGGGCGAAACGACATCTCGAATCCACGCGGGGCCCGAATTTTCGGGCCCCGCGCTGTTTGACGCTCACGCCAGCGTGCAAAAACTCGATGCTGTCATGGGTTTCCAGATGGCATTCGTGTTCGGCCTCCTCGCGATCGCGGTCGTGCTCTTTGTCAGCGAGATCATTCGCTACGACCTCACCGCGGTCCTGATCCTCGTCGCGCTCGTCGCGAGCGGTGTGATCACCATCGAGGAAGGCCTCGAGGGGTTCGCCAACAAGGCGACCATCACGATCGGCTGCCTCTTCGTCCTGAGCGAAGGTCTGCGCCGAACAGGTGCCCTCGAGCTGCTCATCTCGGCCTGCCGTCGAATCGCCGCCTGGCGACGGGAGTTCCTCTTCCCATCTCTGCTGGTGGTGGTCGGCCTACTGTCGGCATTTATGAACAACACGGCGGTGGTCGCCATCATGATCCCGGTCGCCATCGAAGCCGCCCGCACCGCCGAAGTCCCGCCCGCGCGCTACCTCATGCCAATGTCCTTCGTCTCGATCTTCGGCGGGGTCTGCACGCTCATCGGTACGTCGACCAACCTGCTCATCAGCGACATCGCGGAAGGTAGCGGGCTCGATCCCATCGGGATGTTCGAGCTGACCCCCGTCGGCGCCATTTTGCTGGTCTTGGGCTTCCTCTATGTCTGGATTCTCGCCCCGCGCTACTTCGATGCGGACGCCGATTCCGAAGGGCGCTCGCTCACCGACGCTTTCGATATTCGGGAGTACCTGACCGACCTCGACATCGATGCCGCGTTCGAAGGAATCGGAGAACGACCGTCGCAGCTCGACCTGTTCAATCGCCGTAACATCGAGGTCTTGGAGGTTTTCAAAGGCGGCGAAGCTCAGCGGCGATCCGACCCCGACCTCGAACTCGAGGAAGGCGATGTCGTCCGCGTGAAGTCGGGGCCGGCCGTCATAGACGCGCTCGTGAACCAGCATCCGGGCGTACGCGTAGGCGTGGCTCGTCATTGGCGAGACAAGGACCTCGAGCGAGGTGAGGACGTGCTCGTCGAGGCCGTCATCGCTCCCGACGCATCCGTCTCGGGCTCCAGAGTCGAAGACGTCGACCTGCCGGAGCGTTTTGGCGCAGTCCTTCTGGCCCTCCGGCAGTTGGGGACCGGCTCCGAGCCTCTGCGACTCTCCGAGCATCGCCTACAGAGCGGCGATTCGATCCTCCTCAAGGTACCCCGCGCGCGCATCGAGAATCTGAAGGAGGACACGAACTTCGTCGTCGTCTCGGAGCTCGACACCGAGTCGACCCGCCGCGACCGGCTGCCCGTCGCGATCTCCATTTTGGTCGGTGTCGTTGGTCTAGCGGCCCTCAACGTCGCCCCGATCGCCCTCACCGCTCTCGCCGGCGCACTCGCTCTTGTGCTCTCCGGGTGCCTGTCGGCCGAGGACGCGTACTCAGCGGTGAACTGGAAGATCATCTTCCTCCTCGCCGGCTTGATCCCCTTGGGTACTGCGATGTCGAACACCGGCGCGTCCACCTTTCTCGCGTCGAACCTCGTCGGCTTCGTCGACCAGTTTGGTGTACACGGACTCGTGGCCGGGTTCTTTGGATTGACCATGCTGCTCACGAACGTGGTCAGCAATGCCGCTACTGCGGTACTCCTCGCGCCGGTCGCGATCAGCGCTGCTGCCTCGATTGGGATCGACCCACGCCCGGTTTTGATCTCAGTCACACTTGGAGCATCCTTGAGTTTCATGACCCCGATCGGATACCAGACGAACACGCTTGTGTTCGGTCCCGGGCGTTACTCGTTCGGTGACTTCGCCAAGTTCGGCACCCCTCTGAACGTGATTACCTGGGTACTCGTGACGATCTTCGTTCCCCTGTTCTGGCCCACATGAACTTCAAGGCGCTGTTCGAGTTTGTCCTGCCGTCGGCGGACGTGCGTAGCTACTCGCGCGACAAGGCCTTGCGCGACTTGATCGCAGGGATCAGCGTCGGTGTGATGCTGGTGCCGCAGGCCATGGCGTACGCGGTGTTGGGCGAGCTTCCGCCAATCTTGGGTTTGTACGCGTCGCTCGTCCCGCTGGTCATCTACGCCTTCCTTGGCGGCGCACGTCACTTGTCGTTCGGCATCGTCGCGATCGACATGCTCGTGCTCGTCTCCGGACTGCAGCGCGTCGTTCCACCCGATGATCCGAGATACGTGCAGTACGCATTCACGCTGGCGTTCATGGTCGGCGGGATTCAGCTGTTGATGGCGGCCTTGAGGCTCGGCTTCGTCGTGAACTTCTTGTCGCGGCCCGTGGTGATTGGATTCACGACAGGCGCGCCCATCCTCATTGCTCTTTCGCAGCTAGACACGCTGCTGGGCGTGCAGGTCGAACCCACCTCGGTCGCACACGAGACGCTCCTCGAGATCGGCGCTCACGTGGGCGAGACGCACCTTCTGACGCTCGCCGTCGGGTTGGGTGGGATTGCGGTCATGTTGGGCTTGAAGAAGCTTCACGGGCGCATTCCGGGCGCGCTCGTCGTAGTACTGGCCGCTACCGCGCTTGCGTGGTGGCTCGGATTTCCCGCGCGTGGCGTCGCGAATATGGGCGAATTCGAGGCGTCGCTCCCGACGCCCGTCTTGCCGTTCGTGTCGCTCGAGGTCATGCGTGAGCTCCTCCCGACCGCGATTACACTGGCGCTCGTACAGTTCATGGCGCTCATCTCGATCGCCAAGAGCTTTGCGGCTCGAGACGGCTATGAGCTCGACGCAAATCGGGAGCTTCGCGCCCTCGGCTTTGCCAACGCGCTTGGCAGCTTCCTCCGGAGTCCGCCGGTTTCGGGTTCCTTTAGTCGTTCCTCGATCGCCTACGACTCGGGTGCCAAGACCGCGATGAGCAATCTGTTCGCGGCCGGAACGGTGCTCGCCGCGATTCTGTTCGTGAGCCCGGCGTTCGAACACATCCCCATGCCCGCGCTGGCTGCGATCATCATGGTCTCGGCGCTGGGCATGATCGTCCCGCGCGACATCCGGCTACTCTTCGAAGTGAAACGGGCCGACGGATACGTAGCGATGTTCACCATGGCGACGACGTTGGTGCTGGGCATCCAAGAGGGCGTGTTGCTTGGGGTCGCGGCGGCGATGGCGCTCATCCTCTATCGCAACGCGCGACCACCGATCATCGAGTTGTCGCACGACGTCGAAGCTCATCGTTGGCGCCCCAAGGCCACCGATCGAGAGTCCGAGCGTTTCGAAGGCGTCATGGTGTTGCGAATCGACGGCTCGCTCACCTTCGTGAACGCTGAATTCGTGAAAGAACGGGTGCAAGACCTTGTCGCGAGACGGCCCGTCGAGGCGGTCGTCCTCGATTTCCGCAGCGTCAACGACGTCGATGTCACCGCCGTCATGGCGTTCGAGAATCTGGTGAACGCACTCTCGGCAAGAGGCGTCTCGTGCTACTTCTCGAATATGAAAGACGCACCTCGCGAGACGCTCGCGTCCGCCAACTTCTGGGAGCTCGTCGGCGAGCCCGGAACGTTCGCGACGAACAACGAAGCGGTCGAATACGCCCGTGAACATGCGGCGGGCAACACGGAGATTCTCGATGAGTAGATGGATTGCCCTGACCCTTTTTCTCGCGTTCGCCTCGGTCGGATGTGACCGCAAGGAACAGTCGGCTGTGGGTGCTGACACGAGCCCGGCGACGACTTCGAATGTGACTTCGGGCGCGACCACGACGCCGAAGGAACCTGAAGCTCAACCCACGCACAACCTGAAGATCGACGGCGAGTTCTCTCCCGGCCTCGGAGACGCCGCGGGACTGCCGGAAGACGCGAGCGACGCCCACAAAGCGCTCGCCGACATCGAGGTCTCGGCCGAAGTCGCAAAAGGGGTGAACGACCAACAGAAGATGATCGTCGAGCAGGTCTTGAGCCGGCACGGCGTCGTGCCTGGCGAGGTCGATGGCGCCGCGACCATCGTCATCACGCTCGGCAACAAACTACCGCCCGACAACGCGCGTCCGATGACGCACTCCGGCCTGCTCGTGAAGGTCGACCTTCAGCGCACCGACGGAACGCACCGGGCCGCGTCGCGACAAGTTCCTCCGGCCAACAATGTTGGCGAACTCACCGCCAACTTCGACCACACCCTCGACGCACTCGTCCGCATCGCGCTCGAGAAGGAAGAGTAGGGCGGCCTCCGTTCAACAGTTGTTTGGCCGGAGTGCCGCGGTTATCCTGCCGACTCGTCTACACTAGGGATTCGCATGAGCGACATTACCCGCACCGTCTTTCTCGAAGATGGCGACCAGAAGCTAGAGCTTCAGCGCTATACCCTCACGATCGGCGAAGGCCCGAACGAGGGAGAGACCTTCACCTTCGAGGGTCGAAAGGTGAGCCTCGGCACATCGCCCGAGAACGACGTCAGCCTCGACGACCCGTCCATCAGCCGGTTTCACGCCGAGATCGAAGTTCGCGACGACGGCTACTGCCTCATCGACAGCGACTCGAAGAACGGCACCTACGCCAACGGCCTGCGGGTCGGCACCGTCTACCTCGAAGACGGCACCACCTTCCGGCTCGGCAAGACCGACATCAACTTCTCGACCACCGGTGAGCCTGTCTCGGTGCGCATCTCGGGCAAGGAGAAGTTCGGCAAGCTGTTGGGCGGCTCAGTCGGGATGCGAGAGATCTTCGCGATGCTGCAGCGCGTCGCTCCGACCGACGCCACCGTCCTCATCGAGGGGGAATCGGGTACAGGAAAAGAGCTCATCGCCGAGGCGATCCACGAACACTCCCCGCGTAACGACAAGCCGTTCATCGTCGTGGATTGCTCCGCCATTGCCCGCGAGCTCATCGAATCCGAACTCTTCGGCCACGTCAAAGGCGCCTTCACCGGCGCCACGGGCCAGCGAAAGGGCGCTTTCGAGGCAGCCAGCGGAGGCACGCTCTTCCTCGACGAGCTCGGCGAACTCCCGCTCGACCTGCAGCCGAAGCTGCTGCGCGCCCTCGAGAAACGCGAAGTGAAGCCGGTCGGCTCCAACGAAACCGTCAAGACGGACGTCCGCATCATTGCCGCGACCAACCGCACGCTCATGCACGAGGTCAAAGAGGGCAACTTCCGCGAGGACCTGTTCTACCGGTTCGCCGTCATCAAGGTGCAGCTGCCGCCGCTGCGCGAGCGCCCCGACGACATTCCGCTCCTCGTCGAGGCTTTCCTCAAGGAAGCCCGCGACATGGCTGGACGAGACGACATCGAGATTAGCTACAAGACGATGGAGAAGCTCAAGCGCCACCGCTGGCCGGGCAACGTGCGTGAGCTGAAGAACTTCGTCGAACGCGCCGTGCTGCTGACGCAGGGCGACGAGATCGAGACGCGTTTCCTGAACGCTTCCGGCTTCCAACCCGCCGAGAAGAAAGAAGACCAGGGCGCCGCGCCGATGGCCCAAGAAGCCATCGATTCCGGCCTCCCCTTCAAAGACGCGAAGAACCGCCTCATCGAGGCGTTCGAAGTCGAATACTGGTCCACGTTGCTCGAACGCACCGGCGGAAACGTCTCCGAGGCCGCGCGAATCGCAGGGGTCCACCGCAAGAGCGTGGAGTACATCCTCAAGAAGCTCGACCTCTCCCGCGAAGACGTCTTGGACCGATAATGGCCGAACCGACCCTCATCTGCATGCCGACCTACAACGAGGCCGGCAACATCGAACGCATCACCGCCGCGATCCACGAGGTCGTGCCCGACGTTCATATCCTGGTCATCGACGATGGGTCGCCCGACGGCACGGGCCAAATCGCCGACCGGATGGCCGAGGCAGACGAGCGAATTCACGTCTTGCACCGCACCGAGAAGGCGGGGCTGGGACCGGCGTACATCGCTGGCTTCCACTGGGCCCTGGACCGCGACTACGGCTACATCCTCGAAATGGACGCCGACTTCTCGCACCAGCCCAAGTACCTCATCGACATGCTCGCCACGCTCGACGACGGGGCCGATGTCGCCATCGGCTCACGCTACGTCGCTGGCGGCGGCACCGAGAACTGGGGGCTCTTCCGCCGCCTGCTCTCGCGCGGCGGCGGCATCTACGCCCGCACGATCCTCGGCATCGACGTGCAAGACCTCACGGCCGGATTCATCGCGTGGCGCCGCGAAGTCCTCGAGACCATCAATCTCGACGGTATCGAAGCGTCCGGCTATGTCTTCCAGATCGAGATGAAGTACCGGGCCTACCAGGCCGGCTTCAAGATCGTCGAAACTCCCATCACCTTCCCCGACCGCGAGGTCGGAGAGTCGAAGATGACTCCCGGAATCGCGGCCGAAGCGGTCACGAAGGTCTGGCGGATTCGCCTGAAGAAGTAGGTCAGGCCATTAGACCTTCGAGCCCTCTTTGATCGCGTCGACCACTTCGGGGTCGGCCAGCGTCGACACGTCGCCGATGCGGTCGGGTTCGCCCTCGGCAATCTTGCGCAAGATTCGGCGCATCACCTTGCCGGAGCGAGTCTTCGGCAGGCCCGGGACGATCTGGAAGAGGTCCACTTTGGCGTGCGCGCCAATCGCCTTGCGGCAGATTCCGTTGAGCGTCGAGGCGTAGTCGTCGCCAAGATCGGCGCCCGGCTGCAGCACGATGTACGCGTACACGCCCTGGCCTTTGACGTCGTGCGGGTAGCCGACGACGGCCGCTTCGGCGACCGCCTCTGCCGACACGAGCGCGGCTTCGAACTCTGCGGTTCCCATGCGGTGGCCCGACACGTTCAAGACGTCGTCCACGCGGCCCGTGATCCAGTAGTATCCGTCGGTGTCACGCCGACATCCGTCGCCCGTGAAGTAGTAGGGCGGGTAGGTCGAGAAGTAGGTCGCCACGTACCGGTCGTGGTCGCCCCACACCGTCCGCGCCATGCCTGGCCACGGATACTCGATGCACAGTTTGCCCTGGCCCGGCCCACGGATTCGACGAGCGTCGTCGTCGAGGAGAATTGGGGTGACGCCCGGCATCGGGTTCGTCGCCGATCCCGGCTTGGTCGGAGTCGCAGGCGCGACCGGTGTGAGCATGTGTCCACCAGTCTCGGTCTGCCACCAGGTGTCGACGATGGTGCACTGCTTCTGACCTACGACGTTGAAGTACCACTCCCACGCCTCAGGGTTGATGGGCTCGCCGACCGTTCCGAGCACGCGCAGCGAAGACGTATCGTACTTCGTCACGAAGTCGTCGCCCTTCGCCGCAAGGGCGCGAATCGCCGTCGGAGCCGTGTAGAACACCGAAATCTTGTGGCGCTCGACCATGTCCCAGTATCGCCCGGCGTCCGGGTAGAGCGGGGTCGATTCGAACATCAGCGACGTCGCGCCGTTCGAGAGCGGTCCGTACACGATGTACGTGTGGCCCGTGATCCAGCCGACGTCTGCCACACACGCGTAGACGTCGTCGTCGCGAAGGTCGAACGTCTCTTTGTTCGTGAACGTCGCCCACGTGAGGTATCCGCCGCAGGTATGCACGAGGCCCTTCGGGCGCCCCGTCGAACCTGACGTATACAGAATGAAGAGCGGATCTTCGGCAGCGCATTCGACCGCTTCGTGCTCCGCCGACGCGTTGTCGACCGCTTCGTGCCACCACACGTCGCGCGAGTCGTCCCAGCCTACGTCTGCGCCGGTTCGGCGGTAGCACAGAACCTTCTTCACCGGAGTGCTTCCGCTGAGCGCCTCGTCGGTCACGGCCTTGAGCGGAATGGTCCGCCCGCCGCGCATCCCTTCGTCTTGCGTGATGACCACTTCGGCACCGCAGTCCAAAACGCGGTCGCGAAGAGCATCGGCCGAGAATCCGCCGAACACTACGGAGTGAATCGCCCCCAATCGGGCGCATGCGAGCATGGCCACCGCCGCTTCGGGCACCATCCCCATGTAGATGATGACGCGCTCGCCCTTCTGCACTCCGAGATCGGCCAGCGCATTCGCGGCTTTGCACACTTCAGCGTGCAGCTCGCGGTACGTGATCTCTCGCGTATCACCTGGTTCGTCGCCTTCCCAAATGATCGCGACTTTGTCGCCGAGCGTGTCGACGTGTCGGTCGAGGCACGACTCCGTGATGTTCAGTGTGCCGTCGCCGAACCATGCAATCTGATTGTCGGCGATGTCGTGAAAGCTGCCTTCCACACCGTGCGTCGGCGGCTTGCGCCAGTGCACTCGCGACCGAGCCTGCTCCAGCCAAAAGCCGTCTGGATCGGCCTCCGACTCCGCGTGAACGCGTCGATAATCGTCCATCGTCGGCATCAAGCCTGGCGAGCCTTCACGTACGCGGCCGGGTACTTCGTAGGTCTTTGGATCTGACATCTTCGTGGGTCCTCTCTAGTTCGGGTCGAGCGAACGAATTCGGTTGGATGCCAACAACCTAAAGACATCGACCCGCACTTGCCAAGCGCCATTCCGATCTCCGCACCCCGCCTACCTCTTCCAACTTTTTTCACCTTTCTTCGCAACGATCCCGACCAACGGCCGAAAACCTCTAGTGGAACCATCAACAACCACGCCGAGGAATCCATGAATGGCATCGACGCAACCAATCGCAACAACACCACGCACACCGACGTCGGCCCGCTCGACGCGACCTCCCCAGAAGCCGACGCGCCCACCACCCAAGACCAACAGGATGACTACGACTTCGCCTGGAACTACGAAGAGAACTACGAGGACTACCTCCCCACCTACGACGGCCCATCCCGTGAGGCGGCGAGCGAAGTCGAGTCCATCCGGCCCTACGAGGTCGAGTCGTACGAAGCCGAAGTCGAAGTTCCCAACGAGATTGCGGACAAGATGGCCGAGGCCGTCGCTTCTGGTGACGTAGACATCGAGCAACTGACCCAGCCCGAAGGCGACTTCGGCACGATCCTCAACCAAAAGTTCGTCGACCAGATGAGCACCGAAGACCTCCTCGGAGCGCTCCGTGACCCCGCCGCATCTCGCGACGAGATCGCGGATCAGCTCGCGGCTCAAGCCCCTGACGTACCGCGCGAGGAGATCGAAGCAGCCGCCGACGCGATCGTCGAGTATGCGGAGGCTGCCGTCGCCGACCGCGTACAGAAGTCGATCAACGGTCGCATCGACGCGACCCTCCGCGACTCGATGGCGGTCTGCGACCAGCTCCAGTCGAATGCCCGTGGAATCGCCGAAGAGCTCGTGAAGAGTGGCGCGACCCGCGCCGAGATGACCGCAGCGCTGCGCGAGATGGGCTTGGCCGGTGGAGACGCCTCCGGCATCGCGAAAGACCTGCACATCATCGCGTCCGACCCGGACAAGAAGCTCGAATTCCTCTCGCGTTCCGAGGGCGAAACTCCCCTCTTCGAGTTCCGCGAATCGTGGCGCGATGTCGAGGTTGATCTGGGTGAGGCGTTCGGAGGCTTGCGAGAAGAGCTCGGAAACCTGCGAGAGCGCGCGCAAAACGACGACTTCAAGAATTCCCGTATCTTGACCTCGGGCCTGTGGGAGACCCCGCGCAACGCAGCCATCGGCGACATGAAGTCGTCGATGTCGACCGAGCATGCGGCGGCGCTGGACCGAATCCTGGGTAGTGCCGCGGCCGACGGGAAGTCTGCGGACGAGAAAGAAGAGCATATGAAGAGGGTGGTTGATCTCGCGGTTGCGGTCGGCACGGGAGGCATGGGCAATGCCGCACTCGCCGGCATCGCAGTCACCACGAGCGCCAATTCGATCAACAACGCAAACGCCGACTACCAGGCGGCGAAAGTCGCCGACGGCATCGGGTTCGCAAAGGATGGGGAAGTGCGCTCGGCCGGCGCCAAGCTGGCGGCCACCGTCTTCTCGGCAGCGCTCAGCACCGGTTCTTCGGCGGTCTCAGCCGCCAAGACGCCGGTGAATCCCGAGCGCATGCGCCTGGTTGAGTCGAACATGGGAGACGTTACGGTTCCCGAGACCGGAAAACGAATCCTGGAAGACGTCTGGGATTTCGGCGCCAATCAG
Organism: uncultured Bradymonadales bacterium; assembly: GCA_964384605.1. Taxonomy (GTDB): domain Bacteria; phylum Myxococcota_A; class Bradymonadia; order Bradymonadales; family Bradymonadaceae; genus CAYLMO01. The sequence goes on along the minus strand of CAYLMO010000011.1, from coordinate 56,708 downwards.
CTCGGTCAGAGCGCGATTGAAGCTCTCTTCGACAACTAGACCGCTTCGAGAAGCGCCACGGTGCCCAATCCGCCGTCGGCGCAAACGCTCACGATCGCACGGGAGCCCGACTTCATCTCGGCAAGCTCTTTGACGGCTTGCGAGAGGATTCGGGCTCCTGTCGCGCCGAACGGGTGGCCCAACGCGACCGAACCGCCGTTGGGGTTCACCTTGTCTGTCGGGACCGTTCCGAAGTCGCGATCGATTCCCACCGTGTCACGCAGGTAGTCACGCGACTCCAACGCCGCGAAGTGGCACAGCACCTGCGCCGAAAACGCCTCGTGAATCTCCCACAAATCGATGTCGTCGTAGCCGAGATCGTGTCGCGCGAGTAGCCGCGGAATCGCGTAGGCCGGGGCCATCAAGAGCCCTTCCTTGAAGATGTCGACCGCACTGACCTCCCAATCCACCAGTCGCACGTGTGGCCGGTCCGAGAAGCGTTCGAGGCCCGCTTCCGTGCTGAGCCACACGCCGGCGCTGCCGTCCGTCAGCGGCGACGAGTTGCCGGCGGTGAGCGAACCAGCGTCGCGATCGAACGCGGGTCGCAGCTTTCCGAGCTTCTCCACCGACGTGCCAGGGCGTGGGAACATGTCGGCGCTGGTTCCATCAACTTCGATGACCAGGTCGTCGAAGAATCCGGCCTCCTGCGCTGCCACCGCGTCCATATGGCTCTTGTAGGCGAGCTCGTCTTGGTCCTCGCGAGCGATCTTCCACTCTTTGGCCATGACTTCGCAGTGTTCGCCCATCGACATGCCCGTCGCGCGGTTCTTCACCGCCGGGATGAACAGCTTCACGTCGCCGATCGAGAGGTCCCGCAGGGCGTCGATCTTGTCCGCGGTCGACTTGCCGGTCGTCACCCGCCGAAGGCCGTCGGACAGCGACTGGCTCAACCCGATCTGCACGCGGCTCATCGACTCGACACCGCCGCAGAGCGCCACCTGAGTGGCTCCGCGACCAATCATGCCCGCGGCATCGAACACCGCAGCCATGCTGGTCGAGCAGGCCATCACGGTCGAAACCGCCGGCACCGACTGGTCGAGCTTCGCGTCCACCCACGTCTCGCGGGCAAGGTTCGAGTAGGTCAGGTTTGGCGCTACCGTTCCCCAGACGACGAGGTCAGCTCCGCCGTCGACGTGGCGGTTCATCTCCTGAACCACCGGAACTCCCAACTCGATCGCATTTCGCTTCGCGAAGGGGCCGTCGACTTTCGTGAATGGCGTACGTACGCCGGGCAGCAGATAGAAGTCAGACATGATGTATCTCGTGTGCGGTCGTATCTAAAATTCGAGTCCGAGAGCGTCTCGGTACGGTGCGTGTTCGTTCGAGTGCTTCGACCAATAGTCGAGCATGATGCTCTTGGTTCGTTTCGCAACCGTCGTGTGCTCTTGTCGGTCGAGCCCCGGATAGACCTCTCTCCAGCCTTCGATCGTGTACGGATGCGATGGCTTGAAGTGAATCTCCAGCCGGCGTTGTGGCTCGGTCCACTGCACGGTGTAGACGCGCAACTCCTCATCGGAGAACTCGCTCTTCTGCGGCTCAGACAACGTCGCGGATGCGTCGTATGCCTGCACGGGCTTGTGCATCAGTCGCAGGTAGTGGAACGCGGGCACTGCTTGGAACTCGCCGGTCGGCAGGGCATCTGGTCCCTTGCGAACCTTCGTCATCAGGTCGTCTTCGAGCACGACGTCGCCGATCTGAAACTCCTGGTCCCCTTCGGCCTGGAAGTACGAGAAAGACTTGGCGTCCCACCCACCTTCGTCTCGGCTGTTGAGCTGCGCGAACACTTGGCCGCACCACTCCTGAACCGTCGTCGTCAGCTTGATCGTCGACCCCTCCTGAAGCGCAGGAACAAAGGTCGAAGTCATGATCGTGTAGGGATAGATTCCCGTGTAGAACCGCCGATAGTGGTTCAGTTTCAGCACCTGGACATCTTCGCCTTCGCCAAACTCGTGCTTCACCTGTTTGCCGGTCAAAAACGGTTCCGTCACGAACACGTTCACCGCCTCGCCCTCATGAATCTCGCCGTAGCGCGATTGCTTGAGTTCGTAGCGGCTAAGCTCGGCAAGCCCGGCGAACCAGTAGCTACGAAAGTCAGGCTTCGACTTCGCGAACGACTCGGAGAGCGTAACGTCCACCGCGCGAACCTTCTCAGATTGTTCGCGCGTGTCTTCCCTCGTCGTCTCGGCGGCCTTGTCGGCGCAGCTCGGAAGCGAGAGGAGGGCGATCAGGAACAGGGCGCTTTTATACATTCGGGTCTCCCGTTGGTCAGGACCCGTACGATGCGAGAAGGAGCGCCAAGTTTCTAGTTCACTCGATTACGGTGACCGCATCGGCGATCGATTTTGCCTTCGCGCGAGCCTCTTCCACCGTGGCAGCAGCCGCAAGGCCAACAGCCATGCGGCGTCCCGGCCGAGTCGTCGGTTTGCCAAAGATGCGCAGCTGAGTCCCAGGCTGGCTGAGTGGCGTCGGGTCCACTTCATAGGCCGGATCTTCACCGTCTTTCGTGGCGAGTACGACGTAGCTCGCGCCCGGGGAGTGCAGGGTGATTTCGGGGATGGGCAAGCCGAGGATGGCGCGGGCGTGAAGCGCAAACTCGCTCATGTCCTGGGTTATCATCGTCACCATTCCGGTATCGTGTGGCCGCGGCGACACCTCGCTGAAGTACACCGTCTCGCCCGCGATGAAGAGTTCTACGCCGAAGAGACCGCGCCCACCGAGAGCCTCGGTGATGGCTCGCGCCTGATCTTGGCACGCCGCAAGTACAGATTCCGAAAGGGGTTCGGGTTGCCATGACTCGTGGTAATCTCCGCCAACCTGCCTATGACCGACGGGTGCGCAGAAGCTCGTGCCACCCTCGTGCCGCACCGTCAGGAGCGTAATCTCCGTATCGAACTCGACGAACCCTTCTACGATGACTCGCGCGGATTTTCCGCGCGAACCGGCCATCGCGTAGTTCCAGGCGTCGAGTGCTTTGTCGGCATCGTGCACGGTCGACTGGCCTTTGCCGCTCGAGCTCATGACCGGCTTCACGACACACGGCGTGCCGATCTCTTCGACCGCCGCGAGGAACTCAGCCTCGGAACTAGCGAATCGGTAGGGCGAGGTGAGCAGCCCGAGCTCTTCGGCGGCGAGTCGTCGGATGCCCTCGCGGTCCATCGTAATGCGGGTTGCGCGTGCGGTCGGGATGACGTTGTAGCCGTCGGCCTCGAGCGCGATCAGTTCTTCGGTCGCGATGGCCTCGACTTCCGGCACGATGAGGTCTGGCTTCTCCTCCTCGACGAGTGCTCGCAGGGCGGCCGCGTCCTGCATGTCGATGACGCAATGCCGATGCGCGACCTGCATCGCGGGAGCACCCGCGTACCGATCCACGGCGACGACTTCGACACCGAATCGCTGTGCTTCGAGTACGACTTCTTTGCCGAGCTCTCCGCTGCCGAGCATCAAGATTTTGGTGGAGTTCGATGTGCCAGGAGTTCCGAATTTCATGACCTTTCTCCGCGCAGGGTGGTTGCTGCGGGAGGCGTAGGTCTTCACGCACGATGCGTCAAGCGCGATCGGCTACTCGGGAGCGATCTGTCGGCCGGGCCAGTCGGACGGTCCTGCGTAGTAGCAGACAAGCTCGGGGTAGGGGTCGTTCGTGGTCGCGCACATCGTGCCGCTCGCCATCGCGTAGTGGTCGGCTGAGGCCAAGAATGCGAACGCTGAACCTCCGAAGATGCACTCTACGGCGGGCAGACCGCCGCGCACGGTGCGGACGCACATTTCTGGGGTGAGCGTCGCGACGCGAACGTCCGAAACGTCTCCTTTGGCTTCATCGAAGGTCATCGCGTACCCCGGCGGAACTCCGAAAGCGCACGAGACCCGTCCGTCGCTCACCCAGCACACTACATCGTTGCCGACGTCGAGCGAGCTACCGACGTTGATCCCCGTCTCCGCCACGAAATCGTCCCCATTTGGGAGCGTGACCGACATCGGGTTGCCGACGCAACGCACGCCTGATGCGCTCCCAGCACCCCCCGTGAAATCGCTGAAGCACGTCACGTTTCGGCTCGTTTCGAGCAAGCCCGGCGCCGCAATCGGCACCAGCTCGCCGGAATCCACGTCTGCAAACGCGTCGACCGTCGAAGTGCCCGGAAGGAAGTTCGACTCATCCGCACGACCCCAGCAGACGGCCTCGTGCTCATTGTTTCGGAACTTGCCCGACAGACAGAAGTGCGAATCGCGAATGGACAGCTTCGGGTTGGAATCTTGAAGCACCGGAATGTCGAACACACCGCCCCAGAAGTCCGTCGTTTCGGCACCCAGCGGGTTTGTGCCCCAGCACCGCACTTCGATCTCGGTCGAGGGGGGAGGTCCGTCGGTGAGCAGTGCACAAGCGTGGGTCGTCGCCACCGCGACGTCGTGGACGACGTCGGTCGGGTTTGCGGCGCCTCCAATCACCGCCCACGTATTGCCGGGCTCCGCAAAGCGAGAGATGAGCTCATTCGTCGCTCCGCCCCAGCACACGATCTGGTTCGTGTCCGAAACCGTGCGGTGATGAGTGCAATACGCGTTCGGGCCCGCATCCATCTGCAAGACCTCACCACATCGCCCAGCCAGGCAAATCGTGCCTTCGCACTCGATCGGCTCGCGCTCACCGTCACCGCAAGCGCTCGAGTCCCAGAGGTTCGACAGTCCGGTCTCGCCGTTTGGCGTACTCATGTTGTTCGGGGTCGAACCGTTCGGCTCGACGTTGTTTGTGGTCGCGTTGTTCGACGTCGTGAGGTCCCGCTCGAACGAACCGAACAGTCCGTCGCAGCCCCACAGCCCCGCGATCACAATCAATAGCCATGCACGTTTCATCAGCCCCTCGACAACGAACACTCTGGTCGACACTACCACTTCGTAGATACCCGCCCAAGGCGAGCATGGCGAAGTGAAGCTGCCGTGATGTACCATGGTCGCACGATTCAAAAACTGGGGAAGCTCATGCTGCTACGTTTCGCGATTCTCTCATTCTTCGTCTCGCTCATGGCGTGCGGCTCCGGGGACGATGGCCCGGTGCGCTGTATCGAAGGCGAAGCGAATGCTTGCATCTGCGACGGTCCGCGAGTCGGTGTGCAGATCTGCAGCGCCGACGGTGTGTTTGGAGCGTGCGACTGTAGCGGCACGGTGGTCGACACCAACAACAGCTCGATGGATGCGGGCACGCCCAACAACTCCTCGAACACCACGCCCAACAACTCCGGCATGCCTGACGCCGGCACAGACACCGGAACGCCGCCAGACATGGGCACACCCACCGTGCGCAATCTGTGCGGAGGAACCGCCGTCCTCGCCAACACGCCGGGCCGCGTCTGCGGCGAGTGCAACGACGGCGTGACGATCTGCTCCACCCCAGACTCGACCGAATGCGCCTACGCCTCGACGAAGAACGCCTGCGGCAGCTGCGTCGAACTCAAGCGAGCCCCCGGCGACCCGTGCGGACCTTGCGGCACGGGTTCGCTCGAATGCTCACAAGCCGGCATGCTCGAGTGCGTCAATCCCGGCCAGCCGAACGCCTGTGGCGGTTGCTCGTCTCTCCCAGAAACTCCCGGCTTCTTCTGCCAGAACAGCGCGACCGGCAAGAGTGGCGTCTGGACCTGCGACTCCCGGAACTCCGTACGGTGCAGCGCCCCCGATGAGAACGCGTGCGGCGGCTTGATGCCGCTCACCGAGACTCCGGCAGCCCCGTGCGGCGCGTGCGGCGACGGCCGCTACGAGTGCGCAAGCCTCGACAGCATCATCTGCAATGGCGCATCGACGTCGCTCAACGCCTGCGGCGGCTGCGGTACCCCGCTCGTCGGCCAACCCAATGCGCCGTGCGGTGCGTGCGGCGGAGTCTGGCAGTGTGACGGCGACCAGGCCGTCGTCTGCTCCCAGCGCATCAACCCGTGCGGCGGCTGCACCGACCTCGCCCAGGCCCTCGGCTCCGACTGCGGAAACGGCGAGATCGTCACCTGCGACGGAGCTGTCAGCACGACCTGCCGCGACGGTTCGGTCTTCAACACGTGCGGCGGAACGACCACTCTAGCCAACCAACCCGGCGACGCTTGCGGCTCGTGCGGCGACGGCATCTTCATCTGCGTCGGAAACGACGCCACCATCTGCGCCGAGTCGGAAATCAACCTGAATGCCTGCGGCGGATGCTCCCCGCTCAAGGCCGCCCCGGGCGAACCTTGCGCCCCGGGAAGCGTCTGGACCTGCGACGGAACCGACGACGTCCAGTGCCTCACCGCGCCGCCAGCCAACCCGCAGATCAACTCATGCGGCGGCACCGGTACCCTGGCAGGACAGCCCGGGACTACGTGCGAAGAGTGCGGTCGATGGGCCTGCGACGCCCTCAACCCCGACCTCGCAATCTGCGTCGGCGGGTCTGTCGGCACGCTCGTCGACGAGAGCAACTGCGGGATGTGCGGCAATCGCTGCCTCCCCGGGGAAGCGTGCGAACTCGGGCAATGCGTCTTCGATCAGGTCGTCGAACTCACCATGAGTGGGCGGCACTACGCAGTGCGTCTGACCGGCGGCGGCGTCAAAGTCTGGGGCGACCCCGACGTTGCGACAGGCGACGGCACGATCCCGAGTTTTGTCAGTGACGCTCGCGACGCCTCCCTGATTGACGACGCCATCTCCATCTCCGCATCAACAAGTAGCGGCAACGGCTCCACTACCTGCGCCGTGCGCTCCACCGGCGAAGTTTGGTGCTGGGGGTCGAACGCACGCGGCGAACTCGGTGTCAGCCCGTCGACCGTCACGCGCTCCCTCATCCCCGCAAAGGTGCCCGGCATCGACTCCGCAGTTCGCGTCGAAGCGAACGGGGGCACAATCTGTGCGCTTCGAACCGACCGTACGCTCTGGTGCTGGGGAGAGAACGCTCGCGGAGAACTCGGCCGCGGCACCGTTACCACCTACGAGCTCGTGCCCACGCAGGTCCCGGGCCTCGGTTCGGTCCAAGACTTTGCCGTCGCCGAGCGCACGGTCTGCGCGCTCGAGTCCACCGGAACAATTCAATGCTGGGGCGAGAATACCGGCGGTGAGGCAGGCCAGGGCGACGCAAACACCAGCGATATCGCTTCGCCGTCGCCGATCGACGGAAGCTACCCGGCATTCTCTTCCATCGAGACGACCCAGCGCGGTTTCATCGCGCTCAATACGGACGGCGCCTACGTGTGGGGACTCGTTCCCTCGCCCCTCAATGGCGTCTCCTCGACCGTTCGAACCCCCCAGTTCGTCAACGCTTCGCTCGGCACGACCCGCATCTTCGCGAGTCGCGACGTCTACTATCTCGAAAACGCGCAGGGCGAGATTCTGATGTTTGGGCGTGACTACGGTCAGACGGGCGACATCAACGCGACCAACTCCTACGAAGCGGGCAAGGCGCTCACGCTTCCCCCCGGAAACGTCTCCAACATCGTCGGTCTGAACCTCCAGGCTGTCCTCCTGATGGACAACGGAGAACTCTGGGTCTCCGGGTCGTCCTCCGTGCTCGGCGATGGCCAGGAGTTCAATGATTCCAGTCGCTTCACTCGCGAGTATCACCCGATGCGGTCGATCTTGCCGGTCGGGTCCGAGCTCGGGAACTGCGGTGATGGCTTCGACAACGACAACGACGGGCTGACCGACTGTCAGGACACGGATTGTGCGGTCGATCTGGCCAGTGCCGAGGGCGTCGGTGCGTTGGCCGACAACGTCGACCTGAAGTGGTACCGCTACCGCACCCTCTCGTGCACAACGACCTCGCGGTGGTTCGACAGGATCTTCCGCTGGACCGCCCCGCGCACCGGCGAGTTCGAGATTTCTTCGGGAGTTTCGACCGGAAACCTGGCCGTGGAGGTCCGCGGCCAGTGCCTCGACGGGGCAGCGCCACTCGTCTGCAACCAGAACGACATCGACAGCAGCACGACCGACCCCACCGCGGTCAGGTTCAACGCGGTGGGCGGCACGGAGTACTACTTCTACATCGAAGCCCAGACGGCAGGCATCAATGTGGCGATGGACATCGTGGAAGTGCAGCCCTGATTCGGGCTAGAAGCAGAGCTCTTCGCAGTTCTCGCGGCCCGTTCGTTCGCAGGCGATTCCCTGCTCGGCGGGCTGAACTTCCTCCCAGGTCTCGGCGCTCAGGTCGAGGTACCAGGTGTCGTCCAGGTAGCCGCAGTCTCCCGTGCCGCCAAACATGATCGCGCGGTCCATGCCGCCAGCCCGCACGAACGTGTGGTACTGGCGCCGTTCTGGCGCGTCGAAGTCGTAGCTGACGAAGTTGTCCGGGCACGAGCAGAAGCTGCTGCAGCCCGAGCCCGTGTACGTGTCGCCGCGCTGGATCTCTTGCCACGAGCCCACGTCGCCGTAGAACGCCCAGAGGTCGTTGTCGTTCCCCAGCGCCGTGTCGTCGTGCCCACCAAACATGTAGATGGTTCCGTCTTCGCGATCTTCGACGAACGCCGCATTGATGCGTCCCTGCGGCCCAACGCTCACGTTCGGATCCCACAGCTGGCTCCACGAGAGGCTATCGAGGTCGAGCGCCCAAACGTCGCGGAAGAACGGCCCGAAGAATGCGTTCTCATCGCCGCCCGAGAAGATGAGCAGCTGGTTGTTCGCGCCATCCATCACCATGGCGTGGAACAGTCGCGCCGGCGGCGGATTCTGCGTCGCAACGCGGGTCCATTCCATCGAGTCGAGGTCGAGGATGTGGGTTTCGTCCAGCGGGCGGAACGCCAGCCCATCGGGTGACGTGTTGCCGCCGAACATGATGATTCGGTCGTTCAGGTCGTCGTACACCATCTGGTGATTGGTCCGAGCCGACGGCTTGTCGCCAGTAGTTGCGACCTCTTCCCAGGTGTCGGTGTTCACGTCGAACGCCCACAGGTCGTCGTACAGCGTATAGTTGCCGGAGTCCTGTCCCTCAGGTCGAAAGCGACCACCGAAGATGTAGAGCTTCTTGCGCGACAGGTCGAACGCGCTCGCGTGTCGGCCACGCGCTGGCGGCGCCGTCTGCAAGTTGATGCGATACCAGTTGTCGAACTCCATCGAGTACGCCCAGGTATCGCCCAGATAGTTCTTCGGCCCAAAGCTGTCGCACTGCGCTGGTTGCTTGTCGTTCCCGCCGAACACAATCACGCGTTCGTTGCACGGATCCCACACGCCGCCTTGCTCTCCGCGGCCGGTGGGGTTGTTCTTCCCGCCCTGCAGCACGGCCTGCTGCGCGTCGTATTTCTCGTTGAACTCACACGCCACCGCCTCACCTTCGAAAGTGTAGCTGGGCGCGGTGTTGTTGGCTGAAGTGCCCGAGTCGGTGCCGGCATCGGCGTCGATCGTCAGGCCGTTGCCGTTGTTGGCAGGCGAGTCATCGCCGCAGCCAAGCGCGAGCGCCGCTGCAGCGAGCAGTGGAAAGAGATAACGCATAATTTCATCCATTCGATTCAGTTCACGGTGACCGAGAATGTCTCGGTGACCATGTCTACAATTGGAATCTCGCCCACAGCATCTTCGGCGAGGAATCCTTCGTCTTTGAGCTGGCGGACCAGGAAAGGCGGGAACGTTCGGTAGCGAAGAGTCGCCTCGATCTCGAGCCGCCCACCCTCAATGTCGCTGCGCGGAATCTCGTACTCTCGCCAACCCGTCTGGCCTGGCTGAAGCAGAGCGTCCTGCTGGTCGGCTGCCTGCCACGGGAAGGTCACGTGGTTCCCTTCTTCGTCGAACAGGAACGAGCCGAACAGTAGCAAATCCGGGTCGCCCATTGGGTCGAGCGAGTGTCCGGTCACGCGGTCCATCAGGTCGCCATTCGCGTCCAGCATGCCGCTCTCGTAGATGACCTCGCCGGTACCGTCTTTGACGATGAGGTGAATCCAGACCTGACGGTCGGCGGTGGAGCCCGAGGGGAGGGCGTGGCCGTTGTTCACGTTGGTCACTTCGACTCGAATCGCGACGTTGTCGTCTACGTCTGCGGCCCTCGAAATCTCGACTTCCGCAGCACTCTGGAGGAGCTCGGTCACGAGCCGGCGCTGTCGTTCCTTGTCCGGGAAATCCTCGACGAGCGCCAGGTCCACGCCGACGAACGTGTGCCGGTGGATGGTCGCTTCGGTGCCTTCCACAATCTCGCCGGTCACTTTGGGCATGTGGCAGTCGGCGCAGTCTTGGTCCGTCGCCGGGTCTCCCGTGTTGAACTCACTCGCGTACCACTCCGAGAACGTGTTCTCGAGCAGCGCGCCCTTCGGGTTCACCACGTTGTGACACGTGCCGCACATCTGCGGCGAGGTGAGCGTTTCCGACTTCACCGTCGGGTGAGCTTCGTTTGCAGTTGGGTTGCCCGTGGGGCCTTGGATGACATGCGGGTTGAGCTCGAACTGCGCGTTGAGCGTGGCCTCTGCCGTCTCCATCGTGTGGCACGTCGTGCACACGACGCCCTGGCCGACCAGGGGTTCTTCCGGCTCGAACTTCATCCGGTGAACACCGTCTTCACCCTGCTCGACCGGCGTCATCCCAAACTTCGAGGCAACCGGTGCGTGGCACTGGATGCAGAACTGATCGAGTTTGCCTTCCGTCTCTTTCACGCCCTTATTGAGCATCGCGACGAAGATTGGATCACGCGTGGCGTAGGCGTGCATCGAGCCTTCCCAATCTCGAAGGTGCTCGACGTGGCACTCGCCACACTCCTGAGGCGACTGAAGTCCCAGTGGGACTTCTTCGGCCTCGGTCTCGGTCGGTTTGGAGTCGTTCGAGCACGCGGCCAGGCCGGCCGCGAGAATCAGGATGAAAATCGTACTTCGCATGCGCGAAACCTAGCGGGCTTCGCCCGAAAATTCAACGAATCGTGCCATCTGGAGCCACGGAGTACGTTCGCGATTCGAATTGTCGCCCGCGAACATAGCGGCCCTCGAGCTTGTGGTGCTCGAACGCTTCTTCATACATGCGGTACTTCCAGCCTGTCACTTCGACGTCGAACGGCGGGGCCGCCGGGACGTCCAGCTCGAAAGACAGCGTCTCGCCTGCAGGAATTCGGTTCGACTCGACGAGCCGAATCTCGGGCCACCATTCGTAGCGGCTTCCGACCCACTGCTCGGTGGTCGCAAGCTGTTCGCCGTCCCGTTTGGCCGTCGCGGCAACTTCCAGGTGCCGCTCGGGGTCGCCCGACGGCACGTGATGGCCAGCACGCGAGTTCTCGATATCGACGACAATCTTGGTGCACGGATCGCCGGCGCAGGCTTCGTCGCTCACGCGAACCTTGATCTCCACGCCGTCGCCGTAGACTTTCTCGAGTGGCTCGAGCTCGGCCGCATAGTCTGGGTGCTTCGGTATGAGCGACCCTCCGAACCAGTGCCGCCGGGTCTTTCGTTTCGGAAGATTGGTGAAGTTGTCGGCCACGTGACGTTCGATCTCGGGCATGTGGCAGCTCTGACACGTCTCACCCGCTTTGCCCGATGGACTCGCTTTCCACTCTTCACCGGTCGAGAAGAAACAGCCGAGATTCTGCGGCGGGTACAACTGCTCGGCCTGATGGCACTCCACACACACTTGCTCGGTCAGGATTCGCTCCGACTTCTCGACGGGGTGGGGCGCGTTCTCGGAGCCATATGGGCCAAGCACCTTGCCGTCGCGAACATGGCACGACGCGCACGTGATTGCGTCTTTCTGCAAAACGGCGTCGAAGTACGGGTTCTTCTCGTAGATAGGCTTGGAGATGTCACCGTCTTCGAGCCCAACGACCAACTCGGGAAGCTGGTTCATCATCGGAGTATGGCAGTTCACGCAGAGCCAGCCGACATCGCCAGTGTTCTCGTGTGGAGGCTCCGACCGCGATTTCGCCAGCTCCTCCTGGAACTGCGCGTCGTCGAGCCATGCCCGCGCGTGCGTCGAAATCTTCCACTCTTCGTAGATCGAACGATGGCAAGCGCCGCACGATTCAGCGGTCATCGAGGCAAGCCCGCTCGGCACCTCCGAATGGGGCACCGGCTGTTCGAACACAGGCCGTGCCTCATAGAACGCGGTCGCTCGCGCGATCACCTCGTCGCCGTTCTCCTCCGGCGTCTCGGCGACCGGCTCCGGCCACAACGTGATCAAAACCCCCGCCGCGACCACTGAGATCGCCAATATTGCCGCGGCCCACCACACCTTGCTGGTACCGCTCTTGCCAACTGATTTTGGATGGTCGTTCAATGATTTACCAAGCTGAGTCGCATGCTCTCAAACTGTGATGCTCACAGGCCGAATACGATACCTGCGCCGAATTCCACCGAATGGGCTGAGAATTCCGATCTAGATGATTAAAGTGTGTATCAAACAGTCTCGACATCGTCGGGTAGAGGCTCGCACCTCGTTGTTACCCATTTGCGCGGAATCATTCGATGCCCCGAAGTATCCTGGCCATCGTAGTTCTTTTCATGATCGCCGGCACCGGTCTACCGGTCGACGCCGAAACGCAGCTCATGAACGGAACGGTCGTCGAAATTACAAAAGTTCGTGAAGGCGATGTTTTCCGGGGTCGAGTCGTCGAGACCGGCGAGAAAGTCGAACTCCGACTCCTCGGCGTCGACTGCGTCGATCGGCACGATCGACCAGCAGCGCAATATGCTCGAAAGAACCTCGTCGGCCAACGGGTCGAAGTGTCGTCCGAACAACCCCCGATCCCGCCTGCGATGGATCAGCTCGACCGATGGGTTGTCTACATCGGACTCGAAAACGGCGCGGACTACGGGGCTGAACTCCTTCGTGCCGGCCACTGCACCTCCAAAACTTGGTCGATGCGCCACCCGCGCAAAGCCGATTACGAATCGGCCGAACCGAGCTAAAACGCTCCGCTCAGCTGCAGCAACATTGGTGGAGCCGGGCGCGGCTCGAGCGCCATGATGCCCACTTCCGGCTCGGCCTTCGCGTCCCCGAAGTAGACCACGCGCGGCAGCACGTACCCCATCGCGAAACCCAGCACCCCGCCAGCGAAGATGTCGCTCAGGTAGTGGTTGTTCGACGAAATGCGCAGCAGCCCCGTCGCCGTCGCCACCCCAATCGCGCCCCAGCATGCAAGCCGATCGGCTGTTCCTCCGTAGATCGGCATGAACTCGTGCGTCACACACACCAACCCGGCACCGGTGAACGCCGAGCTCGTGTGACCCGACGGGAAGCTCACGTTTGGCCGTTCGGCGCACGATTCGTCGCTCTCCGGGTCCTCGTAACACCCACCAAAACCTGGGCGCTGGCGAGCCACCAGATTCTTCAGCGTTGTCGTCACGAGGATGTTCAAGAGGTGCGACTGGGTCGCGATGGTCGACATCTGGAACGCCGAATCCCACTCGTCGTTGGCGAGGCCGGTGATCCCAACGGAGTCGATCACGATCGTGTGGGTCAGGAGCGAGTAGAGCAGTACGTCGCTCAACGCCGCGCTGATCGAGACGTCCTTTCCGTCTTCGTAGAACGCACTTCGCACCGCATCATCGAGCAAGATCGGACCGATCCAGCTCGGTGATTCAGGTTCTCCCCAGAGTAGTCGAACTGCGGCAATTCCGGCCGCCGAGCCGCCAATCACGACCGCTTCAGCGGCACCGACCCGTCGGTGTTCCTCAGGCCATGACAGATCTTGAGCCGACGCCGGCGCCGTCCACATGAACGACGCCAATACGAGCGCAAAGCCTACTTGACGGAGAGTGGCCGCATCCACCGAATCGTCTCCTCTTGAGCGACCGAACGGGCCTGAACCTTCAACAGTTCGCTCCCCTTTTTGAGCGCCTTACCCTTCACCGTGACGTCGAACTGCGTCGTCTCCATCCACTCTCGAGCCTCTTCCCGCTCTTTCTTGGCGGGCTCCGGCACGTAAGGATAACGCAGGCCCGGCGGAAGCGTCGCAGGAATCGTGACGACCCATCGGTCGCCGTCGCGCTCGAACTTGCCCTCGATCCCTTCGATCGAAGCCACCTCGAAGTTCGCGATGTCGGACTTCACCGCGTCACCGCTCAGCTCGATGATCAGTCCATCACCCTCGACGCCCGCGCTACGAAGCCGGAACTGAAACTCGAACGCTTCGCCCTTCTTGGCTGTCCACGCCGGCGGGGCCTCGTCGATGAGGGGAAAATCCACCGCTGCGTCGCCGAACTCCACGTACTCCGGGCGGTAACCTTCTTCTTCATCTTCGTCGCCGTCGGCCTTCTTCGCATCGGCTTTGGCCTGCTGCTTCGCCTTCTCCGCATGGACCGCCTTGAGATCGCTCTCGAGCTGCCACGCACCAGCTTCCAAGATGCCTCGCCAGAACTTGTCGTCGACGCCAAATACGAACGAGCGCAGGTCGGCAGCCACATCCGAAGTCATCGAGCCTTTGCCGCGAACGTCACCCGCGAGCACCGATACGTCGGAGAGCATGTCGAGCGAAACGACGCGAAGCACGCGACCTTTCTTGCCGTAGGTCTCGGCCGCCGGGACCAGAACGCGACCCGGATCGAGCAGAATCGCCGGTCCAAGATTCCAGAACGCACGCGAGCCCAACACCCGACCCGTGTCGTCGAAGTGCACGAGCGCCGATTCTCCCTTCTTCGCGCGAACGCTGACCAGCGCACCCTTACGCGTCGGTACCGCGAACACGTTCAGACCTTTCTCGCTCGGAATTCGGATCGACCACTGGAACGTCTCGCGCCGATTCGGGATCACCGTGATGATGCCCGAGGCCCGATCGCTGAGCGCCACGCCATGGCGGTTGGTGGTGAATCGGTAGTCGTCTGGGTTCGGAGACTTCGAATCGGTGCCGCCAAAGTCGGCTTCGCCGCCGTCCCAGGGAGCTTCATCCCAGATGGCCTTCGGCCATTCCGCCTTTGTCGGCTCAGGAATCTCGAGCTCGTCGAACTTCTTCAGCTCGTGATTGAACAAGCCGACTTCGGCCGACCAGCCACGGCTGTCGTCCTCATCTTTGATCGCACGCGCAACCAGCAGTCGCCGCCGCGGAAAACACGCGTCGAGCAGCGTCCAGTCGAGCTCCTCGACCTGATTCTCTTTGAACACGATTCGTGCCGTCGAACCGTTCTCGGCTCGCACCCAGGCTTCCAGGCCCTGATTTCCCACGGCCAGAGAGCCGTCCGTGTCGACTCCGTCGAGCGCGAACTTGGGAAAACTCTCCATCTCGCCCTTTCTCCAGACGTGAAGCCCTTCGTGGTCGAGCAAGATGTGGTTTTCACCGTCGGTCCAAGCGCGCATGAGTCTCCCTCTATTTAGAGTCGAACACTCGTTAGCACCTGCCGCCCCGTTATTGAAGTGCCCGCCGACTACTCGCTACAGGTCGACTCACAGTACCCGAACTCGGGGTTCATCTCGGCAGCCACGCAGAACTCGCCGGATTTGCACCCGAGCGCGTCCGAAAGGCGGCAGTACCGCTTGCAAGTGCCTGACACACAAAGGCTCCCCGGCATGCACTGATTCGGTTCGCACGACTCGCCCGGCCATTTCGTGCGCGAGCCGCAAACCAGCTCCGAGCACACCCGAACGAACCGCGCCGGCTGCCTGGCCTCATTGAGCTCCACCGCAAAGCGGCAGTGCTCCTTCTCGCCACAGCCAGTCTGCATCACCGGATCACAACCTCCCGCGACCGTCGCACCGCTCGGAGTCCCACACGTCTCGCCACGCGTCTCTTCCGGCTCGTACTCGCAATCACTCGCTCGCGGCGTGGTTTCGCCCGACGCAGACGTCACCGCCTGCGTCTTCTCCGTCGTTTCGGTGGGTTTCGTTTCGCGCTGCTCACAGCCCAGGAGGGCGAACATCACGGCGAATGAAAGGGCAATCGGGGCGAAACGCATCGGGGCATGCTCCGTCGAGTAGTCGAAGCATGATCCCCGACGCGTTCGTTTGCGTCAAAGGTGCTTGGTCCGGCTTACGAAATCACCGAAGCACAGCGGCCACAAACTTCGTCGCCACTCCCTGCCTCAATCCAGAAGTTCCAGCAGCGTGGGCACTTCTCGCCGTCCGCAACCTGCACGGCCACGCCGATGTCGCCTTCTGCGGGCTTGCCTTCAGCAACTTCGGCCGAGCTCGTGATGAAGAGCATCGCGAGCGACGCCTCGTACGACTTCAGCAGGTCGTACGTCGCGCCTTCGGCCGTCACCGTCACGTGAGCTTCCTGGCTCGAACCGATCTGACCCGGCTTCTTCTGCTTCCGAGGCACGCGCACTTCCTCGAGCGCCTTCTGGACGTCCGAACGCACCGCGAGCAGGCGGTCCCACGTCGACGCCAGACTTTCATCCGTCCACGCCTCGTAGCCATTCGGGAAGTCGGTCAGGAACACGCTCTCGGCCGCACCACTCGTGTGCGGCAGGTACTCCCACGCCTCTTCACAGGTGAACGACAAGATCGGCGCCATCGCGCGAATCAAAGCGTCGGCCGCCAACCAGTAGGCCGTCTGGCCCGACCGTCGCTCGTGCGAGTCCGGCGCCGAGCAGTACATCCGGTCTTTCGACACGTCCAAGTGCACGTTCGAAAGGTCCACCGTGCAGAGCTGCACGAACGTGTGGAAGATCGTGTGGAACTGATACTCCTCGTAGGCCTTCTCCACCTTGCCGAGCGCCTCCGCCGTGCGGTGCAGCAGCCAACGGTCGACCTCTTCCATCTCCGCCACGGGAACTGCGTCCGTGTCCGGATTGAAGTCGCCGATGTTCCCCAAGAGGAATCGCACCGTGTTGCGAATCTTTCGATACGCATCGGTCACGCGACCCATGATCTCGGGCGAGAGCGTGATGTCGCCTCGGTAGTCGACCGCCGACACCCACAGACGAAGGATTTCTGCGCCCATCTCGTCGATCATCTTCTTCGGTGGCTCGAAGTTTTTCGACGACTTCGAGTACTTGTGGCCCTGCTCGTCCATCACGAAGCCGTGCGTCAGGCACGTCTTGTAAGGCGAGTCGCCGCGAGTCGCGACGCGACACGTGAGCGACGAGTTGAACCACCCGCGGTGCTGGTCGCTACCTTCGAGGTAGAGGTCGCACTTGCCGCCTTCATCGAGCATACCATCGAGCACGGCCGACCAAGACGTTCCCGAGTCGAACCACACGTCGAGGATGTCGCTGTCCTTCGTGAACTTCTCCGGGCCGGCGCCGCAATCCGGGCACGTCGTCCCTTCGGGCACGAGGTCCGCAGCTTCTCGCTCGAACCACACGTCGGCGCCATGCTCCTCGAACAGGTCGGCGATGTGCAGCGTCACCTTCTCGTCGGCCAGATAGCCACCGCAAGGGCAATGAAGCACCGTGATCGGCACGCCCCACGTGCGCTGACGGCTGATGCACCAGTCCGGACGATTCTCGACCATCCCGACGATACGCTCGCGCCCCCAACCCGGGACCCAGTTCACATTGTCGATCTCGGCGAGCACCTCGCTGCGCAAGTCTGGCGCGTCGTCCCCTGGCGCGTTCTCTTTGTCGATCGCGACGAACCACTGCGTGGTCGCCCGGAAGATCACCGGCTTCTTCGAACGCCATCCATGCGGGTAGCGGTCGATCGTCACCTTGTCGCCAACCTCGTTCAACAACGCACCGGTCTCGGCCAGGTACGCCTGAATCTTCTTGTTCGCCGAGAACACGTGCATGCCGCCCCAGTGCTCGACCTGCTCCTCGTAGAAGTGCCCCCGATTGTCGACCGGATTGATGACGTCGAGCCCGAACTCCTGGCCGAGCACGAAGTCTTCAGCACCATGGCCGGGAGCCGTATGCACGCAACCCGTACCCTGGTCGGTCGTCACGTAGTCCGCCGGCAACAACACCGAGTTTCGGTCGATGAACGGATGCCGCGCGTTCAATCCCTTGCCCTCGCCCAGTTCCCCGACGAGAAGGCGTCCTTCGAACTCGTGCACGACTTCCGTTCCCTCGAGCTTGCATGCGGCGAGGAACTCCTCGCGAAGCCCTTCGGCGATCACGTAGGCCTCGTCTCCGTTCTTCACGAGCTGGTACTTGAGCTCCGGATTCAACGCGACCGCGAGGTTTGCCGGAAGCGTCCACGGCGTCGTCGTCCAAATCACGACGAACACTTCGCCGCCAGCCGCCGACTTCAACTCCTCCGGAGCGTCGACGAACGGAAACTTCACGTAGACGTGCTCCGTCTTGAACGAGTCGTACTCGATCTCGGCTTCGGCGAGGGCCGTCTGCGACGCCCAATCCCAGTGAACTGGCTTCAGGCCTCGGTAAACCAGGCCCTTACCGAAGAAGTGCCCAAGCTCGCGAAGCGTCGCCGCCTCGTACTTGTACGACATCGTCTTGTACGGGTTCTCCCAGTCGCCGAAGCACATGATGCGCTTGAACTCTTCGCGCTGGATACCCACGTACTTGTCCGCGTACTCGCGGCAGACCTTACGCACCGCAGCTTGCGTCATCTCATGCTTCTTCTCGCCAAGCTGCTTCTCGACGTTGTGCTCGATCGGCAAGCCGTGACAGTCCCACCCAGGCACGAACTCCGTCAGGTTCCCCGACATGTTCTTGTACTTCACCACGAAGTCTTTGAGCGTCTTGTTGAGGATGTGACCGTGGTGAATGTTGCCGTTCGCGTAGGGCGGTCCGTCGTGCAGCACGAACTTCGGCGCGCCTTCGCTGCGGCGGCGCTCAATCATCGCCTTGTAGATGTCCTGCTCGTCCCATTTCGCAATCTGAGCGGGCTCGCGCTGCGCGAGGCTGGCGCGCATCGGGAAGTCGGTGTTCGGGAGCTGCAGGGTATCTTTGTAATTCGTCACGATTTCCTCGCTATCGGCGAGCAGGTAGGTTCTTGAGGCGTTCCAATACGAAAAAAGCCGCGCCCTCGTAAAGGGCCGCGGCTCGTAGCGTCGTGCTTTGGACGTAACGTTAGCGCGCGGCCCTCGACGAGGGCTCGATAATGATTGCGCTAATGATGGTGCGTTCCGTCTTCATCACGCTGTGTCTAGCGTTTTGGCGTCACGGCGTCAAACACGCGCCGCCGTCGCCACTCGCGCTAGTGACTCACCAGGACCTCGAAACCACCGAACATCATGCGCTTCCCGTCGAACGGCATCGGATTGTGCTCCGGCGACATTCTCGGGTCTTCCATCATTCGCACGTGGGCCGCGTCGCAGGTTTCTCGGTCGGGCCACGTGATCCAAGAGAACACGATCGTCTCGTCGTCCTTGGCGTTCGTCGCACGATAGAAGTCGGTCACCTCTCCGCGCGGCACATCTTCGCCCCAACACTCCATGTACTGAAGCGCTCCGAACTCTTTCATCACCTCCGCCGCCAGCTCTGAGTGCTCTTTGAACTTCTGCTTGTTTGCAGTCGGCACCGCGGCCAAAAAACCTGTCACGTATGTCATTCTCTGTTCTCCGTTTGGGGATTTTGTCGAGGGAAACAGCCCTCATTGGATAGACGAGCGCGGCCCGCTAGAATCATCGCTGCCGAGTCAGATTTCTTGATATCCGCGGTTTTCAACATGAGCAGCGTGCCTCAAATCGACCTCAACGACGAACTCGACGCCTTCCGCCTCGGACTCGTTCGCCATTGCTACCGCATGCTCGGATCCTTGTCCGACGCCGAAGACGCGGTCCAGACCACTTATCTCCGAGCGTGGAAGAACCGGGACCAGTTTCGCGGCGATTCGTCGCCGAAGACCTGGATCTATCGAATCGCGACGAACGTATGCCTCGACCACTTGAAACATAGCGATCGACGCATTCGGCCGATGGAAGAGGTGACCCAGGGGCAGCTCGACTCGGAGCTTCGAAAGAAGGATCCCGCGCTGTTCCTCGAGCCGTTCCCTACGTCGCCCGCCCGATTCGAGGACGTCAGTCCGCAGCAGGCGCTGGAAGAACGCGAGCTACTCACGCTCGCTGTCGTCGGAGCGCTTCAGAATCTCTCGCCAAAGCAGCGCGCAGCACTCTTGCTGACCGAAGTCACGGGAATGTCCGCTCGAGAAGTTGCCCAATGCCTCGAATGCACGACTGGCGCGGTCACGAGCGCGCTTCAACGTGCGCGGGCCGTCGTCGACCGCGAAACGATGGCACCTTCCTCCCCAACCGAGTCGGAGCTCGAGTACGCCGCACGATTTGTGTCTGCCCTCGAGGCGTACGACATGGACGCGATCGCAAAACTGATGCACGACGACGTGATTCTCTCGATGCCACCCTACGAACTGTGGCTGCAGGGCGTTTCGAATCTCATCGCCTGGTTCAGCGGGCGGGGAATCGGCTGCGCGGGCTCGCGCTTCATTCCCACGCACGCAAACGGCGATGTCGCGTTCGCACAGTACCGAGCAGCGCCGAGCGGCGGCCATGTTGCCTGGGCCATGATCGTCCTCGAACGCGAGAACGGCCTTATCACTGGCTACAACGCATTTCTCGAGACTGAGCGATTGTTCCCGCGTTTCGGCCTGCCGCTGGAGCTACCGGCGAGCTAACCCCCCGCGGCTTCTTCGAGCCGGCCGATGTCGATCTTCTTCATCTGCATGAACGCGTCTCGCACGCGAGCCGCCGTTTCGGGGTCCGGATGGCCGAGCAATCCGGGCAGAGCTCTGGGAACAATCTGCCACGAAACACCGTAGCGATCGGTCAACCATCCACACTGCATCTCCGACCCTCCGCCCTCCAGAAGGCTCGCCCACAGCCGGTCGGTTTCTTCTTGGTCCTCGGTGAGTACGCTGATCGAACACGCCGGACTGAGCTGGTAGTGCGGTCCCGCCGTCAAGATCATCATAGGCGCACCCGCGAGCGTGAACTCTACAACCATCGGGTCGTGGGGTTGACCGTTGGGAAGAACGGCGTCAATCGAGCTGTCTGGCAGGACTGACACATAAAACCGCGCCGCCTCTTCGCCCCCTTTTTCGAACCAAAAACACGTACGAACCTTCGACTGCAATTCCATCTGCTTCTCCGATGCGTTGACCGCCCCAACGGCGGTATCTCTGTTTTGGAGACGAGTGGGCGCTCGAATTCTAATCGAACCGCCCAAAAAAAAACGCCTCCCCGCAAAAGAATGCGGAGAGGCGCATTGAACTCGAATGTCAGTCGCTACGGGACGATCCCCGCGCACTCTACCGTGCAGGCGAATGACTCGGTGCACGACTGTCCGTCGATGCACGATTCACACTCGTCCGCACTGTTCACGTCGTCCGAGTCGCTACACTCCGCGACGCACTGGTCGACGTCGTAGTCCGAGTCGAAACACTCTTGGTATCTAGAGCAAACGTCTCGGCAGTCGATCCGTTCTGCTGCCTGAGTACATCCAGTGCTTCCAGCAAAGAGCGCCGCAGCTGCGAGCAATGCCAATGATTGTCGTACGAACTTCATTTTGGGTCTCGTTTCAGTCTGCCAATTCGCGAGAAAGTTCGGTGAGACGATTACGCTACCGACTCGCCTTGGACCGCTCGTGAGACCATCGACACCACGAACAACGCGATGAAGAGGAAGAACAAGAACTTAGCCACAGTCGCGAATCCGCTGGCGATGAATCCAAAGCCAAAGACTCCTGCGACGAGCGCGAGAATTGCAAAAATGAGCGTCCATTTCAGCATGGATGCCTCCTGTGTTCGATTTCTGTGAACAATTCAGGTGCTTCGTGAACCGAAACTCTCGCGAGCGAGCCAAAGTCAAGGAATTGGCCAAAACTCGGTCATGCCGACAAGCCATGTGGTACGATCCAAACATGGGCCGACCGACCGACAAACTCATTCGTCCGATGGGACCCGCTACTTCCCGTCGAGAATTCATCCGAGGCGCAAGCGCGCTGGGAGCGAGCGCACTTTTGGGGCCGTGGGCATGGGGCTGTGGAGACGACGTTCGCTCGTCGAATTCGAGTACCGATGCTGGCTTCGATTCCGGCGGTGAGATCGATTCGGGCGCCGACACTGGATCGGTGGCGTCGACCTTCTTCTTCGCCATCGTCGCCGACTCACACTGTATCGACGAGTACTACGAAGGTCCCGAATCCAACGAGATCGACACCGAGTCCATCTTGATGGCCAATGACCGGTTCGCCTCGGTCGTCGACTACCTCGCCGCACCCCCGGTCGAACTATCGTTCGTCCTGCACGTGGGCGACTTCATCCACGACTACCCCTCCAACGATGTCGACTTCTTCTTCCAGAACGAGACCGCCATCGACTTCGGCAAAGCCCAGATCGACCGGCTCGACATTCCGTTCCATGTCGGATTCGGAAACCACGACTACGACCGCGACGTCGAGCGCGAGCTCACACACGAACTCTTCCGCGAGAAGATCGGTGTCGAGCCCTACTACAAGGTCGAGCAGGAAGGCTGGAAGTTCCTCCAGCTCAACAATTTCGTCGGGGAGACCTGGAATCCGGGCGCAGACGGCTTCAATCGCGACTACGGCTCTCTCGGGTTCGAACAGCTCGATTGGCTCGAGGCCGAGCTCGCCGAAGGCAAGCCGACCTTCCTCTTCGTGCACTATCCGCTCACCCAGATGTCTCGCGACGAAGGGATGGGTCGCAGCCTCGAGAATGTCGTCCGGGCCAACGCCGACACGATCGAAGTCGTCGTGTCGGGCCATATGCACCGCTGGTTCGATTTCCCGGACCAGTACGGCCCTCGCCACATTGTCATGGGTTCGACCCGCTACGACGAAGACGCCTACCTCATCGTCGAGGTCGACCCGGCCGCTGGCGCCTGGCGCTTCCTCAACGAAGGCTACTGGCAGGTCGCCACGCTCTATTCAGACCCATACGTGGGCTGAATCACTCGTCCCAATACTTCTCGAGAAAGTCGTCTCGACCCGAGCCCCGCCGGTACCCGTTGTATCGGATCGGGCTCTTTTTGTAGAAGTCTTGGTGGTACTCCTCAGCGCGCCAAAACACTTGCGCATCCATGATCTCGACGACGATCGGCTCGCCAAATCGGCCGGAGTCGTCCAGCGCTTTCTTCGAGGCCTCGGCCACCTTTCGCTGGTCTTCGTCGTGCACGAAGATCGCCGGCCGGTACTGCGGTCCACGGTCGACAAACTGGCCGCCATTGTCGGTTGGATCGATCTGGCGCCAGAACACGTCGAGCAGTTGTTCGTAGGTCACCTTTTTGGGGTCGTACACGACCTCCACGGCTTCGATGTGGCTGGTCTGCTTTCGCGCCACCGCCTCGTAGGTGGGGTGTTTTTCGGTGCCGCCCGTATAGCCCGAAACCGTTGCCTGCACGCCGTCGAGCACGTCGAAGGGCTTCTCCATGCACCAGAAACAGCCTCCGGCGAAGGTCGCCTTCGCCATCCCTTCGGGCGCAGGCGGAGTAGCTTCCGTACCTTTCTCTTCAACGCTCGCGCCCGATTCCGCTGGCGCTTTCGGTTCGTCCCGATCGGATGCGCCCGTCTCGGACCCCTCGGTGGCCGGAACGTCGGCCGTCGCGGTCTCTTTGGCCGACTGACAGCCCATCAGGGCCGTCGCCGCAAGAATCACGAACATCGTCAGAAGTCTACGCATGGCTTGTCTCGTCTGTTGAGGCATCGGTGACATCCCGACGGATGTGTAGCTCGCGACAGTGTTGCAAAATTCCGTCGCTCTACTCGTATTTGCAGCGCAGACCGACGTCGGTCCGACGCGTCTTTGGGTCGAGCTCGAAGCGACCGGTCACGCGAAGGTCGAACGGCTGCGAGGTCCATGCCCCGCCCCGCGCGATGCCGTCGTCGCCGTCGCTCACCCACTCGGCCACGTTGCCGGACGTGTCGTAGAGTCCAAATGGACTTTTCCCTTCAGGGAACTGACCCGGGAGCGCGACCGAAGCAAACCCGTCGAGCTCGCCGACCACTGGCGTTCGGAAGATGTCTTCCTCCGCCCAGTTCGCCAGGTTCGACGCCCAGTTGTTGCCCCAGGGGAACATCCGCGCATCCGTCCCACGGGCGGCTTTTTCCCACTCGTCATTCGTGGGCAGCGATCCGCCGGCGTATTCGCAAAATGCCGCCGCTTCGTCACGCGTGATGCACGTCATCGGTACATTCGGCTCCTTCAGAGCTTTCGGTACTCGCAGCGCGAATTGGTAGCCTTGGTGTGTGTAGACCTTGCACGACTCCCAATTCGGTTGGGAGCATTTGCCTGCCTTCACGCACTCCGAATAGGCCGAGACCGTCACTTCGGAATTGTCGATGGAGTAGGCCGCAAGCTCGACTTCGCGTTCCGGGAACTCACCCCCAAGAAGCTTGTCTTGCTCGCACTCTTCGCCTGGGTCGGCCGACATCTTCTGGCACGACAGCAAGATGAGGCTTCGTACTTTCTCGTCGAGCCCCGCCTTGAACTTGCCCGCCGGAATCTCGACTTTCTTCGGCGCCACTGCAAAGCCATCTCCGACAGGGTCGGTTGCCTCGCGGTCGCTGGCCAAGAACCAGGTGGCGGTCACCGCGACGCCTAGCGACGCGACCCACAACATGGCGATGATCGCGCCAGACGACCCCGAAGTCGGATCTGCATGCCGATGCGCTTGCGACGCCGGCACGATGTTCGCCGAATCGTCCGGCGACTCTTCCGCGGCAGCTTCCGCCGCGGGCTCCTCCATGCGCGTCTCGCCGAACATCGACGGGTCGTACGCCGGGTTTCGTTCGGTCTCGGGCTTCGACGTTTGCGCCGTGAAGTTCGCCGGAGAGACCGGTGCCAGCCCTTCGACCAGCGTTCCATCTTCGAGGGGAGGGTGCTCGCGAACCGTCGACTTGTCCGGACTCACAGCACGGTGGCCTTCCGGCATCGTCGCGCCGCCCGCCGGAACAATCTTCAGCCGTTCCGGCTTCGTCGTCGGCTTGTCGCGCTCGATAGACTCGTGCTCCGGCGCGGTCTCCGCCTTCTTCGAGTCGCGCTCTTTCGCGCGTCTCGCCAATTCCTTCGGAACCGCCTGATAGCCCTCAAACGCAGTCTCCGGGCGGCCCAGACGATACCCGCAGTTCTCGCAGAAGGGATCACCTTGCCGGTTCGGAGCGTTGCATTCCGGACACGTTATGTCGCCAGTCTGGCCCATCGATGATCTGCTCACGCAGCAGTCTTGCACGTGCGAAACGCCAGCATTAGGATGCCGCGCACACGTGCGTCACATTGAAACCACGAATCGCCTGACACGACAAGGCGGCGAGCGTACGACTCCAGTTCTAAGATTTGAGGATGGAACCCATGCTGAACATGACGAACCTCTTCACCCGCACCCTCCTCGCCGCCACCTTGGCCGCGGGCCTCTTTGCTGTTGGTTGCGAGAAAGAGAACGCCACCGACACCGCGGAAACCACGGCTGAAACCACCGCCGACACCACCGCGAAAGCCGACACCACCGCCAAGGCAGAAACCACCGCCGAAGCTGAAACCACCGAAAACGAAGAAGGTGGCAAGTGGGTCAACTCGGACATGTACGGCGTGAAGTTCCGCGTTCCCGAAGACTGGAAAGTCGCTGAAGACAAGGAATCTGTCTCGGCCACCGACTCCGACGGTACGACCACCATCGTCCTCATCGGCTCCGAGTCCGAAGGCGCCTTCCAACAGGCCGTCACCGACATCAAGGACAAGGTCGAGCTCAAAGAGGTCAAAGTCGGCACCTCCGAGCCTACCGTGCTCAACGGCCTCGCTGGCTTCAAAGGCGACGGCACCGGCGTCCTCGCCAAAGAAGACATGGACCAAGAGATTCAGTTCATCGCCTACTCGCTCCGCGTCGGAGACAAAGCGATTTCCCTCATGATCTTCTCGGAAGCTGAGATGTTCGAAGCCAAGAAGGAACTCATCCTCGGCATCGCGAACACCCTGCAGAAGAACGGCTAGTCAGGCTTTGCGGGGTTCGGCCACACGAACCACGCAAACTCGGTCTGCGGCTCGCCCCCCTGCAACATCGTCAGCACATCCATCGGAAGCGCCCCCACCTCGGCATCGAGGTGGCCGGGCGCTTTTACTTTGAAGCGCAAAGTTCGTGACGTGTTCACGCCCGACAGTGTGTGAGGCAGGACCGCTTCGGTCTCGCCAAAGACCACCGCGGTGTTGGCGACCGGACTCGTGAGCGCGATCTTGGCCGGTGGCGGACCACCGGGTTCGGGCTCGTCGCTCTCGGGGCGCTCCTTCGGCTGCAGATCGAGCTCGGCGTCGAGCGACTCGCGCGCCGCGATCACGCGGTTGTCACGAACTGCGACAACCATCTTGGGCGATTCGGCGCATGTCACCCATACGAACTCCGAACTCGCTACCGCCCCGCGCATCGCTTCCCAGTGCGCTCGCGCCTCGTCCGCGGGCACGTGCTGGAACAACACCGGGAGAAGATCGTTCACCGCGGTCTCGTCGGCCAGCTTCGCTTCGCATTCGCTGTAGGCCGGCCGTTCGTCGTCGAGCTGAGGAGCTGCCTCTACACCCTGCGAGCCGGCAAATGCCTTCTTGCCTTGTTCCGCGGTCGTCAGCGACGCGATTCGCCACATCGCATCGACCTCTCGGATCGTGTTCCAATCGACCGTTTCGCCATCGTGATTGGCGCCCGTCGCGTACTCGACCGCGTGTATGAGGGCCTGCTCCGAGCCCTCGCCTTGCGTCTTCGCTAGATCTGGTGCGGGTTTCCCGGCATCCGATCGCGCCGTGATCGCGTCTGATCCTGTCTCGCGGTCGCACGCGATCCCGGTCAGGATCCCGCAGGCGATCGCCCCGATCGTCAGATATGGTGCGGCTTTGCGCTGCATACATTCTCCAATCTCGTGCCAGCTGCGAGCTTAGTCTCGTCGACCACGCGCTGCCAAGCGCCGCGATCCTAGACCATTTCTTGCGATCGAGGCGCTGCGATCTACGGTCTGAAGACACCGCAACACGGAGCCCTCACGGCCCGTTTGTATCTTCCTCATCCGCAAGGATGATCACTTTTCGTGAAGCGAGTATTGTATTCATGTCGCACAGCTGGTTCGTCATTGACGCCCACGGAAGGCGCGCCATCTCTCGCAGCCCAATGGATTTTTGGTCCCAATTCGACTACTCCACCGACGGCGATGAATGGCCCGAGTTCACTCAACTCGTGGTCAAAGGTCGCCTCGATGATGTCGCACGCGCTCTCAAGACCGTCGCGAAGACGCTGGGTCTCGACTGCGCCGACGTGAGCGCCGACCCCGAACGGTGGGGCCCGGGCGCGATTCACTTTGCCGATCTCGACGGCTCGATCGTCGTGAGTGAACCAGGAGTCGATCTCGACGACCGGTTCCTCCACGACGCTTCTGCCGACGCCATCGTCGGACTCCTCGCGCAGGACGGCGCCTTTTTTGGCCACAATCCCGCGTCTGGACTCATTCACATCACCACCTTCGAACTCGGAGCTCCAAAGCTCGCCTGGTACGACTCGATCGAACCCGGCCCCAGCTTTGCCCGGCTCTTCCTCGAAGATGGTCGATGCACCGACGAAGACCCACGCGATTACGCGCTCGCAGCACTCGACATGCCGGCGACCTCGCCGCTGCTCGATCGCTACAAGTTTGTGGAATCCGTGCTCGAACCTTTCGGTATCAAGGAGGTCTCGCCAGACCTCGACGATTTGGCCATCGATCGAGTCATCCGACTCGTCGACGCCTGATTCGCAAGCGGTGGCGCTCGAATCGAGCGCCACCGCATCTCTCCTGTCCCCAACATTTCGTAGATGATCAAGCCGTCGCGTGCGGTCGACGCCACCGCTGTGCCTTGCGCTTCCACTCGCTCGACCACCTCCGGCGCCGGATGTCCGAACCGACTGAACCTTCCGGCCGAGGCAAACGCCAGAGTAGGGCGCGTGGCGCTCAAGAACGCGTCGCCAGACGATGTCGTGGACCCGTGGTGACCCAGCTTCAGCAGGGTCGCACGCCGGGCGCGATGCTCTAGCCACCAGGCTTCGGCGACGTGCTCGGCATCCCCGGTCAGCAAGGCCCGCGCGGGTCCGCGATCGATCTCGAGCACGATACTTCGGTCATTTCGCGAGTCCGAGTGCAGCTCCGGCCGAATCGCGGTGACGCGCCAATCGGCACCCCGCCACGATGTCGCGCCACACAGCTCGACGTGACGTAGAGCCGCCCCGCCGAACGCTCCGATCACCTCCTCGTCGCGATGACACCCGTCGCGAATGACATCGTGCACCGGCACGCCGCGAATCACCGCAGCGAGTCCTCCAATGTGGTCGTGGTCCGGGTGTGTCACGACCAACCGATGGACCTCCCGAACTCCCACACGGCGCAGGTAGGGGACCACAATTCGCGAACCCGGGTCTCGACCGTGTGTCGACCCACCCGCATCGATCAGGGCAACCTCACCGTTGGGAAACCGCACCAGAGTGGCATCGCCCTGCCCGACAGGGATCGCGTGGATCTCGATCGCATCGGGCGGCGCATGCCGAACTTCGAGCCCGACCATCAGAACGAGCGCAATCAACGCGCTCACCCGCGCCACCGCCTGGTTTCTGCCGCACATCCCGAACACCGCTGCCGCGCCCGCAACCGCGACCCACATCGGCCAGCGACCAGTCACCCACAGGGTCTCCGGCCCGGCGCTCCACTCGATCGTCTCGTGTAGCCCCTGAATGACGAGCGCTCCGGAACTCACGATGAGGTACCCCAAATCCGGCCAGATCGGAGCGATCAAGCTGCCGAGCACGATGAGCGGAAACGCCACGGATCCGACCACCGGGATCGCCCACAGATTCGCCCAGAACCCCCCGACGGGAACCGCGCCTAGGTGTGCTCCCAGAAACGGCGCCGTTGCCGCCGATGCGCCGGTCGATAACGCGACGAAGCTCCACGCTTTCTCACGCAAGCTGGCTGACTCCGCCTCGGGCCGGCGCGCGAGCGGTCCCTCCAGCAGCACCACGATCGCCGCGGTTGCCGCGAACGAGAGCTGATATCCCAGCTCGCGAACCACGGCCGGGTCGACCGCACCGATGGCCACCGCCGCCGCACACAACAACCGACTCGGAGTCACCGGCCGCAGCGCACCGAGCGCCGCTGCCGCGCAAATCCCCAACACGAAAGCCCGCCGCGCCGACGTCGGACCACCCACCCAGATCAACACCAGAAGCAACGCCACGCCTACGAACGGAGCCGCGAATCGCTTCGCTCCCACTCGACGAACAACCATTGGAAACCACCCGGCAAGCCAGCGACCAACCGTCCAAAGAATCGCCGCCACGAACCCGAAGTGCAGACCGGAGACCGCGAGCAGATGGCCGGTTCCGCTTACATTCCACACCTCCGAGTCTTCATCCGAGATGAAGCTCTTGTTGCCCGTTGTCAGCGCGATGGCGAGCGCGGCGCGGTCCGAGTCGAGCCGGCTCAAGAGTCCATCGACGTGCTTCAGCCGAGCGCGGGCGAGCCGTCGAGACCACGCCCATCGACGTTCCAGAACCTCCGGGACCTCACGCAACGAACCCGAGAGCGAGATTCCGCGCCTCGAAAGTGCAGAACGGGCGCCGACGTCGCCGGGAAACACTGCATCGGGCGGTCGCGCCAGCCTCGCCCAGCAACGAATCACGTCGCCCGGCAGCACTCGATGCTCCGAAACTACCGACGCCCGCACGTCGACGGGCGTTCCGTCCCATGCTTTCAGGTCCAGCTCGATCCGGTATCGACCTCCCGGCAACGGCGCTGGTCCGCCCACCACCTCCGCCACGAGCTCGCCCGAAACCTGGCGCTCACCCACCCATACCGCGTGCGGATTGGCCTGCACCTGAGTGACCCCCACGGCTGTCAGCGCGAGCGAAACGCCCACCAGCGCCGGTCCGAGTCGCGTTCGAAGCCGTCGCCAACCCGCATAGGCACCGACCAAAGCAAGGTTCAGCACCAGATCGGAAACGCTCGGAACGCTCCACGCGGTCGCGACGAACGACATCGCGAGCAGAGGAAGGACGAATTGATTTGCCACGCCGTGACCCCACACGAGTTCAATTTCTCGCGTAGGGTTATCGACCGTTCATCCGAATCGTTGCGAAAAAAGTTTGATTGTCATTTTTTGTCGTCGAACGACTCCCGCTGTTTTGGGAAATTGAACAAAAGCGAAAAATATTGAGCGACCGTTCACTCGCTTTTCCCCAGTAATCCACGACTTTTCCACAGGCGCGATCTCCAAGAGATCCGCGACACTCAATTTTGTCACAGATTCGTCATTTTGCCCGGAACACTAGATTCTATGCGGGTTGGAGGGGGGCTCGGGAGGGGGGCGAACCCCGGATCCGCGTGGGTTGCAGGGGTTGACTCGCCCAGATCAGGCTCCGCTGGGGGAAACCATGTGGAAAACTTCGTGGAAATCCCCACACGGCGAAAAGTGTGCCAAGTTGGCACGACCGCTTCGCCCGCGCACCGTCAGTCGTTGCGCCTAATCAAGTGCGTTCTCGGCCGCTCGGTGGCAGCTAGATTGGCCACCGAGACCGCGTCGAGATCCTGATCCGATCCGATCGGGTGATCCATTCCGGGCCACCTCCGGAGACCCACCGCCATTTTTCGACGCGGACTCCCAACAATCTGACTTCGCGACGACTGTGCGGTTGACTCGCACACCTTGGTTCCTAGTATGTTGCAGTCTTTTCAGGGCCCATTTTTTGCGGCCCAACGCGCGGATGGCAGCATGCTAAATATCATCAAATCTATTTTTGGATCGGCGAACGACCGATATTTGAAGTCGGTCGAATCCGATGTGAAGCGCATCAACGCGCTCGAGCCTCAGATGGAGGCGATGTCGGACGACGAGCTCAAGGCGCAGACGGGCAAGTTCCGTGAACGCCTCGAGAATGGCGAGTCGCTCGATGATATCTTGCACGAAGCCTTCGCGACCGTTCGCGAGGCCAGCCGGCGCGTCCTCAAGATGCGCCACTACGACGTCCAGCTCATCGGTGGACTCACGCTGCACAAGGGAAAGATCGCCGAGATGCGCACCGGTGAGGGTAAGACCCTCGTCGCGACGCTTCCGGTCTATCTCAACGCGCTCTCCGGAAAAGGCGTCCACGTCGTCACCGTCAACGACTACCTCGCCGCGCGTGACGCCGAGTGGATGGGCCGCCTCTACAAGTGGATGGGCCTCACGGTCGGCGTCATCATCAGCGACCTGCCAGAAGAGACACGCCGCGCCGCCTACGCCGCCGACATCACGTACGGAACCAACAACGAGTACGGATTCGACTACCTCCGCGACAACATGAAGTACTCGCTCGACTCCTATGTCCAGCGACCCCTCAACTACGCCATCATCGATGAGGTCGACTCGATCCTCATCGACGAAGCACGTACCCCGCTCATCATCAGTGGCGCCGCCGGCATGTCGACCGAGCTGCCCAAGATGGTCCAAGAGTTCATCCCCTACCTCAAGAAGGACGAGGACTACCTCGTCGACGAGGAACACCGCTCCGTCTCGCTCACCGACCT
Organism: uncultured Bradymonadales bacterium; assembly: GCA_964384605.1. GTDB lineage: Bacteria > Myxococcota_A > Bradymonadia > Bradymonadales > Bradymonadaceae > CAYLMO01. The sequence goes on along the minus strand of CAYLMO010000011.1, from coordinate 25,407 downwards.
CGGCGTCGAGAAGATCGAGAAGCAGATGGACATCGACAACCTCTACGACCCGAACAACATCGACGTCGTCCAGGCGGTCATCAAAGCCCTACAGGCCCACACGCTCTACAAGCGCGACGACCGATACATGGTCAAAGACGGCGAAATCGTCATCATCGACGAATTCACCGGCCGCCCCATGCCGGGCCGACGCTGGAGCGATGGCCTCCACCAGGCCATCGAGGCCAAAGAGGGCGTCAAGGTCAACGACGAGAACCAGACCCTCGCGACCGTCACCTTCCAGAACTTCTTCCGGATGTACGACAAGCTCTCGGGGATGACCGGTACCGCCGAGACCGAGGCCGAGGAGTTCCACTCCATCTACGGTCTCGACACCATCGTCATCCCCACGAACAAGCCCATCGCGCGTCTCGACCAGGACGACCTCGTCTACCGGTCGTACGGCGAGAAGTTCGACGCGGTCGTCGGTGAAATCATCGAGGCCAACGAGAAAGGCCAGCCCGTACTCGTGGGTACGACGAGCGTCGAGAAGTCCGAGGCCATCAGCCACGTCCTCTCCAAGAAGGGGATCAAGCACGAAGTCCTCAACGCGAAGCAGCACGACCGCGAGGCGAGCGTCGTTTCGCAGGCCGGCCGTCTGAATGCCGTCACCATCGCCACCAACATGGCCGGTCGTGGTACCGACATCATGCTCGGCGGAAACCCCGAGGGCATGGCCGAAGACGAAGTCGGGCCGCAAGACGTCCCAGAAACCGCTGTCGGCGACGAACGCTTCGACTACTACACCGACGAATACATCGCTGCGCTCGAGAAGTACGAGAAGCAGTGCGCCGCCGAGAAGAAAGAAGTCCTGGCCGCCGGCGGACTCTTCATCATCGGTACCGAACGTCACGAATCTCGCCGAATCGACAACCAGCTTCGTGGTCGTGCAGGACGTCAGGGCGACCCCGGTCGCTCGCGCTTCTATCTGTCCCTCGAAGACGACCTTCTCCGCCTCTTCGGCGGCGACCGAATCGGCAAGATCATGGACACCCTCAAGATGGAAGAGGGCGTACCAATCGAGCACCCGATGGTCACCAAGTCGCTCGAGAACGCTCAGAAGAAGGTCGAGGGACGCAACTTCGACATTCGTAAGAACGTCCTCGAATACGACGACGTCATGGACCAGCAGCGTAAGACGATCTACGAGCTGCGACGAACCATCCTCGCTGGCAAGGACGACCAGGGGCGCACCATCCAACAGATGACGCTCGACCTCTTCGAAGAGGTCGCGCTCGCGACCATCGACAGCTTCGCAAACCCACAGGTTCGCCCAGAAGAATGGGACCTGCGCGGGCTCGAAGTCGGCCTTTCGGAAGTCTTCGGGCTTCAGTTCGACACCGCCGGAATCACCGGGCGCGACCCGCTCGAGCGCCTCGTCTGGGGCCAGATCAAAGACCATTACGACTCTCAGCTCGAGATGACCGAGCGGATCGCGAAAGAGGTCAACGAGGTTAAGAAAGAACAGGCAGAAATGCGCGCCGCTCAAGAAGCTGTCGCCGCTGCCGAAGCCGACGAAGGTGGCGACTGGGCGGGAACGGTCGAGCCGCAGGAGATCGAAGAGGTCACCGGCGACGAGATCTTCACCGAACAAGTCCAGAACCAGTACATCCAGGCCATCGACAAGCACTGGCGCCTCCACCTCCTCGGCATGGAGCAACTCCGAGACGGCATCGGCATGCGCGGCTACGCGCAGAAAGACCCGAAGAAAGAGTACAAAAAGGAAGGCTACAACCTCTTCCTCGACCTCTTGATGACCATCAAGACCCAGGTCGTTCGCTTTGTCTCGACCTTCCAGCTGCAGTCGCCGAAGTCGGTCATGCAGCAGCCGAAGCAGCCCGAAGTTCCCAAGCAGATCTTCCTCAACCGCTCCGACGACGGAGAGGCCAAGGTTGCCTCGCCAGACGGTGGCGCGGCGATGGACGACGAAGGAACATTCGTGCGCGAGCTCCCGAAAGTCGGCCGAAACGACCTTTGCCCATGCGGCTCCGGCAAGAAGTTCAAGAGCTGTCACCTGCGAAAAGGCGGCGTCGAAGCCGCCCTCGAGGCAGCTGACGACAGCAACGCAGCCGCCGAAGCCCTCACGAGCTAATCCATGCAAATCTTCGTCGAAGCACTCCAATTCGTCGGCAAGCACGGCATCTACGAAGAGGAGCAACGCGACGGCCGCCGCTTCTCTATCGACCTCGTCGTCGAAGTCGAAGACCGCGGCGACACCGACGCTGACGAAATCGACACCACTGTCGACTACCGCGGGCTGGCCGAAGTGATTCATCACAACGGCACCGAAACCTCGGTGAAGCTCATCGAGACTCTCGGGAAGAACATCCTCGACCAAGTCTTCTCGACGTGGTCCGAGGTTCAAGCTGCAGACCTCACCATTCGAAAGTACGCGACCGGAGTCCCCGGAGACCCCGAGTGGGTCGGCATCGCACTTTCACGCCAGCGCTGAACTATGTTCCTGGAACGAAACGGCGTTCACGCCTTCACCATCGCGAAGATCGACGTCTCGTTCGCCGGGTCGTACTTCTTCTTCATGGGCTTCATTCTGGTGCTCAACGCCATCGAAGGTAGCATCCTCTCGGGGATCATCTTCGCGCTCGCGCTCACCCTGAGCGTCTTGATTCACGAGTTTGGGCACGCCGTCGTCTGCAAGTATCAGAGCCTCCAGCCTTCGATTTTGCTTCACGGCTTTGGCGGGCTCTGCTTTCACAAGCCTGCGCTCTCGGACTGGCGCGACATCGCGATTGTGGTCGCTGGACCAGTCATCGAGATTCTGTTTGGAATCGCGGCGCTGTTCCTCGAGCCGTTTGTCACCGTCCCAATACTGAAAGAATTCGTCTTCGTCTTTGGATGGGTCAGCATCATCTGGGGCGCGGCAAACCTACTGCTCCCCATGTATCCGCTCGACGGTGGTCGACTCTTCCTTCTCATCCTTCGAAGATTCATGAAGGAAGACAAAGCGCAGAACATCACGATCAAGGTGAGTATCGGCATCTCCGTGATTGGAGTCGTGCTCGCCATCTCGTTCAGCCAGTTCTTCCTCGCTCTGATCGCCTTCATGATCTTCATGGAGAACTACAACGCGCTGCAGTCGGGCATGAAACTCATCGACCGCAAGGCCAAGGTCCGTGCCAGCAACACGGTCAAAGAGACCCTCGCCGAAGCAAAGGCCCGACTCGCTGAAGAAGACTGGCGCGAAGCAGCCCGTCTCTGTCATGTTCTACGCTCGTTCAACGATCCCATCCCCAATAAGATGATGGACGAAATCTGGCTCATTCTGGGCGAATGCTCGGTTCGCCAGGGGGACTACGAAGAGGCGCTCGGATGGCTCAAACGTGCTCCAGAAGGTCGCAAAACCCGCGCGCTCATCGAAGAGGCCGAGTCGCATCTCGACTGATTTCGGGCGCCGTCGCCTTGCTGCTGCTCTTGATCTCCGCGACTGCGCTCGCGCAGTCACTCCCTGAGCCGCCGCCCCCACCCGCCGAAGAAGCCCCTGCGGACAACTCCTCGGAAGAATCCTCGCCCGTCGAGGCTGAGGAACCTCCCGCTCCGCCTGCGGTCGAGTCCGAAGAGACAGCTCCCGATAACGAGTCTCCGCCCGTCGACGAAGGACCTGCCGCAGAGGCCGAGGACGAGCGCAAGATCCCGGCCGGAGTTCGCCAGTTGGTGCGCATCGCAGGCCTCACGCTCACCTCGTTCGCTGCCCTCTTTGCCAACTTCGGCATCTCATTAGGATTGGATGTCGTCATCTTTGGTCAGGAGTTCCACGACCAGGCTCGGACCTTTTCGATGCTCCAGGCGATCGGCGGAACCGTATGGGCGACCGGGCTGGTTTGGCCTGTCTCGTACATCCTCGACGGCAACGGCTCGTTCTGGGCTACGAGCGGCGCGAGCGTCATCGGCGGTGGTCTCTCTATCGGCGCCATGTACCTCCTCGCGGCTGGCGACCCCGACAAACTCCTCGGCTACAGCTTCTTCCCTGGCCTCATCGCGTTCGTCTCGGGAATCGTTGCGCACGAGCTGACCTCCGACCCGAGTCGACGCTATGCCGAGGAGAAGGCAACCATCTCGTTCGGGGTGTCCCCCGTAGATAATGGCGCCGTGGTTGTGGGCTTCGGGACGTGGTGACCGAAAGGGTGCATCGATTTTTTCCCGGTGGTAGGCTCGCCGCACCCGAAGTGGAGATTGATGTGCCTTTCATCGAACGTGCCCTGTCGTTCGCCCTGGTGTGTTTGGCGGTGATTTCCATCGCCTCGCCCGCTTTCGGACAGGTGGCGATTGAGAGTCCCGCTGCAGGCGGCGAAGTGGGCGACCCCTTTGAGCTCGTCGTGTCAGGTCCGGCTGGTTCCGAGGTCGCTGTCCTGGTCGACGGAGAGGAGATCGCCCGGGTGCGGCTCGACCGAAACGGTAGGTCCAAACTTCGCCTCGCTCGCCCAGCCACAGATGCTTTCCGCGTCGAAGTGCAGCAGTTCGACAACTCCGACATGGTCGGCTCCACATCGATTCGACTCCGCGCTGGCGCCGGCTCATCAGGCGGCCCCGACGACGTGCCGCCGCCACCACCGACCGACGGAACCGAAAGCAACACCGATGAAATGCTGCCGCCGCCTCCACCGCCCCCCGAATCTTTCGAAGACGGCCCGCCGACCGGCGAGGCACCTCCGCAAACCGACGAAACTCCTGACGCTCCGCCTCAAGTCGATGAGCCGCAGGAACAGGTGCCACAAACGCCAGACAGTGGAATGCTCGGCGGCGATCCAACCGTGATGAACCCCAACGCGATTCCGCCCGGCGGCGGATACCGTTTCACGCGAATTTTGCTCGAGGGACTCGCCGGCGCATTCGCGGTCCCGACCGCCTGGTTCATCGGAATCATCGGACTCGGAATTGCGACCAATTTCGGCACCGACGACGAAAACCTGTTCGCCCTCACATTCCTCGCTTCAGGCGTGCTCGGAGCCACCACGAGCGTCTACCTCGTCGGTGATATCGTAGATGGGAACGGCTCGTTCTGGGCAACCCTCCTCGGGGCAGCCGGTGTCACTGGCGTGACGACACTCTCGATCATGGGGGAAGACAACGGGATGGGTGACGAACAGATCATCTTCGCGTCGATCTTTGGTTCGCTCGCGGGCATCGCCGGCGCAATCGCTGGCTACGAGCTCACCTCCGATACGTCGGCGGACTACACCGAGGCGACCGGAATCAGCGACGCGATGATCTCCGCAGCCCCAACCCCCGACGGAAATGGACTCGTCATCGGAATCGTCGGGCGCTTCTAGCCGCCCTCACTTTTCCCACGAAATCTCGAGCTCGAGCGGCTTTTCGCCCGGTTCCACGAGAACGAATCGGTCGGCCCGCTGCTCCCACACTTCCTTTCCGTCGACGACGGTCGCAATCTTCAGGGCGACGACCTCGCCGACCGGCATCGAAACGCGGACTTCGCCTTCCTGCACGGGCACGGCCCCTGCGTACTGCCACGCGCCAACCTCGGGCGCCGAACCTGCGAGCCGCGCCTTGCCCGGAGCGCCGTCGACCTTCACCAGTATCTCCCGACGCGCCGGCGTATCCAGCGACTCGTACACCTCGGAAAAGTCGCCATACGTGACCGTCAACGACACGCGTTCGCCACCGGTCATGACCATCCCTTTGCGAAAGTTGCCCACGGTCGGAGTTCCTTTGAACCACCCCGGGGCCGAGACAGCATCGCGCCCCGACCGGTCGAGCACGATGATCGCCGCGGCGTCCGGCAGAACCCTCGCCAGCACCAGCGTCTTCTCATCCAGCGCCACGACCTGGTCGCGACCATCAACGAGCACACGGTGCGTTCTGCGCTGCTCGAGGAGGCGTTTCATCTGGCGTCCGAGCTTCTGTTCGGCGCCGAAGTCCATATCCGCTCGATTCGCTGGCTCACTCGCCCCGGCGAGCGGAAGTTCCGTTCCCCAGGTGAAACTGGGAGTGCCGCGCAGGCTCAGCATCATCGTCAATGCGTTCTCGACGCGACTGACCTCGTCGCCGCATACGCTCACGACTCGCGGAAGGTCATGGTTGTCCAAGAGTGTGACCAATCCGCGCCGATGGGCGCTGCGAAGCGCCTCGGGATACAGCCGGTCCGCCGCCAATACGGCTCCAATTCGGCCTGGGTGCGCGTCGCGGCAGAACACGTCGACGAGCGCGAAGTGCAGCGGGAAATCGAACAGCGCGTTGAACTTCCCCTCGCGCATCGCCTCGGCCGTCACCCGAGGATTACCGTCGAGGACCTCGCCGAGCATGACGAAGTCTTCGCCGAACTTCTGGGCGATCGCCCCGTTGTACTTGGTCCAGAAGTCGTTCGAGACGTGCTTCACCGCGTCGAGTCGAAACCCTGCGGGCTGCAGCTTCTGTGACCATCGGACCGATGTGTCGAACAGATGTGCATAAACCTCGGGGTTGTCCTGGTCGAGATCGGGCAGTCCGTGCACGTCGAAGTCGGTGATCTGCCGAGCGTCACTCCAGTCGGTGATGCCGCCGTGTCCGTGGAACCAGTCGGGCTTCTCCGCCACGAGCGGAGCGCCTGGCCCAACGTGGTTCAACACCATGTCGAGCAACAGGCCCATCTCGCGCTCGCGCATCGCTTTGGCCAGCGCGACCAGCTCGGCTTCGGTTCCAAGGCGGGGTTCTACGGCGTCGAGCTGCTCGGTCCAGTAACCGTGAAACGCTCCGTGGCCGTGAAACTTCGCGTCGCGAGCATCCCAAACTGGCGAGGCCCACACGTGCGTGATCCCGAGCGATTTCAGGTAGTCCAGCTTCTGCGTGAGCCCGGCGATGTCGCCACCGTGCCAGGCCTGAGGGTCGGCGGGGTCAGTCGTTTGGTCATTTCCGGGGACGCCATTGTGAAACCGATCAAGCATCACGAAGTAGATGGCGTCCCCTGCGTCAAAAGGGGGCGACTCCCCTTCGGCGCCGGCCTCCTCCGTCGAGGTCGACGGTTGCGGCGCTTGTTCCGGCGTCGGCATCGTGGCCTCTCCACCCTCACGACCGCGCAGGAAGCGGTCGACCGCGAGCCCGACTCGTTCGCTCATCGACTGCTCGACGAATCGGAGCGCGTCTGCTTCGTCCTGGTGTTCGAACTCGAGGAACGCCGCAAAACTGAATTCGTCGGTCTGCGCGCGACCAAGATCGCCGCGCGGTGCAATCGTCACGCGACCGTCCACGTCCCACCGAAAGCGCCCCGTCAGCAGCGAGTAGAACCGCACCCGAGTCTCGACCAGCAGCACGAACGGGGCGTCGCTGCCCGCTGCGATGACCTCCAGGCGGTCGCGTGTCTCGCGACGCCGCTCCAACTCGTCGCTCACCTGCTCGAACTGCACGTGCGACGGCTGCAGATTGCGGGCGCCCAGCACCTTCACCAGTGAATTGGCTACCGATTCCGGAACTGGCGCGACGTCGGGCCGGTCAGGAAAACTGAGCAGATAGGCGGTCGTCACCTTTGCAGGCTCGTTGAGCTTCTGCGGCGGTTTCGACTGGATACACGCGGTCGTCGCCAGCGCGACTGCGACAAACAGGAGCCATCGGAGTGTCTTCAGAACCATGTCTCTACCTCCAGCGACAACACGTGATGCCAGTGTCGCTCCTGCGTGCCGAAATCATTGAAGTCTGACAACGAATCCACGAACGAGTTGCCGAACGCGTTGTTCTGGTTCGACCACTGCACCCCATAAAGCGCTCGGAACTGCGGTCGGGTGAACGGACCGATCCCGAGCGGCGACAGGGTGGGACCGATCTTCAGCTGGAACGTCTCGCGCGTGTCGAGGTCGCCAAACTCCAGGCCCCGCGCATCGCTCTGACCGTCCGTCGACGTGAACACCGAATCGGCTCCAGCGCGATACAGATTGCCGTTCAGCGACTGTTCCTGCGCCAGGCTCGTCTCGGCCAGCAAATGCAGACGCTGGGTTGCGTAGAACTGCAGTCGAGCGACCGTCGAGTAGAACAGCCGGTTGAAGTCGTCCGGCGCAATCTCGTTGTCGGCGTCGAAGTGGTAACCGAGGAACACCGCCCAGACCACGTCGAGCCAACGCGGAATCAGCCGCAGCTGCATCTCGTTGCCCACGTTGACCTGGTACCGCTCGTCGGTCAGGTCGGTCACGTAGAGCGTGTAGTCCTCGCCGAGATACGACTCGTTGGTGAAGTTGTCTGGATGCAACCGCTGGAAGTTCGCGAACAGGTTGTTCCAGATGAGTGGCCCCAGGTTACCGAACCCGATGTATCCAATCGCCTTGAAGCTCGACGACGACACAGGCTTCGGGTCGGCGAACTCATCGAGCCGACCCGGGTTCGCCTCGTCGTAGCGCTGTACCACCTCGCCGCGAATCCAATCTTCGTAGTCAATCCCAGTGCCGTCTTCGTAGCGCGAAACGTGCGGCGCGAAGCGGTTCCCTTCGACTTTGGGCTCGTGCATGAATTGCCCGCCGACCCCGATCTCGAAGTGCTTGCTCGGCTTGAGCTTCACCGAGCCGCCCACCGTCAGGATCGTGTTGTACTCGTCGCCCTTCACGAAGTAGCCCGAGTCTCCAAACCCAACGAGAACGTCGAGCAGCTCGCCCTGATAACGCGACGACAACCCAACCGTTTCGAAGAAGATCTGTGCCGGTCGGAAATCGTACAGCCCCAGGTCGCCGTAGTAGCTGTCGAGCGTGCCGATCTGCCACGTGACGTCTTCGAGCAGCACGTTCCCGGTCTGGGCGTAGAGCTGCGAGAGGCGGAACTGGGCGAGCGAACCACCCGCCGGGTCTGCGTTCGCGACCGAACCGCCCTCGATCTTGGCGTGCAGACTGGTCCAAGGCGTATTCGCGAGTGGATCCCGCTCCAGCACGTCGAGCCGCAGTTCGAGCGCCGCGTACGGACCCTCGTTCAGCAGCCGGCCATACAGGTTCCAAAAACCGAGCCGCGAGTTTCCGCCCTGAAAATCAGGTCGAGTCATGATGCGAAAGTAGCCGCCAGCGCCAAAACGACTCGAGTCTTGCGCGAGCAGCGTTCCGGGGAGCGACATCGCGGCGAGAAACGCCAGCACCGCGAGGTGACGGGAGTGGGGCATCCGAATCCTCCGAAGTCGTGAATCGGCCACGTTTTTAGCACGGTGCGACAATCCCCCGCGACCTCAATCGAAGCGTTCACCACAACATCGATCAGACCCCTTCAAACAGCCTCCGAACTTCGACGACGCCTTGCCGCATCCAAGCGGATGTGACACCTTCCGCCGTCCGAAATGTCCCCCCGCCTTTCCCGCCCGATACCACGCCATGATGTACGAAGAATCGCTCCAGACGCGCCGAATCGTCGGTGCAATCGACTCCGACCGCGACCTCGTCGACGCCCTCACCGAGGTCTGTTCCGAACGAAACGTGGCAGGTGCCGAGATCCGCGCGGTTGGCACGCTCACTCACGTCACGCTCGCCCGCTTCGACGCGGCGTCCAAGGCATGGGTACAGACCGCGAAGGGTGACGGACCGTTCGAGATCGTTTCGCTCAACGGCAACGTCTCGACCCTCGGCGACCAGACCGTCGTCCGCGCCGATGCACTCCTCGCCGTCGCCGCTCCCGGCGGCCAACAGCTCGTGTTCGGCCAGATTCAGCAGGCGAAAGTCGTGAATTGCGAGTTCGTGGTCGATGCGTTCAGCGACCTCGAGATCACGCGCAAGCTCGACCCCGCATCGCAGATGCTCTCGCTCGCCAGCGTGACCAAAGCCGATGGCGCAGCAGTCGCGCCTGCGCCCGTTTCGAAGCCTGCGCCCACCCCCGAAGCGTCGAAGCCAGCTCCCAAGGCCGAGCCCAAGCCCGAGCCAAACCCCGAGCCAGCCTCCAAGCCCGAGCCCAAGCCCGAGCCGAAGCCCGAACCCAAAGAAGAGAAGCCAAACGCTTGGGCCGAAGCTGCGAAAGTCTCCGAAAAGATCCCTCAAGAACGCGAACGAAAGAACCGACACCTCCCGAAAAAGAAGGACGTGCCGGACGTCGAAGAGATCTACGGCGACTACGACTTCAACGAGAAGATCCTCGGCGCCGGCGACATTCTCAACCATCCGAAACTTGGCCGCTGCCGCGTCATCAAAGTCGAAGACGACGAGTACGCGCACATCCGTATGTCGCGCGGCCAGATCCGTAAGCTCGCACTCTCGATCGTCGATATCGAGTTCGTCGAAGAAGACGAAGACGGACGCAACGTGTTCAAGGTGATCATTCGGCGATGAACAGGGTCGACCCCGACGAAATCCGCGCCAAGCTGAGCGACCTCGACAACGAGGCGCCACGGCTCGATCTGTCGGAGTTTCGCCGGGAATGGCTCCCCGATGCCGACCTCACCGACGCGGCCGTCCTCATCCCGATGACCCAGTTCGACGGGGCATTGCACCTGGTGCTCACCCAGCGCGCCGCCTCACTCCGCAAACACTCCGGCGAGATGAGCTTTCCCGGAGGGCGTCGCGACCCCGAAGACACCAACCTCATCGCCACCGCGCTTCGTGAATCCCACGAAGAGATCGCGCTCGCTCCTCAAGACGTCGAGATCTTCGGCTCGCTCATGCGCATGCCCACGGTCACCGGCTACGAAGTCACCGTCTACGTCGGGGAGTTCCCGTGGCCGTATGAGCTCGTCGCAAACCCCGCCGAGATCGACGAACTCGTCGTCGCGCCCCTCCAAACGCTGGCCGATCCGCAGATCCACCGTAAAGAACTCCGCGAGTGGGACGGCAAAGAGTTCCCCATCCACTTCTTCGACTACGGTCCGACCGAGATTTGGGGTGCCACCGGGTTCATGTTAGACACATTCCTCCACTACCTCGGCCTGCGAGACGATTGATGCGAGTCTTAATCGGCGTCTCTGGCGGCATCGCCGCCTACAAATCGGCAGAACTCGTACGCGCCTTTATCAAGCGAGGCGACGAAGTTCGCGTCGTCATGACCTCCGGGGCGCAAGAGTTCATCTCGCCGCTAACTTTGCAGGTCCTTTCGAACAATGTCGTTGGCACCGAGATCTTCGATGCGACCTACGAGTCCGACATCGGTCACATCGACCTCGCTCGCTGGCCGGACGTCATCCTCGTCGCGCCGGCCACCGCCAATGTGATCGCCCGCATGGCCGCCGGCATGGCCGACGACCTCCTCACCACCGTCATCACCGCGACGACCGCGCCGATCGTGGTTGCCCCCGCGATGAACACGCAGATGTGGGTCCACCCGCTCGTCCAGCGAAACCTCGAAACCCTCGCCGGGATTGGCTACCGGATCATCGATCCCGACCAGGGCGAACTGGCTTGCAAAGAGGTGGGTCCCGGCCGATTGCCTGACCCCCATGTCCTCCTCGACGAAGCCGATGCCGCCGTTGCGCCCAAGCCGCTCGCCGGCAAGAAGGTGCTCGTTTCGGCAGGTCCAACCCGCGAAGCGATCGACGCCGCCCGATTCCTCACCAACCCTTCGACCGGCAAGATGGGCTACGCCCTCGCGACCCGTGCCCGAGCGCTTGGCGCGGAAGTCCTCTTGGTCTCCGGGCCCGTCGAACTCCTGCAGCCCTACGGCGTCGACCGAATCATGGTGTCGACGGCCCGCGAGATGCGCGATGCCGTGATGGCCGAGGCGAGCAACATGGACGTCATCGTCAAGGCGGCAGCGGTTGCCGATTGGCGGCCGAAATCCGGCGCCGACAAGAAGGTCGAAAAGTCCTCCATCGAAGGCAGAATCGACCTCGAAGCAAACCCTGACATCCTTGCGGAGCTGGGCGTTCTCTACGGCGAGGACTCCGACGGCGGGCCCTATCTCGTCGGGTTCGCTGCCGAGTCGCACGACGTGGAAGAGCGCGGCAAAGCCAAGCGCCTTCGAAAGGGCGCACACATGCTCATCGCCAATCAAATCGGCGGTCATCAGTCGGCTTTCGGGTCCGATTTCTCGTGCGTCTGCATCATCACGGGCGAATCTGCTCGCTGGACCGAAATCACCTCGAAAGCCAAAATTGCGGAAGAGATCTGGTCCGAAGTGGTGGGTCAGCTTGCCGAGCGAGAATCATGAGCCGAGCCGAACTCCATGGCATCGTCGCCAACTTGAAGCGCTACCTGGAGTGGCAGGGCGAGTTCGAGGATGACCTCGGCATTCCGCCCGCGCCCGCTGCGCTTCAAGAAGCGTTCGAAGCCCGGAAGGCCGAGCGTGAGAGGGCCCGGCTCGAGGCCGCTCGTGGTGCGATTACCGACGAACCCCAACGAGCTGAGCCCCCCAAGCCAGCCGCGACGGGCGAGCAGGCGGCCGAACCCGAGTTCACGCGACCGCAGGCAGCGAGCCCAAAACCAGCCGCAGAAGAAAAGCCAGCGGGCGGCGACAAGCCGTGGGTGAAGTACGGCCCTCGCGCTCGAAAGACCTTCGGTTCAGGCAAACCCGAGCCGGCTCAGCCGGAGCCACCGCAGTCCGAAGATCCAGCACCGACCGACTACGACGGTCCGCCGCTCGAGGAGCCAGATTACGACGAGTCATACGGCGGTTACGACGAAACTCCGGCTGCCAAAGGCCCCGGATTTCCGCCTCACGGCGCGGGCAATCTCGCCGCGTTCGACGCGAGCCGATTCGGCTGGCACGGCGGAAAGTTCCGCTCTCCGCCAGAGCCCGAAGGCGGCTTCGATGCGGCCGACAAGCTCGCGATCCTGCGCATGTATCTTGGGGATTGTACCCGCTGCGGACTGTGCGAAGGCCGCACCAACATCGTCTTCGGCGACGGCTCGCCGTCGGCCCGAATCATGTTCATCGGCGAGGGGCCTGGGTACAACGAGGACAAACAGGCCAAGCCGTTTGTCGGAAAAGCCGGGCAGCTACTCGACAAGATGATTGTTGCGATGGGCTACAGCCGCGAGACCGTCTACATCGCCAACGTGGTGAAGTGCCGGCCACCCGATAACCGCGACCCCGCACCCGACGAAGTCGTCTCGTGCTCGCCGTTCCTGCACAAGCAAATCGATGCGATCCAACCCGAAATCATCGTGACGTTGGGCAAGTTCGCCGCGCAAAACCTACTCGGCGTCGACACGCCGATCTCGAAGATGCGCGGCCAGTGGCACGAATTCAAAGGCATCCCCGTGATGCCCACGTGGCACCCGGCCTATCTGCTGCGCAACCAGAGCGAGAAGGGCGCCACTTGGGGCGACCTGAAGCAGGTCATGGGACGCCTCTCCGGCGGCAGTTGACCTAGTCGAGGTCGATTCCCTTGAGCGGGGTCGGCTTCCGCAACGGATGCGGGAACGTCACTGGTACGCCCTGCGACAACTCCAATCCGGTAAACGTCAGGCCCTGGTACTTCTCGCGAACGCACTCGATCGCTTTCGGTTCGTCGTCCTCCGACCAAACCTTGCGAACTTCGATGTGTCCGCTCTTCAAGATCACGAACTGAACCTTCACCGTCGTCGAGTGCTCCGCGACCTCGTGGCATTCGTGAACTTGCTTCTGAAATCGCTGCATCCTCTCGAGAATCGAGTCGCGGAGCGCGTCCCTTTCCGGCTCTTCGGCCGAAATCGAGAGTGGCGCGAACAGGATGGCGGCGAGAAGCGCGAGTTGCAGAGTTCGGTACATGGTACCCCCTAGGTTCAGTTTGGGTTTTCGTCAGCTTACCGGATTCGCGGTGAACTCTCGAACGGCGTGAACTCAGACGCGGCGGCAGAGACCGGTTGTCCGTCTCTGGCTCGTGTTAGCGCCGACGCCGCCGGTCATGTTCTCTGGCGTCCACCAAGAGTCCTGCATAAATCTGCACGAACAACCCACCCAGCCCGAAATAGTAGCCCTCGGGCCATATCTCCGCGATCGGCATCGTCAAAAACGCGAGGTGGGCAGTCAGGACTGCAGCCGCGACTCCAATGCCCGAAAGCCGCTGGGTTGCGGTGTGAGCAGCCATTACAGCTCCTGGCTAGCCGCTTCCCAAACCACGAACACGCGATCCTCAACGCACCCCGAAGCCTCAATCACTGCAAAGTGGTCAAAGCCAGGTAGCTCGAACAGATAGTCCGCGAGCCCCTCGGCACAGGCGACCTCCAACGGGATTCGAAGGCAACAGTCAGCCGTCTCGAGCACGTAGTAGAAGTCTTCGACGAACGGTCCACCGGACGTCGTCTCGATCAACACACGCGTCAACTCGTCGTAGCGCACCCCGACCTCGCGCTCCTCGCCGCCGAGCTCACGTAGGGTTACCGCAGTCGCGGTTACATCCCAGTCGAGTGGCGCCGCAGGCTCGAGAGCTCGACCGACGTACTCCACCAGACCCCAAAACCCCAGCAACCCCACGCACACGAGCGCGATCAGCCCCAACACCTCCACCGGCGTGACTCCCGCGAGCCCCAGTAGTCCCGAGGTCACATACATCACTGCGAGAATGACCAACACGGGCACGTACTCCCGAAGCCATTCGCGGACGTTTTCGAGATTCGACATGTTCTACCTCCTTGTTGGTTAACCAACCAAATTAGTCGGTCGTTTGCCCAAAAAAAACACCTACCGGCGAAATCCCTCCAGAAACCGCATCGCCACGTTGTGCGCGGAACCCTTCGGAATCACCGAACGAGTCGTAACCCCAAGCGCGAAGTATCCCTGGATGAGAGCCAGCAAACCCGCCGCAACGGCGTCCGCACCAATCCCGTCCAGGTCGTACTGCTCCAACTCCTCACCACGCTCGAGAAGCGAAGCGAGCTGAGACCGAAATGCCTCCTGATGTTCGGCGAGTCGCTTTGCGACCTCCGGCTGCCGAACGGCTTCAGCGAGAATCGAGACCCACGTCGCGACGTCCTGCGGCCGCGACGAATCTCCGGGCGAGAGCATCAATCGCACCACCGCATCCACCGCCTCGGAAGGCGTTCCCGACCCGGCAATCACAGCACCCATCGACTCCAACTGTCGGTCTGCCAGATCGTCGAGCACCGCGAGCAAGATCTGCTGTTTGTTCTTGAAGTGATAGTGCAGCAGCCCAGCCGTAAGCCCGGCACGCTCGGCCACCTTCGCAATCGTCGCTTTCGCGTACCCATGCTCGGCCATGGTGGCCACCATCGCCGAGACAATCTCCTCGCGACGCTCTTCGCTCGACTTGTGCTCGCCCATGTTCCAACTCCAATTTGGTTGGTTAACCAAATTGTAGGTGCGCTTCTTTTGGAGGCAAGGAAGAACGCCACCATTTCTGTCGCGCCGAGCTACTCCGTAGTCGTCCGCAGTCGAAATGTGTTCACGTCGGTGCGCATGGTGCTGCCTTCACCCGAGAGCAGGTAGGTGGTCGCGATGGCGACCAGTCTATCGTCCGAAGAGACCTGAAAGACATCCACCGAGATGTGCGAAGTGGCGAAGTCGCCGAGCGGTTCGCCGATCTCAAAGACCTCGAGATCCTCGCCGTCGTACACCACGATGTGCCGGCGATGCTCGTTCCCGTCTCTCGTCAGCACACTCGCAACCGCGACGGATCCGGAGCGCGTCGCGTCGAGCTCAACGATTGTCCCATCGAACGTTGTGGACGGGCCTTCAGCTGCGACATTCGACAGGCACTCCAGATGCCCCTGCGGATTCATCGAAACCAAGCAGGGGATCGTCAGAACATGAAGTGTCGTGCCGGCGGCCCCCCACACCTCATACCGTTCGGGCGCTACGCCCGATAACGCCACGTCTTCCAGGCCATCGATCAACGATATCGTGGTTTGCGTGGCCGGATCAGCGGTCCCGTCGACTGGCGTCTCTCCTTCGACTCCCGACCAAAGATCGAGCGCGGAAGCTTCGAGGTCGAACGTTCCGATAAGGCCGGGGGCGGCGTGGATCACGCTTCCGCGCTGCAGCGGAGTCGTATGTTCGATCTCAACGTAGTCGTAAATCGAGTTGAATGTGGTGCTCGTGCTCAGGGAGCGCACACCGTCTTCGCGCGTGATGATGGCGTACCGAACGTCGCCATCCACCGCTGCGAATCGTCGCACGTTTCCAATCGACGAAATCGGGTTGTTCGGAGTGTCGCAGTCCCGATTCCCGATCACGTTCATCGTCGCGCCCGGAACGCCGTACTTGTGAAGCGTATTGTTCACGACGCTCGTCGCAAGACAGTCTTTGTCGTAGGCCACCGAGAACAAGACTTCGGTCGGCCGCTCGGGGTCGCGAACCACCGTCACACTCTCAAAAGAGCTGTTCTCCGACAGTTCGTCTCGGATGGGATTGGAGAAATCGAGGGTATCTACCGGAGTCGAAGCGATGAACCCATGGTTCTTCGCGATCTGGTTGATATCGAACAAGTATGCCAGCGAGACGGTGTGGCCAGATTCCCCGTCCGACACGATCGCAACGTCCGTTTGAGGTAGATGACGCTCGTCGAACACGCCGGACTTCAGATCGGTGATCTCGAACCTGGGCGGACCTTCAACATCCATGTCGTCCGGCACGCCCGAGTCCGTCGACGCGTCTACCCCTCCATCGGTGTCGGTGGCCCCATCGGTGTCGGTGGGCGGTGCGACAGCCGGCTCAGGATCGGCAAACGTGTTGCAGCCGAGCGAGAACGAGAGCATCAACAGGAAAGTGCGGTACAGCATGAGAGTCCTCGAGCCACGAGCGCGTGGGGCCGAGCAAACCTCGGCCCCACGCCACTCTAACTGCATCTACACTCTCATCGCGAGCCTACGTTCCAAACCGCACCGCAGCCTGGACCGCGAGCTCCTCCAGCAGCACCGGATCCTCGCAATCGACGGTGGTCTCCACTGCTTCACGGACCGCCGAACGATAGCGCCGCAACATCCCGCGCCGACGCTGAAGCAACTCTTCATCCTGCGCTGCGTGTCGCTGCCGAAGTGCCAACGAGTGCGCCAAACTCGTCGGCGACGAACGCCGCCCCATCAGCACCGCATCCACCTCGGCATCGAGCTCCCACTCGACCGTGAGCGTCTCCCGCGCCTTCGCCAACGGTGCCTCCAGCCTCTCCCGCGCCTCCGCCAGCTTCGGCACACACTCCCTCAACGTCTCTTCCAGTCTGTCGGCCACTCCGCGCGCATCTTCCGGCTCCACCCAGAACGACCCAGCCGCGCTCTCTTCGAGCCACCACGTCTGATCTTGATAGTCGAACTCGACTCGCACACGGAATGGTGTCGTCAACGTTCGTACAGATTTCTTCATGATTTTCTCCATGGTTGCGCAGGCGTTACCACCGTGCCGAAGACTCGGTCGGTTGGTCGGGTTTCACAGGGCCAGTCCCTCCACCCATCTGCATGGTTCACTCAGAAAAACCGCACCTCCGCTCAATTCATTCCAGCGTTCGGAACCAACAAAAATTGCGTGTGCTCCAATGTAGGATAAGCTCGCACACGTCATGCATCCACTCGTCGCCCGCATCCACCCCAGCCTCCGAACCGCGTTCTTCGCGTGGTTGCTCTGTCGTACAGTCGCCTGGACAGCACTGTTCGTACGCTGGCACCACGGAACCGAAGCAACCTTCGAGCCTGGGGTGGGTGCGTTTGCGTGGCATTGGATCGTCGCCTTCAGCGACTGGAGCGACGGAATCTACGCGATGACCGGCACGCTCTTCCTCGTGGGTGTGGGCGAGCTCTTGCTTTATGGCGCCTGCGTCGGAATCTACCGATACGCACGCCGCGACGGCATGCCTCAAACGGCCGAACGCGCCACCTGGCTCTGGGCACTGTCGCCGCTGATGCTCTTCGCCGTTCCTGGCCAAGCGTGGCAATGGGCGGTCGCGCTGGTCCCCATCGCCTTCGCGCTCGCAAGCACTGGTCGTGGGGTTCCCGCCGCCATCGCTGCGGCTCTCGCCATCGCGATCCGGCCTGAGGTTGCCCTCATCTGGCCAGCGATCACCGCCGAATCTTGGGCCGGACGCATCAAACAGGACACCACGGGGCCGCTCGCCGTTTCGCTCGGGGTACCGGCCGCGTTCGCGCTCTCGATCTTTGGAACGATCCTCTTCGGCGACGGAGCCAGCGTGCTGCATGTCGCCGCCGAATGGCGAACCTGGGACTGGGGTGGCGTCGAAGCCCATGCCGTCGATCTCGCCGTTGCATTCGGGCTGCTCGCCGGGGTCGCTCTGCACTTCCGGTATGCGACCAAAACGCCGCGCCGATTGCTTCTGGCCATTCCGTGCCTCGCATTCCCGCTGCTGCTGACCCCCATGGCCGTCATGGCGGCCACCGCCGCGTTCAGCGCGCCGACCTTCTTCCTGCTCGCGAAAGCCACGGAAGATCCTGCCCTCGAAAGACCTGTTCTCGCCGCATCTCTGCTCGCGTTCTTTGCGCTCTCGATCCTCGCCTGAGTCTCGAGCCGAAGTCCGTGCGCACCTCGAAATGCGAACGGGAATCGAATAACCTCCCCGCAACGACCGTCTCATCACACGGCAGTGCACCACGGATATAGGCGCATGATGTTTCGAAAGCTCTGCATCCTCGCATCGTTCTTGGCGATCGCGACCCTCACGACCGGCTGCGACACCGTGCAGTCAGTGTCGGACTTCATCGATTCGATCTCGGATGGTGCTCCGTGCGAGATCAACGCGGAATGTCTCGGCGGCCGCTGTCTTACGGCCGAACAGGGCTACCCCGGTGGGTACTGCTCCACGTTCGACTGCGAGAACGAAGGCTGTTCGGGATTCGCATCCGAGTGCTTCCGAACCGACGTCGAGGGCCAGACGGTCACCGCGTGCTTCGAGCTCTGCGACTTCGACGGCACGTGCGAACGCGCCGCCGAGGGCTACACCTGCGTCACCCTCGACGACACCGCGGTCTGCTTGCCGCCTGGCACCACCAACGCACCGCCGCAAGGTTCGACCGGTTCGAGCTGCTCGGCCGACGTTCAGTGCAACGGCGACAACGGCACCTGCCTGACGACATTCTTCGGCGGCTACTGCTCTCAGGAGCAGTGCAACGACGCCTCTGTCGATTGCCTCGGCGGCAACCCATGTGTTCCGCTCGACCCCGCCAATCCTGACGCTGGCAACGTCTGCCTGCTCGCATGCAGCGTCGACGACGATTGCCGGTTTGGCTACTCATGCCAGGACCTCGATGGCATCCGCGTCTGCCTCGAAGGCGAACGTACGGCGAAGAACCCGGACGGAGTCGACGATGGTCAGCCATGTAACTCGAACCTGAATTGCAAGGGCGGAACCTGCATCCGCGAGGCGACCAACGAAGAGACGAACGAGACCGCGTTCCCCGGCGGCTACTGCACCACGCGCGACTGCGAAGGCGCCGAAGACTGCAACGGCGACAATTCGGTCTGCGTGGTCCGCGCGCGCTCCACCGCCTGCTTCCAATCGTGCACGGCCGACACGGACTGCCGCGACGGCTACGCATGCAAGCAAACCCCGGAAGGTAGCATCTGCGACTCGGTGGTCGACGCCCCCGAACCCGACCCCAACTCGTCTGAAGGGGTCGAGGTCACGTGCCAGTCGTCGAAGACCATCAACTTCACGCTGCCCACCGGCTCGATCGGCTTCTACATCGCGCCATTCGCCAAACAGAACGTCGAGGTCCGCCCGAATACGCTCACGCTGCCGAACGGCCAGCGCCTGAGCATTCCCAACCAGTACAGCTGGATGGACATCAACCCCGACATCCTCGGCAACCTCGCGCCGATCATGTTCCCTTCGACGGACGACTCGGCGCTCCGCAACGCGTTTGGACCGGGCGACTACAGCCTCACGGTCGACACGACCGCGAGCGAGCTCTGCTACTACGTGATCCCCAAGACGAGCCCTGGCACTCAGCTCGACGTCAACTTCTACCTCGTCGGAGTTCCCGGACTCTCCGCATCGTCGGCCGCCAGCAATGGCAACATGCGTCAGGTCGTGCAGGTCATGCAGCAGATCTACCAGAAGATGGGCATCAACGTTTCGATCGCCAACTACTTCGACGTGTCCGAATCGGTCGCGCAGGAGTACTCGATCATCCGCAACTTCAACGACGTCTACAACCTGACGGCCACGTCGACGGCGCCTGGCTCGTCGCTCGAAGAGAACCTCTCGGTCAACGTCTTCCTGATTCAGGACTTCAACATCAGCGAGGCGCCGGGCCTCCTCGGGGTCTCCAACGGAATCCCCGGTATGGCGGGCCTCCACGGAAACTCCGGCGCAGGGCTCGTCTTCAGCTCGGCCTCCCTTGGCAGCGACAACGGTCAGCTCGGCCAAACGATGGCCCACGAGATCGGGCACTTCCTCGCGCTTCGCCACACGACCGAACACTACGGAAGCGCGCACGACCCGATCACCGACACGCCCGAGTGCCTCTTCCCCGACCTTCAGTACATCTGCGACGACGCGAAGAACTTCATGTTCGCCTACGCGCTCGGCTCGGATCAGCGCGAGACCACGGCCGGTCAGGCCTTCGTCCTCAAACGGAGCCCGCTCGTCAAATGACGCGGAGATACACGATGAAACACCTCATTCGAAACACGCTCGTCGCGGCTGCACTCTTCGCCGCTACCCCGGCCGTTGCTCAGGACTCCGGCGCGACCAACGCCCCGCCGGTCCCCGTCGGGCAGGCGGCTCCGTCGACCGGTACAACGGATACGGCAGACGCCAAGCCCGCGCTCGATAAGGTCGTTCCGCGGCCGAAGACGACCGAAGAGCTGCGCCAGCGCATCACATTCTTGCTGAGCGGTTACGAGTTCTTCCCAACTCGCGACGATCTCGACAAAGCTGGCGACCCATCCGCCGTCGCGGCCGTCCTGCAGGACATCGTTCGTGATCAGGACGCCACGGCGATGCATCGGCTCCGAGCTGTGGATGCCCTCGGCTTCTACGACCTTCCGCAGGTTGCAGGTTTCCTGCGCAAGCTGACCCGCGGCGCGAAGGCCGCTGAGGTCTCGGCCAGCGCTCGTCACTCGTCGCTCATGCAGCACCACGCAATCACCGCGCTCGCCCGCTCGCAGCGCGACGAATCGGTCACCGACCTCGAGCCCTTCCTCGCCGGCTCCGACCTTCAGCTCAAACTCACCGCGATCGTCGCGCTCGGCAAACACGGCAAAGACAACGGTCGCCAACGTCTACGCACCCTGATCGAGTCCGATGAACACCGCCTCGTTCAACGCGAAGCACGCAAATACCTCAAGTAGTTGCGATTCCGACCCGCAGATTCTCTTGTGTTGCGGCACTCAAGTGCATTGGGTATCGTGCCGATAGGGATTCCAACTCTATAAGCGCCCCCATTACGGATTTCGTGTGGAAGACGATTCGTACGACGACCTCAGCGAACACTCTGAGTCCGATGCGACGATGATCGTTGAGTCGCCTGCCTTGCAGCAGGTGCAGACGGGGACCGAGCGCAGCCAGGCATACGTCATCGTGATCGCCGGGCCGCACACCGGTCGTATGTTCAAGATCGACCGCAACGAGACGGTCTTGGGCCGATCCCCCTCAGTCGATCTGACTCTCCAAGACGTGGGCGTCTCCCGCTCGCACGCAAGACTTCTCTGCGTCGGCGATCATATCTTCGTCGAAGACATGCAGTCCGCGAACGGCACATTCCTCAACGGCGAACGCGTCGCTGTCCCCCAGCAACTCCAAGACGGCGACAAGATCACCCTCGGATCCACCACGATCCTCAAGTTCACCTACCACGACAAACTCGACGAAGACTTCCAGAAGAAGATGTTCGAGGCGGCCCTGCGCGACGGACTCACGCACGCCTACAACAAGAAGTACTTCACGAGTCACCTGATGAGCGAATACTCGTTTGCCGAGCGCCACAAGTCCGCGCTCACGCTCATCATGTTCGACGTCGACCACTTCAAGAACCTCAACGACACCTGGGGCCACCTCGCCGGTGACCAGGTCCTCGTGAAGCTCGCGAAGATCTCGATGCAATCGATCCGCACCGAAGACACCTTCGCCCGATATGGCGGTGAAGAGTTCGCGGTCGTCGCGCGCGGCATCTCGCAGGGCCACGGCCTCATGCTCGCCGAACGCCTCCGCGCTCAGATCGAGAACCATCGCTTCGAGTACAACGGCGAACGCCTCCCCGTGACCATCTCGTTGGGCGTCGCCTCGTACCCCGAAGTTCCCGCTTCGTCCCCTGACGACCTCATCAAGGCGGCCGACGCCGCGCTCTACGAGGCAAAACGCGGCGGACGAAACCAGGCGCGGATGGCGACCACCTAAGTCGTCACGGCTCCGAGAAGAACCGCACTAGCTGCTTGTGCTTCACCCGCGCATCCTCGTAGCCGAGGTCCAGCAGCCTCCCCGTGTAGCCACCATCGAACAACACGTAGCTCAGGAAGTCCGCTTCGCGCGGCCCGTCGGCGTTCGCAATCCTACGTCCGATCCTCGCGAGCACCGGATTGCCCCACTCCTCATTGCTCAGCCCCGCGGCGTACTCCCCTGCGAGCTGGCCCAGGTCTTGGGTCGGCCGAATCAGCAGCGATTCCACCGGTCGATACGGCTGCCCGCGATAGGTCTCGATGACCTCATTCAACCGCTCCAAGAAGTCCTCATTACCCGCAGCCTCCTCCCCGTACTTCAACAGGCCGTTGATCCGCTCCAGCATGGCGAGGTCGTAGTCGAGCGGATCGAGCAGTAGTGCGTTCAGCAGCTTGCCGATCAGGAACGTCACGGTCGGCGAAGGGAAGTCGGCGTCGACCTCTTTCACGAGGCGTTTCTGGGGGTTGGTCATCAAGCCGACGGTCAGCACCTTGTTCGCTCCCATGCGCAGGGCAGGGGAGAGTGGCGTGTTCTGCCGCAGACCGCCGTCGAAGTACCACCGCCCACCCACGTTCACCGACGGGAACAACATGGGGATCGCCGCACTCGCCAACACCTTCTCGGCGGTGATCCGGCCGGCGAGCGCAACTCGCCGTGGGTCGCGCGTCCAGGGGGGAAGTGTGGAGCGTTCGCCCTGCACAAACACCGTCGTACGACCATCGTGCACATCGGTGGCGGTCACCGTGAGCGCGTCGAGCAGGTTGTTGTCGATGTTTCGCTGGATATTCTCGAAGTCGATCTCGTCGTGAATGATGCGCGCGAAGAACTCCGTATCGAGCACTGAGATCGACCGACCCGTCTTGGGCTCCATCGAGTCTTCGGAGGTCTCACGCAAGAGTCGCGACACCATCGTCATCACGTTGCGATAGGAGACCTGTACCGAATCGGGCAGCTCCATCGTGCGCCAGAGGTACCAGAGGCGTTGGACCGCGTGTTGCGGGCGATCGATCGCCGAAGCAATCCACGCGGCGTTGATCGCGCCGACGCTCGTCCCGCTGATGATGTCGAAGTGGAGGTCGGGGCCAACTTCGTCGCGCACATCCTCCAGAATGTACCGAAGGACCCCGGCGGCGTACGCGCCGCGAGCACCCCCGCCCGAAAGAACCAATGCTCGTTTCGCCTGCGTCATGAGAATTCCTGTGAGGGGCTGCCCCACTCTATTCCAATCGGCCGCCTCTTGCATGCCTCGCCCATACCCGAATGGCGGTGAATCGACGCCTTCTCGTGCCAACTCGACGACCACGGGATTTCGCGCGCTCGCGCGATCGTTCGGACTGCGCGGAACGTATCGCTTGACACCTTCTTTTCACTAGTGTTAGGTGCGCCCGACGTTCCTCCGGGCGCGCATTTTTCGCCGCTCGAAACGCTTTTCGCGACCTCGGTTTTTACCCCCGGTCTCCAAGGTCCAAACTGATGTATGAGACCCTTCCAATGATTGCCGCTGCCGCCATCGATATCGATATTACGATGGCGTTCCAGATGGTGCTCTTCCTGTTCCTTTTGGTCACGCTCAACTTCTTGCTGATCCAGCCCTATCTGAGGGCTGTCGAAATGCGCAAAGAAGGGGTGCAAGGTTCGCGCGAAGACGCGGCCGAATTCGAGGGCAAGGCGGAAGCCATGCTCGCCGAATACGAGACCAAGATGCGACAGGCTCGCCGCGACGCGTCTGAAGTGCGCGACTCACTCCGCAATCAGGGCCAGCAAGAGGGCAATGAACTCCTCGGCGACGCCCGCGATGAAGTGAGCAAGAAGCTCGGTGAAGAACGCGCCAAGATCGCGAAAGAAGTCGAAGCCGCAGAAGCGGAGCTCCAAAAGCGAGCCGAAACGCTCTCCGGCGTCATGGTTCAGAAGGTGCTGCCATCATGAACAAGACTACGAAGAACATCTCGATCGTTCTTACGACCGCTGCCGTGTTGCTCGTCGCCGCACCCGCCTTTGCGGCCGGTGGTGGTGGCGGATTTCCCACGGTTACGTGGGCGATCAGCATCGGGAACATGCTGATCTTCCTCGGCATCATCTACTACTTCGGCTGGGGCCAGATTCAGGACCACTTCAAGAGCCGCCGCGAAGGCCTCGTCGAGAACCTCGACGCCGCCAAGCGCCTGCGTGAAGAAGCCGAAGCCAAGCTGAGCGAGTACAAGTCGCGGCTCGACGCACTCGAAGACGAGCGCCAGGAGCTTCTCGACCAGTACCACGCGCAGGGCGAAGCCGAGAAAGAACGCATCGTCGAAGAGGCGAAAGCTCAGGTCGAGAAGATGCGCAAAGACGCAGAACTTCTCATCCAGGCCGAGACTCGCCGCGCGATCGCGCGACTCGAAGCACAGGCTGTCGACCTCGCGATCGGCATGGCCAGCGACAAGCTCAAAGATGCCATCGACGACAACGTCGATGGCCAACTGGTCGACCGATACGTCGGCGACGTTCGTAAACTCGAAGCCGTATAAGGAGGCACCATGCGAGGATCCATCTCTCGACGATATGCGCGCGCGCTCCTGGAAGTCGGCATCGACAAGGGAAGCGCCGAAGCTCTTCTCGCTCAGGTCAGCGAGTACGCTGAGCTGTACGAAGCCAGCCGCGAACTGCGCAACGTTCTCTCCAACCCTGGCGTGAAGCTCGAAGAGCGCCGCGGTCTCGTCCGGGCTATCGGTCAAAAGGCCGGCTGGAGTCCGTTCGTCATCAATTTCGGTCTACTGCTGCTCGACAACGACCGCGCAAAATTCCTCCCCGGAATCGCGGCCGAAATGTCGACCATGTACGACACCCACGTCGGCAACGTCCGCGCCCGAGTCACCTCGGCCCGCGACCTGTCGGCACCGCGCATCGAAGAAATCAAAAAGGCGATCGCCGACTTGACGGGCAAGAACGTCATCCTCGAAACCGAGGTTGATTCCGAGCTCATCGGTGGTGTCGTCACCCGCGTCGGCTCCGTCGTTTATGACGGCTCCGTTCGCAATCAACTGAATAATCTCCGCGAGTCGATTCTCGAGGAAGTTTGAAATTAATAGGTCGGGCGGCGACTTTGCGGCCCCGCTCTTAGGCGTTCTAAAGCGTTCGAGGAAGCACAAAAATGGCGATCAATATCGAAGAGATTAGCTCGATCATTAAGAACCAGATCGAGAACTACGACCAGAAGGTCGAGGTCAGCGAGACGGGCAGCGTCA
>CAYLMO010000010.1:45365-112495 GCA_964384605.1 uncultured Bradymonadales bacterium | reverse complement strand
ATTTGACGCTCGAGGCATCCCGCCTCAACTAGGTTCCTCTTCACTTGTCAAAGACGCTCAAACGAGCGCATTCATCTTACCGCCAGTTTTGGCGGTCGGCGAAACTACAGGACGCTGCTTTGCAGTGTCAATCTGTTTTTTCGTCGTGCCTTCGATTGTGAGCCGTAACAATCATTATTCAATATTCACCGGCGACGTCATTCAATCAAAAATCATTCGTCGCTGATGTAGACCGGCTCACCCTCTCGGGCGATTCGTTCGCTTCGGAAGATTTCTCTTCGTCAGCGGGAGGCGGACTCTAGAGTTCCTTTCGGCGCCCGTCAAGTCCTTTTTGCAATCTTTTTTTCGATGCTCGCTCGATTCCTTCCGAGCTCCTATCGACCCGTTGTCTCAGCTTTCACTTCGTCAGCGGGAGGCGGACTCTAGGGTGATTCCTTTACCCCGTCAAGCCCTTTTTTTCAGTCTCGCTGAATAATTACACCATCAAAAAGTTTGGTGTCTCAGCGCCGCTCGATTCGTTTCCTCGTCGAACGGAAGCGGACCCTAATGATGCTGATGCACCGCGTCAACTCCCCAAGGAGGTTTTTTTCGGTACATCGACCTACATGGCATTCTAAGGCTTTAGAGCGCGGTTTCTGTAGAGGAACGTGAGGATCGTTTCGCCGTACTTACGATCCTCATCGTGGTCGTAGCCCCAATGGACCAGATCTCCATCCCGAGCAGACCGCTCGACGACGACCAATGTATCCGCCAACAGGAAAGGAGCAGCCGATTCCAGTGCCTCTAGATCCATCCCCGTTTCATAGGGCGGATCCAAGAACAGGAGATCAACCTCCTCCTCTACGTGTGCGATCGCGCGAGCGAAGGGCATGGTCGACACGCTCGAACGATCCTCATACCCCAACATCTCGATATTCTCGGCGATCGCCCGCTGCGCAGCCCGATCAACTTCAATGAACGTCGCAAACGCGGCACCGCGGCTCAGAGCCTCGAGTCCGAGCGCACCGGAGCCCGCGAATCCGTCACAAACGCGCAGATCGCTTACATCCCCCAGGATGCCAAACAGTGATTCACGTACTCGATCGGTGGTCGGGCGCGTCCCCTTCCCCTTCGGAGCTTTCAAAGATCGCCCCCGCGCCTCGCCACCAATGATCCGCATCAGGTGAGTGCGGCTTTGATCCGTGCGATCCCCTCTTTGATCGCATCGTCACCCGTCGCGTAGCTCAAGCGCATGTGGCCTGCGGCACCAAACGCGACGCCCGGGACCACCGCAACCTTCGCATCGTCGAGCAGGTACCCGGCCAACTCGAGATCGTCGGCGAAGCGTTTTCCTTCTCCCGAATACTCCGAGAAGTTCGGAAACACGTAGAACGCACCTTCCGGCGTCGTACAGCTCACGCCCGGGATGTCGTTCAACGCACCAACGATGAAGTCGCGTCGACGTTTGAACGTCGATCGCATCTTCTCGATCTCTTCGTCGGGCAGCTCCAATGCCGCCAAGGCGCCATACTGAGCGAAGGACGTCGCGTTCGAGGTCGACTGGCTCTGGAGGATCCCCAGCGCGGCGATCACATCCGGGTGGCCGATCGCGTATCCCAGGCGCCAGCCGGTCATCGCGTAGGTCTTGCTGAATCCGTTGAAGGTGATCACGCGATCGGCGATCTCCGGAACAAGGGCAGCGAGGTCCGGACCGATGTCGAGATCGTAGACGAGGCGATCATAGATCGCGTCGAAGAACACGACGACGTCCGGGAAGTCCGCGATCACCTTGCCGAGCGCGATCAACTCATCCGCCGAGTACGCAGCACCGGTCGGGTTCGACGGCGAGCAGAGGATCAACCCGCGCACGCCGTCTTCACTCAGCGCGCCCCGAAGGGCGTCCGGCGAGACTTTGAGATCCGCTCCACTCTCGAGCGTGACCGGCTCGGCGCCCGCCAGTTTCACCTGGGCGGGGTAGCTGACCCAGAATGGCGCCGGGATCACGACCTTGTCGCCCTCTTGGAACACGACCTGAGTAGCATTGTAGAGGGCCTGCTTTCCGCCGATCGTGATGATCACTTCGTTCGCGGATACTTCGCGATCGCGTCGGGCATAGTCTTTGGCGACGCCCTCGCGAAGCGCGGGGATCCCCGAAGCCGGCGTGTAGGTGGTCTTGCCCGAGTCGAGGGCTTCCTTTGCGGCCGCGACAATGGGTGCCGGGGTCGGAAAGTCGGGTTCGCCGGCGCCGAAGCTCACGACGTCGACACCTTGTGCCTTGAGCGCTTTCGCGCGTGCGGTAATCGCCAGGGTCGGCGATGGCTCGACCCTCGAAATACGTTCCGAAAGACGGATCACGGATCTGCTCCTGTTCTTTGTGGGGACGCCTACTCTTCAGCGAGTTTGGCGTACAGCGGTCCAACGACATCGGCGGGGACGAGGGTCGAGACATCTCCGCCAAACCTTGCGACCTCTTTGACGAGGCGCGAGCTCACGTAGAAGTGAGATTCTTCGGTCATCATGAACACGGTCTCGATCTCGTCGTTGAGTCGGCGGTTCATGTTGGCCATCTGCAGCTCGTATTCGAAGTCGCTGACCGCGCGGAGTCCGCGCAGCACGACGTTGCATTCACGCTCTACAGCATAGTCGACGAGCAGGCCGGTAAAGGTGTCGACTTCGACATTGTCGTCGGGGAAGGATCCTTTGATGTGTGCCGTG
Source organism: uncultured Bradymonadales bacterium (assembly GCA_964384605.1). GTDB lineage: Bacteria > Myxococcota_A > Bradymonadia > Bradymonadales > Bradymonadaceae > CAYLMO01. The sequence goes on along the minus strand of CAYLMO010000010.1, from coordinate 109,801 downwards.
CGTTCTTCGATGGTGAAGAGGGGTGACGACTTTCTCACGTTGAGCGCGACCGCGACGATGACCTTGTCGAAGATGCGCAGGCCACGCTCGATGATCGAGATGTGGCCGTTGGTCAACGGGTCGAAACTTCCAGGGTAGATCGCGACGTTCGCCATAAGAGTGCCTGCTTGAAGACGCGAGCACTCTCATGGATGCAGTGCGTCATGGTCAAGAGCGTTTAGCGTTGGCGCGGTCGCAACCTACTGGCAAGCGTCCGGAATTGGGTCGCGTTGGGCGTTCGTGCATTGAAGTGGGGCGAGGCATTCTGCACCGAGGCGGATTGGGCCGAAGTACTCGCACTGGCCGCCGTCGGAGCACTTCGCGACGTAGCCAGACTCGCTCGGGCAGTCACCGTCATTAGTGCAGCTAGACTGTTCGTCGGTGTCGCCGTCGCAATTGTTGTCTTCACCATCGCAGACTTCGCCCGCGCCGGGGTGCACGTTGGCGTTCGTGTCGTCGCAGTCCGGTGTGCAACCGCCCGGTTCGTTCGCGTTGCACGCAGGGCAATTGGCAAGGTCGTCCGGATCGCCAACGCCGTAGCCATCTTCATCGTTGTCGATGCACGAGGTCACTCCAGGGTCCGACGCGACGGCCCGACAGATGTTGTCGGCCGCACACTCGTAGCCCGCGGTGCAATCCTCATCTCCAGCGCAGGGGAAATCGGTCTCGTCGAGATCGAAATCGACCGCACAACCTGTACCGAAGGATGCTGCCGTGAATGCCGCAACGAAGAAGAGGAGAATGGTCTGTGCGTTCAAGGCTGCCCCCGAAATTCATGTGAGATCTGTTTGAAGCAGAGTAGCAAGGGCGCGGCTAGAATTCACGCACCCGCAAGAAACCAAAAGAGGGCGCCTTCAGCAGGCGCCCTCTTCGATTGAACGATTCGTTCGATCTACTGGCAGGCTGGCGGGACAGCTTCTCGCGCTCCGCCGACACACTGCAGGGGCTCCGAGCATTCCGGCGCCGCGATCGTGTTGAACGGCAGGTACTGACAGGTGCCAGCGTTGCAGCTCGTATTGATGTCAGAGCCTTCGAGCGGGCAATCGCCCGAGTTCTCGCAAGAGGTCGGCTCGTCGGTCTCGTCGTTGCAGTTGTTGTCCTCGCCGTCGCAGATTTCGCCCGCGCCGGGGTTGATCGCGTCGTTGGTATCGTCGCAGTCAGCCTGGACGCATCCGTTTGGCCGTCCTTCGGTGCAAGCTGGGCACTGCTGGAGATCTTGCGACTCTCCGACGCCGTATCCGTCTTGGTCGTCGTCGATGCAGGCGTTGTTATTGCTGGGGCCGACCACCGAGCGGCAAAGATTCGCCGTACACTGGAACCCCGAGATGCAGTCATCGTCGGTGGTGCAGGGGAACTTGTCCGACTCTTCCACGTCGAATCCGACCGTGCATCCGGCCGCGAACGCCATTGCGACGACGAAGAGCGCGGCGAAGAATGAGAGGTTTTTGCGCGTCATGTTCTAATCCTCAGAAGCGGAAGCCCGCAGCAAATCCAAATCCATTGTCGGTCGCGGCCGGCGCGATGTGCACATCGTGCAGCAGCGCCGACCCGTCTTCGCCTGCTCCGACGTCGGAACCGATGTCGAGGTAGAAGAAGAGCGCCGAAACCGCGGCGAGTCCGACGGCGAGGCCGTAGAACACGTTGGCGGTGGTGGCGTCGCCTTGTACGTCGCGGAGAAGCGTCTGCGCTTCTTCCTGCGTGACTTCGCCGTTGTCGGCTTTGGTCTGCAGGTCGCTCTCGCCGGAGCTCGCCGAGAGGCCGAAGATGATACCACCGACGAGGGATCCGACGGCGAGCACAGCCGTCGACCATGCGACGATCGGCCCGACGATCGAGTCGTCTTCGGGTCCGGCGAATTCGCCGTTACGGCGCACGCGGACTTCGAGGACTTCGTAGATGGAAGGCTTCACGTTGTCGACGATGGCGCCGGTTCCACCGAGGCCTTCGCGCTTGGCGTACTTGAGCGTGAGCTTGTCGCGAACCTCGAAGAAATCGACCTCGAGGGTGAGGCCGCCCGATGGGGTCGGCTTCACACGAGCGAGGAGGATTCGGTCGACGCCGGCGTCGGTACCGACTGCGCCGAGGCAGATCGGTTCGGTCACGCACTCGGCGAGTCCGCGGTCTTCGAGACCGGGGAGGACCGCTTCTGGTCCCTGGTAGTTGTAGCCTGGGATGTCGGCAACGACGTCCATCATCTCGGCTTGGACCTCACCGCGTCGGTCAGGATCCATATCTGGACCAGGGAGAGCGACGACCGCCACGCTGGGCGTGCCTTCGTCGGTATTCTCTTCGATGACGTCATCTTCACCGAAGGTCATACCGCCGCCGTCTTCGCCGCCGCCTTCTTCTTCGCCGCCAAACTCCATCCCGCCGCCGTCGTCGCCGCCTTCTTCTTCGACAGGCTCGACGTCGTCTTCGCCGAAATCGAAGCCCTGAGCGAACGTGGGCATGGGGGCGAGCGCTAGTGCGATCGCGAGGAGAGTTGCGAGGAGCCGGGATCCGGCCATGAGCTCACTCCATCTTAGTTACAAGAACATTGGGCGCGTGGTCGCGCACAGTCTTTGATGGGGTATCACGGGGTGGTGATCGGGGCAAGTTTGCCGGGGTAAACGGCCTTTGCTCAAACGAGAAAACCCCGCTCCGGAGTCGGAGCGGGGTTTGGAGCTTGTGACGGCGTGGAGCTTAGCCGCAGGTGCCGGCGTTGCAGGTCTGACCGGACGGGCAGTCGCAGTCGTCCTCGCAGGCGGCAGCCGGCGGGGAGTTCGGGCTTTCGCAGACTCCCGAGTTCAGGTTGCAGACTTCGCCGGTTCCGCACTGCTGATTGCAGGTGCAGGGGTTGGCGCAGGCGCCTTCGTTGCAGATTTCGTCTGCGCCACACTCGGCGTTGGTGCGGCATTCGACCGAGGGGTCAGGCTCGCAGTAGTTGAAGTCGTTGCAGGTGTAGCCGGCGTCGCAGTTCGCGTCGGAGGTGCAGGTCGACTCGCACTGGGCGTCGACGCAGACTTCACCGGCGCCACAGTCAGCCGAGCGTCGGCAGGCGATGACTTCGCACAGTCCGGAGCGGCAGTGCTCGTTGAAGGCGCAGTCGCTATCGGCCGAGCAGGTGTTCTGGCACTGGCCGTCGACGCACATTCCGCCGTCGCACTCGTTGTTGAAGACGCAGGAGCTGGTGCCGGCGATGCAGGCGCCGTCGAGGCAGACTTCGCCGCTGGCGCAGTCTTGACGCGTGGTGCACTCAGGGCCGTCGGCCGCCTTGCAGGAGAAGTTCTGGCAGACTTTGCCGGCGCCACAGTCAGCGTCGTTCGAGCACTCTGCGGTGTCGGGAGCCGAGCAGACGTTGTTCTTGCAGGATTCACCAGCGCGGCAGTCGGTTGCACGGACACACTCGAGCTCAGGCGATGGGTTGCAGGTGCGGCTTCCGTCGCCAGCAGCGACTGGGAGGCACTGTGCAGGGTCGCCGACTTCGTCGCTGACCTTCACACACTCGAAGTTTGCGGGGCAGTCGGTGTTGTACTCGCAGGTACGGGTGCAGACTTTCTCACCGGTACGCGACACCTGGTCGAAGTTGAGTCGCACGCAGAGGGCGTCTTCCTCGAAGCAGTCGTTCGTGGTTTCGCACACCTGGCACAGACCGGAGTAGCCGCGATCTTGCGTGTCGCGAGGAACGCAGACGTCGGCGACGCAGATTTGACCTTCACCGCAGTCGAGGTCGGAGTAGCAGCCCGCGTCCGAGACGATGACTTCTTCTTCGGTGTACTCGTACGAGTCGCACACCGTGGTGCACGAAGTTTCGTACCAGCACTCATCCCAGCAGCTCCACGCGTCGCAGTACGACTCGCAAACTTCGTAGTCGTAGCAGTCGTCGTAGCAACCGCCGCCGTGATTCTCCTCGGCAACGATCAAACAGCCAGAGCTGGTGAGAGCGCCTACCAGAAGCGCCATCGCGAAACACAAACGAATAAGGGTGCGATTCATCATATCCTCCTGCGACCTTTCGGTCTCGCCTGTCTCAAATCTGCAGGCATTGATTGCCGTCACACCTGAACAGACGAAGGCTCCGGAGGCTTATTCATTCAGATCGAAAATCATTCGACCAAGATCTTCGACAGGAAGAGGAGGATCTCGCTGAACACCAGTGGTGGTGCGTCCATGAAGGGGATCTTCCATTCGAGATCTTGATCGAGTTTGTCGAGATCCGTGCCGATCCAAGCCTTCTTGAGCGACTGGAGTTCTTCGTCATCTTCCGGGCGAACCGAAAAGCCCGGGTGAAACTCGATCACGGCGCGCACGTCCAGATTCTCCCAGTCGCGCTGGACCAAGCTCGACCATGGCCCGCGGTCCAGCGGGATGTCCCAGCCCGTCGCGCGGGCGGTCCATCGAATCCGGTCGGGCGAGTACTCTTGGCCACTGCGCCGCAGGTTGCTCGCCGACTTTTCGGCTTCGCTCGGTCGAAAGACCGGACGCGACAGCTGCGAGATGGGCTGCACGATCTCGTAGTCGCCAAAGATCTGAGTCCAGGTCTCGAGCTCTTCGTCGGACAAGTCCGCCGGATGCACCACGCGGAGCCGCCCCGTCGGCCACTGCTGCCGTTCGTCCAGGTCGGCAAATCCGCCCTCGGCGTCGAGCCTGAGCGACCGCGGCTGCAAGCCCGGCCGCTGTTCGGCAAACACGACCTTGGTCGCGTTTCCGCTAGCCAAAGGATGACTCGCCCAAGCGCGAACCGGACGAGGTTCGAGAAGATCGGCCTGGAGCATCCACGTCTCGAGCGCGTCGCGAAACGTCCGCTCGACGAAGGTCGACGCTTCGCGCACCGCACGCAGCCTGGCGAGGTCGCGATCCACCTGTTCTTCGTCGTCGCCCGAACGACCACGGGGAACTGATTTCAGTAGATCTCCGGTCTCGTTGCGCACGTGCAGCGTTCCGTCGCGCCAAACCAATGTAAGACCGTCGCGCGATCCTACCGACCACGGCTGCGACGCGCCGTCACTCCATCCCAACGTCGGGAACTCTCGTACCAGCGCGTCGATCCCACCGCGGCGGTCGAGCTGCTCCTTCGCGAGATCCACGTGCGGCCGGTATCGGCCGCGTTCGACCCAGTGTTGCAGCAACCACAGGCCCATCGGCCCGGCCGAGGCCAGCGCACGCACGCGAGCGCCTGCGATCGACTCACTCCTCGTGTCTTCGGACTCCGCCCACTCTCGACAGGCGACCAGCTCGATCTCGTTCGACAACACGACACAAGCAAAGGCCTCGCTCTCATCGATCCCACCTGCGCCATCTCCAAACAGCGAACGACGCAACTCGGCGCGCCGCTCCGGCTCCATCTCTCGGACGAGCATCGAGACGACCGGATCACGCCCTCGTAGATTCTGCGAAAAGAGACGAGCGTAGAACCAGCGCGTGAAGTCCGCAGACGGTTCGCCGCGCCATTTCAGACGCGGATAGTTTTCGGGGTCGATCCAGTTCAACGCGAAATCGGCGGCGAACGCTTGGCTCCACGCGTCACTCTCGCGGTCGGCCGTCTCGAGATGCAGATCCTCTGTTGCGAACCACGCCTCGACGAGCACCGAGCGAACCTGGTCGGTACGTTCCGCCTCCAATGCGCGCTTCAATGGCTTCTGGACCGGACGGCAGGGCTGTGCACCCACCACGCGGGCAGCCGCCTCGCGGTGATCGGCCCTCGAATGGTCGAGGTACTCGAGCGCCGCAATCGCACCGGGGGGACCGAACGCGATCAAGATTCCGACCGTTCGCTCTCGTACCTCCGAGTCGGTCGACCCAAGGCCTTTTGCGATCCGATCGATGTCGTCGTCGGTCACCATGTCGACGAGCCACTCGGTGACGATCCCGGTCCATTCGTCGTCGACGTCCATCTCACGAATCCGCCGCGCGACCGTCGAGACAGCTTCGGCGCCCGCGAAATCGAGCCGCTTGAGGTGGTGGCTGAGATCGTCGCCTTTCAGCCGTGGCAACAGACCGGCGGCGAGCCACCATTTCACCGGGTGATCGGGAAAGAGGTCAGCCAGCGCCCACCACGTCGTCATGATCGACCGCGTCCCCTCGGCGATGAGCTCGAGGTGATCGAACGCGACGACCAAACCCGGCGCTGGATCCTGCCGTAGCGGATCGGGCAGAAAGTCGCCGTGTCCGTCGTAGATCGACTGCTGCAGGTGCGACGCCACGATTTCGGCCTCTTCCATCGACACCGATCGTCGCAGCGCTTCGATCGTTCGGATCGACACCTCGCCGCGCGCATCTTCGGCGAGAGGCTCGAGCGATTCGCGAACCTCGACGGAGCGTTCGCGTTCGAGGGCCGACAAGACGAGCTCGCACCACTCGTCATCGACCGACCAATTGCCCAGTACTCGCACGGCATGCAGCCGAACCGCCGCGCGTCGCGAACGTAACGCCTCGGCTACCGCGTCGAATGCGTGTTTCCGCTGCCGCGACAGTCCGGCGATTGCGAGGGTTCCAAACGTTTCGTCGCCCAGGAGCTCCGCGAGCACCGGGACCGCAGCAGGCTTGCGCGAGGTCGCGAGCCCGAGAGCGACGTAATCGGCGCCCTTGCGTTTGGGATCGAAGACTTCCACGAGCGCCTCGACCCCATCCTGAGCGGCCGCCATGAACCCCGCGCGTGCGAGCGACGCGTTGAACATCCCCGTCTCGATTCGCTTCAATGCCGCCTCGAAAACCTCGACGGTCGGGCACGTCGCCATGTCTCCCCACGCCCCCGGATCTCCATCCAAGAGCGCTTCGGCGATCTGAGAAGACAGACTCATCGAACTCCCCGGCTGACGAAACGCGCGGCCATCGCTAGGGTTGGCCACGCTTCGACCGAAGGATCTCGATGCGCATCGCCGTTTTGTCCGACATTCACCTCGCCCCCGGATCGACGAATCGAATGGGGGTCGATCCAGCCAAGCTGGCCGAATTCCTCGAGGGAACTCGCGAACAGTTCGATCGCGTGGTGCTGAATGGGGATATCTACGATCTCAGCAGGCCGGTTCTGCCTTTCGGATGGCGGGCGCACCTGGACGCGATCGAACGTGAGTTTGCGACGCTGACTTCGGAGTTCGCCCAATGCGACTGGACGTTCGGCAATCACGATCGTCCGCTCGCCGAGCTGGGAGCGTCGCTCGATTGGACGACCCGCGATGGTCTCGCAGTCTACATACACCATGGGCATGTCTTCGACCGCGGCCTGAAGCGTCTCCCGATCGTGGAGCAAGGCGCCAACTTCGCCGCGGGCTGGTTCGATCGCGCGGGTGTGCCGATTCTGAATCGAGTGCTCGAAGGGATCAGCGATACGTCCGAGCGCGTGGCCGCCGGCGAGACACCCGATGTCTCGGGTGCACGCACCATGTTGGGTCGAGGTTGGGATCTCGTGGTCCAAGGGCACTCCCACCGGCCGTTCCTCGAGCGTTTTGACGAGGGCGTCTACCTGAACACGGGTAGCCAACTGGGCGATTCCATCGAGTGGGGGTGGTTCGATACGGAAAGCCGCGAGGTCGCGCTGATGCGCGACGACGACGAAGTCGCGGCCTTGGTCGTCTGAGCTACGCCATCCTCAAGACACGCTTTTCGAAGAGACGTTCCACGCGCATCAACAGGTCGTCGCTCGGATCGACCCAGCACGACTCGGGGAGCGGCAGGAGCGCCTTGCCCTCGCCGTCGTTGTTGGCGTGCTTGATGATGATCGCAGTCTTGCAGCCGCCCGGATGCTCTCGGAAGAGGCTTCGCAACCGTTTCAGTTCGCCATTGGTGATGTCGCCTGGCATCAGGTCGACGTAGACCTTCTTCACGCGCTCGCGCCGGGCGTCGGTGAGCAAGATCGCTTCATCTGCGCGGATCTTGTAGCTCTTCGCGTCGGCGTCGCCCTCTTCCTGGACCGACCCTTTCAACAGCAGTGGCTGGCCAGCCTTGAGCACCTCTTCCATCGCTTCGTAGGCCTGCGAGAAGACCAGAACTTCGACTCCGCCGGTCTTGTCTTCGATCGTGACGAAGGCCATTCGGCCGTTGCCCGACTTCAGTGGGCGTTCGCGAAGCTCCGAGATCACGCCCGCAACTGCGACCGATTCCTGGTGGTTCTTCTTCGCCGTCGTGATGGCTTCGGCGGTGGTGATTCCGTAGAGCGAGATTTCGGCGTCGAATCGGTCGAGCGGGTGCCCCGTAATGTAGAAGCCCAGGTAGCCCTTCTCGATCTCGAGGAGCTCTGCGTCGTGCATAGGCTCGACGCTGGGATAGTACTCGTCGAGGCAGTCGTCGCGCTGCTCCTCGGTCATCATGCCGAAGAGCGACGATTGGCCGACGGCCTTGTCGTGCTGCGCCTTTGCGCCGCGTTCGACTGCGGTATCTACCGCCGCCAGCATCATCGAGCGGTTCTTGCAGATGTCGCCGATGTACCGGGAATCGCGCTTTTCGGGAGCGATCGAGTCGAACGCCCCGCACTTCACGAACGCTTCGATGGTTCGCTTGTTCGCCGACTTCATGTCGACGCGGCTACAGAACTCGTAGAGCGATTCGAAGGGGCCGTCTTCGCGGGCCTCCAAGATCACTTCGATCACGCCCGCGCCAACGCCCTTGATGGCGGCGAGTCCGAAGCGGATTTTGCCGTCGGTGACGCTGAAGTCGAGCTGGGACTCGTTCACATCGGGCGGCAGCACCTCGATGCCCATCCCTTTGGCTTCGTTGATGAATCGAACGACCTTGTCGGTGTTGTCCCGGTCGTTCGTCATGAGCGCGGCCATGAACTCGACTTCGTAGTGCGCTTTGAGCCACGCGGTCTGATAGGTGATCAGCGCGTAGGCTGCCGAGTGCGACTTGTTGAAGCCGTAGCCCGCGAAGTACGCCATCAACTCGAAGATCTCCTCGGCCTTGGCGGAGTCGACGTCGAGGCCGGTCGCGCCCTCCACGAAGATCCCCTTCTGTTCCTGCATGACTTTGGGCTTCTTCTTACCCATCGCGCGGCGAAGCAAGTCGGCGCCGCCGAGCGAGTAGCCGGCCATCACCTGAGCGGTCTTCATGACCTGCTCCTGATAGACCATGACGCCGTAGGTCGGCTTGAGCACTTCTTCGAGCCAGGGGTGCGGATACTCGACCTTTTTGCGGCCGTGCTTTCGGTCGATGAAGTCGTCGACCATGCCCGAACCGAGCGGGCCCGGGCGGTAGAGCGCCACGGCGGCGATGATGTCTTCGAAGCAGTCGGGCTTGAGCTTCTTCAGCAGTTCCTGGAAGCCCGACGACTCGAGCTGGAACACGCCGGTGGTGTTGCCTGCCGAGATCAGCTTGAAGACCGCGGGATCGTCCATCGGGATGCGGCGTAGATCGAACGGATCCTCGCCGTTCGCGGCACGCTGCTCGTTGATCAGGCGCACCGCGTCGTCGATCACCGTCAGCGTCTTGAGGCCGAGGAAGTCGAACTTCACCAGGCCGGCTTCTTCGACCTCGTTCTTTGCGTACTGAGTGACGATCTCGTCATTCGCCCCGCGGCAAACGGGCACATAATTCCAGAGTGGCTCTTCGGAGATCACCACGCCGGCCGCGTGCATTCCGGCCTGACGATTCAAGTTCTCGAGCGCGAGCGCGATCTCGAAGAGTGCGTCGACCTTGGGGTCTTCGGCGCACAGGTCACGGAGTCGTCGCTCCTGATCCAGCGCCTGTTGCAGCGTGATTCCAAGTTCGTCGGGGATCAGCTTTGCGATTCGGTCGGTCTCGCCGAACGAGAAGTTCAGCGCTCGACCAACGTCTCGCACACATGCGCGGGCCTTGAGCTGGCCGTAGGTGATGATCTGCCCGACGTTATCGTGGCCGTACTTCTCGGTGACGTACTCGATCACCTCGCCGCGGCGATTCATGCAGAAGTCGATGTCGAAGTCGGGCATCGACACGCGTTCCGGATTGAGGAATCGCTCGAACAGGAGGTCGTAGGGAAGCGGGTCGATGTCGGTGATCTTCAGGGCATACGCGACGAGCGAGCCTGCGCCCGAACCACGTCCCGGCCCGACCGGGATATCTTGTTGCTTTGCCCAGTCGATGAAGTCCCAAACGATGAGGAAGTACCCGGGGAAATCCATTCCTCGGATGACGTCGATCTCGACCTGCAGTCGCTCTTCGTACTCCGGTCGATCGTACTCGACGCCAAGAGCGTCGAATTCGGCAAAGCGCTCTTCGAGACCTTCGCGCGAGACGTGGGCAAAGTAGTCGCCGATGGCGTCGCGAACCGACTCGAAGCCGTGCTCGTCGAGGAACTCCTGCGGCACGTCGTATTGCGGGAGGTAAACCTCGCCGAGCGGGATCTCGAGGTCGCACATCTCGGCGATCTTCACCGTGTTTTCGCACGCCTCGGGGACGTCGGAGAACAGCTCGTACATCTCCTTTGGAGAACGCACGTAGAGTTGGTCGAGACCGTGCTCCATCAAACGCTCGAGTTCGACCGTTTTGCCCAGCTGGATGCACATCAGGATTGCGTGAGCGCGAGCATCTTCCTGCGTGACGTAGTGGCAGTCGTTCGTCGCCACGACCGGGATTCCCAGCTCGTCGGACATCGCCAGCAGTTCGTCGGTCACCGTCTTTTGCTCGGGCAGCGCGTTGCGCATGAGCTCGAGGTAGTAGTGGTCCGGACCGAAGTGATCTCGGTACTTCTTCGCGACGGCTCGAGCGCCCGCCTTGTCGCCACGAAGGATCAGCTGGTTGATCTCCGAACCGAGATCGCCCGACAGGCAGATGATCCCCTCGCTGTGTTGCTTCAAGAGCTCGAAGTCGATGCGCGGAATGCCCGTTCGCTTGTGCTGGCCTTTCAGCCACGCCATCGAGTTCAGGAACGTGAGGTTTCGGTAGCCTTGGAGGCTCTTGGCGATCAGCGTGAGGTGGTAGCTCTTGGGATCCGTCGACTCTTCGTACGGGTCGAGCGTCGTGTACATCTCGCAGCCGATGATCGGCTTCACGCCCGCTCTCTCGGCGGCCTTTTGGAAGTCGACCGCACCGTAGAGATTGCCGTGATCGGTCATGCCGACCGCCGGCATTCCGTGCTCCGAGACCGTGGTCATCAGGTCCGGAATTCGAATCGCGCCGTCGAGAAGTGAGTACTGGGTGTGGACGTGTAGGTGGACAAATTCGCCGGCCATAGTCTCTTCCGTGAGGCGCTCGGGAGTTAACGGCGAAATGTTAGTGTCTGGGTCGGCAAACGTCGAGGGCCTCGCCGGAATTCACATGCCGAGCTGCTTCTTCAGCTGCTGCAGCTGGTAGCGCGCGATCGATGCCTTCTCACCACGAGGATAGCGGCCGAGATACAGATCGTAGGCGTTGTAGGCGGCTTCCGGATTTCCGAGCTGTCGCTCAGCCGCACCGAGGCCGATGTAGGCCGTTCCGTCGCCGCCTCCGTAGTCGATCGCCTTGCGAAACTGGCGCGCGGCGCGCTCGGGGTTGGACTGCTCGAGGAAGATGAATCCGAGGCCTGAAGTCGCGTCGGCGTTCTTCGGTTCGAACTCGAGCACCGCCTCGAAGAGATCCTTCGCCTTGGAGGTTCGACCGCGCTCGAGCGCCTTCTGCGCCTCCGCGATCTGCTCGTCGACGAGACCACCTTCAGCGGCCTTGCCCGCGCGGGTCAGCGCGAGGTCGATCGCATTGTTCATCGGCTGCTGAATGGCAAACATCACACCGCCGAAGATCTCGCCTTCCCGTGTCTGCTTCGCCGCGTGGGCCGCGTCGTAGGCCGACGCCACCACCTCGGGTGCACTGATCGGTTCCGTCGCAGTCGTCTCCCCGTTCGAAGTGGTTGCTGCGGTCGTCTCACCGAGCGCGACGATCTCCTCGCCCGCGGGAGTCGCAGCGCCCAGCAGTTGCTCCACGAGCTGGGGCTGGGTGAACCAGACCGCTGCTGCCCCGCCTCCGATCAGGAGGACCAAGACGAAGAGGATGATTCCGATGCTAGAACCTGACGATTCCGGCTCGAACGCCTCGGAGCGCGAGGTCTCCTCGGTCGTCATCGCCCACTCGGGCTCGGCCGGCTTCGGCGCCGGCTTTGGCGCAGACTTCTGAGCTCCGCTGGGAACTTTGCGCTCACCGGTCTCGATGTGTGGTCGACCGCCGGGGCGAGGTGGCAGCTCGCCTGGAGTGGGCTGTGGAGCCCGCTGGGGCGGAGCCGCCGGATTCGGGCCAGTGTTCGAAGCCTTGGCTTCGGCTTTCGGGGCCTTTGCGCCAGGAAACTGAACGTTCGTCTTGATGCGCTCGCGTTCGGCGGTCTCGGGGCCTGGCCCCGTCTTGCCTTGAGGTGTTTCGACGGCCGTATTCTCGCTCTCCGCCGGGGTCCCTTCGCGCACGCGCGTCGCAATGTACGAGTCTTCGGGAGCTCCCGTCAGATCGGAGATGCTGTCGACAACCACAAAGATCGGGGCGAACTCAGGGATCGTCCCGACCTCGACCCACTTCTCGCCGGTTCGGGATATCGTATCGTTCCGCCGCACCTTCTTCTCCATGATCCAGCGATGAAGGTCGCCGAAGTCAGTGAAGTAGAGGAGCGAACCGTCGCGAGTGGAGTTGATCATCCACCGGCGCTGATTCTCTTGGCTGATCGCGGATTTGGTTTCGAACCGGAAGACGTGCTGGCAGCGACTGCACTTGAGCGTGACAGAGCCCCGCGAAGTTTGACGTTCGTCAAGCTCGTAGAGGGTTTGGCACTGGGGACAGCGAACGTCCATTGGAACTCGTGGCAGTAGCGCCGTTAGGGATCAACCGGCGTCGGGGGTGCCCGCGTCGGCGTCGCCTGCGGCGCCTTGGAGTTCCTGGATCTTGGCTCGAGCGGCCTCGGCGTCTTCTTCTTGGCCGAGTGCCTCGAAGATTTCGGCGCGGAGTTCGTAAATCTCGACACGCGAATCATCGATCTCGGCGACGGTCTCGAGCTTCTTGAGCGCTGCCGGGAACTTGTTTTTCTTCACATCGCGTTTGGCGTCCCAGATGAGCTTCTGGGCGAGCTCCGCCTGTTCTTCGGTGTCTTTCTCGATTGCGGTCGTAGTTCCGGTCGCGGTGTCAGCTCCGACATTGGGATTGACGGGCTGAACGATCGGGTCTGACTTTTCGGGAAGTCCGAGGATTTTGCGGGCTTCGCCAACGACGTCGAAGACGCCGAAGGTTTGAATGGCGATCACGCCGGCCGCGGCGATCAAGACCACGAGGACGAGCCAGAGTGCCTTGTCCCAGGCAGATGCCTGCGAAGGCGGGACGTACTCGTTGCGCACCGAATGGCTCGGCATGGGTGCTTGGTTCATCGGTGGCGCGGCGTTGCCGAATCCAGGAGCAGGTCCACTGCCCATCTGCTGATTCCCCATGGCGTTGTGCTGGCCTGAACCAAATTCCGACGGCGACGTGAAGCCTGGAGTCGGGGTCTGGAACGGTCCACCACCTGAAGGTGGTTGCATGCCGGGGGGAGGAGCATTCAGTCCGGAATCGCTCGGGCCGGAAGGCTGGAACCCGCCCGGATTGGGGTTGGGAGCCTGCGCCTCGACCGTCGCGCCCGCGTCTTGAGCGGCGTAGCCACCCGAAGGCGGTCGCTGGTCGTAGCTCGGAATCTGCTGCGAGACCATGCTCGGCGAGCGATTCAGCTGCGGGAACTGATGAATCTCGTAGAAGTTCGCGCCGTCGGCCGACAGCGTGTGTCCGTCGAGCTCTTCGCGGCTGCTCATCCACGAGCGCAGACTCTTGTTGTCTGGGAATTCGTAGGTGAGGCCGAAGTTGGTCTTGAGCTTCCACGGGCCTTGGTGGCGAGGGTCGGGACCGCCAGCTTCTTCGACTGGGGCGCCGCCATCGGCGAAAGCACCATTGGCTTGATTGCCGACCGGAACTTCAGGAGCGCTCGGCGATTCGGTCGCGAACGCACCGGACTCGGGCATCGCGAACGGATCGGTCGTCGGGTTCGGTCCCGAGTCTTCTTGCGTGACGGGAGCCGAGGGACTGTTCTGTGGAGCCGCCGATGCCTGAGGACTCGCCGGCGGACCGGCGGGTGGGCTCACGGGTGGTTTTGGTGCGCTCGGGGGCGGCGGAATGCTGGGCGGCCCGGGTTTCGGAGGCGCCGGATTCGAGCCGGTCGGAAACTGTGGCGGAGCGGCGCCGTCGGCGCGGCCGAGGTCACTCAGCTGGTCTGGCGACAGGGCAGCGGTTGCTTCGCCGTTGGTTCCACCGTCGAGGCCTGCGTCGATCGTGCGGTCAGGATCGTTCCACGGCTGCGAGGGCTCCGGGGCTGGGGCTGCCGGCTTGGGCAGCGAAGGCTTCGGCAGAGCGGGCTTCTTCGGGCCGGAGTCTGCGGATGGCGAAGGGATCGCGAAATCGAGCGCATCTGGCGACACGATCTCGGTCTTCGCCGTGTCGTATTCTTCCTCGCCGTCCATCGTTGGGTCGCCGTAGTCGGCTACCGGATCGGGCTCGGGCTCCGGATCGGGAGCGCTCGCTCTCGCCTTTGCCTGGGCCGCTTTCCACATATCGAGCGGGTTCTGCATCTCCACGGTTCCATCACCGTCGAGCGCGCCTCCCATCTCGTTTTTGAGGGCTTCGAGCGCACGCATCTTGTCTAGCGCGTCGCCTTGGACGATCTCGGTCTTCCCATCGCCGTCGTCGCCCCCAAGTAGATGGGCGATCTCGTTACTTCCCGTGATCGAGGTCTTCTGTTCTTCTTCCTCAGCCTCGGGATAGACGATGAAGCTGTGCGAACAGGATGGGCAACGGATCTTTCCACCCGTGGGTGGAATGTTCGCGTCGCGAATCCTGTAGCGCGATGTGCACGATGGACACTGGACGATCATGCCGGTCGGAACTCCGTCGTGTGCCGGCCCACGTCGGCGAACGTGGTGGAGTAAAACAATGCGCAATGGAGGACCGAGATACGATCCATAAAAAACTCGCCGGTTATCTCGCACATTGTTCGCCCGCATTTAACCATACGGGCGCGTCGGTACGCAAGGCCACACCCTCTTCGAACATCCCGAAATCGGGCCGCTAACAAGGTCACGCTCTCGGTCCTTGGAAACGATGGCCATTGGTCCTCTACACTACTGCCAATGCGGCAGCCGTCTACTTTTTTGAAGGCGTAACCTTGGAACCCACACGATTGCATTGGCCACACCGTCAGTCGGTCATCATCCAGCGCCTCGAAATGAGGATCGACGCTCGGTACGTCGACGCGCTCCGCTGGCGGATTCACGAACCGTTCGATCCAGGCCCAGCTCAGATCGGGCTCGTCGAAGACGGTACGCTCCGAGGCGCAGCGGCCTGCGCCACACGAAAGATCTCGCCGCCAACACATGGATTTGCACCGGTAGACATGCTCCAAAACGGACCGGAGAGCTGGTCCGTCGGGTCTGGGCTTGCGCTGCATCCCGACGTATCGACCGACTGGCGCGACCGCTTCGTGTTCGATGCTCGGGTCGTTCGGCCCCTCGAAGCGGGCGCAACCGGGAGCCTCGTGGCCGTCCGCTACAGTGGCTGGGACCTCACCGACGCCGAGGAGCACTATCTCCGAATGGTGGCCTGGGGCACCACGCGCGATGCTCAGCTGGATCCTTACCTCCAGGCCGACTTCTGGTTCTGCGGACGCCATCCAACAGAACGTATCGCCTACCTCGCACGAACCCTCTGACTCAGCAGGCGAGTCTCCCGAACAAGAACGCGGAAAGCCCGCCTACTCAGGAAGAGTAGCGGGCTTCGTTGGGCCCCGAGGGACCGATGTTACGTTCGACTTACTGCGGGATAGCAGTGAGGTCGATCTGCGTCGTGATGAGAATCGTGATCACGAACGCGTAGATGACGAGCGACTCGATGAGAGCCAGGCCGAGAATCAGCGGCGTGAAGAGCTTGCCAGCAGCGCCCGGGTTACGAGCGATACCTTCGAGGGCAGCTGCAGCGGCGCGACCCTGACCCATGGCGCCACCGAAAGCGGCGATGCCGATTCCGAGGCCAGCAGCCAGTGCGAACCAGCCGAACATGGTCTGGTGGTTGTCTGCAGCAACAGCGCCTTGAGCGAAGGCAGCGCTGCTCCAGAGAGCGATAAGTGCAAACGAGCTAACAAAGGTCAGTAGCTTTTTCATGAGTACGTCTCCTAAATGGGACTCCGCTTGGAGCGGGCGGAACGTATCCGCGAAATATTGTGATGACAAGAGTCAATTATTGAGACTCCGAAAAACCCTTCGGAGCCCCGAAACTAAAGGTGATCAGTGGTCCTCGTGCTCGACTGCAAGCGAGATGTAAATCGACGAAAGCAGACAAAACACGAGCGTCTGAATGACCGAAACCAACAATCCAAGGAAGAAGAACGGAACCGGGATGCCAAACGGCACGCCCATCAGGCCTTCTGCCAAATTCGCAAACTCTCCGAGGACCATGTGGTCACCGGTCATGTTGCCCGTCAGACGAACGCCGAGCGAAATCGGTCGGAACACGTGTCCGATAATCTCGATGACGAGAATGAGGGGCGCGAGCCACCAGATGGGGCCCAAAAAGTGCTTCAGGTATCCCACGCCGTTCTCTTTGAGGCCGGCGAGGTTGTAGACCACGAACACGACGATGGAACACGCCAGGTTCGTATTCAGATTTTGAGTTGGAGGCGCGAGACCCGGCACCAATCCCATCAAGTTGCTGATGAAGATGAAGCACGCCAGCGTCGCAATGAGGGGGAAGAACTTCTTCGCCTTCTCCTCGCCCATCATGTCCGTCATCATCGCCAAGACCGCATCAAATATGGTCTCGAAGAAGTTCCGGATCGATAGATGCCCCTCGGGCACCAGCGCAGTCTCGCGGTCGTTGTACTTTCCTCGCGCAATCACGGCGAGAAGGAGCACGATCACCACGCTGAGCGCGGCGAAGACCACATGCGAAAGAGTCACGTGACCTGCCGCGTTCATCACGGGGTGACCAAGCTCGAATCCGTAGAGCTCGTGCCAGCCGCTGCCGTGTTCTTTCTCGGCAAACGAGGGGATCAGGTCCAGAAACGTATAGTCGGCCATCGATTTACACCGCTAAGCGTCAGGGTCCGACGTATCGACGTCAAAAGAAACAAGTGCCTGCCAGACTATCGCCGGCAGGAAACACGAAAATCCAATTACAAACCCAATCGCGTCGAGCCCGAGCCGGGCGATCAGGAACCATACAAGTCCGAAAAGGATGGTCATTTTCACGACCGAGAGCGCCATCCAGCCGCCCTTGCCTACCATCCCTTTGCCGTCTCCTATCACCTTGCGGCTCAACCAGGCTACGAAGGCCAGGTTCAAGGAAGCGACAACCACTCCGACGGCAACTGCGAGCGCAATCGAGGCTCCCGCGAACCACCAGGTTCCTGCGAGAGCGACCAGCCCGAGCATAAGCGTCTTCCGTATGACTGCGCGGATGACGTCGAGTTCGAGGTTGGCCATAGCCCGTTGCTGCTAGTCTTCGCTGTCGACGAAGCGTTTCGTAATCACGGCCGTGTGGATGCCCGCGCCGATGAAGGCTGCGAACAGACACCCGATCGTGCCAATCGGCCCAATGTCGAAGTAACCGTCGAGCCAGGAGCCGATGTACACACCCGCTATCGCGGTTGCGACAAACTCCATTCCGAGCGCTCCGAAGACACCGGCCTTCACCCAAGGGTTCGTGCCGCGTTGTTTGCCTTCTTCGGGCTCGCTCACTGGCAACTCCGTCCAGGTTGAGCCACGCCGTTTCCGAGTCCTCACTCCCGCACTATTCGTACGGAAAATGCGGATTCGTCCGCGGCGCGCCCGTCCTTAGCACGCACAATTTACCGAAGTCAATCGGGTGTTTTTATGCGTCTTCCGAAGGCTCATCCGACGCGTCGACTTCCGCCGACTCGTCACCTTCTGGGGCTGCTTCTTCGCCCGATGACTCCTCGCCATCGACGCCTTCTTCACCCTCTTCGAGTTCGTCTTCGTCTTCGGCGAGATCTTCAGCTCGAATTCGCGCAAAGCTGACCAAGCGCTCCTCGCCGTCGATCCGCATCACGCCCACGCCTTGCGTGTTGCGCGAGTAGACCGAAATCTCGGCGACCCGAGTTCGAATGATCTGACCGTCGTCCGTGATGAGCATCAGCTCGTCTTCTTCGGCCACGAGGCGAGATCCGACGACTCCGCCGTTCCGCTCGGTGGTCTTGATGACGATCATGCCCATTCCGCCGCGACCCTGCACCGAGTGCTCGTCGATCTCGGTCCGCTTGCCGAAGCCGCGTTCCGTAATCGTGAGGATCTTCAGGTGCTCGTAGCCTTGCGCAGGAATCACGTCCATCGAGACGACCGTGTCGTCGTCCGACTTGAAGCGCATTCCGTACACGCCAGCAGCGGTTCGGCCCATCGACCGCACATCGCTCTGGTCGAAACGAATCGACTGGCCGGTGCGGCTCGCGAGGAAGATGTGGTCGCCGTCTTCGGTGAGCTTCACCGAGACGATCTCGTCGTCATCCTTCAGACCGAGGCCGATGATGCCGCCCGAGTGCACGTTCTTGTACGCGATCAGCTCGGTACGCTTCACGATGCCGTTCTTCGTGCACGAGACCACGTACTTGGTGTCGTCTTCGAAGTCTTCGATCGGAAGCACCGCGCGAACCTTCTCATCTTCACTAAACGGAAGAAGCTGCACGAACGGTTTGCCGCGGTTCGTAGGACCGCCGACGGGCAGTTCGTACACCTTGAGCTTGTAGACCTTTCCGATGGTCGAGAAGACCAGCACCTCGGTGTGGGTCGACGCGATGAACATATCCTCGACGAAGTCTTCGTCTTTGGTGCCCATCCCGCGTCGGCCTTTCCCGCCGCGCCGCTGCGCGCGGTAGTCACTGACCGCCGTGCGCTTCACGTAGCCCTGGTGCGAAAGAGTGACCGCCATCGTTTCTTCAGCGATGAGGTCTTCGATCGCGAGATCGCTCACGCCGTAAAGAATCTCCGTGCGGCGCTCATCGGCGTGCGTGTCACGCACTTCGATCAGCTCGTCGGTGATCACTTCCATGAGCTTGGTTTCGTCGCTCAGGATTCCGCGCAGGTACTCCATGGTAGCGCGGACTTCGGCCAGCTCTTCGAGAATCTTGTCGCGCTCGAGACCCGTGAGCTTCTGCAGCCGCATGTCGAGGATCGCCTGCGCCTGTCGCTCCGAGAGCGAGAACTGCGCCATCAATCCTTCGCGGGCCGTCGTTGGGTCCGAACTTGCGCGGATGAGCGCGATCACGGCGTCGAGATTGTCGAGCGCGATCTCCAAACCTTCGAGGATGTGCGCACGCGCCTCAGCCTGCTCGAGTTCGTAAATCGTTCGACGGGTCGTGACGTCGCGTCGGAAGTCGATGAAGTGGCCGAGCACCTCTTTCAGGCTCATCTCCTGCGGCTGACCATTCACGATCGCCAGCATGATGATGCCGAAAGACGACTGCATCCGCGTCATCTTGTAGAGGTTGTTGAGAATCACCTCGGGCACGACGTCGCGACGCAGCTCGATGACCATCCGCATTCCGCGGCGGTCGGATTCGTCGCGCAGGTCGGTGATGCCGTCGATTCGCTTGTCGCGAACGAGTCCGGCGATCTGCTCGAGCAGCTTCGCCTTGTTCACCTGGTACGGCAGCTCGGTGACGATGATGCTCGACTTGCCGTTGTCCCATTCCTCGACGCTCGCGCGTGCGCGCATGCGGATGATGCCGCGCCCCGTCTCGTACGCCTCGCGAATACCGCCAGCGCCGTAGATGAGTCCCGCCGTCGGAAAGTCCGGGCCGGGAACGTGCTGCATCAGGTCGGCAACTTCCAGCTCGGGCTCTTCGATCAGCGCGATCGTAGCGTCGATCACCTCGCGAAGGTTGTGCGGCGGGATGTTGGTCGACATACCGACCGCGATACCCGACGAACCGTTGACGAGGAGCGACGGAACCTTCGTCGGCAACACCGTCGGCTCTTCCTGCGAAGAGTCGAACGTCGGCGTCCAATCGACCGTGTCCTTGTCGATGTCATTCAGGAACTCCTGAGTGACTCGAGCCATCCGGACCTCGGTGTAGCGCATGGCTGCAGCGGGGTCGCCGTCGACCGAGCCGAAGTTGCCCTGGCCGTCGACCAGCGGCACGCGCATGTTGAAATCCTGCGCCAGACGCACCAAGGCGTCATAGACCGCGGAATCACCATGCGGGTGGTACTGCCCGATCACGTCGCCGACTACACGAGCCGACTTCTTGTACGAGGAGTTGTAGCGGTTCCCCAGCTTGTGCATCGCGTAGAGAATCCGCCGGTGAACCGGCTTGAGGCCGTCGCGCACGTCTGGCAACGCACGCCCGATGATCACGCTCATCGCGTAATCGAGATACGAGTGCCGGATCTCGTCTTCAATACTGACCGGCACGATGTTCGGAGAATCGGTCGTCATATGTCCGTTCGTCCTTGAACTACTTGGGAATGGCCTTCATCGGCCACAATTCTGGCAAAGCGCGCGGCAGTCTATCCGCGGCGATCTTCGATGACAAGGCCGTAAAACGGCCAACACGGCCATTTTCACGCCTATCCGTAGGGGGGTACCTAGATCGCTTCCTCGATTTTCCTTCGCGCCTCGACGAGATTGTCGAAGTCCACATCGAGGTGGTCCAGATCGGTGGCGTCGTTCCCCACCCAGAGCCAACCCTGGTAGACTCGCACCACGCTGTAGGTGCGCGAAAGTTCAATCAAAACCTCGGCTACCTGTTCGTTCCGCAGCCACGTCGCTTCATCGATCGAGCGCTCCATGAAAAGGAACGCTCCACTCAGCTTCGGCGCCTCCGCGTTGCGAAAGCCCAGCGAACGCAGCGCCGACATCTCGCCCTGCAGCGGACGAGCCCGCGACATCACGTACCCTGACGCTCGAGAAATCTCGACGCCGCAGACCAGGTGGAAGAGCGCTCCGGAGCGCCGCTCCTGCGATGGCTCGGTAGCCGAAGCCGCCAGATAACCTACGCGCGCCCGCACCCCGGCGACCGTTCCTTGCGCAAACCTCGGCTTCACGTAAGCGTCATTGAGCCCGATATCGACCACGGAGAACCCGAGCTTCTTCGCCGCCGTCCGAAGCTCGCGACGCCGCCGATACAGGTCGACCGCGACGATCCCGCCGCTCAAGAGCGCCATGGCGCCGAACAAGACTGCCGCGGTCGTCGGGTCCATCGTCGATTCAGTCGTTCTGTGCGCCGATGTTCGGATCCCACGTCACTTCGTGGTCACCGGCCGATACTGCGGCCCATCGACTCCAAACGAAGAACGCGTCCGAAAGCCGATTGAGGTAGGCGAGTGAAACGTCGTCCACGTCTTCGTCCTGGGCGAGTCCGACGACATGACGCTCGGCGCGTCGGCAGATCGTGCGGCACTGGTGAAGCTCCACGCAGATGCGTGTGCCGCCCGGAAGCACGAACGAGCGCAGCTCCGGCAAATCGGCGTTGTAGTAGTCGATGCTCTTCTCGAGCACCTCCACATCAGCCTCGGTCACACGCGGCATGTACTCCTGAACGTCTTCAGGAAGCGTCGCGAGCACCGCCCCGAGGTTGAAGAGTTCGTGCTGCACGCGGAACAGCGTCTTCGCGAGTCCCTGAAAACCATCGGACTCCGGGTGATCCTGCTGAATCGACAGTCGAGCCGCTCCCACGAAGCTGTTGAGCTCGTCGAGCGTACCGTAGGCCTCGATCCGCGAGGCATACTTGAAGACCTTTTGGCCGCCCACCAACCGAGTCTTCCCACTATCACCTTTGCGTGTGTACACGCGGTTGATCGCCAATTCTGGGTCGCGGAACTTCTTCTCGGTTTCGTCAGTCACGTTCGGCCTCTATCGCTCGATTGATCCATTCAGCTGTGGGTTATCACGACGGCTTCGACATCGTCGAGTGCACCGGTTCTGATGCCTCCTGCGCCGCGTCGGGTACCGCGTCTTCGAAAGTCAGAACGACGCGATCGTCATGGACGACTCGAGCAAGCTCACCGAGATGCTCCAGATCGATGTCCACATCGCGGAAGTCCATGGCTTGCCCACCAACAGAAAACCATCCCGCCTTCAGCTTGATACACGGATACGCCCCCTGCAGCCGGGTGATGACGTCCAACACATCGGGCCGCTCCAGCAATTCGGGGAAGGTCCCTCCATGGCGCACGACGAGGTCAGGATGCAGGTCGTGTTCATGCGGCAGGTCTCGCTCGACCTCCGCCAGCTCGGCGCTCGAGAGCAGAGCGCGACTCATCACAAAAACCCCATCGATTGGGAATGCGACCTGAGCCATCGGGATCATGGAGACACCTTTATGCGATGCCTGCCGATTCACATCCATTCGAACCAGGCGAGCCGGTACGCCTTCGATTGCGCCATGCGCCGACTCCTGCTGAGTCCATCCGTCGTCCATCGCGACGGGGCGAACCTCCCACCCCAGTTTCTCCGCCGCTGGCGCCACAAACGGGAGCACTCGATTGCGAGCAAACCGCACTCGCACGTACGCCATAGCCGCATAGAACATAGCGATCACGACGAGACCACCCAGAATTTCGATCGCTGCCCCCACCCTACTCCCCCCAATCCAACTCTACTCGCCCCAACACGTTGGACAGATTCATGATGAAGAGCGCCGTCGTCGTGTCGCCTTCTTCAGACTCGATCTCGATGCCGTGCGGCCCTTCGAGCAGAGTCGTCGTCCCCAGGTCGATCGGCTCGGCGTTCATCGGCTTGTTGCAGGTCGTGTCCCACAGGAAGAGGCCGTCCCGATTGAAGCTCGTGACCAAGATGACCCCGCGTTCGCTCATCGCCGCATGATGCAGCGAGTCGCCCCCGATCGGCGCGAACCGCAAGGGATCATCGGCGCCATGAACCCAATCGTCGTCGGGATCGAGCTCGAAGAGGATCGGCGCGGTGCCCGATGCGAAATAGAGGTGTCCGTTGGGCGCGAGTAGCGGCCGACCGGGAGCGCCGATCTGGCGCGACTCGACCTGAGGCAGGTTGAAGACCGAGCGTTCGAGATCGTCTTCGGCCTCGCGCCAGATCTCGATCGCGCCCGGCGTCGCCACCCCCGCGCCGTCGTCACTCAGAAAGAGCTCGCCTGATGCCGACACGACGAGAAACTCGTCGGTGCCGGCCCCGAAGGTTCGCATGAAGATCGGGTTCTTGGCTGCCGTTGGAAGCGTCTCGATCTCCGTCTGCGTCGCCGCATCGAAGATGGTGACCGAGCCGTCGCCGTACGGTTCCGTCGGCGCGGTGAATGCGATGTTCGAAACGTAGATTCGGTCGCCGAGCCGGGCGATGCCGCTCGGATCGTCCAACGAATCGCTCTCGATCTCCGTAAATGCACCGCTCTCCAGGTCGACGACCGCCGCCGAGTCGGAGAGAAAGTTCGTGACCCACAGCGAGTCGCCGGATCGAGTCACATCGTAGGGGTTTCGTGAAGTCGGAAGGTCGACGAGTCGCCGCAACGCTTCGCCATCCCAAAGCGACACCGAGTTGGTGCCTGACTCGACGACAGCGAATTGCCCGTCGCCGACCGCTCGAATCACGTTGGGCAGCTCGCTCGTCGTCGCGACCTCGTGCGTCACCCGAATCGTGGGCACACGCGGACCGCCTTCGCAGACAGGTTCGCCGCCTTCGACAATCGTCACGCTGCCGTCCGCAGAATCGCTGCAGCCCGCTGCGACCAACATCGCGATGAGCACCAAGCACCTCATGGTTCCTCCGTCGTCATCGAGATGCCGAGGAAGAACGTTCGGCCAGGGAGAGGCTGTTGGAGCGCATCCGTCACGTCACGTCGATCGAGCAGGTTCTGCGCCGAGATCCGCGCATCCAGCCATTTCAACGGCGACACGAGAACGTGTGCGCCGAGGTCGACCCAGGCGGGGGACTCGACGTTGCCAAAGATGTCCAGATTCATCTCTCCACGAACCCTGGCCTCGGTGCCAACCTGAAGCCGCTCGACCCAAGGCACCCAGCCCGCCAGCTCGAAGTGTGTCGCGACGACGCCGGCATGTTCAGGAACTGCCGGCGCCTGCGCGTCGACCTCGGTCAGCCGCGCATACGTGTAGGTGTAGGCCGCCGAAGCGAACCAGCGCGCGTGAAGCACCGCTTCGACCGATGCCTCCGATCCGAACGCATTGTAATCCTCGAGGTTCTGGGCCTGCGTGACGTACACGTCGACCGGCAGGAAGCGAATTGGATCGGTGATGCGATTCGCGAAGAAGGTCAATTCGGCCCACACTCGCTCGAATCGAGCGCGCGCCCCGATGTCGAACGTGGACGCTCGCTCCGAACGAAGCCCCGGATCGCCGCGCAGAATCTCACTGCTCAGATACAATTCGTCGAAATCGGGAGGTCGATACGTGTGGGCGACGTTGGCCCGCAGCTCGAGCTCTTCGTAGAGCTGATACATCGCCCCCGCGAACGGTATCCACGCCGATTCTTCACGCTCGCCCTCGAGTGACTCGTAGCGAATTCCAAGGATCAACGACGTGTCGTCGTCCTTTAGAAACTCGTCGGAGAGACTCAATGAAGTGGTCTGCCGACTGGTGTCGATGTTCGAAGTGAACACGCCTCGTTCGCGCGACTCGAACCCCTCCGACTTGAACGCAAAGTCGAAGCGAAGCGAGTTTGCGTTCTCGTACTTCATGTAGTGCAGGAAACCGGCTTGAACCGACGCCGCAACGTAGTCGGATTCGGATGCGAACTCTCCAGCACCCAAGAGCGTACTGTCGTTGCGGTATGACTCGCGACGCCACTGCGCCCCAAACGACTCGTAGAGGTCGAGCGAGCCGAAGTTCGAATTGGAGATGACGTTCCGATGATTGAACCGCGCGATCGCGAGGCCCCGAGCGTCTTGGCTTCGGGCACCTGCCAACGCGTCTTGGAACTCGGCGGGGCCAGGCGTTCCGCGCTCACCCTGCTCGTATCGAAACACGGTGAGGAGTTCGTCCTGATTGGTGATCTCGATCCGAGCGTTGCCGTAGGCGGCTTGCCGCTCGTGATCGTTGTTGATCCGCGTGAGTTCGTCGTTGCCGTCTTCGAACGTGAAGTCCCCTTGGGAGCGCCGAACCTCCGCGCCGAGGCCCAGCGAAGCCCAATCGGCGCCAACGTCTGCCGCCACACCGGTTGCGACCGTGCCATGTGAGCCACCGAGCGCCGACGCGGTCAGTCGATTGCCCGCTTCCTTGCGCCATGTCGGGGTGAGTTCGACCGCTCCAGTGAGCGCTCCGGCACCGCGATGCACGCCAGCTGCACCACGAAAGACGCGCGCTCTAGTGAGGCCGCCTACCGACGCAGACCCGACATCGAACCCAAGTCCAGCGGGGATCGACAGCTCAACGCCAGCGACCGAAACGGGGAGTTGACGCGGATTCCCTCCCCGTACCGATGCGTAAGCCGATTGTCCGTAGGAGCTCTGCCGCAGCACGAAGACGCCGGGGATCCGATCGAGCGCATCGCCCAGGTCTTCGCCGGCGAGCTCGAGGTCGCGCAGGTCGACGTCGGCGGCGAATCCGGTCGGTGCGCGCGGATCAACCACGTCGCGAGCACGAGTCTCGACGTACGTCTCGGAATCGTCCTCGGATTCTTGTGCGTGCGCTGCGCACGGCAGTGTCAGCAGCAATATTGTGACGAGAAATCGGGTCATCGCAGCTCCGAGTTTGGTCCCCGGAACATCGCGCATCATCGGTCAGTCGACAATGCCCTCGAAGAAGATGTTGTTCTTCTCGAACCCGAACTTCGAATACATGTGGATGGCAGCGTCGTTGTCGGCCTGCACGTTGAGGGCGACGAACGACACGCGTTCGAAGAGTTCCTCGAGCAAGCGAGCGGTGCATGCCGAAGCCATGCCTTGCCCGCGACGGTCGGGGTGCGTCACGAAGTTGCCGATCACGGCGACGTCGTGCTCTTCGCTGAAGACGTGGATCCCCGCAATGCTGGCGAGCCCGAGCTCGGGGTCGCGCACGCCGAAGTAGTATCCCGTCTCGAGCTGGTAAGCCTCGAAGAGGTTGTCGGGGTAGTGCTGGTACAGCTCCATGATGGCGGCTGTATCTCGGTGGCCGAGGCGTTCGACTCGCGGCTGATCGGAGCCCGCCTGCTTGATGAACGACTGCCGCTCCAAGCCCATCCGCCACATTCGTTTGGTCTCAGATGGCTCGTACACCGCTCGAAGCGCGGCGAGCTGTTTCTCTTGGACGTGGAAGTGGAAGCGTTCCGGAAGTTCGTTGCGGATTCCCTCGAGGAGTTCCCCGAAATGGCGTTCCTCACCGGCCGTGAACACGGCTGGTAGCGAGAGCCCGGTGTAAAGGAGCACGACGGATTCCAACGCTGCGTCGTCGTCCCTTGCGCCGTAAGCCTTGCACCATTGGAAATATGCGGGGTCGAGATTGCCCAGAAGATATGCGGTCGCGAGGCGATCGCGCATCAAAAAATCTCGGAGTTCTTCCCGATCTCGAACTTGCTCGACTGCCATCGAGATTCCTCGAGTGAGTGCCATTTTTCTTGGGTCGAACCCCGACTCGCCCATGCCATCGATTCCCATCATCGCCCTCCCTGGTGACGCCCCCGCGTACGTGGCCAGGCTGATCGTTGCCCAAGCCTTCCCATACTAGGGGTACTACTACTGAATTCGCAATGCTCCGCGCGAATCAATCCCATAGACGCTCGGGATCCTCATCGGATTCGCGCCCCCCCAATCTAGGGCTCAGCTTCAGGAAATTAGCCACGATCTTTGTCGAGGCGAGCGCAGATTCCGGAACTTTTTTCGACTTTTTTCGCAACGATTGGGACCAACGGCCGAAAACCCTTTGTGACAGCTCAACCAACCCTCACGAAGGAGAACATCATGATTGGAAACATTATCGGCTCGGTCGTCTCGAACATTGCAGGCCCCATCGGAGGCGGCGAAGGCGCTCAAAGCGGCGGCGGGATTGGCGGCATGCTAGGCGGTCTGTTCGGCGACAGCTTCAGCTTCGGCAGCCCCGGCGGCATGATCGAAGGCATGCTCGACGGCCTCGGACTTCCCGACTGGGCGGGCGACATCGGCAAGACCCTCTTCTCGGCCTTCACGGGCGACGTCGCCGGAGCAAGCGGAGGATTCCTCGACATCCTCGAAGACGCGTTCAACGACGTCGGCCTCGAAGAGCTCGGCGGATTCTGCGGCCAAGCTGCCGAGATCGTCTCGGGATTCGGCGGCCTGACGGGCGGCGGCGGCGAGTTCGACCCGTCCAACCTCATGGCGATGTTCGACGACGGCGACCTGGGAATGCTCCAGACGCTCCTCGCCAGCCCGGACGACGCCGCAGCCCGCGAGGTCCGCGTATGAGCACGCCCACTCGCGAAGACGTCCTCGCCGCGGCCCGTGCAAAGGCGGCCGCGCGCTTCGAACGAGGTGACTGGGCCTCGTCGGAGCGTGACTACGAACTCCTGACCCACCTCGATTCGGAACACGCCGACAACTGGGCGCGGCTCGGATTCATCCGAGTCGAGCTCGGCTCGGTCGCCGAAGGCGCTCGATGCCTGCAGAAGGCGCGCGACCTCGACCCGGCACACTCGGCCGCCAAGCTTCACTTCGGCGAGGCGCTCGTGCGGCTCGGACGAATCTCCGATGGGCTCACCATCGTGAAGGAAGTCTGGGACGACGAAGGGGTCGAAACCACTGTCGGTCTGCGCGCCCGTGCAGTGCTCGCGACCGCTCGAATCGCCGCCATCGCGGCGAAGGAGGAAAAAAGTCGCGCAACCGCTTGACTCCCCTCACGTCAATCTCTAGCCATTAGGAGTCCACCCGGCGGCAGCGTGCCGCCGGATACTCTTTCCGAAGGACTTTGATGAAAGTCACGATTCCACCATACCAGCGCGTCTGGGAAGGCAAGTCGGGCATTTGCTCGCCATTTGTCGTCCAGGGCGACGTTGCAAGAGGATCGCGGCTGACCTAGTGAGCTAGGACATCGAAGTTGTTTCGCCGCGTTCCGTTCTGGTCCGCGGCTTTTTTGTTTTCGACGCCGGTCGCGGATCTTCGCCCCCCATGAGGGGAGGCCGTTTCAACCACCCGATTCAACTCGGGAAGGAGGTTCGAGATGGCGTCGAAGTACGAGGAAGGTTCCGTCCGTGAAGTCGCGCATGTCGCATGGCCCATCGTGGTCGGCATGCTCACCTACACCGCCATGGGGGTGGCCGACACTATCGTTGTCGGTTGGCTGGGCACGACGGAAATCGCCGCGGTAGGTCTCGCGACCACCGCTGTTTTCCTGTTCAACTCTTTCTTCGTGGGAACCATCCACGGAGTGAAAGTGGTCGTGGCGCAGAAGACTGGCGCCAACGACCACGCTGCCGCAGCGCGTGCCGGGTGGACCGGCGCACTTCTCGCGGTGCCGTTCGGCCTGGCTGTGATCGGCTTCTCGTCATTCGACGAAGAGCTGTTCGCCATGCTCGGGCCGGCCAACGTGGGCGCTGTGGCATCGGTGTACTTCGGGGTGCGCGTTCTCGCGTCCGTCCCCTGGTACATCCTCATCGCGTTCTCTGACTACTTTCAGGGAACCGGTGACACGCGCACGCCGATGCACGTGAACCTGGTCGTGAACGGCCTGAACATCGCGCTCGACGTGGTGTTCGTGTTCGGTCTCGGCCCGATTCCGGCGATGGGAGTCGCTGGTGCGGCGTGGGCGACGGTCGCGGCATCGGTCGTCGGCTGGGCGCTCATCACCGCACTGTTCCTGCGTCGCGTGGGTGCTCGTTCACTCGTGGTGCGTGCCGAGGAGCTGCGTGAAGTGTTGCGCCTCGGACTGCCCATCGGCGTGCGATACCTGCTCGACGTCGCCGGATTCGCCGTGTTCACCGCCCTCATCGCCGACATGGGTGAGGACGAGCTCGCGGCGAATCAGATCGCCATCAAGGTGCTCAGCGTGAGCTTCTTGCCCGGCTACGGACTCTCGGAGGCGACCACCATCCTCGCCGGGAACTACTTCGGCGCCGGAAAGGCCCATCGCATCGGGGACGTTTTCCGCAGTGCGACCGTGCTGGCGACCGGAGTGATGGGCACCTTCGCCATCGTCTTCTGGGTCTTCCCCGAAGAGCTGATGAGCATCTTCATGTCTTCGGACGAAGTTGCTCGTTTGGGCGCACAGGTGTTGTTCGTGGCGGCGTTCTTCCAGCTGGTCGACGCGGTCGCGTTCACCTCGATGGGCGCGCTCAACGGGCTGGGCCGGACGCAGTACACGATGTACGCGTCCATCGGCTCGAAGTGGCTCGTGATGGTCCCGATGGCGTGGTTGCTGGCGGTCTACTTCGAGCTCGGTCTGGTGGGTGCCTGGCTCGGTCTCACGGCAGAGATCTTCGTAATCTCGGCCTTGATGACCGCCAAGCTCTACTCGGTGCTTCGGTCCGACGCGGAGCTCTTGGGCAAGTCACCGAACACTCGGAAGCTCGCCCAGTAAAACGGTGGGAGGCGCTTCGACTCCGCAATTTGCGCACGTCGGAGCGCCTCTGCCGCCCCTGCCGTTCGATTCGAGTAGAACCGCTTCATCAAGCGACCGGTGGCGTCGTCCTCGACGCGCCAACTCGAGGCCACGACCACCTCCGAACCTGCATAGAGAAACCCGCCGGCGAGGCCGAATGCGCCGTACCCGAGGGACTGCCAGCCCACGCCGGTCTCGCAACCCGATAAGGTCACGAGCCGCGCTCGCGGCTTGCGCACGAGAATCTCTTCGAGCGTCAGGATACCGTCGCGAGGCGCACCATCAGCCTTTGCGAGCAATACCGCAGGCTGCTCGACGTCGAGGCCGCCACCGTGGTCGCTCACTCCGTGCGCCGCGATGTGAAGTACCTCCAGCGGCAGCACGCTCGGCCGCAGAATCAACGATTCCGTCGCGCGGTTCCCCCGCCTGATCCTTCGCGGAGCCGGCGTGTATCCCGCGATCGTCGAGACCTCCTTGCGTGCACCCGGCAGCGGTTCGAACCGATCGGCGAGGCGTTCGAAAGCCACCGTTTCGGCCTGTGAGGTCAACGCCGCCAACGCCAGTCCCGGCCGGTCGAGGTCGGGGTCACCAAGCAGGAGCGACCCACGAGCCGGACCGCGAGGCCTCGCGGCCATCCGCTGCGCCACCGCCGTCGATGGGACGTACGAGATCGCGTGGTCCCGCACGAGCCAACGCGCCCGCGAACGCTTCGTTGGTCGAGCGAGCGCCGCAAACTCCACCCCCGAAATCGCCCGATCGGGAGCGATGATCAGCTGATTGGCGTCGACCACCAAGTCTTGAATCGGTGCGACGAGATCCACGTAGAGACGCTCGGCCGACGCCCGAAGTTCCGCGTCGTCGGCGCTCGGATTCATCACGAGCTGCTGGTGCCGGCTCACGCGTTCTTCGAGCTCGACTCGACCAGCAATCTTGCGCACCTCCAAGGTCTCGCCGCCAATCACGAACACGAAACCGACGCGCTCGCCGATGAGGTATTCGACGTAGCGCACGCCTCCACCAGCGGCGGCGAACGCGTCGAGCCCATCGAATGAAGTCGCATGGGTACGGTCGAGTGGCCGATGCATCCACGTGCGCATTCGGGCCTGCAGCGTCTCCGCGCGCGATCGTAGGTCAGAAGACGGCTCCCACCTCGCCATCGTCCCGATGGTCAGTTCCGGGTCGATCGCACCGTCGAGCAGGTCGAGCAGGCCCCGAGCTTTGGTCGCGTTTGCGACCGAGAACGCCCGCCGAATGTCGGTGATCGGCCGGTCCGACGTGGCGATTCCGACATAGTGCTCTACGAGCGACTCGTAGGCCGTCCGCTTGTCCGAGAAGAATCTCTGGCGCAGCGTAGCGTCTGGGATCGTCATGCGCGTCGATTCGATGGTCGACACCGACGACTCGAGATAGTCCCGAGACGCGTCGAAGGCCCCGACGTCGCGCAGCAGAAGCCCGGCGTGCATCGTGAACTCCCACGACCGCCCCTTCGAATAGCGAAGCGTCGAGGGTTCGAGCAGCACCTCGAGGAGATCTCGGTCGGGGCGCAGTCGCGCGTCGGGAGAACGTCGATAGGCTTCGATCATCTGAGCGAGCTTCCGGCGGCCGTGATCGGTCGCGCGCAGCCGCGCGGCGCTCGCGAAGTCGGGCGTTCCAGGCAAGACCTGGTCATCTAGCTCCAGGTCGGTCCCGGAGTTCCAAGCGCGTACTTCGGGCACGCCGAGCCTGGCGGCCACGTCCGCCGCGACAACCAAAGTGGCATCCAGCCCCGCGGGATTCTCGCCCCGAAGCTCGATGGCCATCGCTCGGCTCAAGGCGTCGAGCGAACCTCGGACGTCGCCCGACTCGAGCCGCGCCGTCGCGAGCGACCGCAACGCATGGGCACGAGCGAACGGGTGGCTGGTTCCACTCTCGACGGCCGCTTCCAACAGTTGATCGGCTTCGAACCATTTCGGCCGCACGACGATCAACCCACGCGCTCGAAGCTCACCTTCGAGGAAGGCGAGGTCGGTGCCGAAGACCTTGTCGGATCGGAGGTCGAGTTTGCCCCAGTCGACGAGGTTGGAGGCCTGGGTTGCAGCATCGAGCGCCTCGGCCTGGCGCCCCGCCTCGGCTTCGGCGATCGCGACCATCGTCCACGCCTCGGCCGACCGGCGAATCTCGCCGGCCTCGCTGAAGTACCGTTGAGCACGACGAGCTGACCGATTGAGATTGGTCCAGTTGGCCGTTCGAAGGTCGCACCATGCGGCCAGCCACGCCGTTTCGGTCGGCTGGTTCGGCAACTCGTCACATCGCGCTTCCGCGCCCGCGCGGTCGATCGCGGCGCGCTGTTCTGCCCATTGTTCGACGCCTCGACGCTCCGAAGGTGCATCGGGCGCTACTTCCGCGCGTTCGACCGGTGCCGAGCAAGCGGATGCCAACAAGATGAGCAGAGCAATTCGTTTCACCAGTTCATCCTGCCCGGTCGTGGGGGAGTTCGCAAAAACACCTCATCGCGGCGAGGTCGTCTACCAGAACAAGGCCGTAAAGCTGACGGCTCGAACAAAATCGGGCATGCTCGCGTCGAAGGTTCGTAGAGGACTCGATGACCCGACGTTTCAACATCGTGATGCTCGTTTTCGTTCCGCTCCTCGCGGCGTGCGTAACGACATCGAAAGGCCCGCCGCCGCCGGATTTCTCGGAGCAACGGTCGCGGATTGGCCAGAGTGTCGACGACCTCGAGCGCGCTCGGATGACCATCGAGGAAGATATTGTCACGCTGCGCGATGCGAGCGGTGCATTCTTCCAGTCCGACGTGCAGCTCTACGTGAAGCCGTTTCCGCTCGACCTCTTTCGGCACGCGGCGATGGCGTGTCTGAACACGCCGCTCGTGCCGCGGATCGATGTTCTTCCGCGGTACGAAGAGGCTGCCGAGGAAGCTGGCATCACGTGCCCGGTACCACCGGTCGGCCCCCTGCTCGATGAGCTCGCCGAGACGGTTCCCAAACGCCAGCCCGAGGCGCTGCGACGGCTGCAGCTCATCGACGAATGGCGAAGAACTCGTGCCCGAATGCAAGATCGGCTTCGCCAGCTGCCGCGGATCCTCGAGCAAACTCGCGAGTGGATCGCCAGCCAACGCGCCGCGGCTCGCCAGCGCGAGCTCGACATCGAGCGGCGCCGAGCCGAGTACTCACCCGACCGTATGGAGGCCGCTCAGGCCGCCATCGCGACCCACCGAGACGAACTGACCGCACTCGAGACGCGCGTCTCCGAGTTGGAAGGGGCGATTCCCGCGTGGTCACAGGCCGTGGGCGCCGAGATCGACTACGTCTACAGCCGACTGAGCCTTCTCGGCCCGACATAAATCGTGCCAATTTCTCGGCCACGAAGGTCGGCGACCGGTCGCTACCTTGCGCTTCCCCGCGCCAGTTCCGGGCTTGCCGCCCATACCCACTTTGAAAAAATTTTCCGCACCTGATGCATTCGGCTATGATGAAGATGAAAGCAGGCGAGTGATTTTTTTAGACACTCGCCGAAGACCGTGAGATCACGGTGTTACGGTGCAACGAGGAACGCAGTGTTCACGGAACGAACCCACATTTTGCCGGCGAAACTCAGCCAGCGCCTTCCGGACCTCGTCGTTCACGGAGGAGGCGGTCGAACGGATTTTCGACCGCACGAGCACCTCTACTGGAAAAGGAGCAGGGGCGTATGCTAACCCTCACCAGGAAGGTCGGAGAGTCGATACGCATTGGCGATGATATCGAAATCGTCGTCAAAGAGATTCGGCGGAACCAGGTTCGCATTGGTATCGTCGCCCCGCGTGAAGTTCCGATCTATCGAGAAGAAGTCTACGAGTCGATCAAGTCCGAAGAAGATGAGTCGGACGACCAAGACGAGACCGGAACGGATTCATGACACACACGGAGCATCTCGTCGCGCTAGGTCGTGATCGAGTCGTCCTCCTCCCGAGGGACCCAGACGGCGGCTACGTCTACTGGGAATTGACGGCGGAAGGACTTTCCCGCGCCGCGGCCCCTTCTGAGCCGCGGCTTCGCATTTTGATCGTAACCCGTGAAGAACACGGCGAGACGATCGCACACCAGTTTCCAATCGAGAGCTGGCTCGACGGCCGATTCGTCGCCTTCCATGGCGAGGACGTCGAGCATGTGGCGCGTTTGGCCGTCGAGATCGACGGCAACTTCGTGCCGCTCGCGACGTCGCATCCCGTCCGCTCGCCGCGAAATCGACCTGGAAACAACACTCCGGAATTCGTGGAGGTCGCGCTAAGCTCCGATGGCTTGCAACTGACTCCGACCGAACACGAACATCCCGAGCTGGGCACGTTCCAAGCCGCGTCGCGTACGAATCTGCCGAGCAGCCGCGCCTAATACAACGCAGCACACTCTGAACAGGACGAGCCGATGGCCCCGAAAGGCTACGTGAGCATTGTGCTTCACGCACACCTCCCCTTCGTTCGACATCCCGAGAACCCGTTCCATCTCGAGGAGATGTGGTTCTTCGAGGCGATGCACGAAACCTATCTCCCTCTGCTTCAGGTGCTCCGGCGGCTCGAAGACAGCGAGATTCCGGGCAAGATGACCATCAGCATCAGCGCGCCATTGCTCGCGATGATGACCGACCGCCTGCTCCTGGACCGGTTCGAGAACCACCTCGATCACCTGATTGAACTGACGAACGCCGAGATTCGGCGCACGCGACACGATCCGGACCTCGCGCCACTCGCCGAGTTCTACAAGACCCGCTTCACCAACCTGCGTCGGTTCTTCGTCGACGACCTCGAGCGCAACGTGATCGGCGAGTTCGCCCGATTCCACGACGAAGGTCGTATCGAGCTGATTACCTGCGTCGGAACCCACGGCTTCCTTCCGCTGATGGACACCGAAGCAAGCCGCCGCGCACAGGTGAAGGCCTCGTGCGACTACTTCGAGCTGCTCATCGGCGAGAAACCTCGCGGCATCTGGCTCGCCGAATGCGCGTACACGCCCGGCGTCGACAAGTACCTGCAAGAGAACGGGATCAACTACTCCTTCCTCGAAGGCCGCGCGATCGAGCAGTCCGACGCACCGCCCGTCTACGGAAACTACGGGCCGGTCGTCTCCGAAGCAGGCGTCGCCTTCTTTGGCCGCGACGAACGCGCGAGCGCCCAGGTCTGGAGCGCCTCAGAGGGTTATCCAGGCGACTTCAACTACCGCGAATTCTACCGCGACATCGGCTTCGACCTCGAAGAAGACTACATCGCACCGTGGATTCACCCCGACGGCATCCGAATCAACACGGGCGTGAAGTACCACCGCATCACCGGCGACGTCGGACTGATGCAGAAAGACCTCTACAACCCTGAGCGAGCATTCGAGCGCGCTTGGGACCACGGCCGCCACTTCGTCGAGCAGCGAGCGGAGCAGATTCGATCGCTCGAAGAGCCCATGGCTGGCCGCGCACCGCACATCACCTGTCCGTACGACGCTGAACTCTACGGCCACTGGTGGTTCGAAGGACCGACCTTCCTCGAAGCCGTGTTCCACCACGCGCAGAAGCACCCCGAGGTCGAGTTGGGTACACCCGTCGACTATCTCGGCGACGTCACCGTGCACCAGTTCACCAACCCGGCAATCTCGAGCTGGGGCGAGGCGTCGTACTTCAACGTGTGGCTCGACGAGTCGAACGCCTGGATCTACCGCTATCTCCACAATGCCGAACACCTGATGGAGAAGATGGTCCGCGAGCACCGGAATGACACCGGCTCCATCGCTCGCGCGATTCGTCAGGCGGGGCGTGAGCTCCTCCTTGCACAGGCTTCGGATTGGGCCTTCATCATCAAGACTGGAACATCGGTCGGATACGCGGTGGCACGCACCGAACAGCACATCGAGAACTTCCAGAAGCTCCACGATCAGGTCGAATCCAACGCGATTGACGAAGATTTCGTCGAAGACCTCGAGCAGCAGAACCCGATCTTCCCCGACCTCGACTGGCACGCCTGGAGCGCATGATGCGTGTCTTGGTGACCGGAGGCGGCGGCTTCCTCGGGCGTGCGATCGTCGAACGACTGTTGGCTCGCGGCAACGAAGTGGTGATCGCAGCGCGCAGCGACTATCCGGAAGTCCGAGCGTTGGGCGCCGAACAGGTGCAAGGCGACCTCGGCGACCCGACGACCGCGATGGAGGCGGCGCGGGGCTGTGATGCAGTCATTCACACGGCCGCAAAAGCAGGTATCTGGGGCGATCCGGAAGACTTCTGGCGTTCCAACGTGACCGCAACCGAGAACGTAGTCGCGGCCTGCAAAGAACACGGCGTCTCGCGGCTGGTCTTCACGGGCTCACCGAGCGCAACCTTCGACGGCGGCGACGCCATCAATGGGGCCCGAGACATCCCCTACCCCGACGAATTTCTCGCCGACTACCCCGAGACGAAGGCCGCGAGCGAAGCGATTGCGCTCGACGCGAATGGCCCTGAGCTCGCCACGACGGCGCTCCGACCGCACTTGATCTGGGGTCCGGGCGATCCGCACCTGTTGCCTCGTCTAATCAAGCGGCACAAAGACGGCCAGCTGCGCATCGTCGGCGAGGGCGACAACGTCGTCGATATGACTCACGTCGCCAACGCATCTTTGGCGCACGTGCTCGCACTCGACGCCCTCGAAAACCATACGGCGCCGAACGCCGGCAAGGCGTACTTCATCAGTGACGACAAGCCGATCGAGATGTGGCCTTGGCTGAATGAGGTCTTCGCCAAGCTCGGGATGCCGCCGGTGACGCGCAAAGTTTCGGCGAAGCTCGCCTACGCGGCAGGTGCGACGATGGAGGCTACGTGGCGCACCTTCGGTCTGAAGGGCGAACCCCGCATGACTCGGTTCGTCGCACGACAGCTCGCCACCTCGCACTGGTACGACATGACGCCGGCCAAGGAGGACTTCGGCTACGTCATCGAACGAGATCCAGACGAGGCGATGGCCGAACTGGTCGAGTGGCTTCGCACCGAAGTGCTCTAGTTGTTCGAGTCCGGCACATCGTGCCCGCGCTCTTTGTAATCCCGGATTTTGTTTCGAATCGTGCGCAGGCTGACGCCAAGCGCCTCGGCAGTGCGCGTTCGGTTGCCGTCGAAATGCTCGAGCGTCTTCAGGATGACGCGCATTCTCACGTCGGTAAGCGGGTCCGTTCCAGGCACGAACCGCACGGCCTCTTCTGGCTCCCACTGCGACATGGCGTCTTGGTCGGCCCACTCCATCGGGTGGCGCCCATGATCGAGCTGGATATGTAGCGTGGTGATCTCCTGCTCTTCGTCGGCCGAAGCGAGGATCATCGCGCGTTCGACGATGTTCACGAGCTCACGAACGTTTCCAGCGAAGGCGTGCTCTTCGAGGCTCGCGATGGCTTCTGCAGACATGCGAAGCGGCGGATTCTCGAGCTGAGCGGCGTATCGGTCGGCGAACGCCTGTACGAGCGGTCGAATGTCGCCCCGTCGCTGACGAAGCGGCGGAATGTGGATGGGGAACACGTTGAGTCGGTAGAAGAGATCGAGCCGGAACTCGCCGTCGTCGACCGAGCGCTTGATGTCACGGTTCGACGCCGCGATGACCCGAACGTCGAGGGGAACGGTGTTTGTCCCACCGACGCGAACGATCGTGCGTTCCTGCAAGACCCGCAGGAGCTTCGCCTGGAGCTCGAGCGGCATCTCCGTAATCTCGTCGAGGAAGACCGTGCCTTGCTGCGCGCGTTCGAAGAGCCCGATTCTACGCTCGGTCGCACCGCTGAATGCGCCCCGTTCGTGCCCGAAAAGCTCGCTCTCGAGCAGCGACGCTGGGATTGCCGCACAGTTCACACCGACGAACGGCTTGTCGCTTCGTTTCGAATTGGAGTGGACGAATTGCGCGAAGACTTCTTTGCCCACGCCCGACTCGCCCGAGAGCAGAACGGTCGATGGGGTTCGGGCGACAGTTCGAACCATGTCGATCAGCCGCTTCGAAACGGGATCACCCCAGACGACACCTTCGATCGGAGTCTTCGTGGGACAGATTTCGAGGCCTTCGACCAAACCGCTCACCGCGCTCGACGTTACTACGAGTCCGTACCCACCCAACTTCACTAAGAGTACAGGGGCTCAATATCGAACCACTTCTCGGTAGTCTAGCACTCGGCTAAGGCACAATCCATGCCCCATGCGACTCTCTCGAGTTATGCGCAACGTTCTAGATTGGCGTTTGGCCGGCGAGGCAAGCGAGGTCGGGCCATCACTTCGAAGCGTTCGATGAG
Source organism: uncultured Bradymonadales bacterium (assembly GCA_964384605.1). Taxonomy (GTDB): domain Bacteria; phylum Myxococcota_A; class Bradymonadia; order Bradymonadales; family Bradymonadaceae; genus CAYLMO01. The sequence continues at coordinate 72,126 of CAYLMO010000010.1, read as the reverse complement.
GCGGCGCGTTTCCATCGCCAGCCCTTCGAGAGATTCGGGCCACCCGAGCAGGTCTCTCTGGTCGAGCTCGACGAGGGTAAATCGTGAATCGTCGAGGAGCCTTACCAGCTGGTTGGGAGCGAGCCGATGGAGTGACGCGAGCGCGTCCTGATAGGTCGCGATGGTGGTGAGGAGGAACTTTCGACTGGTCTGTAGCGCTGTGGGACTCTTCATCTGATGGGCTCCGGTCTCTTGTGATCGCCATCGAGACAGGTCGCGCGATCATTTAGCGCAGAGCACCAGTCACTTCGATCAGCGGCCTGCAATCGACACGATCCTCACTCCCACCTTTCCTTCGACATCGACCAACTCACCCTTGGCCACGACTTTGTCGCGAACCACGACGTCGACGGGTTCTCCGACGGAGCGGTCGACGGTGAACACGCGGCCCGGCTGCATTCGGGCCAAATCCGCGACTGACATCGTCACATTTCCAATGACGAAATCGGCGCGCAGGTCGACCGCCTGCAGCATTCGACCGGTCACTTCGTCGGGTTTCGCTCGATCTTCTTCCATCATCATCTCTCCGCCGAGGTCTGCGACGACCTCGAATGTTGTGTTTGCGTGGGTGACGCCAACTTTCGTCGCGAGTGCATTGCCTGCGACCACCAATGCTCCGTCGTCACCCGAAAGCGCAGATTGTACAGCGAGCACCACGTCGCCTGGCTGAAGGCTTTTGACTTCGGGCTCCGTGAGGAGGCTGTAGCCCACGCTGGCCAGCGCCACGACCGTGACTTCGGCGACCGGAGCGGCGACCTCGAACGGTCGCTTCGCCCACTCGTCGAAGATCGTCATCATCGGCTCGGGCACGTAGATGCGCACGAAACCGGTCGCACGCTCGTGCGTGAACACGAAGTCGACCTCCATCACACTCGCCGAACGCGAGATGCGCTCAAATGCGGCGTCAGGAGGGATTCGACGGGTTGCGACGGAAGCCGGTGGTGCGCCGCGCGAGGTGAGAAAGTCTGCGGCCCGAATCCCGAGATAGGTGAGCACACCAGCGTCGCGATCGTCGTAGTCCACCACCCGACGTGCGTTCGCTGCCGGCCCGACGACTACGTCGAGCCAAGACTCGGCGAGGCTGCTGTCCACGGCGATGAGACCGGGGGCATGGCTTACGGGGAAGTCGAACTCCGTCACGAACAGGTCGCCGGCAGGGCGAGCCAGCCGACCGGCTTCGTAGCTCGAGAATCCGAGGCATTCGATTTGATGGGGGATGCCGATGAGGTCCGACCAGAACGACTCGAAGGCGCTCGACCACTTCGACTCGCGCGCACCTGGGACCCAACGGGCAGCTCGATTCGATAGCTCGACTTCTCGTGCCGAGAGGGAAGCTAGCCGCTCCCACGGATATGCCCGGTACTGTCGCGAGTGCTCGTCCAACGGGTCCCCCCGGATTCACGTGTGGTTGCGTCAGCTTATGACTTCCACACGTGAAAAGCGCAATCCTTTTTTCGAGGCTGCGCGGGCGAGGTCGCCCTGATGAGCGCGCAGTTCGTCGCCGAAAGACGCATCGGTGGCCCGCATGCGGACCTCGAAGGCGTCGCCATCGCGACGGATTCGCACCGCGACTCTTCCTCGCGCACCGGCGTCGAGCTGCATGACGACCGTCTTTCGCGCCCGGGCGTCTTCGCTGGTCTGCAATCGCTCGAGCATGTTGTGGAACACGGCGACCGCTTCGGCGCGGTCGCGTTCGGGGCGGGCTGCTTGTTCGACGTTCGCCGCCGGTCTGGATGTCGAAGATTCGCGGACGCCGTCAGCTGCGAACACCGCGCCCGATTCTTCACGGTGTGTCTTGTCTTCCGTTCGTTGATCGTCGGTCCGCTGATACGTCGCTTCGGTGCGCGAGATCTCGCGCTCGATGAGTTCGGTAGTCTTGGCCGTCTCGCCGGGGAGCGGAGTCGGTTGCTTCGATTCAGGGGCGGCTGGCTTAGGCTGCGCAGCCGGGCGGGGTGAGTCGGGGCGCTCGAGCAGCTTCGCGAATCGGGGTCGGTCGGGGTCGTCTGCTTTTGCCTCACGCTTAGACAATGGCCGCTGCCCCTTCTTGTTGGTCCGCTCCGATTTTGGTCGCTCGCGGAGTTCTGCGGTCTGCTTCCGGTTCACTTTCACATTGTCCTCCAGATGAAACAGGTCTCATGGAGGTTTTCGGCCGTTCGTGCCGATCGTTGCGAAAAAAGCCGGATTAGCTGAAGTCGTAGAAGACCTCGAGCAGCGTGAGGCCCTGTGGTTCTGCGGTCGGGCCGGCAGCCTGCCGGTCTTTGGCCGCGAGGATCTCCGCGAGCCGGTCTGGTTCCCACTTGCCGCGGCCAACCTCGACGAGCGTGCCGACGAACGTGCGGACCATGTACTTGAGGAAGGCAGTGCCCTCGACGTCGATGACGACCTCGGTGTCGTCTCGCCGGACTTCGAAACGTGTCATCTCGCGTTCGGTCGTGGCGGCCTGACAGTCTGACGCCCGGAACGACGAGAAATCGTGGGTGCCGAGGAGGTGCTGCGCGGCAGCGTGCATGCGCTCCGCGTCCAACGGCTTGCGCACGTGCCAGGCGCGATTGAGCTTGAGCGGGTGTGCGAACCGTTCGTTGTCGATCCGGAACCGGTAGTGCTTCCCGCGCGAGTCGTGCCGCGCGTTGAAGCCCGCGGGCACTTCGATGGCGGAATCGATGCGGATGGTGTTGGGGGTGAGGCCGTTCAGGCCGCGCACAATCTCGTGGAGGGAGCGCTCTTCTTCGAACGAGAAGGTAGCGCGCTGACCGAGCGCGTGTACGCCCGCATCGGTCCGGCTCGCCCCCTGGAGGTCGAGCGTTTCGACGCCACGATTCAGGAAGCGCGACAGTGCGAGCTGCAACGCGCCTTCGACCGTCGGAAGGCCGGGCTGCCAGGCCCAGCCGTGGTAAGGCGTGCCGTCGTACGAAATGGTCAGAAGTACGTTCAAGACGCCTAGAACTCGAAGGCCAATCCGAAGTTCATGTAGTTGTCGGACAGGTTGAACGAGCTAGACGAGCCGAAGTCGTCGATCTGCGTGATCATGTACTCCGCGAAGAAGTAGCTGTTGTTCACGCCCCAGTTGAGGTCGAAGACCGCCGCCGTACCCGGGTCGATCCAGTCGAGCTCGAGGTTGAGGCCGATCGATGCGTGCCAGCCCCAGGTCGAGCCGCTCCCTTCGGCGCCGTCGGCAACGGCAGTGTCGCCATCGGTGCCGTCGACGGACCACGGAACCCAGGAGATTCCGGCCATGAGCTTTGGTACGAGAGGGATGCCCCAGTCGGTCGCGAGATAGTCGAAGCGATAGACCAGCGAACCGCGGATCGGGATGATCCGGAAGGTCGTCGTATCCGTGACCTCTTCGCCTGCGGTGGTCGTTTGAGCGTTGCCCTCGACCGAGGAGTAGCCGAGATGGAATGCACCACCGAGCTTGCCGAAGCCCTCCCAGAAGTAGCCGTCGATCTCGGTCTCGAAGATCCAGAGGTTCTCGGTGCCGAAGTACGAGGCGAAGGGGCCTTCGCCGCCAAATTCGTCGTCGACCGCGGGATAGAAGCCGCCGAGCTTGAGTTCGAACGCCCCGTAGATCGGCGATTCGGCCGCTGCGGTCGCTGGCACGAAGAGTGCCGCGAGCAGGGCAGCGGTTGCGAGGGTGGCGTGCAAGGTTCGTTTCATCGCTTCATGCCTTTGCGAATCAAGACGGCAGCGCCGAGAGCGGCGAGCCAGAAGAAGTGGTTGGGCGCGGGCGAACCCGGCGTATGGGAGCATCCGCCCTCTTCAGCGCCACCGGCGCCTTTGTAGGCCTCCCAGAAGTCGGTCGTCTCGAGCGCGGTGGCCTGCGTGACGCCAGACAGCGGGCTCAAGTTCCCCGTTTCGTCTTGCGCCGCGACGGCGACGTAGACGGTCGAACCTGGCTCGAGCTCCACATCGATGTCACCGGCGCTCACCGAATCGCTGCCGAAGGTTGCGCCGCTCGCCGACAGTTCGTCGGGGAGCGCGCCTTCCGTGAGCGGTTCGGTCGAGTAGACGATGCGATAGCGCTTCAGGTCGGCGCTCGAAGATGGCTCGAACTCTACCCGAATCTGCGACTCGGTGACGGTTACGTCGGTCACCGTGGGCGCCACCGGACGAATGGTGTCGACCACTACGCGAACGTCGGCGAACTCGAGATTGTCGTCTTCGGTGACTTCGCGCAGCTGCACGCGGATGAAGTACTCGCGGTCGGTATCGGCGCAATCGGCCTCGGTCGCGAACTGCGTGAGCTCTACGAAGTCGACCTCGACTTCGATGACCTCGTTGGTCTGCATCACGTCTTCTTCGTCGATCTCGCGGCAGAGCTCGTCGGAGTCGCAGTCGATGCGTGCCGACGAGTCGCGCGCGACGTCGAAGAAGGTCGCGCGGTCGAAGAGGTCCGCCTGAAGCGTGGTATCGAACGCGGTACCAAACGTCGCGCCGACGAGCGAGTTGTTGGCGATCATGCGCTCACACTCGGCGATTCCGACGTAGGCCGTCGTGTCGTCGACGTCGAACGTGCTCGGCACGCTCAGCGTCGTGTCCGAGACGAGCGTCGTCGTCTCAGGCGTGAGAGCAAACGCGGGCGTCGAGACGAGGCTCAGCGCGAGGGTCGCGGCAGGGATCCAACGATTCATAGCTTCTCCGAAATGAGCTCCGCGATTTGAACAGCGTTCGTCGCTGCTCCCTTCCGCAAATTATCGCTGACGACCCACATGTGCAGCGTGGTAGGCCGGTCGACGTCGTTGCGCACGCGCCCAACCCAGGTGTCGTCGTTGCCTTCTGACAAGCGGGCGAGCGGGTAGGTGTTCGTGGCGGGGTCGTCGTGGAGCTTGATGCCGGGGGCCGCGGCCAGGAGGGCCTTTGCCTTTTCGGCATCGAGCGGAGTTTCGAGGTCGAGCGTGACCGACTCGGAGTGACCGCGAAGCACGGGCACGCGCACCGCGGTCGCGCTGAACGCGAGTCCGGGGAGGCCCATGATCTTGCGGGTCTCCCAGACCATCTTCATCTCTTCGCGGGTGTAGCCGTTGTCTTGGAACGAGTCGATGTGCGGGATGACGTCGAACGCCAGCGGGTGTGCGAACGTGCTCGGCGACGGCTCCTGTTCGCCTTCGACGCGGGCGCGGATGCCGTTCCACAGTTCCCACATCCCCTTTTGACCGGCGCCAGAAGCCGACTGGTAGGTCGAGCAGATGACGCGCGTGATGGTCGCGGCGTCGTGAATCGGTTTGAGCGCGACCACGAGCTGGGCGGTGGAGCAGTTCGGGTTGGCGATGATGCCGTTGTGTTCGAAGGCCGCGTCGGGATTGACCTCGGGCACGACCAGCGGCACCGAGTCGTCGTAGCGCCAGGCGCTCGAGTTATCGATGACGACCGCGCCGGCCTCGGCGATTTTGGGGCCGAACTCTTTCGAGACACTGCCGCCCGCCGAGAGGAGCGCGATGTCGACGCCCGCGAAATCTGCGGTCGCGAGGTCCTCGATGGTGATTTCTTCGCCGCCGAACTCGATGGTCGTTCCGGCGCTTCGGCTCGAGGCCATCAGGCGGAGTTCTGCGATCGGGAAGCCGCGCTCTTCGAGCACGGTGAGCATTTCGCGTCCGACTGCGCCAGTTGCGCCGACGACCGCTACGTTGAAGGCATCTTTTGCCATGACAATTTACTCGAATCGGTGCGCCGAGGAGGTCTCGGCAATCCATCAGCGGAAATACAGTACAAAGTCCGTGCCACTCGCAGCGCCACGGTAGAATGCGGGTCTGCGGGGTGTTTCGGCGGCGCATGGAATCGAAAAAGTGCCAAAATGTCAAAAGGCCCGCGGATCGCGCGAGCCTCGTGACGTTTTGTCGTGCCGAAGAAGACGGCCGATCGATCTCTCAGACCTTTGGCTGATAGATCTCGCCGCCCTCTTCGATGAACTTCTCGCTCATCTCGGCCATACCCGCCTCGCGGATCTCCTGCGAAATCTTCATCGAGCAGAACTTCGGCCCACACATCGAGCAGAAGTGCGCGACCTTCGCTCCCGCCGCCGGCAGGGTCTCGTCGTGGTACGAGCGAGCCGTGATCGGGTCGAGCGCGAGGTTGAACTGGTCTTCCCAGCGGAACTCGAAGCGCGCCTTCGACAGCGCGTCGTCCCACTTCTGCGCCGATGGGTGGCCTTTGGCGAGGTCGGCCGCGTGTGCGGCGATCTTGTAGGCGATGAGGCCCTGCTTCACGTCGTCACGGTTCGGAAGCCCGAGGTGCTCTTTCGGGGTGACGTAGCAGAGCATCGCGGTGCCGTACCAACCGATCATCGCGGCGCCGATGGCCGAGGTGATGTGGTCGTAGCCCGGCGCGATGTCGGTGGTCAGTGGCCCGAGCGTGTAGAACGGCGCTTCCATGCACCACTCGAGCTGCTTGTCCATGTTCTCTTTGATGAGGTGCATCGGCACGTGGCCTGGCCCCTCGTTCATCACCTGAACATCGTACTCCCACGCGATCTTGGTCAGCTCGCCCTGCGTGCGCAGCTCGGCGAACTGCGGGAAGTCGTTGGCGTCGGCGATGCTGCCGGGGCGCAGACCGTCGCCGAGCGAGAACGCGATGTCGTACTCCGCGCAAATCTCACAGAGCTCGCGGAAGTTCGTGTAGAGGAAGTTCTCTTTGTGGTGGGCCAGGCACCACTTCGCCATGATCGACCCGCCGCGGCTGACGATGCCCGTTACGCGTTCAGCCGTCTCGGGGATGTAGCGGAGCAGCACGCCCGCGTGCACCGTGACGTAAGAAACGCCCTGCTCTGCCTGCTCGAGCAGCGTCTCCTTGAAGATCTCCCACGTGAGGTCTTCGGGCTTGCCGTTGACCTTCTCGAGCGCCTGGTAAATCGGCACCGTGCCGATCGGGACCGGCGAGTTGCGGATGATCCATTCGCGGGTCTCGTGGATGTCGTCGCCGGTCGAAAGGTCCATCACCGTGTCGGCGCCCCAGAGCACGGCCCATCGGAGCTTGTCGACTTCTTCTTCGATCGACGAGGTCACCGCGGAGTTGCCGATGTTGGCGTTCACCTTCACCCGGAAGTTACGGCCGATGATCATCGGCTCGATCTCGGGATGATTGATGTTGCACGGGATGATGGCGCGACCAGCGGCAATCTCGTCGCGGACGAAGTCGGGCTCGACGCCTTCGCGCACGGCCACGAACTCCATCTCCGGAGTCACGACGCCTTTTCGCGCCCAGTGAAGCTGGGTGACGTTCGCTTTCCCGCGGCGCGCCTTGCGTCGAAGGCCTTCGGGGATCATGTCGGAGTGCGCCAATCGACGCTCGGTCTCGACCGTTTCGTCGCGCGTGTCGATCCAGTTTCGGCGAAGCTCCGGGAGACCTTCGCGCACGTCGATCCCCGATGGTCCAGACGTGTCGTACAGCTTGAGCTTTTCGCCGTTCGTCAGTCGAACTTCGCGCATGGGCACGCGCACTCGGTCGGTCTGAACGTAGGTCTTGAAGCTTCCCGGGTAGGCGCCGGGATAGTCGGTGTTGCTGGTGTCTACGGTGTCGTTGCTTGTCTCGGTGCTCATCTTGTCTCCTCGGTGCGGAGAGAGACGACACGAGACGCGCGCACATCGTACGGTGGGTCGGTGTCGCGCTCCCTACGCCGGTGTCAGCCGGATCAGGTTCAAAGGGTCAAAGTCTCAATCGCGGCAGTCCTCCGCGATACCCCTGGCGTCGAATCATGCGTATCACACACGATCTCGATTTCCGAATGCGAACTACATCCACGGCACCTACGCGGCGAGTTTCTCGCGCATCGAGTTGATGAGCCCGCCTTTTCGCAGGACCTCGAGCTGTCGCGACGAGAGCGCGTGGCGAACCACGTAGACTTCGTCCCTCGTCGAGTTGGTCAGTTCGAGGGTGTCACCGGCCGCCAGTTGGTCCCAGACCCGGTCGAATGACAGTTCGTCGCCCTGCTCGATTCGGTCGAGATCATCCGGCGAAGTGAACGTCAGCGGCAGAACGCCGAAGTTGACCAAGTTCTGCCAGTGGATGCGGGCGAAACTCTTGGCGACGACAAACTTCAGCCCGAGGAATCGCGGGGCGAGCGCGGCGTGCTCACGGCTCGAGCCCTGTCCGTAGTTTTCGCCTGCCACGACGACATGACCGCCGTCATCGCGCACGGCGAGCGCGCGCTCGTGATAGGTGTCGTCGATCACATCAAACGCAAATCGCGAAATCTCGGGGATGTTGCTGCGAAACGGGAGCACTTCGGTTCCGGCACGCAGAATCTCGTCGGTCGAGACGTCGTCGCCCATCTTGAGCAGAACCCTCAGCGACGGCGACTCCTGCAGCGGCCACAACTCGGGAATCGATACGATGTTCGGGCCTTTGCGTAGTTCGAGGCCGGAGTTGTCTTTCGGCGGTTGGAGCAGGTGCTTCTTGTCGGTACGTCGAGTACCGGGCACGTCGATCTCGGGATAGTCGAACTCGAGCGTTCGCGGGTCGGTGATGACCCCTTTCAGGGCCGACGCCGCGGCAGTTTCGGGGCTGACGAGGCACACCATGTCTTCGCGAGTTCCCGATCGGTCCGGGAAGTTTCGCGGCACCGTTCGAAGGCTGATCGTCTCGGTCGCCGGGGCCTGTCCCATGCCGATGCAACCGTTACAGCCCGCCTGATGTAGTCGAGCGCCGGCTTGCAGCAGGTCGAGCAGCCGCCCGCTTGCCGAGAGTTCTTCCAGCATCGATCGAGAGGTCGGATTCACGTCGAGGCTGACGTCATCATGGACCGCCCGGCCGGCCACAATCTTCGCGACCATCGCGAAGTCGCGATAGCCGGGGTTGGCCGACGAGCCCACGTAGGATTGCGAGATTGGACGCCCAGCGACGCTCTCGACGGTCTCGACGTTTCCGGGGCTGGATGGCATCGCGATGAGTGGTTCGAGCGAGCCGAGATCGATGGTCTCGTGATGGTCGTAGGCATCTTCGCCGTCGGCTACGATCTCCACCCAATCGTCTTCTCGGCCATTTGCTGCCAGGTATCTGCGAACTTCGTCGTCGCTTGGGAAGACCGTCGTGGTGGCGCCGAGTTCGGTCCCCATGTTCGCTATGACGTGGCGGTCCATGCAGCTGAGCGAGTCGAGGCCGGGGCCGTAGTACTCGATCACTCGCCCGACGCCTCCGGCCACGCCGTGGCGGCGAAGCATCTCCAAGATCACGTCTTTCGCGCTCACCCAATCGGGCAATTCGCCGGTGAGCTTCACGCCCCAGACCTCGGGCATCTTGAAGTAGAGCGGTTCACCGGCCATCGCCAGCGCGACGTCCATCCCGCCAGACCCGAGCGCGAGCATTCCGATCGCGCCGGCCGCGGGAGTGTGCGAGTCGGACCCCACGAGGGTCTTTCCGGGTTTACCGAAATGTTGTTGGTGCACAGGGTGGCTGACTCCGTTACCCGGCCGACTGAACCACGCGCCGAACTTCTGGGCGGCGCTCCGAAGGAACATGTGGTCGTCTGGGTTTTTGTGGTCCTCTTGAATGAGGTTGTGGTCGACGTACTGAACCGAGACCTCGGTTTTGACCTGGTCGAGCCCCATCGCCTCGAGCTCGAGCATGACGAGGGTGCCCGTGGCGTCTTGAGTGAGGGTTTGGTCGATCCGGATGCCGATCTCCTCGCCGGGAACAGCCTCGCCGTCTACCAGATGATCTTCGATGAGTTTGTGGGTCACGCTTGTCATGTGGGCCTCCTTGGCGGTCGGTTCACTATTCCGAACCAAGCCGCGAGGGCCGTGACGTCAAACTTCGGACGATGTTGGTGCTCTCGAGGGCGGCGCGCTTGGCTCGCAACGCGGTGCCTGCTAGAACCGGCGGGTTCGTACACCAGACCGATTTCGCTATGCAGGAACTCTTCGACACCTTTGCCGCAGCCGGCAAAGAGCTCTACCTCGTCGGCGGTGCCGTCCGAGACCTCGCGCTCGGCATGTCCCTCGAGGAGCTCGACGACTTGGACTTCTGCACGAACGCGCGCCCCGAAGAGTCGCTGCAAATCCTGAAGGATGGCGGCTTTGCGACGTACGACATGGGGTTCGAGTTCGGTACGGTCGGCGCCGTCTTGTACGGCCCCGAAGACGAGGGCTTCCCCAAAGACGTTCAGGTCACGACCTACCGCAGCAAAGAGTACTATCGCCGCACGAGCCGACATCCGGTGGTCGAATTCGGCGACACGATCGACCAGGATTTGTGGCGCCGCGACTTCTCGATCAACTCGATCGCGATGGATGCCGATGGCAACTATGTCGACCCTTACGACGGTCTCGGGGACCTCGAGCGCGGCATCCTGCGCGTCGTGGGCGATCCATCGGAGACGCTGGCAGAAGACCCCCTCCGCATCTTGCGAATCGCCCGCTTCGAGGCGCGCTTCGGCTTTTCGGTAGACCCCGAGCTGCACGCGGCGGCGGCCGAGCGGGCTGAGAACATACTCGACATCAGCGCCGAACGCTGGCTGCAGGAGATGACCAAGCTCTTGAAGGGCGACTACGTCGGCGAGGCGCTGAACTTTCTCATCGATGTCGGCGTGCTCGAGCTCATCCTGCCTGAGGTTACGGCCCTCGTAGGGCTCCACGAGTCGAGCCCGGTGCACCACAAAGACGTCTGGGCCCACACGCTCCAGGTGATCTCCCAGTGCCCTGCCGACCCGGTGTTGCGATGGGCCGGCCTGCTCCACGACATCGGAAAAGCGACGACCCGCGAGATTTCCGAAGACGGTTCGGTCACGTTCCATCGCCACGAACAGGCCGGAGCGGAGGCGTTCCCGGCGATCGCAAAACGCTTCACGATGGACAACGCCACCGCCAAAGCGGTGTGCCACCTCATCGAACACCACGGCCGCGTGTCGCAGTACGACGAAGAGTGGACCGACGCCGCAGTTCGTCGATTCGTGCGCGACATGGACCCATACGTGTCGGAGATCCTCGCTTTTGGCCGGGCCGACTTGACCACGTCGTTCCCCGAGAAACGCGCGGCAGCACTGGCCCGCGTGGACGACCTGGAATCGCGCATCGCCGCGATGGAGGCCGAAGCGAACCTTCGCCCCGAGCTCCCCTCCGGCATCGGAAACGAGCTCATGAATGCGTTCGAGCTGAAGCCCGGACGCATCATCGGCGACCTAAAAGACTATTTGGACGAAGAGATTATGGAAGGGCGATTGGCGAGCGGATGCGAAGCGCCCTACTATGTGCAGTACTTACGTGAAAATCCGCCCGACGGGTTCGACCCGAACGGCGACAATGCTTGATGAGGCCTTTATGACCGGTCAATGGACCCGGCAGCGGTTCGGCTTTGGTGTCGGACGATCGTTTGTCTACCTGATCCTCGCGATGTTTCTCGCGGCGTGCAGCGGCGATGCATGCAGCTCGTGTGATTGCGAAGGATTCGTGGCGCAGCCCTTCCCCGACAAGGACTACGACAAGTCGATCCAGCAGTCTGGTCAGATTCGCGTCACCGGCGCGGGCCTCGATTTCGTCGAGCAGAACCTCGACCAGATCGTCTCGGGCGCCCTTCCCGGTGGCCTGAACTTCTGCGTCCCGGAAACCGACAATGGCACCATCGCCGTCTGCTACGACGGAGAGATGTGTCAGGGCGCACCTGGTTGCGAGCTCACTTTGACCATCGACGATGCCAACCTCGAGCCGTCACCGCCGGACACGCTCAACGTCCAGATCGTCATCGGTGACCTGAACGAAACGCTGTCGCTCGACCCACCGCTCGCGAGCGACTGCACCCTCCGGCTTCACAAGAAAGGTGACCAGAATCAACCGGGCACCATCACCGCGTCCGTCCCGGTCACGTTTTCGGTCGAGGAAGCGAGCCCGACGCGGGACGTCCGCATCTCGATCGGCGAAATCGACGCCAACTTCGACGACGTCGGGTTCGACATCGATGGTGCACTCTTCTCGGGCTGCAACGCCCTCGACTTCCTCGCCAGCATCGGTTTTGTCGAGGACCTCATCAAAGACCAGCTCGCTGGCCAGATCGACACGCTCATCGAAGACTTCGGCATCGAGGAGCAACTTTGCCGTACCTGCGACGCCATGACCCCATGCGCTGCCGGCTCGTCCTGCGACACCTCCGGCGACGTCGGAATCTGCCGCTTCGGCAACAACGAATGTGTCCCGCGCGTCCTCGGCGTCGAAGGCCAGCTTCAGCTCGGCGCCATCCTCGGCGACGTCACGCAGCACCCGGAGGCCAACACCAACCTCATGGTCAAGCTCGCCGACACGGCTCAAGTCAACACCGGCGTCACCCTCGGACTTCGCTCCGCTTACCAGCCCGACGAGTTCCGAAAGTGCGTCCCGGTCGACCCCACGCAGCGCCCGTCGTTCGAAACAATCCCGCTCTCCCCGAGCGTCACCGGTGAGATACACCCGGTCACTGGTCAGCCTTTCCACATCGGCATCGGCTACCATGAACGCGCCATCGAACAGCTCCTCTGGAGCCTGTGGTCAAGCGGTGTGTTCTGCCTCGAGATCGATTCGAGCTTCAGCGAACTGCTGAGCACCGGCGCGCTCGGTGCGTTCCTCCCGTCGTTCAACGAGCTGACCGACGAAGTGAAGGCCGTGCGCATCTTGATCGTTCCGCAGAAGGCACCTGAAGTGCAGCTCGGCGCGAACACCGTCATGCCAATGGGGATGAGCTACACCATCCAAGACGGCCTGATGACGCTCGACTGGAAAGACCTCGACATCCACATTCTTGGCCACGTGCAGGACCGTTGGACGCGTGTCACCACGCTCCGCTCCGACCTCGTGTTGCCGATCGCCATCGTGCCCGACGGCAACGGCTCGATCATTCCGGTCATCGGCGACCTCGAGAACGCGATCACCAACATCCGACCGGTCGCTCCCGAGCTGCTCGCCGAAGACCCGCAGCGTCTGATCGACCTCGTGCCGACCCTGCTCGGCTTCGCGCTTCCCGCCCTCACAGGCGACCTCATCTCGCCGATCGAGATTCCGGAGTTCGTGGGCCTGCGCATCGACATCGACCAGGAAGACATCACCAGCGTCGACAACAATACGATGATCGCGATCTTCGCGAACTTCGAAGTGGTCATGATGCCGTTCAGCGAGCGTGTGAATCTGCTCGTGGGTGGACATGAAGTCGACTACTCGCGCTGGACGCCGAGTGGCCTCGTCAAGCCGATGGTCGAGCTCGACGTCATGCCGCTCACGCCGTCGCTCGGGTTCGACCGAGACCTTCCGGTCGAGTACTCGTACCGCATCGACAACGGCCTGTGGTCGCTCTACACGATGACCGAAGACAACCTCGAGGTGGAGCATCCGCTGCTGCTCCTCGAAGGCGAACACAAAATCGACGTGCGCGCCCGATTCCGAGGCGTACCGGAGTCCACGACTCTCGCGCCGGTCTCGACGACCGTCCGCATCGACTACAACGCACCCACGGTCGAACTCGACCAAGACGGTGACATCATCAAGGCCGAGGGCCGCGACACGCTCGACCACGGATCCGACCTGCAGTACCGATTCCGCGTAGTCGACCGCGAAGGCAAGAGCGACGGCGAGTGGACCGCGTGGGGCTTCGACTCCAGCGTGGACATTGCTCCGCTCGACATCCGTGGAACGTACCGTGTCGACGTCGAAGTTCGAGACGTCGCGGGCCATGTCGGCGACGCCACCTCGAGCTTCGTTCGCGAGGGCGCTCAGGCCGATGAGCCAGTAGCTACGCTGCCTAGCGACGGCACGACCCTCGGCGGTTGCTCCGCGGGCGGCAGCAAGAACCCGCCGGCCGGATTCCTCTTCCTCCTCTTCTTCGCCGGGCTTGTCCTGGCGTGGCGACGACGTCCACGTGCAGCCATCATGGCGATGGCCGCGGCGATGGCGCTCTCGGGCTGCGACTGCAGCGACGACGCTGCCTCCGCCGACTGCGGCGACGAGTGCGAAGCAGGATTCGCATGCGTCGAGGGCGAGTGCGCTCCGGCGGCCTGTATGGCCGACTCGGATTGCCCGACCGGCTTCTTCTGCGCCGAAGACGGCACCTGCGCCGAAGAGACCTGCGAACAGACGTGCGATGCGACCTGCGACGCCGGCCAGTTCGGCGTCTGCTCCGACGACGGTGCGTGCTCGTGTGAGTCGTACTGCGCCGATGGCTGCGGCGACGGCACGTTCTGCTGCTTCAGCTCGAACAGCTGCGAAGCGCTGCCCGATCCATGCGTCGACGAAGTCTGCGAACCAGGCTTCGAGCCAATCGCGCAGACCCCCGGCAGCGGCGATTCGCAGACCTGTGAAACCACCGTCGGCACCTGCGCGTGCGAGCCGCTCCCGCCGATCGACATCGGGTGGCACGGCCAATACGCATCGATCGCCATCGGCGGCGGAGTGACCGCTTCCGCGGTCTACAACTCGACCTACGAAGACCTCATGGTCGGCATCATCGACGATAACCTCGAGACCACCTGGTATTGGGTCGACGGCGTGCCGACTGGCTCGGCAATCGTTGGCGACCCGAGCGGACCTCGCGGCGGAATTCGCGCGCGCGGCGACGAGATGGGTAAGTACACGGCGACCGTCATCGACGACGCCGGCACCATCCACGTCTTCTACCAAGACGGCGAAACGCTCGACCTCAAGTACGCCCGCGGCGACGAGAGCGGTTCGTTCGAGACCAAGACCCTCGAAGAGGCCGGCGCGACCGGCTACTGGAGCAGCGCGGCAATCTTGAACGGCACCATCCACCTGGTCTTCACGACCCAGGTCGCTGGCGAGGCCGGAAACTGGAGCAGCGAGCTTCGATACCTGTCGTTCGCAACCGACGCCGATTTCGCGTCGCTCGCGCCGACTTCGGAGCTGCTCGACTCGACCGGGTCGAACAATCCATGCGGCTTCCAGTGCGGTTCGTCGGAGTTCTGCTTCCCGAGCGAGGGCGCCTGCCTCGAGAAAACACGCGACTGCGCAAACGCCTGCGCCGACACCGAGGAGTGCCTGAATGGAACGTGCCTCGAAGTGCTCGTCCAGTCGCCGCCCGCCTACGCCGAGGCAACCGGACAGTTCAACGAGCTGACGCTGACTGGCGAGGGTGGCTTGCTCCTGACGTACTACAACGGGTTCGCCGGAACGGTGTACTCCGCGGAGTTCGACGGCACCGCCTGGGGCATGCCGGCTGAAATCGCGCCGGCTCCGGCCGGCCCGTACGTCGCAGGCACTGTCGACGCGGCGGGTGTGCGTCACTTCGCCTACATGGACCCATCCGGCCCCGAGCTCGTCTACACTTCGGGCGGCAACGCTCCGGAGACGATTCAAGATGGCGCGCGCGACCGCGTCGAAGGCTGGATCGTGTTCGACATCGGCGAAGATGTCTCGCTCCGCCCGAACGCCGACGGAAGCATCACGGCGATGTATCACGACGCGATCTCGCACAGGCTGATGCAGGCGACGCGCAGTTCGACCGGCATGTGGACGGTGACCGAAGTCGCTGGCTACACCACGCCGTACGAAGGCGCGCACGGGTTCTACACCCAGATCCTGCCGGTCGCGGGGACTTCGCTGGCGGTCGAGTACGTTATCAATCAGCAGACTGATCCGACCTCGGCCTACCCCGTCTTCCGTGCTCCGTGACGCTTGATCGCTCTCTCTATCCGCTCCTCGTAGCGCTGGCTTTCGCCGCAATGGGCTGCCCGGACAATCCGGGCGGCCCGTGTGCCGACCTGTGTGAGTCCGGCTTCATCTGCGACGAGAGCAGCTCCACATGCGTGCGTCCGTCGATCACCATCTGGGAAGACGCACCTCCCGGGCGCGGAGCGCGCGTCATCATCGCGGGTGGTCAGGCAATCACCGCGTCCGTCGATCCCTTCTCGAAATCTGTAATTACCGGCGCTGGTCTTCGCGACGAGCCGTTCGACTATCGGGTGCTCGGCACCGTCGGCGGCACCGCGGCGCCGCGAGTCGCGCTAGACGCTTCTCCGAGCCGAGTTGCCGCGCTGTGGGTCGGCGACGGAGCTCGCTATCGGGTGGCGTGGCGAGAGGCGACTGGCCGGCATGAACGCTGGTCGAGCGTTCGTATCGACCCACCCGCGGGCGTGAGCTACACCCCCACCGAACACTTCGATATCGACCTCGAGGACGACGGCGCCGTGCGCATCGTCTTTCGCGACCGAAATGGGTCGCTCCGCACCGCCCGACACGACCAGGCGCTTGGCGTAGACGGGTGGGCCTTCGAGACGATCGACGACGGCTCCGCCACGGCGGGTGGAGTCACCTGCGCCGCGCGTGAGGAAGGCGCCGGGCGCGGCGTCGGGTTCGAACCCGACCTGGTGATTCGTGAGAACGGCCCGGTCGTCGCGTACTACGACGTCGACTGCGGAGACTTGAGGTTGGCGACGCGCGGCACGGAGGCGTGGACTGTCGCTGCGGTCGACGTGGGCGACCCGCTGCCCACCGCCGCAGGTGGCGGAACGGCGCGGGTCGGGCGCTTTCCGTCGATCGCGTGGGACGCCACGGACCGCGCCCACATCGCCTATCACGACGCCTCGCTCGGTCGTTTGCTCCTCGCCGTTTCTTCCGGGGACGGCGATTGGAATGTGGAGATCGTGGACCGGGGCGTCACGCTCGACGTCGGGTCGCGGGAGCGAAAGGACGTCGTTGGAGCGTTCGCGCGCCTGACGTTCGACGACCGCAATCTGCCAGCCATCACGTACTTCGACGCGACATCGACCGCGCTGCGAATCGCGCAACGGTCGGCCGCCGACTCATCGTGGCGTCGCCGCGTGCTCGCGAGTGATGGGGCGGTCGGATTCTTTGCCCATCAGGCCTTCGACGCTTCGGTCGGCCGAGTCGCAGTCGCTGAGGAGATTGCGCGAGGTGAGTCAGGCCTGGAGTCGAGGTTGCGAGTGGTTTGGGAGGACGCGCAATGAAGCTCCGAACCGCACTCGCCATCGCCCTCGTCGCGGTCTCTCTTGGGGCCTGTGACGAAGCGCAGGTACGCGACTCTTCGACGTCGCAGCCGCTCGTGTTCAACGAAGCCGGCCTCCGAGTTTTGGTCACGCCCGATGGTCTGGCGAAGCTCTACGAGCGCGCTCGAGAGCAAGGGTTTCCAGTGACCGCGAACCGACGCGAGGTCTGGCGCGAAGAAGGGATTGTGATCGAGGCCGGACCGCTGTCGCAGCCGATCGAGACGGCGGACTTCGTCGCCAACTCCGCGACCAATGCAGTGGAGTGGGAAACTCGATTCGAGGATGTCGAGATCATCGTTCCGCTGCGCGTTACGCGGGGCGCCGACGTTCGAATCTGTCGAAAAGCGCTCACGTCAGACAGTGCGACGGTCACGGCCACGGTCGAGCTCGTCGATGTCAACGGGTCGCCGACGTTCGAGGTGACGACCGCTCCAGTGCTGCAAGACGATGGCTGGTCCGTTCGCGACGTCGGCGCTTGCTCTCAGGGGGATCTTCCAGTTGCGTTCGATCTCGAAGGCGCGCTCACAACTTTCGTTCGCGACGCGTTCATCACTTCGACCGTCGATGCGTTGGAGACATCGCCGCTGGAGACCCTCGGGGTCGTGCTGGGTCGCCTCGAGGTGAGGCGAGTGAGCGCGTTCGAGTCAAACCGTGGGACGATCGTGATCGAGGGACGGCTGCCCGAAGATGGCGCGGCGGTGAGTGCGATGGGGCTCTCTGCCGAAGTGAATACGGCGTTGGACGTGACGCGGGCTGGCTGTGCGCCTCCGGTCGAACTGCCGGCGGTGAGCGGGGCCGGCGCGGCGCTCATCGACCCGAGCGAGGTGGCCGATGCCGATGTGGCGCTCGCCGTGAGTCAGGGGCTGCTCACGCGGGTCGTCCAGGTCATCGCGCTGAGCGGGTTTTCGTGCCGAGGCAGCGAGGATCTTCGCGACGGCACGGCGAATCTCGATGCGATCCCGACCGATGAGCTCCTTCTGGAGGAGATCGGTCTGGGCGATCTCCCGCTGGGCGAGTCTTCGCGGGTCGTCTACCGACCGGGAACGTTGCCGAGCATCACGTTGCGACAGGAGCGCGGAGATTTGCTGTTGGAGTGGAACGAGTTGACCGTGGAGGTCTATTCGGAGCTCTTCGGGGTTCCGACGCGTCTCGCGTCGCTGTCGATCGGGGCCGAGGCGACCCTTCGCCCGGGCGCTGGAGCGGCTGGGTCCGTCGAGTTTTCCGTCGATACGATCAACGTGAACGACGTGGTGATCGATTCGGACCTCGCGGCGGATGTGGAGGAGGCAACGTTGCGGGCGTGGACGCGTCGAACCCTCCTCGTGTCGCTGTCGGACTTGTTCACTTTTCCTCTTCCGCTCGCGCCGGGGAACGGCATCGAAGTGTCGCAAACCCAGATAAGAAGCGGGGATCTGGTGGTTTTCGGATCCCTGTAAGGACGTTCGTCCGATCTTTTTTTGAAAAAATCTCACCCAAGAGAGAGTGGTGTCCGTAAATGAAGACGCCAGGTCACCATGAATGACGCCAAAGCGGCGTGAATACTGCGAAAACGGTAGGTCGGTGGCCATGTAGTTGACTGTAGGTCGTCGGATTTCTATAGTTCGGCGTCTTTCGATGAATCGTAAAATACGGGTGTTGGACAGCGCCCGAAGCCAACAGGGGCAAAATGAACGCATTCAAGAAGTATCGATGGTTGGGCCAGGTGGCGGCGATTGCCGTGTTCGCCATGGCAATTGGTGCATGTGGTAGTGACGATGGACAGATTGCGGACGCCACCGGTGGTCGCCTCGATGTCGTTCCTTCGCCGGTCATCTTCTCGGAAGTTGACCTCGGCGCGACGAGCACCATTCCCGTCACGATTGCAAACCTGTCGACCGACGGAACGATCCGCATCGACGGAGTTCGCCTGATCGAGGACACCCTCGATGACCCGGCTGGAAACGAGCTCGTTCGCGGAACCGAGTGGTTCTCGAGCGCAACGCTTGGCCCAGGTGAGTCGCGCATCCTCGAAGTGGTGTACCAGCCGAACGACCAGCAGACCGACAGCGGTCGCATCGAACTCGATGTGGTCGGTGACGACACCATCTCGGGCGTTTACACGATCAACATCGAGACCGCCGGCCTCGCGCCGAACATCTCGACCCCGAACATCGTTCGTTTCTCGCGCGTCGCTCCTGTCACGCCAGAAACGATCGACGGTGCTTACCGCACCATCGAAGTCCAGAACATCGGTGCCGCTCCCCTCGCGATCGAGTCGATCCTTCTGACGGGCAGCCCAGACTTCAAGATTCGCTTCTACGAAGAGAACCCGGGCATGGAAGCCGTCGACGGCTCCGAAGCGTTCCCAACGGAACTGGCACCGGGCGGATCGTTCTTCTACCGCGTCTACTTCAACCCGGACGACCCACTCCCCTCGAAGGCGGAGATCAGCTTCTTCACCAACGATCCTGAGAAGGAAATCTACGTTGTCGAAGTCGAAGGTAACTCCGACTCGCCTTGCCTCGAGTTCTCGAACGAGGACGAATTGAACTTCGGCCAGGGTGGTATCGGCTACGCCAACACCAAGACCGTTACGATCCGTAACTGTGGTCAGAGCGCGAAGCTCCAGGTTAGCGATATCTCGATCACCGATGACGGTGACGGCGTCTTCGCAATCAAGGAAGACACCCTTCCGCAGGAGTTCATCGACAACGGCATGGTCGAACTTGCAGCTGGCGATCGAATCAACTTCGTCGTCACCTACACCCCGATTGACGAAACGCAGTCGGTTGGTGAGCTCTACATCGAAAGCAACGACAACTCGAAGTCGCAGCTCCGTGTGCCGATCATCGGCCGCGGAACCGACAACGTCTGCCCGACCGCAATCGCTCAGGGTTCGATCGACGGTGGTCAGCCTCGCACGGACATCGCCACGATTCCTCAGACGACCATCCAGCTCGACGGAACGCAGTCGATTGACCCAGACGGCTCGATCTCGCGCTACGAGTGGAGCCTCATCTCGCAGCCTGCTGGCTCCGATGGTGTGCGCCTCTTCCCGACCAATGATGTTGCGAACCCGACCATCCGCGTCGACGTCGCTGGCATCTACGTCATCGAACTCACCGTCTTCGACGACGGTGGTGTAGCAAGCTGCGGAGACCCCGCTCGCGTGACCATCACCGCTCTTCCGACCGACGACGTCCACATCCAGCTCGTCTGGAAGACGCCGCTCGATCAGAACCTCAACGACGATAGCGGTACCGACCTCGACCTCCACTTCCTCCACCCGCGTGGCCAGTGGAACCAGGCTCCGTACGACATCTTCTGGGACAACCCGACGGCCGACTGGCCCGCAGGCGACCCTCGTCTCGACCT
The DNA here is from genome assembly GCA_964384605.1 of uncultured Bradymonadales bacterium. GTDB lineage: Bacteria > Myxococcota_A > Bradymonadia > Bradymonadales > Bradymonadaceae > CAYLMO01. Next base: position 51,833 of record CAYLMO010000010.1, on the reverse strand, counting down.
CGATGACACCAACGGCGCTGGTCCGGAGAACATCAACATGTCCGGCCTGCAGGCTGACTCGTTGGTCTACGCAATTGGTGTCTACTACTACGACAACGGTTCTTTCGGTCCCTCGTACGCGACTGTCCGCGTGTACGTCCGTGGCCAGTTGACCTTCGAATATGAAGACGTCTTCATCGCCGACCGTCAGGACTTCTGGTACGTCGCCAACCTCGCCTGGCCTTCCGGCCAAGTGTCGGCTGTCGACCGCTTCCAAGACGGCTTCCCCTGAGCCTGTCTAAGTCGAGTCATCGAACCCCGGAGCGAAAGCTCCGGGGTTTTTTGTTGCCCGAAACTCACCCGTCGCGACGAAACTTTCTGCACCCAAAGTGCGCTCAGCCCCGTAGATACTGGTGATTCCAGACTGCCAAGGGGAACCGATGAGACCACTTCACTTCGCGATCGCACTCATGGCGTTACTCGCCGTGAGTTGCTCCGACGACGAACAGGCGTCGACGTGCTTCTTCATTCCGCAAGAAGGGGGTGTAGGTGCTTCGGTCGACGCATGTAGCGGTAGGCTGGCCGTCTCGCCCGGCTCCATGGTGTTCCCCTTCGCCGCACCAGGTGAAGAGCTCAGTCGGTTCGTCACGATCCAGAACACGGGCGCGGCGATGCTCACGATCGAGTCGACCGAGCTGTTGGAAACCGATGCCGCAGACGAACCGGAGCTGTTCCGAGGCCAGGGTTGGTTCGAGTACGCGCGGATCGAACCGGGCCAGACGAGATCATTGATCGTCACCTACCGGCCTCGAGACGAGAGACCGGCCGAGGGCTCCATCAAGCTCGAGGTGGAAGGGGATGCTCAGACTACTGGGGCCTACGAGATACCGATTCGAGCGCGTGCTGGTGAGCCGGATATCGAAGTGGTCAACGAGATCGTGTTCCCCACGGCCGGACCAATCGACCAGCTCGAGAATGCCCCGTTCGAAACGCGAACAATCAGGAACGTGGGGACGGCCGACCTGGTCGTGGAGTCTGCGGACGTTGTCGGCGAGTCCTACCGCGTCGAATTCTACCAAACGGACCCGTCTGTCATCGTGTCCGATGAATTCGACATCGACGGGCACGCCATCGCGCCGGGAGAGACTGTCTGGTTTCGGGTCTTCTTCGAATCGAGTGCGGCGGGCGAGCAGATTGGCGCGCTCAGGTTGCGAATCAACGACCCCGACGAGCCGACCGCGACCGTGAATCTGACGGGGGAGACTCTCGCAACCTGCATGCGCGTGGTGCCCGATTCGCTCCTGCAATTCGAAAGAGCGCCAATCAACGGTAGGGCGGCGAAGAGTGTCTCGATCCAGAACTGCAGCTCGACAACCTCGATCGCGATCGAGCGCATTGCGATCACCGATAGCGCATCGGAACGATTTGGCCTCGACGACCTCCCGACCGAGCTTCTGCAGGACGGACGATATCGCCTCCTGCCCGGCGACGAATTGCGCTTTTTTGTGACGTTCGACCCCACCGACGACTCGACCGTGCGTGGAGCGCTCACGATACGCTCGAACGCCACCCAGAGAGGGGTCGAGACGTTGCTGCTCGAGGGTACGGGTGTCGAGAACGTTTGCCCTGAAGCGGTTGCGACGGCGCAGGTAGACGGCATGCCTCCGCAGACCGACCTGGTCGTGCAGCCACAGACGTCCGTTTTGCTGTCTGGCGTAGGTTCTTCGGACCCGATCACGTCCATAACGAGGTACGAGTGGACCATAGTCTCGCAGCCGAACGGTTCGACTGGTGATCGCCTCATTCCTTCTGCAGACGTCGTCGCACCCACACTACGGGTCAACCTATACGGCGTTTACGAGATCCGTCTGACGGTCTTCGATGCTGCGGGCCTACCAAGCTGCGAGCCAGCAATCGTTCGAGTTCACGTGGTCCCGTCGTCGGACCTCGTGGTGATGCTGACCTGGAACACGCCAAATGACCTGAACATCGGCGATGAGTTCGGGGCTGACCTCGACCTCCACCTGTTGCGTCCCGGCGGCGATTGGAACGTTCCGGCAGACGATGTCCATGCGGGCAACCCGACGGCGGATTGGGGCGCGCCCGGCCCGGCGGACGACCCGCGACTGCTCGTCTCTGACGATGATGGAGCTGGTCCGGAGTTGGTCGAGCTATCCTCGCCGACTCGTGGAACCTACGGGGTTGGCGTGGAGTACGAGGCTGCGGACAGCTTTGGCGCGTCCACGGCGACCGCCCGCGTGTACATCCGCGGGGAGTTTCGCGGCGAGTGGTCGGCCCTGCTGACCGACGAGAGTCAGTTCTGGCACGTCGCTGATGTGGTTTGGGGGCTGACCCCTCAGATTACCGCGGTCGATTCGATCATGACCGGCCGGCCATGAGGGTTCGTGTATTGTTGCTAGCTTCGCTTCTGTGTTCCGCAGCCTGTGGCGGCGAATCTCAAGAGACGCCCGTCTTCCCCGGCGAAGCACTAGACATTAGCCCGTCACCGATCCTGTTCGGACGAATCCTCCCCGGCGAAGTCGCGACTGAAACAGTAGGAGTCGAAAACTTCGGTACCAGTCCAATCACGATCATTGACGTCCGCTTGGTCGAAGACACCCTGAACGACCCTGGGGGCGAGGAATTTTTCCGGGGCGCATGGTTCGAAGGTACGGAGATCCCGGTCGGAGGAGGCACCAGACTTGAGGTGGTCTACGAACCAAGGGACAGCAACTCTGACCGTGGAACGCTTGAGATCGAACTTCTCGGCCGCGACGGACGTCCAGCCACATACTCCACCGAAATCGTCGCACTGGAGCCGCGCCCGCAACTGACGTCGCTCAGAACGGTGCAGTTCCTCCAGGTCGCGCCGGGCGCTCCAGCATCTCGAGTTGTAGAGCTAAAAAACTCTGGGACGGACGACCTCGTTGTTCACGAAGCGCTTCTCGGACCCAATCCCGATTTTGCCGTGCAGTTCTTCAACTCCGAGGCGGCGGACGATGAAGCCCAGCTTCCCGTGAGCATCCCTCCAAAAAACTCCATCTGGTACCGAGTCTCATTCACTCCTAAAGACCAATGGCCCTCGAAGTCGTGGCTTAGTTTCGAAACGAACGATCCCGCCCATCAGATTTTCGCCGTCGAGTTCTCGGGCAATCCGCATGCGCCTTGCCTCGAAGTCGTGGGCGGCCCTCACGTCGACTTCGGGGCGACCCAAATCGGTGAGACGAATACTGAAATCTTGAGCGTGCGCAACTGCGACCTGGCCGCGACGGTCACGATTCACAATGTCGAAATCAGTGAAGCAGCTGGAAGGTTTCGACTGCTCGAAGAGACGCTCCCGAATGAACTGCAGAACGGTGAGAGGTTCGCTCTGGAAGCCGGACAACAGGCGCATTTCGTCCTGAGCTTCACGCCAATTGATGCCGCGGAGATTACCGGCGAGCTGGTGATCTCGTCGGACAATCGCCAAGAGTCCCGAGTGGAAGTGCAGCTGATTGGCTACGGCGACGCTGGCGATTGAACACCGAGCCACTTTCGTTTGGCGGCCTGCGGCGATATACCACCGCCTCAACAGTGCAAACGGAGGCGCAAGATGCCGCTCAACGAAGAAGTCATCATTCGAGTCCGCATGGGCATGGAAGAGGCCCACTACGCGGGGAACCTCGTCGACGGAGCTCACATGCTCAAGCTGTTCGGAGACGTCGCAACCGAGCTGTTGATCCGCCACGACGGTGATGAGGGCTTGTTCCGCGCATACGACAGCGTGGAGTTCCTCGCGCCAGTGGTGGCCGGCGACTACATCGAGGCGGTCGGAACGATCACTTCTGTGGGCAACACCTCACGCAAGATGGACTTCGAGGCGCGGAAGGTAATCCGGCTCATCGAAGGCGCTGACGTGCCATCACAAGCCGAGGTGCTCGACGAACCAATCGTCGTCTGCCGAGCGAGCGGAACCTGCGTGGTCCCTAAAGAGCTGCAGCGAGGGTCGTGATGGAGCCCCTGATCATTACGGCGGCGGTCAACGGCGCCGAGACGATGCGCGAGCACAATCCGAATGTCCCCTACTCTCCGGTGGAGATTGCGGAGGAAGCGGTTCGGTGCCGCGAGGCCGGCGCTTCGATGGTGCATGTACACGGTCGGCTCGCCGACGGATCTCCGACACAAGACCGGGAGACCTTCGGGGCGATCCTGAGCGAAATTCGGTCCCGCACAGACATTCTGGTGCAGTTTTCAACCGGCGGAGCGGTCTGGATGGACGTCGAGGAGCGCATCGAAGGGCTAGATTTGTTGCCCGACATGGCCACGCTCACGACCGGAACGGTCAACTTCGGCGACGACGTCTTCATGAACAGCTGGCCGATGATCAAGACGATCGCCGAACGCCTTCAGAAGCACGGAATTCGCCCTGAAGTAGAGATCTTCGACACTGGGATGGTCGACAACGCGATGCGCCTCGTGCGTGAGGGCTTGCTCGAGGCACCTGTCCATTTCGACTTCGTGCTCGGAGTTCCTGGCGCGATGGGAGCTCGAATCGAGAACCTGAAGTTCCTCGTCGGGATGATCCCGGAGGACTCGACATGGTCAGTCGCAGGGATTGGACGGCACGAATTGCCCCTCGGATTCTGGGCGATCGAGCATGGCGGGCACGTTCGAGTCGGCCTCGAAGACAACGTTTATGTCGAAAAAGGCGTCTTGGCCGAGGGAAGTTGGCAGCTCGTAGACAAGATTGTCCAACGAGCGCAGGAGGTTGGGCGACCAATTGCCTCCCCAATCTGGGCGGCCGAACGTCTTCGAATCGAACGACAAAAACCAGAATAACCAATACAAAACAAACACTTACAAAACCACACCCACACACCACCAGTGGATGTGGGACATTTGGTCACACCTCCGATCACCCGGAACGCCAGTAACACCGCCGTTTTTTCGATTTTTTTTGCTCTTAAACGGCTTGACACTCGATCTTCGCCGTCATTACACTCCGCTTCGATCTCAAAGGCAGTATGCGGGTCTGGACGGGTTCATGGGGAATTCGCGCACAGATCCACAATGTCCATAATTAGGCGCAAACCTACACCCACCGAATAGGGGATGAGTCATGACCAAAGCTGAACTTATCAACACCGTGCACGCCCGCTGCACTGACGCTGAAATCGAACTTACCAAGAAGGCAACCGGCGAAATCCTCAACATCGTCTTCGACGTTGTTGCTTCCGCCATCGATTCCGAGCGCCGCTTCTCGTACCCGGGCTTCGGCACCTTCACCGTCAAGCATCGCAAAGCACGTGAAGGCCGCAACCCACGCACGGGCAGCCCGATCAAGATTCCGGCTTCCTACACCGTTAGCTTCAAGCCGGCTCCGACGCTCAAGGACCAGGTCAACTGATCCTGCGTTGAGAACGTCTCAAAAAAGCCCGGCCGAATCGGCCGGGCTTTTTTGTTTCTTGATGCCCACCAACCCTAGCTGTAGAGCGCGTTGTCTCGAATGTAGGACCACACCGTGTGATCGAGCAGTCCGTCGACGGTCTCACCATGTTTCAACGCCTTCTTGATGGCGGTGGACGAGACCTTGGGGAGCCGGAAACCGCGATAGATCTTGATGTCGAGGTTCTCCGGCGGCTCGATCTCCGGCGCGCCTTGTCGAGGCACAACCACCAATCGTGACAACACAGGGAGTTTCTCCGGGTCTCGCCATCGCGGGAGCTCCGGGATGATGTCGGACCCAATCACTAGTGTGGGCTCGATCCCGGCGCGCACTGCGTGGAGGGCCGAGAGCGTCTGTACCGTGTAGCTGGGGCGAGGAAGCACGCGTTCGATCTCGACCACCTTCACGCGGTCGCCAAGATGACTGAAAGCGCGGCGGCACATCGCCACTCGATGGTCGAATCCCACGCTCCCCTTTCCGAAGGGGTGCTCTCCCACAGGGATGATCCACATCTCGTCGACGTGTTCGGTAGCGAGGATTGCGTGGGCAAGGAGCGCATGACCGACGTGCGGCGGATTGAACGAACCTCCGAGCACCGCCACGCGCCCATTCTCGGGGAGCGGTGGCAGGACTTCATCGACCCGCTCCAACAGTTCATCGGCAAGCGCCAGGCCAGTGGGCGAGTCGATGCGTTGATGGCGCGTGGCCGGAATGTCGATGGACACCTCGGTCGAGCCCTGGTCGGTCGCGCCAAGGAAGTAGAGTCCGGCGAAGATCTTCGGGTCGATGAGGGCGCCGCGTTTGCTGGATTCCTTCAGAAACTCGGTGATGCGCTGGAGGGGAACCTCGTGGACCGTGATGTCCTCTTGGTCGACGCCGCCCCCCGCCCCGACTTTTCGCAACCCGGTCGCGCGCACGAATGTTACCTGCTCGGTCGAAAGGCCCGGGCTGGTCGGGCCAGAGGCGAGGATCTCCATCTGCTCGGCGGCGTAGCCAGTCTCTTCCAGCAGCTCGCGCTCTGCGGCGCTCTCGAGGGCTTCGCCTTCGAACGTCGTGCGGTCGCC
>CAYLMO010000010.1:24784-45265 GCA_964384605.1 uncultured Bradymonadales bacterium | reverse complement strand
AGATTGACGCCGCGGCATCCATCGCGAACGACATCCACCGCGAAGCCGAGCTCGAGCGCATCGAGAACGGTGAACTTCACGCAGTAGTCAGTCGCCACGCCGCACACGACGACGCGTTCCACGTCAGATTCAGCGAGGAAGTGACCAAGCCCAGTGGCTTTGCGGTGACCGTTGTCGAAGAACCCGGAGTACGAATCGATCTTGGGATCGGTGCCTTTGGGGAAGACCCGTCGAACTGCTTCGACTTCGAGCCCGTCGACGAATTCGGCGCCATGGGTGTTCTGAACGCAGTGGTCGGGCCACAAGACCTGCTCCAGGCCGTGGAGGTCGATCACCTCGCCCGGCGCCTCTTCGTGCTGGGAGGCGAAGCTGCCGTGGTCGGCTGGGTGCCAGTCTTGCGTGGCAACCACGAAGTCGAACTTCTCGATGAGCTGATTCGCGACCGGAACGACAGCGTCACCGTCGGGCACCGGTAAAGCACCTGTCGGCATGAAGTCGTTCTGGATGTCGACCAAGATGAGTGCGGTTTTCATCGGCGTTCCTACAGTTCGAAGTCGTATCCGTCCTTCTCGAGTTCGCGGTAGCGAGTCTCGTTGAACGAATAGAATCGGGCCGCTCGGTGCGGCACGTTTTGCTGAACTTCACCGGTATCGATGAGGAGGCCGGTGTCTTTGACCTTGCGGCGGAAATTGCGCTTGTCGAGGTCGGTCTCGAGGATGGTCTCGTAGAGGTGTTGAAGCTCGGAGAGCGTGAACTTCTCTGGGAGCAATCCGAAGCCGATGGGCGCGTATCGAAGCTTGCCGCGCACGCGTTCGAGAGCGGTTTGAAGAATGTCGTCGTGATCGAACGCGAGTTCCGGGAGCTCATCGATCGGGAACCACTGCGCGGTCTTGGCGTCGGTGCCGCCAGACGGCTGAAAGTCCATGGACCGTACCAGGGCGTAGTAGGCGACAGTAATGGTGCGACCACGCGGATCTCGCCCGATTCCGCCGAAGGTGTAGAGCTGTTCGAGGTAGGCAGGCTCGACGCCGGTCTCTTCCATCAGCTCGCGCTTCGCAGCCTGATCGAGAGTCTCGGTCATATGGATGAAACCGCCCGGGAGCGCCCAGTGCTCTTTGAACGGTTCGTGGAGCCGCTCGATCAGGAGCACGTTCAACGAGTCGTGATCCCCGTCGTATCCAAAAATCACGCAGTCGACCGTTACGGCCGGGCGTGGGTACTCATAGGTGAACGGCATGGTTGGTCCTAGTTGGATGGATTGGCTTCGACCCACGCGCGAAGCTCGGTGAGTTCGCGGCGGTAACCGCCCGACAGAATCGGGAAGCGGCACCATGTCTTGGGGTCGAGGTTTTCGTCGTCGAGGTGGAACGAAGGCGCGTAGCGCTCGCGCTTCCACTGATTTCGAGCCCACAGCTTGAAGAAGCGTTCGGTCCATTCGAGAAGCTGCATCTGGCCGTACTGCGGAAACTGAGCGCGCATCATCCGGAAGACCTCGCGCGGGGCGCGCTTGTCGCGGATGTGGGCGCGCTCGATGGCGTCGAGCAGGTCGTAGGGCATGAGGTCGCCTTCGTCGGTCTGCGCCTCTTCGGCAGGGCGTAGTTCGGCTGTGGGCGACTGGGCGTTGACGTAGCGGAGGGCGGGCAATGGGCTGTGACCAAGCGGGCCCTCGGTCTCGAGCCAGCGGAGCCAGCGCCGCAGAAAGTCCTTGTCGATTCCTGCGATTGGCGAGAGGCCACCGGCGGTGTCGCCGTCCATCGTAGTGTATCCGACGGCAGCCTCGGAGCGGTTCGAAGTCGCAAGGAGGAGCGCTCGGCGGATGTTCGCGAACATCCAGACCGCGGGCAGGCGAGTTCTCGCCTGGATGTTCTGGAGAGCGAGGTCGTCGGTCTCCCAGGTGAGTTCGCGGCCGATCGCGGCTTCGACCATGGAAGTGTAACCGGTCACCAGGCTGTCGACGTCGAGCAAATGGAAGTCGGCGCCGATGGCGTCGGCGACGGCGCGCGCCGCGTCATGAGTGGTCTCCGAGCTGTTGCGTGTCGCCTGATAGACGCAGGTGAGGAGGCGACCCACGATGTCGTCGGGCGAGTTGCAGGCACCGATTCCGTCGACATGAGAGAGGGTGGCTTTGAATCCGTTCAGGCCGAGTTCTTTGACGCCGAGCCACACCATGAGCGCGGCTAGCGAGGCGACAGCGGCCGAGTCGGCGCCGCCGCTCAAGGAGACGACAAATCCGGAAGACCACGATTTGCGCAGGTAGTCGAAGAGACCGAGCGTGACGGCGCGGGTGAACTCCTCTTCTTTGAGGCGGTCGCTCTCTTCCCAAGGCGCAGGCTCCCAAGGCTCTTCGAACGTTGGGGCGATGTCGGGAAACTCGAACGGGACGCGTACGACATCGGTCTCGTCGGTCTCGACGACCGGGCGATAACTGACCGTCCGGGCACGCGAGAGTCGTGTCTGCGTGACGTCGACGCTGGCGCTCGTGACGTCGAAGGGGCGGAAGGTGAAGCGGGGGCCGATGGTCACGAGGTTACCGCCCGACGCAATGATGGCGCCGCCGTCGTAGATGGCACGGCCGGCTTCGTTGCCGATGAGGTTCGAATAGACGTAGGTCACGCCGAATGCGCGCGAACCCTCGATGACGAAGCGTTTGCGGACCTCGAGCTTGCCGAACGAGAAGTGGCTGGCGCTCGGGTTGAGGATGATGTCGACACCCTCGAGGCTAAGATCGCTCCCCGGGCGTTGTGCGACCCAGGCGTCTTCGCAAATCTCGAACCCGATCTTCACACCGCCACAGTCGAAGTGAATGTCGCCAATGGGGTAGCTCTTGCCGTTGCGGTCGAGGGTGGCGACGACATCTGCCGGCCACGCTTTGAACCAGCGCGGCTCGTAATGAATGCCGTCGCCGGCGAGGAACTGCTTGGCGACGAAGCCTGTGATGGCGCCGTCCACGAGGAGGCACGCGGTCGTGTAGTAGGAGTGCTTGTACTCGACCGGCAGCCCCACCGAGACGATGAGGTCCTTGGTGGCCGGGGCAATCTCGGACTCGAGAATCTGCCATGCCGTCTCGTAGGTATGTGGCGAGTGGAAGGCGTCCTCGCAGCCGTACCCCGTGATGCACAGCTCGGGGAGACAAACGATGGTGGCACCTTGATCACGGGCCTCTTCGAGTGCGTCGAGGATGTTTCGGACGTTGCCATCCCAGTCGAGCGGGACCTGGTTGAGCGTGGCGGCCGCGAGCTTGATGATCTTCATTTGGATGCCTCACCGTTTGCGGGTGCGGGAGCGTGTAATCCGCGAGCCTCGAGCATCAGCCTCGTCTTCGTCGCGTGCAAGGCCGGTTCGAGTCCAACCGGATAGGAGTGCGGGTGCAACAAACGGTGAATTCCGGTGTGAAATCGCTCGAGGTCCGCTACTCGTCGGGCTCGTGAGGCCTCGAGTGAATGGTCGAACTCGACGGGCTCGCCCGCGCGAAAGACCGGTACGAGGAGCTCTTCCGATGTGGCCCCGCTCGGCATCGGCTTCTGGCGGGTCGCATCCATCGGATCCACGAGCCGGTCGTCGAGCGGGTCGGTCAGCTCGTCCCAAATCATGTCCCCAACGAACTCTCCGTCGTGAAAGAAACGACGGACCTGAAGGCGGCCCGGATTCGTGACCTTCACTGCTTGTTCCGACAGCTTGATTGTGTGCTTCCAGTTACCTTCCTCATCGTGGAGCGCGGTGAGTTTGTAGACCCCGCCGAGCGCCGGCTCGTCGAAGGCGGTCGCGAGCTTGGTGCCAACTCCCCAGACGGTGATCTGCGCGTCCTGCTGCTTCAGAGAGGTGATGATGTGCTCGTCCAAGCTATTGCTGGCGACGATCTTCACCTCGGGAAAACCTGCCGCGTCGAGGAGCTTTCGCGCCTGGATCGACAGATAGGCCAGGTCGCCCGAGTCGAGTCGCACGCCAGTGAGTTCATAGCCGCGCTGGCGGAGGCCTTTTGCGACCTCGATCGCGTTCTTGACGCCCTCGATGGTGTCGTACGTATCGACGAGAAAGATGCAGTTGTTGGGCATTGCGGCCGCGTAGCGCTCGAATGCCTCCAACTCGTCACCGAAGAACATCACCCAACTGTGGGCGTGCGTTCCACGAACCGGGACACCGTAGAGCTTGCCGGCGAGAACGTTGGACGTTCCAGCACAGCCTCCGACATAGGCCGCCCTTGCGACGGAGACGCCGCCATCGATTCCCTGCGCCCGACGCAGGCCGAACTCGAGCACCGGCTCACCGGCTGCCGCGTGACACACTCGCGAAGCCTTGGTGGCAACGAGCGTGTGGAAGTTCAGGATATTGAGAAGAGCAGTCTCCAAGACCTGGCACTGCCATACCGGGCCAGTGATTCGAAGCATGGGTTCGTACGGGAAGACCACGCGCCCTTCAGGTACCGCGTCTACATCGCACTGAAACTCCCAGCCGCGCAAAAGGTCGAGGAATCCATCCTCAAACAACTTTTCACCATCATTCCCAACGAGAGTGGCGAGATAAGCCACATCGTCGTCGGCAAAGCGAAAGTCCCTCAGAAAGTCGACCGCGAGCGGGAGACCTGCGGTGACGGTGTATCCACCTTCAAACGGATTGCTCCGAAAGAACTGACAGAACGTTGTCCGACGCTCATGCACGCCTTCCTTCCAATACCCATACGCCATCGTCAGCTCATACAGGTCCGTCATCAGCGCCAACGAGTCGCGATATAGTTCCTTCATCCTTCACCTCCTCCCCCTCAGTGTAATCACAACACAAAGCCATGCAAACCCAAAAACGCCTTTGAGGCTCACACTCACTTTTCCCTCCCCCACCCCTCCTTGAGCACTTTTTTTGACTATTTTCGCAACGATCCGGACGTGCGGCCGAAAACCCTAGTTGTGGAGAAATTTTTCACAGTCACGGTTCGCAACTTAGGAGACCGCATGTCCAGACCGATGCCAATTTTGCCGGATTCGAGCCGGCACGAGATTAGAAACACACAGTCGAAAATCGACTTCCTACTTCCCCACTTCATGATTCGGTGGGCGTTCATGTTCATCCTGGCGACGGCCGCGAGACGCTACAACATAGGTATTGTGGCCTATGCTCTGATGCCGACTCACATTCACATCGTCGTCAAACCTCAGGAGGATCCCACCAAAGACTTCGATCTAGTCGAGTTCCGAAAGTTTGTGCGGTCCAACCTCGCCAAGTTTGTGAACGCACATTGGGACGGTCGGCGCGGTTCGATTTTCTGCGGTGACTCGGTCGGTGACTCCATCAAGATTCTCGATTGTGAATCGGAGCTCGACCAGCTGTTGTACACCGAAACAAACGGTGTTTCTGCCGGACTTGGAAAACGACCTGAAGACCTAAAAGGCGCAATCAGCTTGAGAAAATGGGTGACGGAACCACAGACGATCGAACGCCCGCCGTTCTGGTTTCAGGAGCGGACCTGGGAGGCCGAGGAGACACTTCAGCTGAGCGTTCCCAAGCACTTCGAAGAGATGGGAGTAACTCGAGAAGAGTTCCAAGAAGTCTCAACGAATGGTCTCGAGCTCAGACTCCGACGAATCCGCAAGGAGCGGAAGAAACAGGGATTGGGCTACAAATCACTGCAATTCCTCGAAAGCCTGCGCCCGACATTGGCGTACGGCCATTCGTCCGCTGACCACAGCCGCGCGTTGATGGTGGGGGAATCCAAAGCCGCGAAATGTCAGGAGTACCACGATGCACGAGCGTGGTGGTCTTGGCATGCAGATGCACTCAAGCGTCAGAAGGCTGGTGAGGAAAACGTGGTGTTTCCACCAGGTACATACAAAGCGGCGAAAAAGTACGGCGCGAAGGTTGCCGATGCGAAGTACTACAAAGCCCCCACCCGAAGACGGGACCGACATCGCCCCGTAGAGGAGCGATACGAACGGCAACTGAAGAATGACGAAGGTCGCATCGAAAAGCTGGAATAGCTCACACGACATGAAGTCGCCGAGGACTCCGACTTTCGAGCACGTTCTGTGCTTCGCTTGAGGTGCGCGCGCACCACCTTCCCCTCAAGAAAACAGACCTAAAAACCCTTCCAAATGGCCAGTTCGACCACCGTCGCGTGGCGAAAAAGTCCCGATTCCGGTCTGCACAGAAGCTCAATTGCTCCAAAAATGAGAGCCTCAAAGACCTAGTCGAAACGGGTGGCTCGACGCTGCAGTTGTGCGACGGAGTCGGTCTCCACCAACATCGCTTCGGAGTGGCGGGGAAGATCAGCGGCGTTGCCTTCGTCGGTGTCGATATGCATTTCGAGTTTGTACTTGGGAGAGACCCGGACCAACACGTCGCCAAATATGAGATCGCGGCCATTTGATTGGATGGCGACCTCGACGACGTCCTTGTCTTTGACGCCAAAATGCTCCGCGTCTTGGGGCGTCATGTGGATGTGGCGCCAGGCGCAAATGACTCCTTCTTCCAGCGTGACTTCGCCGGCGGGACCGATCAGCGTGCAGCCGGGGGAGCTCGCGACATCCCCGGAGGCTCGCACTGGGGCGTCGATGCCGAGGAAGAATTCGTCGGTGCGGGAGATCTCGACTTGGTTCTTGGAGCGAGTGGGGCCGAGGATGCGGACGTTCTCGAGGCGGCGCTTGGGTCCGACGACGGTGACGGTCTCGTTGGCGGCGAACTGGTTGGGCTGCGAGAGCGGGTTCCGCTCGGTCAGCTGGTAGCCGGGCCCGAAGAGCTTCTCGACGATCTCTTGGGTGAGGTGGACGTGGCGTGCCGAGATCGCCACAGGGATCGTACGCGATCCGGTGGTGTCTTGTTGATGTCGAACGAGCTTGGCGGCTTCCTGAGCAATCGAGAGCTGTTCGTCAGTTCGAACGACGAGCAATCGTGTTCGTGAGTGTCGAGTGGAGATTTCGACGACCGGATTGTCGTCGGTTGCTGCGGCTTCTCGATTGAGGTCCTCGTCGATTCGGGCGCCGAGGAAGTCGAGGCGTTGAGCGACGCGGTGGCGTACGACCGAGGAGTTCTCGCCGATGCCAGCGGTGAAGACGATTGCGTCGACCCCGCCCATCGCAGCTGCGTATGCACCGATGTACTTGCGCAGGCGGTGGGCGAACACCTGGATCGCGTGTCGGCAGTTCTCGTCGCCGTTAGCGGCGCGCTCTTCGATGTCGCGCATGTCGTTTCCTACGCCCGAAAGGCCGGCGAGGCCGGACTGTCGGTTGAGCAGGTCGTCGACATCGTCGACCGAAAGTCCTTCAGCTCGCATCAGCTGCAAGATGATTCCCGGGTCGAGGTCACCGGAGCGAGTGCCCATCACGAGTCCTTCGAGAGGCGTCATGCCCATCGAGGTCTCGGCCGACCGTCCGTATTCGACCGCGCAAACCGAAGCGCCGTTCCCGAGGTGGCAGGTGATGATGCGCAGGTTGCGAATGTCGTCGTTGAGGAATGCTGCGGCCCGTTTTGCGACGAATGCGTGGCTGATTCCGTGGAAGCCGAAGCGTCGCAGGTTGTGTTTTTCGACCAGCTCTTCGGGGATTGCGTATCGCCGGGCTCGCCCCGGGAGCGTGGAGTGGAACGCCGTGTCGAAAACGGCGACTTGCGGGACATCCGGGAGTAGTTCGCGCGTCGCACGGATGCCGGCGAGGTTGTTCGGATTGTGAAGTGGCGCGAGCGGAACCATCTCCTCGATGGCAGCCACCACGTCATCCGAGATGAGGGTCGGATGCTTGAATCGCTCTCCGCCGTGCACTACGCGGTGTCCGACGCCGCCGATCGATGCGCCCTCCGGCAAGCGCTCCATCAGGCGCGGCAGCAGGTCCGCGAGCGCCGCATGATGATTCGCTCCGGCGCAGGTTTCTGACTCCCCACCGTCGATGGAACATGTCGCACCGTCGCCGATCCGCTCGACGCGTGCCGAGACGACGTGAGCACCGCTTTCGGTGTCGATGACGTCAGATTTCAGGGAGGAACTGCCGCAGTTGACGACGAGAACGTGCATAAATCACCCGCAATAGAGGACGGCGTAACAGAACGTGACGCAGTTGTATGCGGATGAGTGTGGTTCGTTCAACCCGATCTGGGGTTGGGATCGCTACTCGACGAAGTCTGGTCGACCGACGGCGCGAGCCTTCTCAGGCATGTCGAGTCGGCCGTTCACGTCGGCGTCGCGGAACAGCTTGGAGCCGTTGAGGAAGTTGCGGCGGAACTCGTTGTACTGCTGCGGATTGATGCGCGGCGAGACCTCGATGGCGTTGCCTTCGAGGGAGTCGAGTTCGGTGAGTTTCACCCACGTCGCAGTGTCGAACACCGACACGAAGCGGTTCTGTCCGGGCTCGATTCTCAGCGCGGTTCCGTCATCGGCGGTGTACTTGATGCGTTCGTCACGATCAGAGCTGATCGCGAAGTGTGTTCCGTCCGGTCGGATGCCGCGGATGAAGATCGATTTGTTGTTGAGCGCGAAAGGCGCGCCGAATTCGGCGGGTACGGTCGCGGCTGGCGCCAATTCGAGCCGGAGTTCGCAGTAGTCCCCCGACGGGCTCACGAAGCGTGGTGCTTCGGGGTAGATCTCACCGCCCGCCGCCAGATTGACGAAGTAGGGTCCGATCGAGTCGGTATCGCCGGAGCGAGCGCAATCGTCGGCATCGCGCAGGGTCGCGAAGTCGATCGCGAGCCATGCTTCCTCGATCTCGTAGTCGTTCGGGAGGCTGAGTGCCCCCGTGGCCGTCCGCGTTTCCTCATCAGAGGCAGGCTCGAAGCCGAGCTCCGTGGTCGCGGGCGGATTTCCGACATCGGTCCCGATACACGCTGCGAGTGCAAAGGGAGCAAGTACGACAAGGATGGTGCGCTTCATGGCGTCTCCTATGACGACCGGGTCAACGGGAACATCTGAAAGTTGACCTGGTAGACGACCCTAGGGTCCTCTTCTGTATCGCAGATTTCGAGCAAAACTTCACGAAACGCTCGAATTCTGTTCTTCAGCTCGTCGACCGTATCTTCATTGATACAAACCGTAAGAGCTGAAATGTCACGTTCCTCGCGGTCGACCAATTCAATGGACTCCGCGGCTCGCGTGAGCATCTGCCGATGGTAGTTACCAACGGCGAGCGAGGTGACCTGGTGCCCGGTGGTCAGACTCGGTTCACCTCGTCCAATCGTTCCATCTTCGAGCTCGATGAGGAGCCCGAGTCGCATCAGGAGGTCGAGTGCCTTGCCGGCCTTCTGCTCGCTGATCCGTGGCCAAAGCTGACCTGCGACCCACGCCGCGTCAGCCTTGAAGTCTTTGCGCGCAGCCATCTCGCGGATGGCCGGATAGTACCAGTGCGACAGGTACTCGAACATGTCGTAGTCGATGCGACGTGCCGATTTGTATCTTCGGCTTGCCGCGATCGCTTCGAACGCCTCGTTTCGTTCTTCAGCCGTGTCGGCTTGGTCGAACGCGACGAGCGACTTGAAGAAATCGCGGTGTTCGCCCTGAATGTCGAACGCCTGCGCGACCTTGTCGATCGAATCTCCGCCCAGATTTCGATCCCCCTCCATCACCAGCTTGATGAAGTTCGGAGAGGAGAATCCAGCGCGTCGTGCGAGATACCGATACGAGAACGCTCGCACGTTCTCTTTCGCCGCCGCGTAGTAGTCCCGGAGGAACGCACGGTAGTCGATGTATTCGTAGATGTCGGGTTTCCAACTCAATTCGACTCCGAACGACGCAGCGGTCCTTGTGGTGATCTTCGCTTATTGCGGGCGATTCTGCAAATCGCACGGTCAGACCGAGTGTATTCAAGGTATCGAATCGAACGCCCGTATTCGAGTGTCGATTGCCTTTCGACCACGGCTTGCGCGGACTTGCAGCTTCACCCTTTTTGCGACTCGTTCTTGAAACCTCGACTCGAGCGTCGATAGTGTGCGGAGCGATTTCTAAGCCGTTCCGATCGGAAAAACGAAAATGACCAACGCAGTCGACCAGATTTCCTACTCGCAGATGACTTCGCCCCGGCCCGACGAAACCTCGCTTCGTGCGACGTACGGCGAGTTGTTCGAGCGATTTGATGCCGCGTCGTCGAAAGACGACCGCAAGAACGTGTTGATGGATTGGGACCAGGAACGGCGGCACTTTCAGACGTGGTCCGCCCTCGCGCGCCTGCAGTTTGCCCAGGACACTGCCGACGAGTCGGCCAAATCGGAACGCGAGTACGCCGACGAGCTCAGCGCCGTCGTCACGGAGCTCGACGTCGAACTGAAGCGCCGCTTTCTCGAAGCAGGACGCGACGTCGCCGAAGAGATCGGCGATCACGCGTTCGAACTCTGGACCTCCGATATCACCGCGTTCCAACCCGAGATTCGGGAAGAGACCGTCGCCGAGTCCAAACGATCGGCTGACTACACCGAGCTCATCTCGTCCGCCGACCTCGAGTTCCGTGGCGAGTCCTACAACATTTCGGGCATCACCAAGTTTTTGAGCGATAGTGACCGGCAGACGCGATACGAGGCGTCGAAGGTCGTCTGGTCGTTCTTCGAAGAGAACGGCGCCGAGATCGACACCATCTACGACGATCTGGTCAAACTGCGGCACACCAAGGCGAAGAAGCTCGGATTCGAGAACTTCGTCGGTCTCGGCTACCGCGAGATGCAGCGCGTCGACTACGACGCCGAAGACGTCGAGCGATTCCGCGCTCAGGTCCGCGACGAGATCGTCCCGCTCTGCACCAAACTGCGCGAGGAACAGGCACAACGACTCGGCGTCGACAAGTTGATGCAGTGGGACGAATCGGTGCACGACTTGTCGGGCAACCCGAAGCCCGAAGACGACGTCGATACCGTCGTGAAAGCCGGCATCGAGATGTTCGACCAGATGGACCCGGAGCTCAGCTCGTTCTTCCGGATGATGGTCGATCGAGAGCTCCTCGACCTCGACACCCGCAAAGGCAAGGCTGGCGGCGGCTTCTGCACGTCGTTCAGCGACTACGACGTGCCGTTCATCTTCGCGAATTTCAACGGCACGAAGCACGACGTCGAAGTGGTCACCCACGAGATCGGGCATGCATTCCAATGTTGGAGTTCGCGCCACCAGAAGCCGCTCGACTACCTGTGGCCGACGCTCGAGTCGTGCGAGATTCACTCGATGAGCCTGGAGTTCTTGTGCTGGCCGCACATGGAGCTCTTCTTCGGCGACGACGCCGACCGATTCCGTCGCATCCACCTCATCGAGTCGCTGCTCTTCCTGCCGTACGGCTGCGCCGTCGACCACTTCCAGCACCTCGTCTACGCCAACCCGGACGCCACGCCCGAAGAGCGCCATGGCTTCTGGCAAGAGATGGAAGCGACCTACCTTCCGCACCGTGACTGGGGCGATCTGGCCTACCCGGCCAAGGGCGCCCGCTGGCAACGCCAGGGCCACATTTTTGGCGCGCCCTTCTATTACATCGACTATGTGCTCGCGATGACTTGCGCCCTTCAATATTGGGACAAGATGCAGAGCGACATGGATGGAGCGATGAAGTCGTACGTCGCGCTCTGCAAGCGTGGCGGCGAGGCGCCGTTCCAGGAACTCGCCCGCGCGGCTGGCGTGATTTCGCCGTTTGAAGACGGCTGCCTGAGCAACGTCGTTGCTCGCGCGACCGAATGGCTCGATGTGTAGCTAGTTCGCGAAACCGGCGTCTGGACCATTCGCCGGTGCCGGCTCAGCTCCGGCGTCGGTCTCGCTGGCTCCGGCCCCGGCATCCGTGCCCGCATCTGGTGCGGCCTCCGGAAGCGGCGGTGGCGGCGATGTCGGCAGCTTCTGAAGCACCGGCGGTCGCGGAATGAACGCCACGGCGAAGTTGGCCAGCCGCTCCACCTGGTCGGCCCGATAAGACCCACGAACCGTCACGTATTGCTCCTTTTGCGAGCACTGAAGCGGGTCGAGAACCGTCCGCGCGAGGCCTCGGCCAAGGTAGGGTACCTGCTGAAGAATCTCGTCCTTCATGTCTGGGCATCCAGCCGCGAATCGTTTCGCGGTAGCCGGCGAGTCGAAGGTCATGTCGATGGTGAGCTTCGGTGCCGAAGCATCGGCGATGACCAGCTTCGCCGCCTCGAATCGTATCCGCCCCAACCCTGGAAGGAGTAGCCGAACGCCGCGTCCGCTCACGGCGACAAGGGTGTCTCCCCCGCCGACAGCGCGCTCGATGTTTGCCAATCCATCGAGCATGGTTGGCCGTTTTTCGTCTTTCTCGAGCGCCAAGCCAGCTGCGAGCGGGTCATCTTCTGCGACCTCGCCGGTAATCTCCGGCAACCACTCCGGCCGCGCGATCACGGCGAGTCCGGACTGCGCGAGAACGATTTGGCGCGGGTCACGGTACTCCGAGTGGTCCGGGACGAGCGCGCGCGTCGTGTAGCCTTTGTAGTCGTACCACGGAGCGTTCTCGACGAATCGATTCTCGAGCCGGCCTCGAATCTCGGCGTCTTCGAGGTTGTGCCGCACCGCCAAGAACGTGTGCTGCAGGTAGCGCGGCCGAGCCGAAGCCATGAAGATCGAATCAATGTCGTTGACCGGGTCGACGCCGGTGTTGTGCAGCGCAATCCGGTAGTCAGGGACGTTCTCCAGAATGCGGCGGGTGACCTCTTCGAACGAAGTCCCGCGGATGCGGTCGACGCGGACAAGCGCCGAATAGATGACGTTCCCGGGCCCGTACGCCTCCATGTCGGGCAGGCCAGAAGGCCCGCTGCGATCGATTCCAGCTAGCGATTCGCCGCGTGCGTACGGGTTTTCGGGGGGATCTTGTTCTTTCGGCTCGGGCGGTTCGAGGTCTCGCTTGGGCGCGTCCTTCGGTATCGCGTTGGCGGTATCGGTCGTCGTCTTTTTCTCCGACTTCTTCTCCGGCTTCTTCTCCTCTTTCGGCTCTTTCGGCTCTTTCGGCTCTTCGGGCTGTTCGGGCTTCTCCTCGGGTTTCGGCTCTTCGGGCGGCTCTTCCGGCTTGGCTTCGTCAGGCGCCTGCATCTTGACGTCGGCCCAGCGGCCGGAGCTCATTCCGAGGCCCTGAAGGTCTTCGAACTGCGTCATCCACTCGACATCGAAGTCGTCGACATCGCTTCGAATCAAACCTGGAATCCAGATCGGCACGACGATCAACGCATGCAGCAGCACGCTCGCCACCTGACTCAACAACGTCGTTCGCAACGTTGGGAGCAGTGGCTCGTACTCACCGTGGGCCGCATTCTGCGGCGTCTGTTGTTCGTCCTCGTCCATGGCCACACGTTCGGGGCATCGGGCACACTAGTTGTAACGCAACTTCGACCGATTCTCTTCACTCGAACCGAATGTCACGAGTCGGCAAGGCCCCAATCGTTAGACTCAACCTAACGAACATGGGCAAATTAACGCATAGAACAAAAGACTTGCGCGTCAACGTTCGTAGAAGCCATTCTCCGAAGCGGAGGCAGACATGCACGAGAACTTCTTTGCGACATTGATGCGCGCGATCGCCGTGACCTTCAAGCGTCTGTACGACCTGATCGCGTCGTACGTTTTGTTCTGGGTGCTATGGTTCTCGTCTGCAGCGGTGGCGTTTCACGTTGGGCTAGACTTGCTCGGCGCGCAGATGGACACCGATCCGGCGCTGTGGTGGGACAGCATCGCCGCGGCGGTCGGGATATCGCCCAACGCCGCGCGGTTGTTGGTCTTCACGCTTGCCCATATCGTCGTCTACTTCCTCGTCAGACGTCCGCTCGAGGCTCTTCAGCCACGCATTGAGAACGCAATCAGATGGGTCGCAGGCATCTTCGACCGGCTGACGACGGACCGTCTGAGTCTGAAACTGTTCGGCGAGGCGGTCTTCAGCCTCGTGGTGACTGCTCTGTTGCTGCCGTTCCTGCTGCAACCCACGTTGGTGCCCGATCTGGAGGGCGTCGAGCCATGGGCCGAGCGCGCCGCCAACCTCGTCGACGGAACGGCATCCATCGCGCTCATGGAGTCGGTCGTCGGCCTCTATCGCCTCGGCTTCGCCGAACCCGTCGTCGCACAGCAGGGCGTCACGGCCGACGAGCTCGACGACATTGGCCGCGAAGAGCCCCAGACGGTCCAAGGGAGTGTGCTCATCTACGGTCCGCCCAACGCCGCGACCGGGTACCTGGAGATGCCAGCCCCCGTCACCATCGAGGTGAAGGCCCCCACTCCGACGCGCCCCCAGCCGGTCATGGACCGCTGGGATGAAGTAATCCTGACGGCGGTGAACGATGACCTCGATCGCTTCTCGTACGTGAAAGCGTTCATGTACGTGGAGTCGGCCGGACGTCAGTACGCCGTTAGCCGCACGGGCTGTGCGGGTCTCATGCAGTTCTGCTCAGGTACGGCGCGGTCGAATCCGTTCCGGCGAGTGTTCGGAACGGGTCAGGTCTACACCTGCGGATGTCGTAACGGTTGTTCCATCGACCGGGAGGTCCGAGTCGCTCTCGAATCCGGCGATCGCGAGCTGGTCGAGGCTCAGGCCGACGAGTTCCCATGCCAGCTCACCGATGCTCGGTTCGACCCGTCGAAGGCCGTGGCCGCTGGCGCCCTTTACGTCGATCGCCTGCACCGTCAGTTCGGCGGAAACATTCAGATTATGTACATCGGCTACAACTCGGGGCCGGCGGTCGCGAAGCGAGTTTGGCGGGCCGTGGGTGAGAATCCGGACGCCACGCTGGCCGAGATCGAAGAGGCCCTGCCCGGCGCGCTACGCCCATACTACGGGAAGAGCGCCAACGTCCGCGCCCGCAGCCTGGTGGAGGTACACTTGCCCAAGATTCAGCGCGCTCAGCTGCGCTATGCCGCTCAGCCTCAGGCTCAGCTTTCGCTCGAGGAAGACGCAACCGTCGCCGCTTCTTCGATGGAGACCGAATCGTCTTCGCTGAAGTCGAACTCCACGTCCGAAGGCGTTCTGGTGCCGTCCGGCATGAAATCCGGGAAGTTGTAGAAGAGGCCACCGGTTGCGCTCGGGCTCGAATGGCAGACGCCGATCCGTTCGAGCGACTCGAGCGCTTCGCGGGCTTCTGTAGCGCTCAACGGCGATTCGGCTGCCAGTTGAGAGACGGTGACGACGCCGTCGTGTTCTCTCGCAAACTGAAGCAGGCGACGTTCGAAGTCGGCGTCTTCGAAGGGCGACGCGACTTTCGGCGTTCGAAAGCCCCAGATCCCCAAGCCGAGGCCCAACACCGCGACGATCGCAAAGAACACTCCCGCAGTGAGCGCGCCCGCGGGGTCGGTCTTTGTCGCCAGGTCGTAGATCGACGCGATCACGCACGGGAGGCTGCCGAGCATCATGAGGCCGCTCATGACGACCGCGCCGACTCTGGCGCCCCTGCTATCGAGAAATTTCTCAGACACAGCTCGATCACGTTTGAGGAGAGGCCTCACGATAACGCTCCCGACGAACAATCGGAAGGCGTGCGATCGAAGACTTGACGCTCGGGCAGGCGCGCCAAGTATTCCACCGTTGAAATGAAATGCCCAAAACGGGAGGAAACGCGCAATGAGTAAGAAGACACGTAAGTTCAAAGCGGAAGTCAGCCAGGTGCTGAGCCTGGTGATCAACTCGCTCTACTCGAACAAGGAGATTTTCCTTCGGGAGCTGGTATCGAACGCATCTGACGCGCTCGACAAGCTGCAGTTCGAGGCGTTGACCAATCCAGATCTGCTCGCGGGCGACACGTCGCTCCGCGTGCGGCTGATCCCCGATGAAGACGCCGGCACGTTGACCATCTGGGACAACGGGATCGGCATGAGTGAGGACGAACTCATTCAGCATCTGGGAACCGTCGCACACTCTGGTTCGAAGGCGTTCCTCGAGGCGCTCGAGGGGCAGAGCCAGAAAGCCGATCTGAACATCATCGGGCAGTTTGGTGTCGGGTTCTACTCGGCTTACCTGGTCGCGCATCGCGTCGAGGTGATTTCGCGACGCGCCGGCAGCGACGAAGCCTTCAGATGGTCGAGTGACGCGCAAGAGAAGTTCACGGTCGAGCCGGCAGAACGCGATGAGCGTGGAACATCGGTCGTGCTGCACCTGCGCGACGACCAGAAGGGCTTCCTCGCTCCGTTCAGGCTCCGCCAGCTCGTGAAGGAGTACAGCGACTTCGTCGGGCACCCGATCGAGATGCTCGAGATGAAGTACGGCGACGATCAGGGCGAGCCCGAGTTCGAACAGATCAACCAGGCGAGTGCGCTGTGGATGCGTCGGCCCGAGGAGATTGAAGAGGAGCAATACAACGAGCTCTACAAGCACATCTCGGGCGACTGGGAGCCGCCGCTCGCCCACACGCACTTCAAAGTCGAGGGGATGCAGCAGTTCACCGGATTGCTCTACATCCCGAGCCGACCGCCGTTCGACCTCTTCCACCCGGAGAAGTCGCATGGCGTGCGCCTGTTCGTGAAGCGCGTGTTCATCATGGACGACGCGGAAGCGCTCGTCCCGCAGTGGCTTCGCTTCGTGCGCGGCGTGGTCGATTCCGACGATCTGCCGCTGAACGTGTCGCGAGAGCTGCTGCAGGATTCGAAGCTCGTTCGAGTCATGCGCAAGCAGGTCGTGAAGAAAGCACTCGAGCTGCTCCAAGAGATCGCCGACGAGCGCCCAGACGACTACGCGGAGTTGTGGTCGAACTACGGCGCCGTGATTAAAGAAGGGCTGCACTTCGAGCCTGAACATGCCGACAAGCTCGCGCATCTCGTGCGGTTTTCATCGTCCAAGTCGGTCGAGCCGACCTCGCTCGCCGAGTACGTGGAGCGGATGCCGGAAGGCCAAGAGGCGATCTACTACGCGTTGGGTGCGAGCCGTGAGCTTTTGGAATCGAGCCCGCAGCTCGAGGCGCTCAAGAAGCGCGATTTCGAGGTCCTGTACCTGACGGACAGCATCGACCAGTGGGCGACCGAAGCGCTCAACGAGTTCGACGGCACGCCGCTCGTCGACGCAATTCAGGGAGAGTTCGACCTGGATGAGGACGAGACGCCGGAGCAGGAAGAGGCGAAGGCCGCGCTGGAACCGCTGACCGAACGATTCCAGGAAGTGCTTTCGGACGAAGTATCGGACGTGCGCCTTTCGAAGCGCTTGTCGGATTCGCCGGCGTGCCTGGTGGTGCCCGAGGGTGGGGTTGCGTCGCATATCGAGCGACTGCTTCGCGCGCAGAATCAGGGGATGCCGCAGCAGAAGCGGATCCTCGAGCTGAATCCGACGCACCCGCTCATCGAGGCGATTCGAACGATCCAAGAGAGCGGGAACGATGACCGCGTCGGCGAGTGGGTGGAGCTGATCTACGATCAGGCGCTGCTTGCGGAGGGTTCGCCGATCAAATCGCCGGGGACGTTTGCACGACGTCTGACGGGTCTGATGGAACAGGTCGCGAAGACCGAGGCATCGGCCTAGTCGACTTGCCAAGAAACAAAAAACGCCAGCCTCGAAAGGCTGGCGTTTTTCTTTGTTCGATGCGGCTTACTCAGCAGCTTCGTCGCCTTCGGCTTCGCCTTCAGCAGCTTCGCCTTCAGCAGCTTCACCTTCAGCAGCTTCGCCTTCGGCAGCTTCGCCTTCAGCAGCTTCTTCGGCTGGAGCTTCTTCAGCAGGAGCTTCTTCGGCGGGAGCTTCTTCAGCAGGAGCTTCACCGGTGGTTGCAGCAGTGGTCTCGCCTCCTTCTTCTGGCTTGTTCTCGCAAGCCACAGAGAACGAAAGGCCAATGCAGAGGAGCGCAATAAGAATGCGGTACGTCATGGGAATCCTCGGATTCGTGGATTTCGTTTGTGCGGAAGCTGGGAGTATGAAGCACTCCGATCGCACGCACAAGGCCGATTCGCCCCCGAATTTGCACAATTCCGATTTTGGGGTTCGCTTTTCTCGCGATGGGCGCCTAGACGGCACACCCGTCAGGACCGCATTCTTGGCCGCCCTGAACGAGTTCGAGCTTCGAATCTGCGGCAGCCTTTTCGAGTACCTGAAGGAAAACATCGGGAGTTTGGGCGCCCGAGACACCGTATTTGCCGTCGACGACGAAGAACGGGACGCCTCGAACGCCGATTTCCATAGCTTCTGCCTCGTCTTGGCGTACCTCGGTGCCGTAGGTGCCGTCGGCGAGTACCGAGGCGGCGGCTTCGCGATCGAGGCCAACTTCAACAGCGAGATCTGCGAGCGCCTCGCGATCGTGGAGCGGAAGTCCTTCGACGAAGTACGCACGGAGGAGGCGTTCTTTCATGACCTCACCGAGACCTTTTTCCTTGGCGAGGTGGAGGAGGCGGTGGGCGTTGAAGGTGTTTCCGCTCTGAGCCTTGGAGAAGTCGAAGTCGAGCCCTTCGTCGTGCGCGGCGTCGGTGACTTGCTGCATCATGGTGCGCGCTCGGTCGACGCTCATGCCGTATTTGCGAGCGAGGGCTTCGTCGAGCGGCAGCTTGGGCACCGCAGGGGCGCCAGGGTCGAGCTCGAAGCTCTTCCACTCCACTTCGACTTCGCCGTCGAACTGTTCGAGGGCGGATTCGAAGCGGCGCTTGCCGATGTAGCACCAGGGACAAACGACGTCGGACCAAATTTGAACTTTCATAATGGTGAACCGCGTGGGGGGCTCGTTGTTGCTCGTGGAGTTGGATGCGCGGCGGTGGGGAGGGGTTTCGAAGAGTGCAGCGGTCTAACGATAACCCTCAGCCTGAAGGTTGAAGAGCCGGGCGTAAGTGCCATTCAGCTCCATCAGTTCTTCGTGTGACCCCTTCTCGATCACCTCGCCGTTTGCGAGCACGGCGATGGAATCGGCCATTCGAACGGTGGAGAAGCGGTGCGAGATCAAGACCGCGATCTGGTCGGTAGCCAGCGCGCGGATCCGGTCGAAGACGAGAGACTCCGCCTCGGCATCCATGGCCGAGGTCGGTTCGTCGAACACGAGAACGTCGCTTTCGCGCCGCATGAATGCTCGCGCGAGGGCGATCTTCTGCCACTGTCCGCCGGAGAGTTCGCGGCCGTCCTTGAACCAGCGACCAAGCTGCGTGTGGAAGCCGTCGTCGAGCTCCCCGATGAAATCGTCGACCATGCCGGCGTGGCCCGCTTCGGCCCACCGTTCCTCGTCGTCGAGGTAGTCGACATCGCCGACTCCGATGTTCTCGCCCACCTTGAACTGGTAGCGCACGAAGTCTTGGAAGATGACTCCGATGCGTTCGTGGAGCACCTGGACGTCCCACTCTTCGAGAGGCGTTCCATCAAGCAGAATGCGGCCTTCGGCGGGTTCGTAGAGTCGGGTGAGGAGCTTGATCAGGGTGGTCTTGCCGGAGCCATTCTGGCCGACCAGCGCGAGCTTCTGACCAGGCGGGATATGGAGTGTGACGTCTTTGACCGCGAAGTCTTTCTGGCCCGGGTAGGCGAAGGAGACGCCGTCGAAGCGCAAACCATCATTGGGGTCCGTACCCTCGGTCGCCCCGCCCTCTTTGACGATCACCGGCTCGTCGAGCAGCTCGTAGAGAGTGCTCAGATAGAGATTGTCCTCATACATGCCGCCGATCGACTGAAGCGAAGCAGACACCGCGGATTGCCCCTGACGGAAAAGCATCAGGTACATGGTCATGTCGCCCAACGTGATGTCGCCTCCGATCGTGGTGAAGACCACCCACGCGTAGGCCCCGTAGAACGCGCCGGTGCTGACGAGCCCCAGCAAGAAACCCCAGAACCCGCGCCGCACGGTGAGGCTCTTGTCCTCGCCGAATACGAGGTCGAAGATTTCGCGGTACCGATCGAGGAGCATGGGGCCGAGGCCGAGCAGCTTCACCTCTTTGGCGTAATCTTCACGGGCCAGAACGGTCTCGAGGTACATCTGCTTTCGCGCTTCTGGCGACCGCCAGCGGAAGAGCCGAAACGCTTCACCTGAGAATCGTGTCTCCATGAGGAATGCCGGCAGACCGGCGACGATCAAGATGGCGACCGCCCACGGTGAGAACGTCCAGAGGAGCGCGGCGGCTCCGGTGAGGCTGATGCCGTTTTGGATGAGGTTGAAGGTCCGGTTCACGAGTGAAAGTGGGCGCGAAGACGCTTCGCGCCGCGCACGGGTGAGCTTGTCGTAGAACTCGGAGTCTTCGAATTGAGTGAGGTCGAGCGTGAGCGCTTTCTCGAGGATCATCACGTTCACGCGATGGCCGAGGAGCGCTCTCAAGAGCGATTGAGCAACCGAGAGTCCGCGTTGGGCCGCGGCGATGGCGATGACGAGACCGGCCTCGATGGCGACGTAGACGAAGGCGAGGTTTCGGGCTTCTGCGGTGCCGACTTCGGCGGCGAGGATGACCTGGTCGACGATGAGCTTGCCGACGTAGGCCGTCGCTGCGGGGAGCACGCCTGCGATGAGCGTGAGTACGCCGAGCACGACGGTGAGCTTCCAGCTGGTCGTCCAGACCAGCTCGATCGCGTGACGGCTGTACTGAAACGCACCGAAGTAGCGTTCCGAGAACGGGACGTCATCGTCTCTTTTCGTGCTTCTGCCGTGTGGGGCCATCGGGTGTTGCTCGTTACTGGTTGCTCGTTACTGGTTGCT
>CAYLMO010000010.1:0-24684 GCA_964384605.1 uncultured Bradymonadales bacterium | reverse complement strand
GTTGCTCGTTACTGGTTGCTCGTTACTGGTTGCTGGATGCTCGTTCGGCGTTTGGTGCCTGAATGGCGAAAAGGATTCTTATCGCGGCCGATAGAAGCTATCTCATCCGATACAGAAGCGTCGTGAGACACGCCACCCGACAGCCAGCAAAACCCATTATTTTCAACAACTTGCGACACCCTCGCAAAAGTTGGCACGGGTCTCGCGATAGGAGAAGTCGGCCGGTAAGGAAGTGGCGCACAATCCCCGTCTAGTCTGGAGCGTGTGTCCCACGTATCGCCTCGGCCGTCACCAATGTGGGTTCGAATCCCATCATTTCCACCAAGCATTGGGAATGTAGCCAAATGGTAAAGGCAACGGACTGTCAATCCGTCGGTAAACTTCGTCCGAACAAAATCGGATGAGACCACCACTCATTACGGTGACCTAAGAGGGGCCGGTTGGCCCACCCGGACGAACCAAAGCACCAACGGTGCCGAGGCGAGTCCAGGCGAGAGATGCCCTGTGGGCATTGCGCCGTGCCGTGTGCGCCTTGGGGGGAGCACACGCGCGGTTGTGCCTTCGAGTGACGTGAGAAGTCGACACGTCTCCCGGCCGCAGCGCCCCCGCAGATCTCGCTGACAAGGTGGGTTGGCCGGTTCCGAGTTTTTTTCAATGCAGCACCCGTCGCGTGGCGCGACGAGGAGGTGAATCATGTATCTCGAAATCAAACGAACCGAACGCGTTCTCGTTCTGCGAAACGGCCAGCCCTACAAGTGGCTCGGCCCCGGCCATCACACGCTTTGGTCGATCTTCGCGGACTACGAAACGATCTCGTTCGACGTCTCGTGCGCCTCGACGAAACTCACGCCAGAACTCGAAGAGATGCTCCCCGCTTCGGAGGGCGTCCTGCTCGAGGTCCCTGAGGGTCGCGTCGCTTGTGTCCGAGTCGACGGTGTCGCTCACGAGGTCCTCGGCGTTGGCCGATGGGTCCTGTGGCAGGTGCGCAAGCGCGTGACCGCCGAACTCTTCGACCTCAATGAAGACGTTCTGAGCCTGCCGAAGCCGTTCTGGCGCATGCTCGACCGGAAGTACGGCTACTCGCACCTGATCGGTCCGCACCTTCGAGGCCTCCTCTGGGTGAACGGCGAGCTGGTGCGCGAGCTCCAACCGGGTCGATACATGGTCTCGGAGTACGAGCGCTCGGTACGAGTGGACGTCGTCGACATGCGTGAACGTGAGCTCCAGGTCGTCGGCCAAGAGGTCATGACCTCGGACAAAGTGTCGGTGCGTGTGAACGTGCTGGTGCGATACCGAGTCACGAACCCGGAGACAGCCGTGTCGACGGTCGACTCGTACGAGAACGGCCTCTACTCGGAAGTCCAGCTCGCTGTCCGCCGATGGGTGGCCGGTGAGACGGTCGAGTCGCTCCTCGAGCGGCGCAACCAGGGTTCGAACACGACGACCGAGGAAGTTCGGAAAGTCGTGGGCGAATGGGGCCTTTCGGTCCGAACGGTGGACCTCAAAGACGTGGTCCTTCCGGGCGACATGAAGGCCCTCATGAACCGGGTGATCGAGGCTCAGAAAGAAGCTGAGGCCAACGTCATCACGCGTCGCGAAGAGACGGCTTCGACCCGAAGCATGGCCAACACGGCCAAGATGCTCGAGTCGAACCCGACGCTCATGCGCCTCAAAGAGCTCGAGACTCTGAAAGAGCTCGCCAGCTCCGTGGGCGAGGTCAAAGTCGTGGCCACCGAAGGTGCTCTTCGGCTTCTGCGAGACACCTGACGCGCCGCGTTAACGCGCCGCTCCGAGAAATCGGGGCGGCGCCTTTTTTTGTGCGTTCCAGCGAGGTTGGGCCGTATTCCATTCGTATACAAAATGGCACACGCGGCGTTGCTCGGCTGGTCAAATCCGCTGTACATTGCCGTCAAAGAATTGACTCCATGAATGTCAGGGACCCTAATGTCCACATCGGAACGGGCATCGCGCCACAAGCGTGAGCAGGCTCGCCGCGAACAGATTCGCGGCGAGATCAGCTTCGCGTGCGGTATCTGCACCGCGGTTGCCTTCGCCGAGGACGACGACTGCTTCTACTGCGGCGAGAAGCGCCCGGCCGACGGTTGGTTTCCGCTGGAGGACTTTGCCGATCGCTGGCTCGGAAAGACGATTTCGAATCGCTACGTACTGACACGGCACGTTGGCGATGGGTCTTTCTCAGCCGTGTATCGCGCCGATTCGATGGCGATTCCGCGTTCGTTCGCGATGAAGGTCGTCCACATGGACGCTGATCCCGCGCGTCGTGAGCAGACGAAAGCCCGCGTGGAACGTGAGGTTCAGGCACTCAGCAGCATGCGTAACCCGCACGTGGTGTCGTTCTACGACGTGATCTCGTTGCCGTCCGGCGAGATGGCGTTCGTCATGGACTTCATCGAGGGCACTCGGCTCGACGAGCTGGTGGAACAGTACGGCCGACTGCCTATTCGGCGAACGATTCAGATCACGCGGCAGATCGCGAACGGTGTGTTCGAAGCGCACCGCGCAGGGCTCGTGCACCGGGACATCAAGCCCGACAACATCATCGTCGAGGAGCTGCCAGCCGGCGATGACTTCGTGCACGTATTGGACTTCGGAATCGTGTCGGCGCGCGGCGCCGTCAAGATGACCCGAGGCTTCATCGGCACACCACTCTACGCGTCTCCCGAACAGGCCCAGGGGAAGGAAGTCGACCAACGCAGCGACATCTACAGCGTTGGAGCCGTACTCTTCCAGATGCTGACGGGCCGCCCGCCGTTCGTGCACGACAACGTGCTGCGCATCCTCGACGATCACGTTACGACACCGGCCCCGTCGCTGCGCGAAGTCACCGGGGAGTCGTTCCCGGATGAGCTCGAGAACTTGCTGAAGAACCTTCTCGAGAAGCGGCCGGAAGACCGTCCGGACCAGTTGTCAGACGTGATCTCGCTCCTCGACAGCCTCTCGGAGGCGACGCTGTCGCACGTTTCGAGCGTCGTCATGGAGGATTCGGCCCCCGGTGAAGATACTGGCGGCACGCTGCATGGTCGCGCCTTCACCGAAACGGGCGAGCAGCCGCCGGCGCCGCGATTGCACCGTGACGACTCGAGCCGCGTGCACGTGACGCAGCACCTCGAAGGCTCACTCATCACCGCGGTCTCCGAAGAGTGGGTCGCGTACATCGATGGACGTCATCAACTCGCCTTGGTCGAACTGTCCAGCGGCGTGAAATCCAAGCGCAAACTGGACCTCCCAAGCGAAGTCACCGCCCTGGCCGTCTGCGACAGGTTCGTTCTGATCGGTACGGCTGGCGGCCGAATCTTTCGAGTCGAGCGCGACCAGGAACCAACGCTCGTCTACGAAGACGTCCGGCGCTCCGCGATCACCGTGCTCGCGGTGTCGGACGCGGGCAACGTGGCCGTCGCGGGAACCGTCAACGGACGCGCATACCTGTGGACCGGCGATGACAATCGTGACTGGAGTCGGTTCGCGGTCGAGTCGGGTGACGGCCCGATCGTGACGTTTGCGGTCGACGCGCATGGGTCCCGATTCGCGATGGCGCGGCGAGGGAAGAGCTGCTCGGTCTACGACTTCGCAACGCCCCGGACCGCCGTTCGAACCGTGAAAGATCCAGACGTTCGAGCCGTCGCTTTCTCGAGCGACGGCTACCTTGTGGCACTCTTGACCGACAAAGAGGTCCGAATCGAATCGGCAGTGCAACCG
Organism: uncultured Bradymonadales bacterium; assembly: GCA_964384605.1. Lineage (GTDB taxonomy): Bacteria > Myxococcota_A > Bradymonadia > Bradymonadales > Bradymonadaceae > CAYLMO01. The sequence goes on along the minus strand of CAYLMO010000010.1, from coordinate 20,967 downwards.
AACGTGTTCATGCGTGGAAATGAGCCGCCCTCGGGAGTGCACGCGCTCGGTTTCAGCAGCCAGAATCAGCTGATGGCCGTGCGCCATGACGGCTCGGGCGGCGTCACCGTGATCGACCTGCAACGGCAGATGAAACGCGGCTGACCGCCTCGAACCGGTGGCTTAGAAGTCGCCCTTGATGACTTCGATGACGTTGCTCTTCTTCTCGGCGCGGTCGGCCTTGGCCCGCGTCGGCGCAGCGGCCGGCTTGACCATCCCTTTCTCGCGAAGCGCGCCACTACCGGCCGACCATTCTTCAGCGTCGAGCACCCGGTCGGCCTCGTACGCTTCGCCGCCCTCGTAGATGACCGAACGCTTTCGGCCGTCATCGCCGACCACGACCGCGTGATAGGTGAGGTCGCGGTACGTGCCACCGGTCATCTGCGCGATCATCTGGAACTCGTTTCGACCCGCGGCGCCATCACGCTCGATACCACTGCAGCCCAGGGTGCGGACGACGATGCCGTTCGATTTGGCCAGCTGGAGCGCGGTCGACACGGTCTTGCCGTCGCCGTGGTCTTGGCTGGGTGCGTCGCCGACGAGGTAGATGACGCGTTCGGCATCGGGTGCCCAATCGAACGCGATGGCTTCGTGCAGGCCCGCACCGACATGCTCAGGGTAATCGCCACCGCCGCTCACCGTAATCTGTTCGAGCAGGCCGCGAACCTTTTGGGTGTCGAAGCTGAGCGGCGTGACTCGAGTCACGAAGTCGTCGGTGGTGTCTTTGTAGAGCACGAGTCCGAAGCGGATCTTCGCGCCCGGATTCTCGCCCGAGAGCTGGTCGGCGACAGACACGACCTCCGCCTTCACCTGCTCGATCTCGTCGGACATGGACGCGGTCGCGTCGATGACGAAGACGACATCGAGGACCTTGTTCTGCGAGTCGACGATGGGCGGTTTCGTTGAGGTGGTCGATTTGTCACCCATCGCGGCAAACACGACGTAGCCCGCGAGGAGAGCTACCGCGGCGATGGTGATGGAGAGGGCGACGTTGGCTCGATTCGATTCAGACATGGGAAGGCTCCGCAGGTTCGTTGTCGATCATTCTAACGACCTGTCTCGAGTTTGGATCTAATTGATGTCGAAATTGCTCGAGGCCGCCTAGCTACTGACGCTCGAAAGGTCTCGATAGGTCGAGTAGGTCGGACCGTCCATACGTCCCGGACGGGGCCCTTGAGCGGTGCGGCCGGTTTCGAGGAGGTTGCCGTCGATGTCGTAGAGCGACCAGCGGCGGCCTGACCAGACGACGAATGTTCGAGGGTCGAACCCGCCGTCGATTCGGGTGGTGTTCTCGAAGACGATGTCGATGTCGTCTGGGCTTTCCGGGTCGGCGAGCCATGCGGTTTCGCCGTGGCGAACGAGGAGTCGCTCGCCGACCAACATGAGATCGATGCCGTCGTCGGGATTGAGAAAACCGACTGGAAGTGGCCGCGGCTGGTCTGCGGGCTTGAACCAGACCCGACCGTCCACGGTCGCGGCAACGATTCGCCGAAGCCGGGCAGACGGAGCGACGGCGAGCGCGTCGCGCCCGAGCTGGGAGACTCGCCGGATTCCTGAATCTTCGATGAGGTGAACCTCACCTCCGGGGACCACGAACGCGATCGCGTCGTGCGAAATCGCGAAGGCGTTCACCTCGAGTCCACCGGCGTCGACGATCGTGTCGTTTCCTTTCGAATCGCGGCGGCGCAGCACGCCCTGGTCGTCGAGCCAGAGCATCTTGCCGCCGCAGCTTCGCCAGCTTTGGACCTTCTGTGTGTTGTCGGGCGATTTGTCTTCGAGCGCTTCGGAGACCTCGGAGATGCCAGTCTTGGGCGGTCGTATGATCGCGGCCGCCGGCGCGGGGCCTTTGGCAACGCCCACCGGGAACGTCTGCGCGGGGTCGGTGGAGGCGAGCGCGTACTCGAGCAAGCCGATGACCTGGTGCATCTTCTGCGGTCGTTTGGCCGGGTTCGGGTCGAGCCAACGTTCGACGGCCTGGCAGAAGCGGACGGGGAAGTTGCCCGATTCGCGGATGAGGTGCTGGAGGTCGTCGGGGCCGCGGTACTCCCGCCCCGAGACTTCGCGGAACGCGATGAGTCCGAGGGCGAAGATGTCGTCGTGGAGTAGCTGACCGGGCGACAGGACTTCGTCGTTGATCAAGTGATGTAGCGCAAAGCCACTGACTTCGATCGTTGGAGGGGCTTCGACCGGGTCGATGAAGATGTTCGATTCGTGCAGGTGTCCATGGAAGCAGCCGACGTTGTGGCCGTCGCCGACGACGATCGCGATTCGCCGCAACACATCGATGAAGCGATGCGGTGGCAACTTACCTCGGAACGCCCGCAGGCTGAGCAGGTCCGTTCGCTCCATGATGGCGGCGAGGTGCGAATTGTCGAGGGTTCGGAAGGCGCCGGGCTCTAGGATTCCGGTGATGTCGGCCTCTCGAAGGATGTCGACATCCGTGCGGTAGCGGCGCATCCGATTGTCTTCGTCAACCGTGTGGCGCTCCACGATCTTGACGACATAGGGCCTCCCATCGCCTTCAGGAGACGTTGTTGAGTAGGTGGATCCATTCGGACCCGATCCAAGCTCCCCGCCAAGCACTAGTTCCCCGAAGCTCTCGCCGCTCCAGCGAGCGAGCTTGGGTGTCGGCTGTGATTCGCGCATGCCGTAGCCCTTGTGACGAATCCGTCGGCGTCGACGCGAGGATAATGGAATTCTTGCGGGTTGCCTAACATCGAACGAAGTGCGCTGAAATACTTGTGCTGCAGGTATTCCGGATTGGCGCGCAACCTTTCGATACTAGACGCATCTTTACGAGTGCGTCCGCTCGTCGTTTAGAGAGAAGTAGTATGAGTCGCCCCCGAAATCCGCTGGTTCGCGAATTGTTGGAGTACTTCGAGCAAGATGCCGAGTTGTCCGGCCCCCATTATCTCGACCTTCCGAGAGCGATGGTGGTGGAGGGCATTCCGGAGCATCGACCGGCTCGCGACTTTGTGGAGCTTCCCAAAGCCCCAATCCGCCGCGAGGAACTCCTGAGAGAGTTTTTGGAGGCTCATGGGATTCGAGCCGAGGGCGAAACGATCGAGGTGCTTTGCGCCCAGGTTCGTGGCGCCGATCTGAGCGACGATTTCGCGGCCTACTTTTCGGAGTCGGTGCGCGCCAAGGCGCAGGACTGGCTCGACGCCCAGGGCGTGGTCTACACCGCCTAAGTCGGGCACCTCTCCATCTTCAAGAGCTTAAGGCCGAGCGAATTCGTGCCGATGTCTCGCGTGAACGCTTCGACATGAGGTTCGCGTGAGCCGGGACTCTTCGAAATCGAAAAACAGTGCTGCGACGACGGTATCAGCGTCGGAGCTAGCGGAGCTGTCGGAGATCGTCGAGAACTCCGAGGCCGAGCTGAGCTGCGACGAGCTGCGGGATGCGGTCGAAGCTGGGGAGTACGAGGTGGACGCGAAGCGGCTTGCGGCCGCGATGCTGACCCACCAAGAGAAGCCGCTCTCGAGGGAGGAGTAGTGCGGGGGATTTCAGCCGAGCGCGACACGACCAAGTTGAGCGTAAAGCTCGACTCCCGCCTCGAGGTCTTGAACGGTGATGTGTTCGTTGACCGAGTGGGCGACCTCGATATCTCCGGGACCGACCAACCAGATGGGGGCGAGACCTCCCAAGTAGGTGGCGTCGGTGTTGAAGGCGACGGTCGCCGTCTCTACGTCTGCGGGCGGGTCGAAGAAGACCGGGTCGTTCATGGCGGGAACGTCGATCTCGACCTCGGGGGCAAGCTCCCTGAAGCGCGCAACCATCGGCTCGACGGCAGACACCGCGCGGACCAAGATCTGCGCGCTTGCTTCGGGCGCAAACACGTTCGCCGCAACTCCACCTTCGATGACTCCGACGTTGATGGTGGTCGGTCCGAGAAGTTCGTGCGTAGGCCACGGTTCGGCTCGCCAACGTTCGATCGCGTCGAGAAGCTTGTGGACTGCCGATTCGCCGCGGTCGGGGTAGGCGGAGTGGCCGGCGATGCCTTTGGCGCGGGCTTCGAACTTGATCATCCCTTTCTGGGCGGCCACGACGCGATTTCGAGTCGGCTCGCACAGGATGATTCGTTCGACGCCTTCGATCGATTTGGTGCCGGCGTGCTTGGCGCCGCAGTGGTCGACCTCTTCGCCGACGACGAACAGGAACCCGACCTCTTGGTGCCCTTCGCTACGAAGTTTCTCAGCGGCCGCCATCATCGCGACGATGCCACCCTTCGTGTCGCACGCCCCGCGTCCGTAGATCGTGTCGCCCTCGATTCGCGGGCCCAGAAACGGCGGGACCGTGTCGACGTGCGTCGAGTAGACGAGTCGCGGCGTTGCCGACGTCGTGCACAACAAGTTCCAACGATTGGGCGCGACCTCGTCGCGTTCGCACCGGTAGCCCAAACCCTCGAAGTGCGCCTGGAGCGCCTCGAGGAAGGCAGCCTCACCACCCGAGGTCGAATCGATCTCCAACCATTGCGTGAGTGTCTGGACGAGTTCGGTCATAAGAAACTCCATTTGGAGGCCGTGCACCGGCCCTCCGATTCACTTTGTCACCTATCATGAACGACGGCATGAACGAAAACCTCGCCGCGAGCGATTCGGAGATCGAACGTGCGCTCGACGAGCTCGAGCACGCCATCCCGAGGTTCCAATCGGCGATCGGTCAGGTGATCGACAATCGCTACCGGGTCACCGGCGAGATTGGTCGAGGCGGGTTCGGGAGGGTTTACGAGGTGCGGCACGTGCACCTGGGACATCGCTTCGCGCTGAAGATTCTGCACCCGGAGATTGCGCACGACCCGAAGTTCATTCGCAGATTCCAGGAGGAGGCCAAGGCGACGAGCCTGATCGGTCACGACAACATCGTGTTCGTGACCGACTTCGGCCATTGCGCCGCGCACGGGTACTTCCTGACGATGGAGCTGCTCGAAGGTGATCGACTCACCGATATCCTCGTTCGCCGAAGAATGTTGTCGCTGCGCGAGACGCTCGACTGTCTGGTGGCGGTAGGAAGCGCGCTCTCTTCGGTGCATGCGCTCGGGATTGTGCACCTCGACTTGAAGCCGGCCAACATCATGCACGCGCGCCGGCCGGGCAATCGGCATGTTTGGAAGGTGCTCGACTTCGGCACGGCCTCGATCATCAACAATACCGTCGAATCTGGGTCCGTCTTTGGTACTCCGCGCTACATGTCGCCGGAGCACGCAGACGGTGAAGACATCGACCCGCGGGCGGACGTGTTCGCGCTCGGATGTGTGGTCTACGAGATGTTGAGCGGCCGCGTGCCCTGGGTCACGGAAGGTTGGGCCGACGCCTATTCGGAGGTCCGCGCACGCCGCACACCGCGACCGCTGTACGAACTGAATTCCGAAGTAAACGAGGCCACCAGCGCGACGGTCATGCGGGCGATCGAAGTTTCGCGCAAGAACCGCTGGCCCGACGTGGAGTCGTTCGTCGCCGCCTTCCGCGATGCGGCTGCCGAAACGACATTCGTGCCCGTGGGCGATTCGCTCGACTCCGTGGCGTACGAAGAGAGCTTCCGGTCGAGCAAAACCGCGCCCGTCACTTCGAGAGTCTCGCGGTCTCCGTCGCTCGTCATCGAACGCCCGATCGACTCTGTGCCATGCTGGCGAATGGTCTTCGGGACCGCCGAACGGATGCGGCGAGAGTATCGCCGAAACCTGATCGCGCGAGGGTTGTTCGTCACCGCCGACGGCGATTTTCCGGACCAGAACGACATCGTTGCGATACGGGTGGTGTACGAACCGGCGGACGCCGAGTTGAAGCTCGAGGGGCGAGTCGTATCGCACTGCCACCAACATCCGACGGGATTCGGCGTGGAGCTCAGCCCCACGTGCCACGCGGCGCTGGAGTACTTCCTCGACAAGCACGGTGTGCGGCGGTCGATCGGAAACGGAGCGACCATCGCGCGAACCGGCCCTTTGCCGGGGCGAGATTGGACGCAGGGGCAAAACTTCGTGCTGTCGCTCGCTGAACAGCCAATCTCGATTTCGGAGCTCCGTACGCGAGCGTCGGGACTACCGTTCGATATCGAGGAGGCCGTGTTCTCGCTCGCTGACCACGGGGTCGTGCGCATCGACGACGCGGTGAAGACCGAGCGGCGCGACTTGAGCGAAGCGAGCTCGAACCTGAGCTCGCCGAGCCTGGCGTTCTCGGACGACGAGGTCGATCGGGTGCTCGAACTGTCAGGGCAGTTCCGGCGTCGCGGCAATTTCCTCGCAGCCCAGGAAGTGCTCGAGCGCGCCGCCGCGGTTTCGGATCAACCGCGTTCGTTCCTGATGGAACTCGAGAAGCTGCGCGCGGAATTCGCGGCCTCGCCTCGGGGCACCGTGCAGGTACTCTCGAAGTCCTACTCGCTCGACCAGGCGCAGAAAGACTCGAACGAAGATACGCGCGGTCGATTGCGCCGAATCCTCGGGACCGATCCGCTCGACGATTGAGGTGAAATGAGCAAAGTGGAATAACTCGAAATTCGAGCCACTTTCAGGTACTCACTCGCCTGCCGTTCATCGCCAATCCCGCAGAGTCCGTTGTGCCAATCGCACAGTTCATAAGACGATTCTTCGAGCTCGTCCGAGCCGAGAAGTGGGCGTATTTCGTCGGGTTGACCGCCTTGTTCACGGTCAACCTGATGGAAACGATCTCGCCACTCTTTCTCGCGCTCGCCGTGGAGATCGTGGAGTCGGAGGTCCTCGGCGGCGCCGTGGAGATGCCTCGCCCGCTCGCGTTGATCGGGTTGAGTGCGGGTAGCTTTACCCTGCTCGGGACAGTGCTGGTGTATCTGGCGCTGGCGCTCGTCGCGAACCTGTCGCGGTACCCGATGGTCACGCGCGTCGCGATTCCGTCGCACCGAATCGGGCAGACCATTCGGCGCGCCATTGCGGGCGCACTGCTCAACCAAACGCAATCGTTCTACGACCGGTCGAAGTCGGGAGATTTGATGTCGCGTGCGACGAGCGACGTGAGCGCCGTGCGGATGATGTTGGGTCCGGGAGTCCTCGTCGGGAGCGACACGGTGCTGATCGTGTCGATGGTGCTCGTGATCATGGGACTCTTGTCGTGGGAGCTGACGCTCTACGCGTTGATTCCGCTGCCGCTGATTTACATGGTGACGAACAAGCTCAGCCACCTGGAGTACACCGGGCACGAGCAGGTCCAGGAAGACCTGAGCGACATGACCGAACGGGTTCGCGAGAGCTACGCAGGCATGCGAATCATCCAGGGGTACGCGCGTGAATCGTTCGACCGGGAGCGCTTTCGCGACTACTCGTGGCGCCACTTCGGCAAGAATATGTGGCTCGCCCGAGTGCATGCGTTGTTCGATCCGACGCTCGATTTCATGCTCGGATTGTCTAAGGCGCTGATCGTCATCTTCGGCGGAATCCAGGTCGTGAAGGGGGAGATTTCGACCGGAACGTTCGTCGCGTTCCTGTTCCTGATCGGCTACCTGACGGGCCCAATGATCGGGCTTGGGTGGGCGATTTCACTGTTCCAGCGCGGACGCGCTTCGCTCGGCCGAATCGACCGATTGCTCTCGGAGGACGTGACGATCACGGATGCCGACGACGCGAAGGTCGCGGTCGGCCCAGGCGCCATCTCGATTCGCGGACTCTCATTCTCGTACTCGGGACCGCGTGTCGTCGAGGAAGACGGCGTCGAGGTGGAACACGACGACGGGCCTATCGAAGCGCTGCACGATGTCTCGATCGAGGTCCCGGCGGGCTCGACGCTCGGGCTGTTTGGTCCGGTCGGGTGCGGCAAGTCGACGCTGGTCTCGCTGCTGGCGCGCCTTTACGACCCGCCCGAAGGCACGATCTTCCTCGACGATGTAGACGTGCGCAGCCTGAAGCTCGACTCGCTGCGTGAGCAGATTGTCGTTGGCCCGCAGGAGACGTTCCTCTTCAGCACCACGCTCGAACGGAACATCTCGATGGGCAACCAACTGAGCCGCGACGAGGTCGTGTCGCTCGCGAAGACCGCACAGCTTCATGCAGAGGTCGAGACCTTCTCCGACGGCTACGAGACCATGCTCGGTGAGCGCGGCGTGAACCTGTCGGGAGGCCAGCGGCAACGACTCGCCATCGCCCGCGCAATCGGGGCGAAACCGAAGGTGCTCGTGTTGGACGACTGCCTGAGCGCGGTCGACTCGAAGACCGAAGAGGCGATCCTCGACAGCCTGCGAGACGTCCTCGACGGCTGTACCGGGATCGTGGTGTCGCACCGGGTCCGAGCGGTTCAGGGTTGCGACCAAATCGTAGTGCTCGAGAACGGCCATGTGACCGCCGTCGGTACGCATGACGAGCTCGTCCAAGGCGACGGCTACTACGCCGAGATCGCCGCGCAGCAGATGCAGCAAGAGAACGAGGCGGCCGCGGAATGAGCAAATCGAAGAAGAAATACTCCGCGATTGAACGTCGTGCGCTCGAGATGGCGAATGACCCGCTGCTCAAGCGAATGCTCGAAGAGGAGCGGATCGAGTCGGAGGACGTCGATCTGACGCTGCTCTGGAAGCTGCTGCGCTACCTCTCGCCGTACAAGCCGATCGCCGCGCTCACCGTGGTGTTGGCCGTGGTTCAGGCGCTCTTGATGACCTTGCCAGCCTATCTGATCGGGATGGCGGTCGACCGAATTGTGCCCGGCGCCGTGCGTAAACCGGCGTTCCTCGACGGCATCATCGACACGCTCGAGGGGTGGTTCGTGCCGCTCTTCACGTGGGAGTCGGCGGGCGTCGGCGTCGCGGTGTTCTTCGGCGTGCTGATCATGGCGATGTGGGTGATTCGTTGGTGCTTCGAGACGGGCGCCGCGTATCTGATGCAGCGCCTCGGGCAGCTGGTGGTGCACGACCTGCGGGTCGACGTGTACCACCACATCTCGGGGATGGATCAGGGATTCCTGCACAACAATCCGGTCGGGAGACTGGTGAACCGCACCACGTTCGACGTTCAGTCGCTGAGCGAACTGTTCGCCAACGCGTTTGCGCAGGGGTTCCGCGACCTGCTGTTCATCGGCATCTTGGTCGCGGTGATGCTCGCGCTCGACCCCGTCCTGGCGCTCGTGCTGTGCGGTTCGTTCCCGGCGCTCATCGGCATCGCGTGGCTCTATCGCGTGCTCGCGCGCCCTGCCCTTCGGACCAACTCCGCGGTCGTCTCGCGCATCAACGCATGGCTCGCCGAGAACATCTCCGGGATGCGCGAGAATCAGCTCTATCGCCAGGAAAACCGCCGTCGAGCCGAGGTTGCGTCGCTCACGAACGCGCACCAGGCTTCGATGGTTCGGGTGATTCAGTCGTGGGCGTTTTTGCGGCCGTCGATGATGTTCGTGATGGCGTGTACGACCGCACTCGTGCTGTGGCTCGGGTACGGTCGCGTGACCGGCGGGCTCATCTCGATCGGCGTGCTGATGACCTTCCTGCAGTACACCGCTCGACTGTGGGTGCCCGTGCGCAATCTGACCGAGAAGGTGAACGTCATCCAGACCGCGCTGACTGCGGGCGAGCGGGTGTTCGACGTGTTGGAGACGCCGACCGCGATGCGGGACTCCGACGACGCCGACGATGCGCTCGAAGTGGCCGAAGGTCGCGTCGCTTTCGAAGACGTGCGGTTCCGCTATCCCGGCACCGAAGAAGAGGTCCTGCACGGAGTTTCGTTCGAGATTCAGCCCGGCGAAATGCTGGCGCTCGTCGGCGACACCGGGGCTGGAAAATCGACCATCGCGCACCTGATTTCGCGCTTCTACGACGCCGACGACGGTTCGGTTTCGGTCGATGGTGAGAACGTACGCGACTACACGCTACGCAAGCTCCGGCGCGGGATTGCGCTGGTTCCGCAAGATGTAGTCATCTTCGCCGGTTCGATCCGCGACAACATCACGCTCGGCATCGACGTGACCGACGAACGCGTGATGGAGTGCGCTGCCGCCGTCTGCGCCGACGAGCTCATCGCGCGATTCCCCGACGGCCTCGACCACGTGATGGACGAAGGTGGTCGCACCCTCTCCGCCGGTGAACGTCAGCTCTTGAGCTTTGCGCGAGCGCTTGTGTTCAATCCGCCGATTCTGCTGCTCGACGAGGCGACGGCCAGCGTCGACACGCGAACCGAACAGCTGGTCCAGGACGCACTCACGAACCTCACCGCCGGACGCACGACCATCGTCATCGCGCACCGCCTCTCGACGATTCGCGATGCCGACCAGATTCTGGTGCTTCGCCGCGGAAAGATCGTCGAGCGCGGAAATCACGAAGCGCTGATGGAGCAGAATGGGGTGTATGCGCAGATGGTGCAGTCGCACTACTCCGACGCCGCATGAAGCTCAGCGGCGGCGGCGCAGGCCGAGGCCGAACAAGCCCACGAGAATCACGAGCAGTCCGCCGTCTGGGGTCGAGCCGCCCGATGCGGAGCAGGCTTCACCGACCATGATGAGGTCGTTGCCCGGGTCGCGGGGGAGTGCGCTCGCGCCGTCGTCGGCCTTGGAGAGCCCGTTGCCGCCGCTGCAAGACGAGAAGTCGTAGTTGCAGCTGAGGTCACAGAAGAGCATTCCGTCGCCAGCGCCGAGCGACCCGCAGGTTGCCCCACCGAGGTCGCCGCCTTCGCAGGCTTCGCCGGCGTTGCGCAGTCCGTCGCCGCAGAATCCGGTGCCGGTACCCGGCGCGGGAGTTCCACCGCCACCGCTCATGCCAGGATCGGCCGGCTCGCCTTCACAGGCGTTCGTGTCGAGCTGGCAGTTCGCCGCGCAGCTGACCGTCCCACCGGAGTAGCCGAGCGCCTCGCAGGTTGCGTCGGCGAGGTCGGAGCCGTCGCACTCTTCGCGCGGTGACTGGACGATGCCGTCGCCACAAGCGCCGCACGCGCTGGTGTCGAAGGTGCACGTCGTTGGATTGCACGAGAGCTCGCCCACGCCGGCGTTGATGTCGCCGCAGGTCATGGCGGTTTCGGTGCCTTCGCACTCTTCTTCGCCGTCGAGCTGGCCGTTGCCGCACAGGGTGTCGTTTGCGTTGTTCGGGTCGGTCTGGCCGCTCGGGATCGGATCGCCGGGGGTCCAGGAACCGGTTGGGTCACCGAGTTCTTCGCCGTTGGTGTAGCCGTCGCCGTCGCTGTCGACGGCAGCGAGATTGGCCCAGATGACATTGCCGTTGTCGACGAACTGGAAGGAGTCGAAGCCGAAGTCGTTGAGTCCGCCGGCGGGAAGGTGACAGAGGTCGCAGCTGAAGTCGGCACCGGGCGTCTGGTCGACGCGGAACGAGCGGGCAAACGCGTCGGATGCGAGCGCGGTGATTGCCAGAACGATGAGTGCTGAGATGAGGTTTCGTTGACGCGACATGACTGCCTCCGGGTGTACGACCCATTCATTGAGCACATTGTGTGCCAATGTAGGATACGCGCGGAGGGCGTCAGGATGTGGGGGGTGGGGCGAGCTTGCCACGGATCATGGCGTGGGGATCGGGGATCGATTGCCACACCGCCCCGCAGTCGCGAGTTTGGGTCCAAGACGAAGGATTTGGCTTGGAGTCTCGGGTGGTGCTTTCGACCCGCAACTCGAACTCGAATTCTTCGTCTTGGACTGCCCGACCCAACTAGAAGAACATCCGGTATCCAACGGCCAGGTTGAGCGTCCCGTTGTTCGTATCCTGCAGCACGTAGTGGTCGACTGACCCATACCCAAACTGCAGCTCGACGAGGATCGACCCCGGCCCGACGAAGAAGTCCGAACCGAGCACACCGTAGCCGCCGTAGTCGGTGGCTTCTTCGGTGTACGTACCGAACGCCTCGCCGCCCGACTCGCCCGTCGCTTCCGAGCTCGTCAGGTGGATGCGGAATCCCGCGCCGACATATGCGCGATACCAATCGGGCCCAAACGGCAGGCGATAGAGCAGACCGGGGGTGATGATGAACTGCTGGGTCGCGACTTCGTAGCTCCACGTCTGCGACGCGAGCTGCGGGTCGGTGCCCTCACCGGACTGGGTGGAGTTCTGGTACTGCAAGTTGGTGAAAAGCTGCAGATCGGGGAACGGGAGCACGATCCAGCCGAGCTCGAGCTCGCCCACGAGGCCGGTGCCGGTCTCGTTGAAGGGCTGGCCGAACGCGCCGCCCGCTTTGAGGGCGACGACGATGCCGGTTCCGAACATGCCGCCGTCTTCGTAGACAGGGCCACTCGACACTTCGTTCTGCGCCATTGCTGGCGCGGCGAACAGCAGTCCGAGGGCGACGATGATGAGGCTCAAGGTGCGTTTCATGGTCATCCTCCTCACTGCACAGTGGTGTCGACAGAACTCGTCGCAGCGCCACCCGTAGTGGAACCGCCGCCGACGAAGTAGAAGGCGCTTTCTTGCGCCACGCTTGGGTAGAGCCGTGGTTCAGACGTCGCGATACTCACGCTGTTCCATGCTCCGGACTGCAGGTCCGGCGGGATGTCGTCGCACTGAGGCGATGGGCTGTCGCACATGACGGCCGAAACTGCTCCGTCGCTGGCGTCACCACCCTGACCGCCGAAGATGTAGAGGTAGCCGTTCGAGGCTCCGTACCCGTAGCCGGCGCGGTCGCCCGAGAGCGAACGGTTCACCGACTGGAACGAACCAGGAGCGCCGGTAGCGGTGACCTCGAATGCTTCGAGGTCGTCTACGATCGCGGTCTCTCCGTTGCCCGGACCGAAGTAGATCCAGGTCGAACCGACCGGGACGGCCGACGTGTCGGAGTTACGCACCCGCCACGAGCCGATGTCGGCTTTCGCGGCTGCCAGCACGTCAGGAGCCGTGGTCCATGCCGAGACAGTCTGTGAGCCATCGGCGGCGACCGTGACGACCGCGTACTCGATGGAGTTCAGGTACGTGCCGGTCGCGTCGCGACCACCAGCTGCGTAGATCGCCCACTGGTCGGTGGTGCCCGGGATTGGCGCCGAGACAGCCGTCAGACCCTCTCGTGCAGTTCCAAGCGTGCCGGCCGAGTGCCATTGCCCCGTCTCGCCCTCGAGGAGCGGCGTGACGGAGGCGTCGGTCATTCCGGTGCCGTCGTCGGTGTACTGCGTATCGGGCGCGGCAACCTCAGCGAGCAGCTGGAGGTTGTCGATCGAGTCGTCGGCCGCAGGCGAGCGGTAGACTCGGTAGGCCGAAGCGCGAGGGTCAGCGTCCCACTTGATCGTGAGCACGATGCCTTCGTCGACCTGTGGCAGCTCGATGACCTGTGGGTCTCCCGGAAGGCTCTCGCCGCCAGGGTTCGAGGCGTCGGTCATGGGGTAGACGGCGGCGACGCGGTAGATCCACACGCCTTCGCCCACGCCATTGGTGCCGTCTCCGAGGGTCGCATCGACGTCGACCACGCTCGGGGTATCGAGCGGATCGAGAATCTGCGCGCGCCACGCGGTGTCTTGCGCAGCGGTCCCGTCGGTGCCGCCAATCAAGTAGAGGAATCGCCCGATGCGTGTCTTACCCGCGAAGGCTCGCGGAGCCGGAAGTGTGTAGGACTGGTCGACCCATGCGCCGAGGTCGCCGAAGATGCTGACCGGCGAGTACTCGATGGTGTCGTAGGTGTTCGCCGCGGTTCCGTCGTCGCCACCGACCGCGTAGAGCGCGCGGCTCGTCTGCGTCGGGCGACCGGCTTCGAGCGCGAGTGCACGTCGAGGCGTGTTCATCGCAGTCGTCGCCTGCCAGGGCTCGAGGTTGAACGACGAGTTCGTGATGGAGATCGCCGAGAACACGAAGGACGAACCTTCGGCATCGTTGGTGATCTTGACCACGCACACTGTCCCTTTGGAGAGCTGGCTCGTGGGCAGCAGCGCATCCGCGCTGTCCGCGGTGACACCCTGAACCGTCGCCGAGTAGTCGGTCTGCGTGCCGTCCGGCGCCTCGCAGGTGAGCTCCACGGTGACGCCCGCAGCGTCGAAGTTCTCACCCGCGATCGTCACCGGATAGTCGGTGTTGTTCGCGAGGGTCGCCGGCGTCACCGAGGTGATGACCGGCGGCTCGTTCGGCGTCACGGTGAGCGCGCTCTCGAGCAGTCCCACTTCGCCGGTTGGGTTGACGATGATGAGGTCGTAGCTGCCCGGAGTGAGGCCACCCGGAATCACGCCCGTGAGCGTGTCGCCATCGGCCTGAACCACCGCACGAATCGGGCTCGCCGTCACACCTGCGCCTGCAGGGTTCGGGTTGAGGTACGCGCGCGGCGTACTCACGAAGCTGTTCGGGTCGGCCGCTTCCATCGTCACGGCGGTATCGACCGTCGGCGAGACGAAGCTCGGCGTAATGCTCGCGAGGTTGAGCGTGAGGTTGTCGGTGATGGTGAGACGCCCGTTGATGAGCGATTCACAGCCGTCCGACGACGTCACCTGCACTTCGTATTCGCCCGGGTCGAGGCCCGCTGGGATCGTCGCGAGGATTCGGTTCGGACGCGTCGGCGAGTTGAACGCCGAGATGTTCGTGACGTTCCCCATATCGTCGATGAGGTCGACACTCTGCGCCATGGCGTCGAGACCCGAGGTGAAGATGGTCACCTCGATCGTGATGCCGTTGTAGACCACGCGTGGGTCGACAAAGAACGTGATTGGCGTGGGGTTCACGATGATGCCGGCCATGAGGGTCGCTACACATCCGCCGCCGTTGTCGACGGTGATGTCGTAGGTGCCCGCAGGAAGGCCATCGGTGAAGGTGACCGTGAGCTCGGTGGAGCTGACGTACTCGACCATGTCGGCCATCTCGCTGCCGAACATGACGGTCGCGTTCTGGCCGAAGCCGGTGCCGGTGAGCGTGACGGTTTCAGCGCGGTCCGAGCAGATTTCGGACGGCTGTACGCCAGTGACGGTAGGCGGCCCGACGATCTCGAAGACCTCCGTGGTGGAGGTATTGCAGCCGACGACGTCGGGGTTGGTGACCGTAACTTCGATGCCGCCGATAGCCTGACCGGTGAGGTCGACCGTGACGGTGAACGAGGTGCAGATCTCAGCTTCGAAGCCAGCTCCCTCGACCGCTTCGCATCCATCGACCGAGTCGGGCGTGACTTCCTGACCGTTCACGGTGACCACGAAGTTCTGACCGTCGGCGTTGATGAAGTTCGCACCCGTGAAGGTGATCGTCTCCATCATCGACGCCGATTCCGAGCAGATCGCGGGCGGGTCGGCGGCCTCGATGCGAGGCGGCCCGACGACGCGCAGCGTGATTGCGTCATCGGCTGCAACGCTGGTGCATGCGGCCGTCTCGGGGTTCTGAATCGTGACGTCGTACGTGCCTTCGGCGAGGCCGTCTTGCGGCACGTTGATCGTCGCGGTGGTGCAGGTTTCAGCGTCGATCGCGGGGTGTGCGATACCGGTGCAGCCATCGAGCGCGGGCTCGAACGTGCTGTCGCCGATGTTCACGGCGGCGAGCGAATCGCCGATGCGCAGGAAGTCCGTACCTTCGATGACGATGTCGCGCGCTTCCTGTGCCACACAGACGAGGCCTGGCGAGGCCGAGGTGACCACGGGGCGGTCGACGACGGCGAGCGCGGCCGCGGAAGTTGCGGCTGAGCCGTCGGCGTTCGTCACGGTCAAATCGTACACGCCGGCTTCGATCGCCAGCGCGTCGGTCACGCGGAACTCCATCGCCTGTTGCGAGGTCCAGGTCAGCAAGCTGTGATTCGCGTCGCCTGGCTCTCCGCCAAACTCGACGCTCGCCTCGGCTGCTTCGCCTCCGGTCAGACCGCTCGTCCGAGCGAGCATGATGTCGGGCAGCGACACCTTCGGGTCGCCCGGGATATCGAACCCGACGGGCGCGAGCGCCTCACCGGTGACCGAAATCGGCGTCCCCTCTTCGGGGTGCTGGACGTTGCAGATGAGTCCCGGATCGACCGGCAATGCCTGTCCGGCAACGGGATCGGGGATCGCTGGCTGAGGCCCAGACAACTCTTCGGAGCAGCTCGTAGCTACCAAACCAAAGAGCGCGAGCCATGCGACGTGACGCACGTTCATCTCTATCCTCGTTGTAACAGTCAGATGTTTGACGCTCACGCTACGCCACCTTTCGAGAATGAAAAAGTGTCGCGGCGACATTGCCGTATACTCTCTGTCCACAAATGTACTCTCGGCTCCCACACGCATGACGACTCCATCCTCGCGACTCGTTTCCGCGCCGCTCGGCCCGTGATATATCGAAGCCCTCCGGTCCAGCCCTCGAGGTGAACGATGGAAGAAGTTGTCCGACAAGTTGGTCTCGCCTTCGAACTCAACGGCGAGTTTCTCGAAGAACGAGTCGTGATCTCCGGTGTGGATCTGGCGTCTGTGCTCGGCGAGGCGGAGGTGTTCGGTCGGCACGCCGAGTTTGGCCGGGAGTTCCTGGGCCTGTCGGGCTGGTTGGCGACTCTGGAAGATCTCTTCGACGACGAAGTCGAGGCGATGAACACGCTCCAGCAACACTCCTCGCCACAGGTGATGACCGCCGAAGCGCGCGAGAAGTGGCTCGCCGAGCTCGGGGTCGACGAGGTTGCGGCGATCGAAGAGTTCGAGTCGTTCGACGCTCTGTCGGACGAATTCTACGAGATCGAATGGTGGCACAAGGACGCCGCGTTCGGCATCGCGACGCCCGTCGCGGTCGACCTGCAGCGATGCTGTGCGGCCGACGCCGCTTTCGCAGGCGCAGCAGCATTTTCGGTGCTTGATGCGCTACACCACCAGGGCACCGTCTACCCGGTTGCTGCGACCGCCCTTCCGTTCATCGTGGACCTGCTGAGCGACGAGCGAGTTCTGTGCCGACGCGTGTTGGCTTCGGGCTTGTTCCAGCTGGCCCACTCGGTGGCCGAGGTTCCTGAAGGCAATGCGGTCCGGAACACGTTCGAGCGCCTCGGCTCGGAGGTCATGAAGGTCGCGACCGACCGCGACGCGCTGCTCGAGGCGATGCAGCGACACGTGGACTCGTCGCGAGCATTCCGACGTGCATTCGAAGCCCAGCGGCAGCGCCTCGAACCCCTCGCCGGCCTGACGAAACTCGGGCCGGGGATCGCGAAGTCGATGCAACTTCTGTAGCATCGCGCGCACGTCTTCCAAGTCAGGAGTTCATGTGCGCAACGTATGTCTCGCGTTCCTCTCGCTCTGCGTTGCCTGCTTCGTGATGGGCTGCAAAACACCTCATCCATCGACGCAGGGACCGATCACCGAATTCGACATCACGAGCGTTCAGATCGAGGTCACCAACCCCTCGATCGCGCCCCAGTATCGCGAAGATACGACCTGGTCGCTGAACGTCGCGGACGTGCCCGACTGGAGCGCGAAGATCGACAAGGTGCTCGACGAGACCAAGGTCAATGGCGTGGTCTCGCTGCGGCGGCACATCGCGATGACGATGGACGGAGACACCGAAGGTCTCGAGTACGTCGACAGCAAGACGCCGCCGCCAGAACCTCAGCCCACCGGCGGCTCGCAGTCGACGGTGACGCTCTTTCTGGGCGGCGGGTTCGAGTACGAGGTAGGCGACCGCTTCGAGTATTCGGGCGAGGGGCTCGGGTACATCACCGAGATGGTGTACGCGCACGGGACCTCTTCGACGACCAAGTACGAAGAGCCCGACGGCCCCTCCGAGCAACCGGAAGATGAAATACGTCCCACTCCTGCCACGGTTGAATTCGATATGCCGACGACCCACGCCCGCTACTTCGAGACCAACTACTCGATCGCGCCACAGTACCGCTCGGAAGACACCTGGGTTCTGCGCGCCGACCAGGTCGAAAACTGGAACGAAATGATCGACGCGGTGCTCGACGAGACGCTCGTGAACGGCGTCATGACCGTGCGGGAACACGCGAAGTTGCTCGCGGAAGACGACGAAGAAGGGCTCAAGCGATTGGACCCGCCGCCCGGCGTCGGACGAGCCACACCGAGTGGCGCGCCGACGATCAAATTCACGCTGAACGACGGCGAAAAGGTCGTCTACCAGTTCGCGAGCGGGCTCGATTACACCGGCGACAAGTTCGTGGAGTTCGAGCGGCTGGTGAAGAAGAAGGGCTCGCATTCGTCTATCGATCCGAACGCGCCAAAGCCGACCAAATCACCTGAGCCGATAGACTGATGCGCACACTCGTCACGCTGTTGCTGATCCTGCTCCCGGGGGTCGCCTTTGCCGAAGGCGACGCCGCCCCCGATGAAGTGACCAACCCAGACGTGACCCTGTGCCTTCAGCCGCTCGGCAAGTACGACAAGAAGATGGTCGCCGCCGCAAAACGCGGGGTGGTGCACGTCTTCGGGTTCAAAGTCGAAGTACTCCCCGACAGACCGATGCCGAAGGCGGCCTGGTACGCGCCGCGCAAGCGGTGGCGCGCCGATAAGCTCCTCGATTACCTGCGCGAAGAGGTGCGTCCCGGCACGTCGTGCACCTATATCGTCGGCGTGACCAAGCAAGACATCTCGACCACCAAGGGCGAACACAAGGACTGGGGCATCCTGGGCCTGGGCGAGGTCGGCGGCGTGGCCGCGGTCGCCTCGAGCTACCGCACGCACAAGCGACTGAAGAAGCCGCACACCGCGACCCGCCGATTCGTGAAGGTCGTGAACCACGAGATTGGCCATGTGATGGGCCTCCCCCACTTCTCGCAGCCGGGCTGCCTGATGAACGACGCCGAGGGCACCGTCGACACGGTCGACACGGAGCATGGCGCGCTGTGTGAACGCACGAAAGAACACATCCGGCAGGTGCGCAAACACGCCGTACCGCGCCGAGCGAAGGTCGACTGGAGCTTTGTAGAGGGCAAATGAGACGATTGTTTTCATCGTTGTTCGTGCTCGCCGTCACGCTCACCTGCGCCAATGGTTGGGCGGGTGAGGAGACGATGCGGGCGTTTCCGACATACGCGAGCGTCGACGGCGACGAGCTCGTCGTGCCCGTGCATGTCTGGGTGTTCGAGCAGGAAGACGACCTCCTCCGGCGGGCGGCGGTCAAACCGCTCGAAGAGGCGCTCGACATCGACGACGACCCCACCGCCAAATCGCTCTTCCGCGTGCGCATGCTCGACTTCATGGTCGACAACGAGCGGGGCGAGGAAGTTTGGGCGACCCTGAGCGGACCCGGCATCGAGACCAAAGAGTGGAAGCTCGGCGAGACACCCGCGAATGGACACCTGAAGAAGACGCTGCGCGTTCCTTACAAAGCGCCCAAGTCGACAAAAGCCGCGACCTATACGCTGGCCATGCGAGTCGAGGACTACGACGCGACGGCGCTACGTCTGCAGGTTCCGCTCATCGGCGCGACCGGGATTTCGATCGTCTCCGACATCGACGACACGGTGAAGGTGACCAACGTGCTCGACCGCGGGGAGTTGCTCCGGAACTCGTTCGCGCGGCCGTTCCGAGCGGTCGAGGGGATGCCCGAGTTTTTGACCGCGCTGCAGAAGAAGCACGGCGCGCACGTCCACTATCTATCGGCGTCTCCGTGGAACCTGTACCGCGACCTCGAGGACTGGCGGGGCAAGGCTGGCCTGCCCGAAGGCACGTACCACTTGCGCATCTTTCGGGCGAAAGACTTCGGCCGCACGATCGAGTTCCTCGAGAGCTCCGAGCCGCACAAGAAGGGCACGCTCGAGCGTCTCGTGAAGCAGTTCCCAAAGCGAAAGTTCATCCTCATCGGTGACTCCGGCGAGAGGGACCCGGACATCTACGGGGACTTCGCACGAAAGCACCCCGAGGCGGTCGAGGCCATCTACATTCGCGAGGTGCCAGGCGCGAAGAACGACGACGCGCGTTTCGCCAAGGCGTTTCGCGACGTTCCTAAGTCGAAGTGGAAGACAATCGATCCTCCCAAGAGCATCCCCTGACCGTCTCGCGACGAGACCATTTTGCAGTAGCTGCATCAAAGAGCCGAAGTCCCTCTTGATGGAAACAGCTATGCACCGATTGATACTCGCCACGCTCGCCGCACTCGCCCTCTCAGCTTGCGCATCGACGCCGCCAACTGCGCCCGACACAGCGGCGACGGCCGACGCCAAGACCACACCTGAGCAAGAGCCCGCCGAAGAGCCCTACGTCGGCCGTTTCGACGCGCGCCTCACCGAGTTCGAATACCCGTACGAAGTCAAAACCCGAGCCTTCGAAGCGCAGCAACAGCCGCTCGAGATGGCCTACATGGATGTCGCTCCGACCGGCGAACCCAACGGCCAGACGGTCCTGCTGCTCCACGGGAAGAACTTCTCCGGCGCGTACTGGTCGAACACGATCAAGCCATTGAGCGAAGCAGGCTTCCGAGTGGTCGTGCCCGACCAGATCGGCTTCGGAAAATCGAGCAAGCCAGCTCACTTTCAGTTCACGTTCCACGCGCTCGCGACCCACACCCGTGACCTGCTCACCGACCTCGGCGTGCAGAAAGTCACCGTCGTCGGCCACTCGATGGGCGGGATGGTCGCGACTCGATTCGCGCTGATGTTCCCCGAAACTGCCGAAAAGCTCGTGCTCGTGAACCCGATTGGGCTGGAGGACTGGCAGAAATTCGTCGGCTACGTGCCGGTCGGTCAGTGGTACGCGCAGGAGCTGAAGAAGACGCCCGATGCCGTGCGCGCCTACATGTCGAAAGCCTACTTCGACGGAACCTGGAAGCCCGAGTACGACGTCCTCGCCGAGCTCCAGATGGGTTGGACCGAATCGCCCGACTACGAGCAGGTCGCATGGGTGTCGGCGCTCACGTACGACATGATCTACACGCAGCCGGTCGTGTACGACTTCCCTCGGGTGAAGCAGCCGACGCTGCTCATCATCGGCGACCGCGACCGCACGGCGCTTGGGCGAGGCGGCGCACCGCCCGAGGTGGCGGCCAAGATGGGCCTGTACGGCGAGCTCGGAAAGAAGACCCGCGACGCCATCCCAGGCGCCGAGCTGGTCGAACTCGAGGGGATCGGCCACATCCCACAGTACGAAGCGTACGACGCCTACATCGGGGCGCTGATGGGATTCCTTACCGAAAAGTGAGCGAGGTGAT
>CAYLMO010000009.1:62432-118868 GCA_964384605.1 uncultured Bradymonadales bacterium | reverse complement strand
CATGTAGGTCGAGGTGGGCACGATAGAGAACCGCGCCGTGGCTAGCAAATCCCAAAGAAAAGGCCCCCGTGCACCTGCACCGGGGCCTTCTGGCATTCTTTGGATTCGAATCAGCTGCTGTACTTCACGGAGCAGCCGTACGGCTTGGTCTCG
Source organism: uncultured Bradymonadales bacterium (assembly GCA_964384605.1). Lineage (GTDB taxonomy): Bacteria > Myxococcota_A > Bradymonadia > Bradymonadales > Bradymonadaceae > CAYLMO01. Next base: position 118,715 of record CAYLMO010000009.1, on the reverse strand, counting down.
CTCGTCTCGACAGCTTTGCCTTCGACGAGGTTGTTGACGGCCTTCTCGACGTAGTTCTCGCGCTCTTCCGGCTTCATCTTGCCGCGGTCGTCGTTATCGATTGCGCCCGAGTACGCGACGGTACCTTCGGCGTCGATCACGAACATGTGAGGGGTGGTCTTCGCGCCGTATGCGCGGCCGGTCGCGCCCGATGCGTCTTGAAGAACCGGGTAGGTGAACCCTTCTTCTTCCTTCCACTTCTTCGACTCTTCTGGCTTCACGAAGTTGGAGGAGTCAACGGCAAGCCAGGCGATCTTGTCGTCGCCGGCCTTCTCGAGCGTCTTTTGCATCGTGTCGTTCTGGTAGTGACGCTCGACGTAGGGGCACGTCGGGTTCGTCCACTCGAGCACGACGATTTTGCCTTTGTAGTCGCTCAGCTTGTGGGTGTTGCCCGATTCGTCGGTGAGTTCGAAATCGGGGGCCGGCTTGCCGACGGTCGCGGTGGCAACTTCTTCGGCTGCCTCGCCCTCTGCGGCTGCGGCGCCTTCTTCGCCTTCTGCGGCTTCGGTTTCGCCTTCGGCGGCCTCAGCTTCGCCTTCGGCAGTTTCTGCGGCGGCGACGGCTTCGGCGCCTTCGCCCTCAGCAGCTTCTTTGTTCTCGCATGCGGTAAGGCCAAGCGAGCCAGCCAGCATGAGTGCGAGCAACATCGTGATTCGTTTCTTCATTGCGCATCCTTCGCGTGAAGTTGGGTGGAGTTCTCTCCGGTGCGGCCCAGTGTGTACCAAATTCGGGGCCGATCGATCAATTTGAGGCGCGGTCGAGTGCGTCGCGCAAGGTCGATTCAGTGAGTAGTTCGGGAAGAACTTCGGGCGAATCGGGGGCTCCGGGCCGGTAGAGCAGGTACATCGGCACTCCTGCTTTTCCGTGCTCGGCGAGAATCGCGCGAATCTTGTCGTCTTTGCGCGTCCAGTCGGCGACGTAGGTCTTCACGCCGCGTTCGTCGAACATCGCCAGCGTCTCGTCGGAGCTCAGCACCCCGCGTTCATTGACCTTGCACGTGATGCACCAGTCGGCGGTGAAGTCGACGAACACAATGTCGCCCGCTTCGACATCAGCCCTGACGCGCTCGGGGTCGTACTTGTCCCAGGTCGACGGACCTGCTCGTACTCCCGAAGGGGTCTCTCGTTCCAAGGCTGCCGTTGGCTCCGGAAAATCGAGCGTGAACCAACCGGTCGTTGCCACAGTAGCCAGCACGACAGCGGCTACGAGCCACTTCTTGGCGCCTTGCGTCCACTGGACCTTGCCCCACGCCCACGCGGCAAATCCAATCGACAAGAGGAAGGCCAATAGCGACGCGACGGCGCCACTTCCGACGCTCTGTCCGAGCACCCAAACCAGCCAGACGCACGTCGCGAGGAGGGCGAATCCGAGCACCTGCTTGAAGGTGAGCATCCAAGCGCCCGGTTTGGGCAGCAGCTTGGCCCACGACGGAACTGCCGTGAGTATCGCGAACGGCAGTGCCAGACCGATTCCGAGCGCGAAGAACACCGCAAAGATCGTGAATGCATCGGCCCCGAACGCAAATCCCACGGCCGTGCCCAGAAACGGCGCCGAACATGGGGTCGCGAGCACGACCGCCAGCACACCTTCTCCAAAGGATCGACGCAGCCCGTACTCTGCCTCGCGCACCGCGTCGATTCCGCCGCTGCCGAGGGTAACTTCGAACACGCCGAACAGGTTCAGCGCGAAGAGCACGAGCGCTGCTGCCAGAGCGGCGATGAAGAGGGGTTCCTGGAACTGAAAGCCCCAGCCGACCTCGGTGCCCGCCGCTTTCAGACCAACCACGGCACCCGCGAGCGCCATCATCGTCGCCACAATGCCGGCGGTGTAGGCGCCCGAGTGGCGAAAGACGTTCGACTGATTCTCGTGCGCCAGCTTCACGAACGAGAACACCTTCACGGCGAGCACGGGGAACACGCACGGCATCAGGTTGAGAATCATTCCGCCGAGGAGCGCCAGGAGGAGGACGTAAGCGAGTCCGAGCGGCTCGGCTGGCGACTTGGGCTCAGGCGCGCTGGCGGTCGAGGTCGCCGGCGGCGTCTCGGCACGTGGCTCGTTCGAGCAGGGGAGGGCGGCGCGAATCGCGACTGGTACCGTCTCGGTTTTGCCCACCCAGACGACGCCAGCGAGCGCACATTCGCCCTCGAAACCGTCGCGGCTTGCACGCCCCTCGACGGTCAATACCGAGGCCCCGTCGACCTGTTCGACGTTCAAGGTCTTCCACTCGAAGCCGGGTGTGACGTCTGGAATGAAAGTGAATCGCTTGGCCGCCGCCGTGGGGACGAACGCTCTATCGGCATCGTCCGCGCTCAGCGCCAGCGTTGCCGTAAAGGTCTCGCCGGGGCGCACGTCCGAGCGCGAGTAGGCCACCTCTGCCTCGAGCCCCGCCTGTTCGGTCGTCAACGGTGCTCGATTCAGCAGGTTCTCCGGAAGTGGAGTCGGCTTCCGCTCCCCGATCTGGAGGACTCGTTTGAGCTCGTGTCGCCCAGGGATGCAGTCCACCTTGCAGGCCAGGTAGTCGACGGTGGCGACCACCTCGATTTGCCCTTCAGCATCGGCGGGGACTTTGGCGGTTCGGGTGAACATCACCTCGTCGGCGTACCCGAATGTGGCTACTTCACCGCTCTTGTCGACGAATAGTTGGGGTGCGGGCCAGTACATCGGGCCGGGCTCGACGAGCCCTGCATCGACCGTGAACTCGGTCGACAGACCGGACTCGCCGCTGTTCCGCCAGTAGACGTGCCACTCGGGGTCGATGACGAATCTCGCGCCCACCGCGATCTCGTCGCCGGGCTGCGCGGTGGAGGCATCGAACAGAAGCTCGACTTCGACCCTCGGGTCTCCGTTTTCGACGGCGCCCGTTGCTGCCCAAGGTTCACTCGCGACAGCGGGATTGCCGGCGAACAACGTGAGGACGACCAGCAAGAATGCGGCAATCAGATGGGAGATGAAATTTGGAATCGGTCCGACTCGTGTAAAGGTTGGTCGCTGGAGGTACACACTTCGTGGCAAAAACATTCCAAATTCTGGGCACGACGATCAAGCGGTTCTCGGCAGACAATGCCACATTGCTTGGGGCCGGCCTATCGTTCTACGCACTCTTCAGCCTCGCTCCCTTGTTGGTTTTTGCGATTGGTGTTTCGAGCGTTTTCCTCGGTGAACAGGCCGCACAGGGCCTCATCGTGGAGCAGATCGACTCGTACGTCGGCCCCGAAGTCGCGGAGCTCGTCGAACAGGGTGTCTTGGCTGCTCAGGCAGCCGAGGGCGGAATCATTGCCGGTATTCTCGGTGCAATCGTCGTGATTTACGGAGCGCACAATTTCTTCGTGCAGCTTCGACGAGCGCTCAACGTGATTTCGAAGGGGCCGGACGACGCTGAAGAGCCTGGCGCGTTCATGGCGTTCGTCCTCGAGCGAGCGCTTTCCATCGCGGGTCTGTTCGCGCTCGGTGGAATGTTCATCGCCCTCGCGTTCATCACGCTCAGCGCACGCGTCATGGTGCGTTCCTTTTCGGGCGCGATGCCGATTTGGGACGCACTCGCCACTCCGATCGACCTCGTGGTCACGCTCGGTGCGGTCGCGGTGATGACAGCGATCACGTACCGCATCCTGCCCCGTTACCATCTGCCGTGGCGGAAGGTGATTCCGGGCGCGCTCTTCATGGGGGCGTCTTTCTTTGCCGTGAAGTGGGCTCTAGGGCTCTACCTTTCTTACGCTTCGGTAGCGTCGGCCTACGGCGCGGCCGGGTCGCTCGTCGTCTTCATGACCTGGGTGTTCTTCACCGCGCTCGCCTACCTCTTCGGCGCGGAACTCAACGAAGTCATCGCACAAGAAACAGAAGGGCCGCGCTCAGACTGAGCGCGGCCCCATCATCAGCTTCTGTGCTGAATCTACTCGAGCACGATGACCTGACCGGTCATTGCGGTCGGGTGGTACGAGCAGAGGTAGTGGTACGAACCAGCGTCGTTGAACGTGAACGCGAACGCATCACCTGCCATCTGAAGGTCCTGCGAATCGAGGGCCTTGGTGGCCGACGGCGTGTTGGTTCCGGCGTCACGCGACTCGACGTCGTGGAATCCGCCTGCCCAGGTCCACGTCACCGTGGCGCCCGAATCGACGCAGATGTTGCCAGGCGTGAAGCTGTTTCCGCCTGCTCCCACGGTCGAGACTCCGACGGCGCCCGAGCTGGTGAGCGTCGTATCCGCGGTCACGAAGTCGTTTGCGTCACGCGGAACGATCTTGAATCCACCGAAGCGGTAGTCGAGCGGACCGGTGAGCTGCGAGAAGATCCAGCAGTTGGCTGGGTCGCCGACGTTCGTGTCGTAGTCGTACAGAAGGTCGTCGACGAGCAGGTTCGCGTCGATGCTGAACTCGCCGAAGCTGAGGCTTCCGTCGGTCACGCCAGGCTCCAGGACCTGAACCAGCACGCCTTCCCAAGGCTCCGCGCCAGCTTCGGTGGAGAGTTCCTCGGTGGTGAGGACTTCTGGCATCACGTTTCCGGTCATGTTCTTCGAGGTCACGCTGAGCGCTTCGATCATCGACGTTCCGGTCGTCTCGGTACCGGAACCTTCGCTGTAGAATCCGTCGATGTCGACGACGTCGCCGACTGCGAAGGTGCTGATGTCGACGCTATCGGTCGCCACGAAGATACCGCTGTACTGGCCGCCGTTGGCTTCCTGAACGAACAGGTGGTCGCCGCCGTCGGTTGCGGAGATGATCACGTCGACAACGTTGACGCGCGTACCGAACACGGGGTGGTCAGCTGCGTTCTCGTCTTGCAGGTCGTAGACGGTTCGAGTCACTGCTGCGGGGAGGCAAACTTCGTTGGGTGCGGCCGGGGTTCCGAAGTCGCCGGCGCCGTACACCGTACGACGCGATGGGCACCAGAACGAGCCATCTGCGTTGTCGTCGGATGTCACGTCGAACTCTGCGCCGAACTGACCGGAAACGCCGTTTCCATCAGGGAACGTCGCGCCGTTGTCGTAGGCGACCTGGTCGATGATGTCGGTGCCGTTCGAGGCGTAGATCGTGATCGTGTCGTCGCCGTTCGCGAGGCTGATGTTCGAGAACTCGATGTCCACCGGCGGAAGTCCGCCATTGGTCGCGTTGTCAGCGTTCTTCGCAACGAGCACGTAGCTGAATCCAGCAACGTTTGCCGCGCCAGCGATGGTCAGCTGATTTGCGCCGTCGTCGAGAATGAGACCGTTGATGTCGAGCGTCCGGGGGGTTGCGTTGTAAATTTCGAACCACTCGCCATCGTTGTCGGAAACCGCTGCCGGGTTCTGCATGTACTCCGTGATGACGAGGTCGCCAGCCGAAACGGAGGTGTCGTTGTCGGCAGCGCATGCGCCAGCGAGGCAAATCTCGCCCGTCGCGGTGCAGTCGGTGCGGGTTTCGACTGCCGTAAAGTCGCAGTCGCCGGTCGCCATGTCGCAGACGCCAGCGCCGCTGTAGGTCACGAGGTCTTGTCCGTCGCAGCCGTCAGCCGGCTGGTCGCACGAAACGCCCGCGCAAGGGCCGGTGTCGTCGACACATGCTCCGTCGACGCAGATCTGGTTGTTCGCGGCGCAATCGGTCGTCTGTGCGGGCTGATCTGGCTCGCACATCCCGTTTGCTGGGTTGCAGGACTCGGCACCAGGGACGATGGCCGTATCGCCGTTGCAGCTCGGCTCCGGCGTGTCGCAAGTCACCTCGAAGCAGAGGTCAGCGACGACGCACTGGCCGTCGGAGCAGGTCTCACCGTTCGCCGCGCAGTCTTCGCGGTTCTCGTCGAATCCGCACATGCCCGTCTCAGGGTCACATCCGGTCGACGTCGACGTCACTGCAACATCGCCATCGCACGTCGGAGCGGGCAGGTTCGCCGCGCAATCCACCATCGCGCAAAGGTCGTTGTTCGCCGTCGTGTTATTCGTCGTCATGTTGTTCGACGTCGAATTGTTCGTCGTGACGTTCGTATTATTGGTCTCTTTCGATGGGTCGTCGTCGCCACAGGCAACGGCCGCCAACGCCACGCAGGCGCTCAGGGCAAGACCCTTCCACAGCTTCATGTTTTTCATTTCGATTCCGCTCTCGATTAGAGGTGATCGCTAAAAGGTTGAGGCTTTTGGTCGTGGCGAGGATTATCGTCTCGCCCAATGCGTTGCAAGGTCATGGGTGGTTTGTCACACGATCGTCACAGCTTGAGATTCGCTATGCCAACGACACGTCGAATTGCCTACATCCTCGCGGGCGGCGAGAACTCGCGGTTCGGATCGGACAAGGCGCTCTTCGCCCCACACGGCATGCGAATGGTCGATGTCGTCGCCCGATCCGTCCGACAGGAAGTCGACGAAGTCGTGGTAGTTCGCTCCGCCCCAGAATTTGCGGTTTCCGGCTTTCGAAACGTGTTCGACGACCAGCCTGGATTGGGGCCCCTCGCTGGTATCAGCGCAGCACTCGCCGACGCCCGAAGATCTTCGAGCGCCGCGCTCACCATTGGATGCGACGTACTTGGCGTGCACTCGGCATGGGTGTCGAATCTGTTCGACCAGCTGAAGTCGTCTCCGGCGGCTGCGTTTCGAGACGAATATTGGAGCGGTGACCTCGCGGTCTGGCGGCCCGAGCTCGCTGAAGCGATCGAAAGCCGTCTGAGCGGCGATCGCAGAAGTGTCCAAGGAGCGCTCGAAGAACACGCTGTGGCGCTCCAGCCGCCGACAGGATGGGCAGGCTTGGTGCGGGCGAATACCGCCGAGAAAGCACTCGACTACCTCGAGCGACGCTCTCCGATACGGCACGTCGAGCTTCGGCGCTCCGGACATGAGGTGACCGACGCGGTCGCCGTCGAAGAACCGCTCGAGATTCGCATCGAGTCGGTGATTCTGGGACGCCGGCAGACCCGCCCGATCTCAATCACCATGCGCACTCCCGGCGACGACGAAGCGCTCGCCGTCGGCTTTCTGTTCGGCGAAGGCATCATCGCGTCAGGGGCTGACGTGGCGTCCGTCGCGCACTGTGATGACGGCGCCAACCCCAACGTCGTCAACGTTCGCCTTGCCGAAGACGTGAAGGTCGATTTTCAGAAATTGCAGCGCAACTTCTACACGACCTCGAGCTGCGGTGTTTGTGGGAAAACGAGCCTCGAGGCGCTCGCTATGAAAGCGGACCCTGTGCAGACGCTCGCGCTCGAAAGCCAGGTGGTCTCGGCCGCCCCAGATTCGCTTCGTGAGCTTCAGGAGCTTTTCGGGAGCACCGGCGGCACGCATGGTGCGGGGCTCATGACCCCGGGCGGAGAGATCGTAGATGTCGCGGAGGACGTCGGGCGCCACAACGCGATGGACAAACTGGTAGGCCGCCGAGTGATGCGCGGTGCATCGTGTGCCGGCCACGCGGTGGTTCTGAGTGGGCGCGCGAGCTTCGAGCTTCTTCAGAAGGCGCTGATGGCGCGAGTTGGTGCGGTCGTCGCGGTTGGCGCGCCGTCATCCCTCGCGATCGAAGTCGCAAAGACAAACGGCATCGCGCTCTATGGATTCGTGCGCGATGCCGCCTTCAATCGTTACGTCTGAAAATGAGTCGTTACGGAGCGCACATCATCGTGGTTCCGTTGGACTTCTCGCAGATTTCCATCGAGTTGCACGCCCAGGTTCCGCCCTCACCGGGGCAGCATGCCGTGCCGACGCCGACTGGACTCCAGTCGTTCACGTCGTTTGCGGTCGCACACTGCTGACAGTCGTTGGTGGGGTTCTGCGTGCCGTCGGCGTAGTTGGTTCCGCCGATCGAGCAGCAGTTGGACCCGACGACCCAGTCGCTGTCGTCGGCTGAAGAGTTGCACTCTTCGCACGCGTCGTTCGGGTTGGTCTGCCCATTGTTGAAGCAGGTTCCGCCGATGAGGCACCGACCCGCCGATACGGTGGATTGGCAGGTGCCAGCGTTGCATGTGTCGGTCGTGCAGCTGAGCCCGTCACTGCACGTGCCGGCGTTGTCGACCGACCAGTTCGTGGTCGAGGTGCCTGGCTTGCAGGCTTCGCAGCCGTTGTTCGGGTTCGACGTGTTTGCCGAGAAGCAGGTCGGAGTTCCGGTCACCGAGATGAGGCAGAAATTCGCCGCCAGATTGTGTTCGCACGTTCCGGCGTTGCAGACGTCGTCGGTGCACGAGACGCCGTCGTCGGCGCATGAGGTGCCGGTTTCAGCCATGCCGAAACACATTCCGGTTGAGGCGTCACACATGCCGGTGCGGCATTCGCCGTCCTGGCCCGAGCAGTTCTTGGGCGAGCCGGAGCAGGTGCCGTTTCCGGCGCAAACGTCGTTCTCGGTACACAGGTCGCCGTCGTTGCAGGAGCGCCCGACGTCGAGAGTCCAATCGGTGGTGCTCTCTCCAGTGTCGCATACTTCGCACTGGTTATCCGGGTTCACTGCGCCTTCCGGGTAGCAGGTTCCGCCAATGTTGCAGGGGCATCCACAGACGTTTGGCGCCTGCTCGCCGCAGGTCTCGTTGCCCTGGCAGCTCCCGCAGTCGGCCGTCCGCTCCATGCCGCAGTTGTCGTTGTCGGTGACCATGCCGCAGTCTTTGCTCAAACGCGTACAGAACGCGACGTCATCTTCTGGTTCACACGAGCACACGTTGTCGTCGCAGCTCTCACCCGGGTCGCATGCGCCGCAGTTCGTCTGTCGATTGTCGCCGCAGTTGTCGACGGCTTCCACGACACCACAATTGAATCCGACGCGTGCGCAGAATGTCTGGTCGTCCTCGGCCGTGCAGCCCGCGTCGCCGCCAGCGTCGGTCTCGACGTTCATGTCCACTTCGTCGCCACCATCTGGGTCGATGTCGGCGTCGAGATCGCCGCCAACCCAATATCCGCCGATGCACTGCGCGCCGTCGGCACGCGTGTCGCCTGACGAACAGGTGACGTCGGAAACGAGGTCCGATTCGAAGCTGCATGCGCTCGAAACAAGGAGGACGAGCGCGACCCAAAAGGCTGATCGTGTAGACATATCGTGTCGATTGCAGGAGTTGGCGGTATGGTACTACGCTTTGCAGTGTCGAACAAAGAAACTCCAGTGTCCTAACGTGCTTGGCTCCGAATGCCCGATGAACTCGATGGTGCTCTCGTCCCAATGGAATCCCGCGACGCCGTCGCGAAAGGGACGCCCCCAAACAAGGCCGGAGGTCTACCAGCCGTAACCTCGACGATGCGCCACGCCATCGGAAAGATGGGCGTCCGGAGAACGTTCCAAACGCTGCTCAAGATCAATCAAACTGATGGGTTCGACTGTCCCGGCTGCGCGTGGCCTGACCCACTCAAGCGGTCGGTCGTCGAGTTCTGTGAGAATGGGGCCAAGGCCGTCGCCGACGAAGCAACGGTCGAGCGCGTCACGCCCGCCTTCTTCGAGCAGCACAGCATCGCCGAGTTGGAGGAGCAGTCCGACTACTGGCTCAACGCCCAGGGCCGACTGACTCACCCCATGCTTTTGGAACCGGGCGCCGACCACTACCGAGAAGCAACCTGGGACGAAGCATTCCTGGTCATCGCCGACGAGCTGAACGCGTGCTCCTCGCCCGACGAGGCCATCTTCTACACCTCGGGCAGGACGAGCAACGAAGCCGCCTTCCTCTACCAATTGTTCGCCCGCTCGTTCGGCACCAACAACATGCCGGACTGTTCGAACATGTGCCACGAGTCGAGCGGTGTCGGCTTGGGCGAGGTCATCGGCATCGGCAAGGGAACTGTGTTGCTCGAGGACTTCGAGCGCGCCGGGGCCATCTTCGTGATTGGCCAGAACCCGGGCACGAACCACCCTCGCATGCTGACGGCCCTGCAGGAGGCCAAGCGCGCAGGCGCGACGATCGTGACCGTGAACCCGCTTCGCGAGTCGGGATTGCTTCGCTTCGGGCACCCACAAGAGGTCAGCGCATTGCTCGGTGCGAGCACCGAGCTGACCGATCTGTACCTGCAAGTCCGGCTGAACGGCGACGTCGCGCTCTTAAAGGGACTCTGCAAAGCCACACTCGAGCGAGGCGAACTCGACGAGTCTTTCATCGAGCAGAAGACCGAGGGTTTCGACGCCTTCGTCGCAGACATCGAAGCGACCACGTGGGACGAAATCGTAGAGGCGAGCGGCATCGTAAAAGCCGACATCGTGCGGGCCGCCGATATCGCCGCCGATGCCGATGGGGTCATCGTCTGCTGGGCGATGGGGCTGACGCAGCACAAGAACGGCGTCGCCAACATTCAGTCGGTCGTGAATTTCCTTCTCCTCGGGGGCAATATCGGGCGGCCTGGTGCTGGCGCGTGTCCGGTGCGAGGGCATTCCAACGTTCAAGGTGACCGCACGGTTGGCATCGTCGAGCGCCCACCAGAATCGCTGCTCGATGCTCTCGAATCCGTGTTCGGAATTACGCCGCCCCGTGAACACGGCACCGACACGGTCGCTGCGATCGAGGCGATGCACTCCGGCGAAGCGCGAGTTTTCTTCGGTATGGGCGGGAACTTCTTGTCGGCGACGCCCGACACGCTCTACACCGCTCAGGCGATGCGGAACTGCGCACTGACCGTGCACGTTTCGACCAAGCTCAACCGGTCGCACCTGGTCCACGGCGAACGTGCACTCATCCTGCCCTGCCTCGGCCGAACCGAGCTCGACATGCAGGCTGACGGCGCGCAGTTCGTCACCGTCGAGAACTCGATGGGCATCGTTCATACTTCGCGCGGCCGACTCAAACCGGCATCGGATGCACTACTGAGCGAACCGACGATTGTGGCGCGCATGGCGGTCGCCACGCTGGGAGAAGACCACCCGGTAGACTGGCTCGCGATGGCCTCCGACTACGACTCGATTCGAGATGCCATCGAGGCCTGCATTCCCGGCTTCGATGATTACAACGAACGAGTTCGAGTACCCGGGGGGTTCGCGCTGCCAAACGGTCCGCGTATCGGCGAGTTCCCGACCGATACGGGACTCGCCAAGTTCACTGTTCATCCCGTTCCGCAGCATGACCTGCCGGCCGGTGGATTCATGATGATGACCGTGCGCAGCCACGATCAGTACAACACGACGATCTACGGGCTCGACGATCGATATCGCGGAATCAAGGGCGGTCGACGCGTGGTCTTTCTGCACGCCGACGACCTGGCCGAACAGGGGCTCCAAGACGGCGACTTCGTCGACCTCGTGGGGCACCCCGACCAATCCCGAGTTGCCGAGCGTTTCCGGGTCGTTTCCTACGATGTGCCGCGCAAGTGCGCGGTCACGTACTTCCCCGAGACCAATGTCCTCGTGCCGATCGACTCGTACGCCGACCGAAGCCGCACGCCGACCTCCAAGTCGATCCCAATCACGCTTCGCAAGGTGACCGGATGAGCCTGCTAGCCAAGATTGGTCTCTGGATGTGCGCCGCACTCTTCGTGCTGATGGCGGGCGTCCAGTACAACGATACCGACCCATTCGTGTGGGTTCCGCTCTACATCTACGCGGCAGCGCTTTCGGTATGGACCGTGAAGTGGCCGGTTGGCATCGGTTTCGTGCTCTTCGAGGCGGTCGTTGCAATCGCGGTGGGCGGATTGATCTTGGCCAACGAAGGCCTCCCGATCATCGGCGATAGCGAAGTCGGTCGTGAGATCGGAGGCGTCGTCATCCTCGTCCTGCACGCGTGGTTCATCGCACGAGTTGCGAGGTCCCCTCACTCGAAGTGGGTCGACGGCCGGCCAATCTACTAGCCCAACAGCAGCTTTGGGAGCACCTCTTGGGTTCCCGCCCATGCTTCGTCTGGCGAGTCGCCGATTGAGATGACGTCGAACTTCCCGTCGTTCGCGAGTGGCCCGACATTGTAGAGCACGAATCGGCCATCCGGACGATCTGGAAGCCACAGGTGCTCCTCCAACGCGTCGTGCAACTGTTGGAACGTCATCCCTTCGAGCGCTTCATGTTGCCAGTCCTGCGCAACATAGTGCGGGCGAGTCGTGAAGAGGCGGTCGGCCAGATGCATCGGAGTGCTCGTTCCGCCCCATCGGCCGTTGCATTCGGTGAAGTACGCGCGCGGTTCCCCTTTCGCGACGATGAAATCGAACGAACAGCGACCGGAGTACCCGAGTTCTTGGAAGGCGGCGCTGATCGCCCGGGAGGACTCCGCGATTGCTCCATTGACCTCGTCGCTCAATGTCGAAGGGCGTGAACCGACGAAGACCTGTTCGTCCCCTTCCAAGATCTGCTCGTACACACCCTCGACAATCGGGTCGGAGCCAAGCGCGGGGATCCAGACCTGGGTCGATGGTGACGCCACCGCATCCACCCACTCCACCGCGAGCAACTCCTCGCCCTCGGTCCACCCCGTCTGCTCGGCGAAACGCTCGAGGAGGTTGGTGAAATCGCCGTCGCTCAGGCCAAGCAGGTCCGCCGACTTGTAGACCCGGTTGCCCATCGCCGAAGCACAACGCGTTCGTTTGAGTCCGACCCGGTCGAATTTCTCGGCAAGCCCTCGCAGCTTGGTCACGATGGCCTTCGGGTCGTTCGAGGCGTGCGTCTCGACGAGCCACTCCTCCCCACAAACTTCACTGATGATGCGGTGGAGCGACGCCTTATCGTTCGCGATCCACAGCGTGGGCGGCGGAGGGCCAACCACCTGAACCTCCACGCCTTCCTCGGCGGCCAACACGTCGGCGAGCTCCCAAACCTCGGCGATCGACATGTACGGATGCAGGTAGATCGAACGCGCCGTGCGTGCCCATTCGCGAAGGCTCTCCAGCGCATCACCAGCGAGGCAGGCCTTCGTTACAGCCATCGGCGAGTCGGTCGGGCTAGCCAAGACCAGGTCGGGCGAGCCCAGGCCGAGCGAGGTGCAATACTCCTCGTAGCCGTCGGGAATCGGGCTCACGGCCGCGAAGAGATCCCGGTCGGACGCGCGCACTCTCGCTCGGTGCTGATACTGCTCCACGCCAGGAATCACATTTACACCCGGAATCGCGGAGACATCCTCGAGATGCAGTGATGGTCGGTCCCATCCCGTCCCGGTCATCTTGAATCGGTCAAATGGTTCGAGCTCCTCCGCGAGGGATCCACTCCGCCATTTTTTTCCAACTTCGCGCCCGCGTTCGATTGTCATACTTCATCCTCGTCGGGGTTTTTTGCATTCTCGGCCCTCGCAAGGTAGAACGGCGGACCCGATTGTGTGAACTATTTTTGGAAGTCTCTTCTCTGATGAAGCGCTGGATTCTCGCCATCCTCCTGATTTCGTTCGTTTTGCCGGCAGCCACGCTGCACGGTCACGCGACGATCGGGATCGAGCCGGTCGAGCCTTCGCCATTTCTTCAGAAGGAACATCCGTGGCGTTCGATCGAGTCTGGGATGATGCAGACTCGTCACACGACGGTCGACGTTCTTAGATGGATGTCGGAGCGTTCTTGGGCGCAGCGAATGGAGGCGGGGCCCTTCAAGGTGGCCGATCGCCTCGTCGAGATGGCTCAGGAACGCGAAGAGCAAGCTCCGCAGCCTGCGGCAGACCTGGTCTACGTTTCCAGTCGCTTTGGACCTCGATTCCACCCGGTGTTGCACCGTTGGCGTCCGCATCGCGGAGTCGATTTCGCCGCACCTCGTGGGACCCCAATTCTCGCGGTTCAAGATGGCACCGTGAAGCATCGAGGATGGCTCGGCGCTGCCGGGCGCGCCGTCGTGATCGAACACGACGGATTCTCGTCGCACTACGCCCACCTCTCGCGATTCGAACGAGGGCTGCGTAACGGCGACGAAGTCGTGAAGGGTGAAGTTATCGGATACGTCGGTGCTTCAGGCCGCGCGACCGGACACCACCTCCATTTCGGCATCAAGATCGACGGCAAATGGGTCGACCCGCTTCACGACGGGCTCGATCGAGTCGAGCCTCTCGAAGACGCCGTGGTGGCAGTCGGGCTGGAGCGCGGGTTCCTCGATGTCATGCGTGGCGTACAGTCCAACGCACAAAGTGCGGTCGACGCACTTGGAGCCGAACCGATGCACGGCGCCGACATTTACGACGACAACTTCCTCTAAGCGTCGAGTAGCTCTCGGTACCTCTCCGCGAGCGACGCTGGTTTGAATCGCGACAGGTCGGGCACCTCGAGCTCGTCCAGCGCAGCCCTTCGCTCCGCAAACCTCGCCAGACCTCTACCCGCTTCGGCGGGAGCGCCGCTCCACCGCTGATCGTTCGGCACGTACTCCGGGTATGCGAGCGCGTCTGGAACCCACGCGCGACAGCCGCACATCAGCGCCTCGATCACCGCAATACCCTGGAATTCGTGCTCCGCGGTCGAGACGACGACGTCGCTCCGCTGGAGCAGCTGCAGATAGGCGGTCCTCGATTCGAGCCACCCATACTGAGTCAACTTGTCGGCGAATTCAGACTCGAGTTGAATCAGCGCGTTCGGGACGTCCCGGAATCGCTGCCCCACTACGGCAAGCTCCCATTGGTCGGTCACTTCGGCGAGGCCCCGACACATCTCGAGCAGGGCGTCAGGACCCTTGTCGTGCTCCCAGCGATGATTCCATACCAGGCGCAGAGGCCCATCGCCGGCAACGTGGGAGGCTTCTGGCGGCGATACCGGTACGGGCAAGACCGTCGATTTCGCATCAATCGACTCGAGTACACCGTTTGGCACAGCGTCGGGCATCATCTTCAAGAAGGCCGAAGCGCCTTCGAAGAAGCTCTCGCGGTTCCACTCACTGTTGAAGACGACGCGGTCGGCCGCTGCGGCCGTGAGCACCTCCTGAATTGCGAGATGCGGATCGACGCCGGAGCTCGTGCGACTCGGATACGCGAACTGATTCTCGTGAAAATAGACGACCACGTTTGCCGCACGCAGATTGGGTCGCAGGCCCAGAAGTGGCGCCAGATTGGTAGCCGACGTCGCAAGCACCACATCGAATGGTTGGTCCGGGAGGTCGCCCAATCCGAAACTGAGCGCGTTGCCTCGATATCGCCACGAGAAGTGCCGCGGCGGAAGCGTCTCGACCCTCCAATCGAAAGGAACGAACTCCACCACTTGCTCGCGCCAGCGCCGGTGGCTCGTCGCGTCGTAGGCGCTCAAGAGGAGCGCTTGCTTCATTTGGAAGGGGAGGGCGCTTGTTTTGGCGCTTCATCGCCCGTCGTGCTTTCGGGCTTCGGGGCCTCGGCGACAAACGAGATGCGCTGCCATCCGGCTTCGCGCAACTTGTCGAGCGCTTCCACCACCTTCGAATTGGGTACTCCGGCCGAGGCCGCGAGCTCGGCGTGCGCGTCGGCCGTCGTGGGAGCCGGTGCCGTCGTCAATGGCGAACCAGCGGCGTCCGAAAGCCCTTCGGCTGTAACCTGAAATCGCACGGGAGAGTCGACCTGAGGCTTCGTCTCCGCGGGCTCCTCTTCCTTCGAGTCGGCCCCGGCTCCGTCCTCGCTCGAAGCGATGATCAGTCCAGTCTTGTCCGACTTCTCGGCAGCCCGGGTTCGGTCCCCGACCGAAGACGCGAGCTCCTTACCGGTCGGAGCTTCAGTAGTCTCCGGAGCCGGAGTCGAAGTAGCGCAAGCGCCAACGAGCGCAGCGACGGCGAGCATGAAAAGGATTCGAAGAGTCATCGGTGCTCCCAGTGGCATCGGCGAGACCGTAGCAAAGGCGGTTCCGAATGGGTAGCGCGTAGAAACACCAAAAGCGGTGACGAAAACGCCACCGCTTTTGGGAGGATTGGATTGTGCGACGTCTTAGAGACGCGGTGAGTAGTACTCGACCACGAGCTGTTCTTCGACGTTGACCGGAATGTCTTCACGCTCAGGAAGCGCGGTGACTTTGCCGGTCATCGTGCCAGCGTCGAACGTCAGGTAGCTCGGCATGCGCAGCGTAGGCGCTGCGATCGACTCCTGAATCGCGCTGACGTTGCGGCTCTTCGGCTTGACCGAGATCTCCTGGCCAGCGATGGCGCGGAAGCTCGGGCGGTCAACCTTGCGGCCGTCGACGAGAATGTGTCCGTGCACGACGAGCTGGCGAGCTGCCGGAATCGTCGGTGCGAGACCAAGTCGGAACACCACGTTGTCGAGACGCTGCTCGAGAAGGCGAAGAAGCGCCTTACCAGCCGGGTCACGCGAACGCTGAGCTTCGACGAACAGGTTTCGCAGCTGTCGCTCACTCACGCCGTAGTTGAAACGCAGCTTCTGCTTCTCGTAGAGCTGCTTCTTGAATTCGGAAAATCGCTGACGACCCTGACCATGCTGGCCGGGTGGGTACGGCCGACGATCAGCGAGCTTGCGGGTAAGACCCGGAAGATCGGTGTTGAGTCGGCGTGTAATGCGAAGTCGCGGTCCTCTGTAACGTGCCATTTTTCTCTACGTGTTTTAGGCCAATCCAATCCCATTCATTCCAATGCCCAAAAATTCGGGCCCGGTGAAGGCCGCACACCATAACAAAAAGTCATTTGATGGCAAGTACGGCGCACCGGTCGGGCGCGGAGTGGTGCCACATCCATTTCGCAAAAGCAAGCGCAGGCTTTCATTGGAGGAACATTGCGTCTCCGAGGATCGCCACCTGCGATGGATCGACGATCCCAGCATGGTCCTCCTCCAACGCTGCCCGCAGTGCCGCCATCGCCGCGTGAGACAACGCGATTCCGTGCTCCGACGGCGCCGACTCACCCCGCTCCACCGCCTCGATGAACGGGGGCGAGATCAGGTGAACCACGTGTTTACCCGGTAAACTTGCCGGTTGGATCTCACTCGCGCAGCCGATCTCGACCGTCCGGATCGAAACCCGACGAGCGATTGCCCCACGTACGGCCATAGGGCTCGCATCGACGATCGCGTCTAACTCGTCAAAGTCGATCGGAAACTCATCCATGCGAGTCGAGTCGAATCGCGTCCACTCCACTCCATGCGTCCACGGCTCGTCGACCGGCGCAATTCCTGCGCGGCACAAGCCAGTTACGTCGCAACCATAGGCCACCGCGAGACGAGCGACCTCGCGCCCAACCGCTCCCGATGCGCCGACGACGGCAATCCGAGGGACCGCCTGAGTTGTTTGTTCTGAGTTCATCATGTACCTTTTCGGACTGCTGCGACGGACATGCCACCGAGTGGCGAAATCCGTTTCGCGCGACTCACATAATCTATTTCGGGGGCGGCTGCTCCTCACCTGTATGGCTACGTACATTCGCATCGGAGAGCCGAGAAACGAAGCCGAACGCATCGGAATTCGTACCCTTCGTGAAAAGCTCCCCGATCATTACATGGTGATCGGAAACTTCGAGCTTTCGCTCCCGCGCCGAGCCAACTCGCTCGAATTCGATGCCGTCGTAATTGGCGAACACGGACTGTACGCAGTCGAGATCAAAGGCTGGTTGGGCACCATCACCGGCAACCCTCGTCGCTGGTTTCTCGAGTGGGGACCGGTCGAGAACCCCTTCATTCGCACCGATCAGAAGTCGAAAGCGCTGCGCGACTTTCTCGTGAAGCAGATCGGCAGTTTTCCAGACGACGTGTTTGTGGAGCCTGTGGTCTTCCTCCCTTACGCGGCCCAGCTCAAGCTCGACGAGCCGCGGCAGTCCAAAGTGATCGACCCCGACGAGGTCTGGGATTTCTTTGTCGACATCGAGCGGATTCGTGAACGTGGCCCTGGTCCATTCCTCGAGCCCGAGTTTCGAACCGCCGTTCACGACGCCCTGATTCCCTGGGCGAAGCCGTCGCGAAATCGAGTGATCCTTCCTCAGTACGAGGTGATCGCGAAGCTCGAGACCGAAGGGACGAACGCCGAGTACATCGCGCGTCACACCATGATTCGCGGACGCTCCAGGGTCCGAGTGAAGGAGTATCGGCTCGATCCACTCTCGAACTCCGAGGTGATGGCGAAGCTGATGAAGCAGGTGATGCGCGAGATGGAAGCGCTCGCGTCGCTCGAAGACAATCCCTATGTGGCGCGCGGCTACGAAGTGCATCGCGACGCCGATGACCATCATGTGGTCTACCTGATCATGGAGTACGTTGGCAGCCACACCCTCGCCGACGTCATTCAGGCCGTACACCGCGATGAAGATCCGATGGAGTACGACCTCAACTTGCTGGCGCAGCACCTTCTTCGGGCGCTCTCGTTCATTCACGAAGAAGGGATTACGCACCGCGAGCTCGGCCCGGCGTGCATTCACATGCGAAAAGACGAAGACGGTCCGCCGTTCAAAATCGTCGATTTCGATCACGCCCGGGTTTCGCACGTCTCCAGCATCGGGAGCGACCTCGGCTCCCTCGGCGCAGTCGGCTACACCGCGCCCGAGATGTGGATGACCGAGGACCATGACCATCGCGTCGACTTCTTCTCGGCCGGCGCCATCCTCTACGAGCTGTTCACAGGCGATAGATTGTTCGGCGGTATCCCCGAGCTGATGGATCCGACGCCGGTTTGGGAACGAAAGAAGCAGAAGTTGGACGACGATGAACTTTGCGAAGTCATCGGATCGCTCGTCGCGGTGGATCCCAACGATCGCCCTGATGATTTGCGCCAGATCTCCGACTTCTTCGGGGCGCGGATCGCGGCCAGCTAAAATCATATCTGATCAGGTTGACACCTTCCGTCTCATCCCTTAGGTTCACACGCCTCAAAATCCGGGCGGAGGATTGGCGCGAAATTTGAAGAGACCTTGGCCAGGTCACTTAATTGAATCTTTTGGCGGCGTGGTAAAGAGTCGGCGGACGATATCCCGACGGCTCATCCGGTGAACAAGCCGGGACGAGTTGAACAATACCGACATGGTGAAACTCATCAGAAACTGAGGATCGTGCTTCGCGATTCATGGCAGGGCGCACGTGTCTACGTGTCGCCCCATCGCCATTTGATTCGCTCAGCCGCCCTCACCACGCCTCGCCGATTTCCGCCCGGTCTTCGGCTTCGCCGCCGCGCTTGAGAATTGCTGTTGGGAGCCCTCGCCAGGCTCCGCGAATACATTCGCGACTTTGTGTCGCATTCGAATTTTCGACGCCCCCGATTTTCGGCGGCGTTTGTTGTCCAGCTCACCACGCACGTGACGGTGAAGCTGGAGGGTTAGCACCTCTAAGGAGAGACGATGGCTCATCCGGTGATTAAGTCGAACTTCAGGGCCCGAAAGAGCTACGGCACCATTGAACAGGTGACCGAAGTTCCCAACCTGATCGACATCCAGAAGCGCTCCTACGAAGAATTCCTGCAGTCGAACACGCCGATCGATGAACGCATCGACATCGGCCTGCAGGCTGTGTTCAAGAGCGTCTTTCCGATCAAAGACTTCAACGAGACCTCGACGCTCGAGTTCGTGAGTTACCACCTCGAGAAGCCGAAGTACGACATTCGCGAGTGCATTGCTCGTGACATGACGTACGCCGCGCCGGTCAAGGTCGTGATCCGTCTCGTCATTTGGGACGTCGACGAAGACACCGAGACGCGCACGATCCGCGACGTCAAAGAGAAAGAGGTGTTCTTCGGTGAGATTCCGTTGATGACCGACAAAGGTACGTTCATCGTGAACGGTACCGAGCGCGTCATCGTGAGCCAGCTCCACCGCTCGCCGGGCTGCTTCTTCGACCACGACAAAGGTAAGAAGCACTCCTCGGGCAAGCTGCTCTACTCCGCACGAGTGATTCCGTACCGCGGCTCGTGGCTCGACTTCGAATTCGACGCCAAGGACATCCTTCACGTCCGCGTCGACCGAAAGCGCAAGATGCCGGCGACGATCCTGCTGCGCGCCCTCGGCTACTCGACCGAAGAACTGCTGAACTACTACTACTCGACCGAGACGATCTTCCTCGGCGACGGTGAGTTCTTCAAATCGGTCAACCTCGACGTCATTCAAGGTCAGGTGGCCTCGATGGACGTCAACGACGCCGACGGCAACACCATCGTCAAGAAGGGCAAGAAGTTCACTCGCGGCGGCATTCGCAAGCTTGCCAAAGCCGAAGTGAGCCGAATCCCGATCTCGCTCGACGAGCTCGTCGACAAGGTCGCAGCCGAAGACATCTTCGACATGGAGACCGGCGAAGTCATCGTCGAGTGCAACGAAGACCTGACCGAAGAGAAGGTCAAGGATCTCGTCTCGCGCGGCATCGACACGTTCGAGGTGCTCTTCATCGACAACCTCAACTCGGGGCCGTACCTGCGCAACACGCTCCTGGCAGACAAGACGGAGACGCCAGACGACGCGATTCTCCGCATCTACCAGCAGCTTCGCCCAGGCGATCCGCCGACCGCCGAGCAGGCTCAGAACCTGTTCGACAACCTCTTCTTCAACCCTGAGCGATACGACCTCTCGAAGGTCGGCCGACTCAAGCTCAACTACAAGTTCCACCGCGAAGTGGTGGAGCCGCTCGAAGAGCGTGAGCGCGAGTTGCTCGCCGAGATGGAAGAGGCTTCGGACAAGAAGAAAGAGAAGCTTCAGGCTGAACTCGACGAAGTTCGCGACCAGCTCGAGCCGTGGCAGATCCAGACCCTTCGCGAGGAAGATATCCTCAAGACGGTCGGATACATCATCGAGCTCAAGAACGGCCGCGGTTCGATCGACGACATCGACCACCTCGGAAACCGTCGCGTGCGTACCGTTGGTGAGCTCCTCGAGAACCAGTACCGCATCGGTCTGGTCCGCATGGAGCGAGGCATCAAAGAGCGCATGAGCATGTCGCAAGAGATTGAGACGCTCATGCCTGATGACCTCATCAACGCCAAGCCGGTCAGCGCGGTCATCAAAGAGTACTTCGGTTCGAGCCAGCTCTCGCAGTTCATGGACCAGACGAACCCGCTCTCGGAGGTCACGCACAAGCGTCGCCTCTCGGCGCTCGGGCCAGGTGGTCTGACTCGCGACCGCGCAGGTTTCGAAGTTCGCGACGTTCACGTCACGCACTACGGTCGTATCTGCCCGATTGAGACGCCGGAAGGACCGAACATCGGTCTGATCGCGTCGCTCTCGACCTACGCTCGAATCAACGACTACGGCTTCATCGAGACGCCGTACCGCCGTTGTGAGAACGGAGTCGCGACCAAAGAGACGCGCTACTACTCGGCGCTCGAAGAGGAGCACAACGTCATCGCTCAGGCCAACGCGCCGCTCGATGACGACGGCAAGTTCACTGCCGAGCTCGTCGCCGCACGTGAAGCGGGCGACCCGACCATGAAGGCACCTGAAGAGGTGACCCTCATGGACGTCAGCCCGAACCAGCTCGTGTCGGTCGGTGCAGGACTCATCCCGTTCCTCGAGAACGACGATGCGAACCGCGCACTCATGGGCTCGAACATGCAGCGGCAGGCTGTCCCGCTCGTCAACACGGACTCGCCGCTCGTCGGCACCGGAATCGAGCGCACCGTCGCTCGTGACTCGGGCGTTACCGTCGTTGCTCGCAACCCGGGCATCGTCGAAAGCGTCGACGCCGAGCGTATCGTGGTTCGTCCCGACCAGGCGAAGGACGCACTCTTCGTCAAGCCGGACATCTACAAGCTGGTGAAGTTCTCGCGCTCGAACCAGGCGACCTGCATCAACCAGAAGCCGATCGTGAACGTGGGCGACCGCGTCGAGGCAAAAGAGATCATCGCGGACGGTCCTTCGACCGAACGTGGCGAGCTCGCTCTCGGCCGCAACATCGTCGTCGCGTTCATGCCTTGGAATGGCTACAACTTCGAGGACTCCATCCTCATCTCGGAACGCCTCGTGAAGGAAGACGTCTACACGTCGATTCACATCGAGGAGTTCGAGTGTGTCGCTCGTGACACGAAGCTCGGTCAGGAAGAGATTACCCGCGACATCCCGAACGTCGGTGAAGAGGCGCTCGCCTCGCTCGACGAATCCGGAATCGTTCGCATCGGTGCTGAAGTTGGCCCGAGCGACATCCTCGTCGGCAAGATTACGCCGAAGGGTGAGACGCAGCTGTCGCCGGAAGAGAAGCTCCTTCGAGCCATCTTCGGTGAGAAAGCTGGCGATGTCCGCGACACCTCGCTTCGTATGCCGCCGGGAACGAACGGCATCGTGATTGGTGCGAAAGTCTTCGCTCGCGAAGACGTCCAGAAGGACGAGCGTACCAAGCAGATCGAAGACGCCGAGGAAGCCAAGCTCCTCAAGGACCAGAACGACGAGATTCGCATCCTCCGCGACGCTGCCTATCGCAAGATGCGTGACCTCCTGACGGGCAAGAAAGTCGACGCCAACCTCGTCGACGAGACCCAGCAGGTTCTCATCGAATCGGGCACGAAGATCACCGACAAGGTGCTCAACGACGTGCCGCGTCGCTACTGGGCTGACATCGTCGTCGACGACGACACGTCCGACAAACTGATGAAGATCCTCGGCGATGTGGAAGACCAGATTCTGGTCATCCGCATGAACTACGGCGAGAAGATCGACAAGCTGCGCAAGGGCGACGAGCTCTCGCCTGGCGTCATCAAGATGGTCAAAGTCTACGTTGCGATTAAGCGCAAGATTCAGGTCGGCGACAAGATGGCTGGTCGTCACGGGAACAAAGGTGTCATCAGCCGGATTCTTCCGGAAGAAGACATGCCGTTCCTCGAAGACGGTCGACCTGTCGACATGGTCCTCAACCCGCTCGGCGTTCCGTCTCGTATGAACGTCGGTCAGGTCCTCGAGACGCACCTCGGCTGGGCTGCCAAGAACCTCGGCTACCGCATCGGCGAAATGCTCGAAGCGGCGTACGACGCTGAAAAGATTCGTGGCTACCTGAACGAAGTGTTCGACGGTGACAACCAGATGTTGAGTGTCCTCAAGGACCTCGACGAAGACGGTGTCTACGAGTTCGCGAAGACCACGCTTGGCGGCGTGCACATCGCAACGCCGGTGTTCGACGGCGCTCCTGAGGAGCGAATCCGCGACCTTCTCGAGAAGGCCGGTGTCGAGCGCTCGGGTCAGTCGGTGCTGTTCGACGGACGTACCGGTGAAGCCTTCGAGAACGATGTCACCGTCGGTGTCATGTACGTTCTCAAGCTGCACCACCTCGTCGACGACAAGATCCACGCTCGTTCGATCGGACCGTACTCGCTCGTCACCCAGCAGCCGCTCGGTGGTAAGGCGCAGTTCGGCGGTCAGCGACTCGGAGAGATGGAGGTTTGGGCGATCGAAGCCTACGGCGCGGCCTACACGCTTCAGGAATTCCTGACCGTGAAGTCCGACGACGTGCAAGGTCGTACTCGAATCTACGAATCAATCGTGAAGGGCGACTTCAGTCTCGACCCGGGTCTTCCGGAGAGCTTCAACGTCCTCATCAAAGAGCTCCACGCACTCTGCTTGAACGTGGAACTCCTCGAGAACGTTGCGTAAGCGACGGTTGGAACTCTTAGGAAACGCATCACGTACCAACGGCGCCTCGATAGGCGCCTACGGAGGATAAATTGAAGGACATCTTCAGCTTCTTCGAAAAACCGAAAGATCCCCTGAGCTTCTCGGCCATCCGAGTCGGCATCGCTTCGCCGGACAAGATCCGCGAGTGGTCGCACGGTGAAGTCAAAAAGCCAGAGACGATCAACTACCGAACCTTCAAGCCCGAGCGCGACGGCCTCTTCTGCGCCAAGATTTTCGGGCCCGTGAAGGACTACGAGTGCATCTGCGGCAAGTACAAGCGCATGAAGCACCGCGGCGTCGTCTGCGAAAAGTGCGGCGTCGAAGTGATTCAGTCGAAGGTTCGCCGCGAGCGCCTCGGCCACATCAACCTGGCGACTCCGGTTGCGCACATCTGGTTCCTCAAGAGCCTCCCGTCGCGTATCGGTAACCTCTTGGACATCACGCTCAAGGACCTCGAGAAGGTTCTCTACTGCGTGGCGTACATCGTGACCGACCCCGGCCTCACGCCGCTCCAGCAGGGAGAAGTTCTCTCGGAGCAGAAGTACATGGAGTACATCTCCGAGTACGGCGATACGTTCGAAGCCAAGATGGGCGCGGACGCCATCAAAGAGCTCCTCGCGGAGCTCGACGTGGACATCATCGGCGCTGAGCTTCGCGCGGAGATGAAAGAGGCAACCTCGGACGCCAAGCGGAAGCGCATCGCCAAGCGTCTGAAGATCGTCGAGGCAGTCCGCGACTCGGGCAACCTCGCCGAGTGGCTGATTCTCGATGTGATTCCGGTCCTTCCTCCCGACCTTCGCCCCCTCGTTCCGCTCGACGGCGGACGATTCGCGACGTCGGACTTGAACGACCTGTATCGCCGCGTCATCAACCGTAACAACCGTCTGAAGCGACTCCTCGAGCTCCACGCTCCGGAGATCATCATCCGCAACGAGAAGCGCATGCTTCAGGAAGCGGTCGATGCACTCTTCGACAACGGACGCCGCGGCAAGACGATCACCGGCCCAAACCGCCGCCCGCTCAAGTCGCTCAGCGACATGATCAAGGGCAAGCAAGGCCGCTTCCGTCAGAACCTTCTCGGAAAGCGCGTCGACTACTCGGGTCGTTCCGTCATCGTCATCGGTCCTTCGCTCAAGCTGCACCAGTGCGGCCTGCCGAAGAAGATGGCGCTCGAGCTGTTCAAGCCGTTCATTTACAACAAGCTCGAAGAGCGCGGACACGTCACGACCATCAAGTCTGCGAAGAAGATGGTCGAGAAGCAGAAGGAAGAAGTCTGGGACATCCTGGACGAGGTCATCAAAGAGCACCCTGTGCTCCTGAACCGTGCTCCTACGCTTCACCGTCTCGGCATCCAGGCGTTCGAGCCAGTGTTGGTCGAAGGTAAGGCAATTCAGGTCCACCCGCTCGTCTGCGCGGCGTACAACGCCGACTTCGACGGTGACCAGATGGCCGTTCACCTTCCGCTCTCGCTCGAAGCTCAGGTCGAAACGCGCGTTCTGCTCCTCAGCACGAACAACATCCTTTCGCCTGCACACGGCGGCCCGGTCATCGGACCGACGCAGGATATCGTGCTTGGCTGCTACTACATGACGCGTCGCCGACCGTTCGTGAAAGGCGAGTACCGCGAAGACGAGAACGGTGTTCCAGTCTCCGGTGTCTTCTCGAACCCGGGCGAAGTCCGCATGGCGTATGACGCCGGCGAACTTCACCTCCAGGCTCGCATCAAGGTGCGCGTCGAAGGCAAGCTCGTCGAGTCCACCACTGGCCGCGTCCTCTTCTACGAGGTCGTGCCGAAAGAGCTTCCGTTCAAGGCCGTGAACAAGGTCATGGACAAGAAGTCGCTCGGTAAGGTCATCGACGAGTGCTTCCGCGAAGTCGGAAACAAGGCGACCGTGCTCCTCGCAGACGCGATTCGTACGATTGGCTACGAGTTCTCGACGCTTGCTGGCGTTTCGATCTCGGTCAACGACATGCGAATTCCGCCGACCAAGTGGCAGATCGTGGACGGTGCTCGCGACGAAGTCGCTGAGATCGAGAGCCAGTACACCGAAGGTCTCATCACCGACGGCGAACGCTACAACAAGGTCGTGGACATTTGGGCGAACGCGACCGAAGAGGTCGCCAACCAGATGTCGGAAGACATTTCGACCGCGGTCTACACCGACAAAGCTGGAAACGAAGAGACGGACCAGTCCTTCAACTCCATCTACATCATGGCTGACTCGGGCGCTCGTGGTTCGGCTCAGCAGATGCGTCAGCTCTCCGGAATGCGTGGCCTCATGGCCAAGCCGTCCGGTGAGATTATCGAGACGCCGATTACGGCAAACTTCCGTGAAGGCCTTACGGTGCTCGAGTACTTCATCTCGACGCACGGTGCTCGAAAGGGTCTCGCAGATACCGCCCTCAAGACGGCAAACTCGGGTTACCTGACTCGTCGTCTGGTCGACGTCGCCAACGACTGCGTCGTGCTCAAGTACGATTGCGGTACGCTCGACGGTGTCGACCTCACCGCACTCTACGAGGGTGGTGAAGTCATCGAGCCGCTGAGTGACCGAATCCTCGGTCGTGTCGCGCTGGAGCCCATCTGGGACCAGAACGACGAAATTCTCGTGGACGCAAACGAGGAGATCACCGAGGAGAACGCGGCCCTCATCGAAGACGCTGGTATCGAGCGCATCCGAATTCGTTCGGCGCTCACCTGCCAGACTCTCGATGGCGTCTGTGCACTCTGCTACGGCCGAGACCTCGCTCGTGGCCGCATGGTGAACGTCGGTGAAGCCGTCGGAACCATCGCAGCTCAGTCGATTGGTGAGCCGGGAACCCAGCTCACGATGCGTACCTTCCACATTGGTGGTGTCGGTTCGCTCCGAGTCGAGCAGTCCACGCACGAAGCGCGTACCTCCGGTACCGTTCACCTGCACAACGTGAAGTTCGTCGAGCGCGAAGAAGGCGGCCGCAACGTCCTCATCGTCATGACTCGTAACGGAGAAGTTTCGATCTCCGACGAGCAGGGCCGTGAGCGCGAGCGCTACCCGCTCGTCTACGGCGCCCGTCTGTTCTTCAACGAAGGCGACTCCATCGAGAGCAACGCGCTCATCGCAGAGTGGGAACCCTTCGCTACCCCGGTCCTCACCGACCAGGCCGGTATCGTCAAATTCGATGACGTCATCGAAGGCTCCTCCATGGAAGAGCGCGTCGATGACAACACCGGTCTTTCGCGTAAGGTCATCGTCGAGAGCCGCGACACCAGCCTTCGTCCTCGCATCGTCGTTCGCGAGAACAAGAAAGGTGGCAAGCAGCTCTCCAGCGCATTCCTCCCTTCAGGCGCCGCACTGTTCGTCGCCGAAGGTCAGGAAGTCCAAGCTGGTGACATCCTCGCGAAGATTCCTCGTGAAACGACCAAGAACAAGGACATCACCGGTGGTCTGCCGCGTGTTGCCCAGCTGTTCGAAGCACGTAAGCCGAAGGAAAAGGCGGTCATCTCCGAGATCGACGGTGTCGTCTCGTTCGGCCGCGAAACCAAAGGCAAGCGTACCGTCGTCGTCACGCCGGAAGTTGGTGACGAGAAGAGCTACATGATTCCCAAGAGCAAGCACATCACCGTGCTCGAGGGAGACCACGTCCGTTCGGGCGAGGCGCTCATGGAAGGCTCGGCTGACCCCGAGGACATCCTCAAGGTCAAAGGCCGCAAGGAACTCTCCAAGTACATGGTGGACGAGATCCAGGAGGTCTACCGACTCCAGGGTGTGCGCATCAACGACAAGCACATCGAGATCATCGTGCGTCAGATGCTCCGCAAGGTCCGCATCGTCGACGTGGGTGATACCGACTTCCTCACCGACGAGCAGGTCGAGCGTCACATCTTCGAAGAGGTGAACAAGAAGATCATGGAGAAGGGCGGCCAGCCAGCTGTTGCTCAGGACTTGCTCCTCGGCATCACCAAGGCGTCGCTCTCCACCGAGAGCTTCATCTCCGCTTCGTCGTTCCAGGAGACCACCAAGGTGCTCACCGAGGCCGCGCTGTCGTCCAAGGTCGACTACCTCCGCGGACTCAAAGAGAACGTCATCATGGGACGACTCATCCCGGCAGGAACCGGTGCTCCGGAGTACCAGCGACTCAAGTCGATGGTCGAAGAGCCCGACGAACTTCCGGAAGACATCGTCAAGAAGTACGGCTCGATCGACGAAGAGCTCGCCGCTGGCGAGTAAGCTTCACGGCCGAAACGTCGAAAAGCCGCGCTCCGAAAGGAGCGCGGCTTTTTCATTTCTGCCTGCAGTTTCCATCAACTCAATGCAGGTCGGCGTCGTTTCAGAACCGACGCAAGGTCTCGAACGAGAGAGGCTACGGAGAGCGAGCCGAAGACCGTGAAGACGAGGGCGGTGCCGAGTGCGGCACCAACCTGCTGGGACGACGGGCTCCCCACCCACACCAGAGCCAGCATCGCCCAGGAGGCACCCGCGAAATTCGCAATCACATGGCACATCCAGAAGACGATAGAGCCTGCCGCGGAGGTCCGCCTACTCGATGCATACAAGGGGACGAGGAACAGGCCCACATAGCCGAAGCCCATCCCAGCGAGGCCGATGTAGCCAAGCGCGCCGGCGACTGAGTTGCCGCGCTGTATCAGATCGATGTTGACGCTACACCAAAAGAGACCTGGGACCGCGCCCAGAATTCCGAAGATGGAGAGCATCACGGCCACCGCCTGGCTGCGGGCGGATTTCACGATTTCTTGACTGAAATTGAACATGGAACCTCCTTGCATTGAAGTCGGTCCTACAAGTTCGCAAGGCGCGTGCCCGGCTCAAAACGAGACGAGCCCCCAGTCGGGAGCTCGTAGTGCAGGTCCTGCGCGTTTGGATTCGTCGAGGTGTCCACGGCGTTGACGCTCGTGTCCACGAAGTTGGACTAGAACTGCCAGGTCGCCTGAACTGATGCGCCGTCGGGAGAGACCCCGACGCCAACGTTGGTCATGTGCTCGTTGCCGTCATTGAAGAATAGGTCGAACACAATGAGCCCGGCGCCGACCGCGACGAGCCCGGCACCACTGTAGAGGAGTACTTGTCCGGTAGACTGTTGACCCTCGATGTCCTCGGCGAGCGCTTCTCCGGCCGCGGTCCGTTTATCCGAATCAGAGAGCGCGTCGTACTCTTCGATGTCTCCACCGAGTCCCAGGTCGACGATGAGAGTCGTCGCAAGCAGGCCTACACCGACAATCGATGCGCCTGCTCCAATCCACCCGATGGTCGAGAATGGGACTCCGAGGAACGGCTCCGTTGACTGGTCGCCGCCGTCCTTCTTGTCGGCAACAGGACCAGCTTCAACGCACATATTCGAGGTGACGTCGCAGGTGAAGCCTTCGCGGCACTGGTCGTTGGATTGGCACGGAGCCTTGCCGCTGACGCGGCCAGCGACCTCTCTCGATTTCACGATGGTAGACAGGGACGGGATACGGCCAGCGTTCACTTGTGCCGCTTCCGGAGGGAGACTGCCGTCTGCTTGTGCCGCCTGTGCTTCCTTCAGTGCTTCCTGGTAGTTGCCGGCCTTTTCGTAGGCGATCGACATGTTGAACAGGAAGATGGGGTTCGCTTCGATGGCGTACGCTTCTTTGAACGAAAGGATCGCATCGGCGTAATCTCCCGCGAAGTAGGCGTCCATCCCTTTTTCATACACAGCGCCCGCATCTTGGGCCTGGGCAGGCTGAGGGCTGAAGAGCATCGAGCATGCGAGCACGGCACACACGAGCAGTAGGTAACGTGGCCTCGAGGACATACGAGTCTCTGGTACGAAGGAGTGGTTGCTCCTTCTTTGTAATATGATTTGAGGGTTCCGACAAATTCGGTGCGACTAGGGAAGGATCGCCCGATACTTCTTCTTCTTGGGCTTCGACTTCGGCCGCTCGGCTTTGGGCTCGGGTGGGACGTACGCCGCGAAGGGGATCATGAGCTGGTCTACCGGCTCTTTGATGTCCATCTTTTGGACGCGTCCTTTGTGACGGGCTTCGAGGTTGGCGGGGAACGTCGAGCGCTCCACTTCCACTGGAGCGGTGCCGACCAACTCGCCGTCGATGAAGACCTCGACACCCTCTTGGTTACTCATGATCACGGTCATCATCGGGACTGGGTCGCCCATGATGAATTCGGGATCGGGGGCTTCTTCGCCGGCGTCGGGAGCCTCATTCGCCGCAAGTGCGCCAGTGTTTTCGCCCGCGTCCGGCTCCTGACTTGCGGTAGTGGCCGGACTCTTGGTTTCAGCGTGCGCGATCTCTTCTTCGTCTCCGCCGAAGAATACGAGGGCCAGAAGCGACAAGACCAAGGCGAGGAAGACGGCGCCGGCGAGGATGATCGGGCGTCGTCGGTCGGCGGTCAGCCCCGAGAACGAAGTGTCGATCGACTCCTCGCCCGTGTAGCTGGGGTCGATGTCACCCGGGAAAGGCTCCTCGACGGAGACGTCCGGGTTCGCGAGATAGGCCGCCTTCGAGACCTCGAGCGAGCTCGGTCCGACTTCTTCGACGGATGGGTCGTCGAGGTCGAGCGGCTCGAAGTCGCCTGCGAGCAGGTCATCGACCGCTTCGATTGGCGCGAGGGCGATTTCGTCGATCTCCGCGATTTCATTGGAGAGCAACTCGGGGTCGCTCAGTGCCCGAATGACCTCTTCCGCGGACTGGTAGCGGATGTTGGGGTCTTTCTGCAGCATCTTGTCGACGATATGCCGCAGTCGGGGTGGGCAATCGATTTCGACCGGCAGGAAGAACGACTCTGGGCTGAGCTGTCGGCCGATGATCTTAATCGAGCTGTCGGCTTCGATGGCGCGTTCGCCCACCAGTAGTTCGTAGGCGACGAGGCCGAGCGAATAGACGTCGGCGCCTGGGCCCACATCGCGCTCGCCGCGAATCTGCTCGGGCGCCATGTACCGTGGGGTTCCGACGAGGGTGCCATCGCCAGTGAGGTCTTTGTCGACGTTTGCGTCTTTGACGAGCTTCGCGATGCCGAAATCGAGCAGCTTGACGTTGTCCCGGTTGCCCAGGTGCTCATAGATCATGATGTTCGCAGGCTTGAGGTCTCGGTGAAGCATCCCCATGAGGTGTGCTTCGTGGAGGCTCTTGAGAACCTGCTCGACGATCGTTGCTACTCGCTTGGGTGGGAGTGGCTTGCCGGCTCGCATGAGTTCGGCGAGCGACAGTCCGTCGATGTACTCGAGCACCATGTAGAGCAGACCGCCGTCGGTCTTGCCGTAGTGGTGCATCGTGATGGTGTTGGAGGCGCGCAACTGCGAGAGCATGCGTGCTTCGCGCTGGAAGCGCTGCATCACGGTCTCGAGATACGAATCCCGCTCGCTGTGCGATTGGTCGTCGTCGATTCGGGGTCGAAGAATCTTTAGAGCGACTTTGCGATCGAGACCGAGCTCTACGGCGCGATATACTCGTGCGAAGCCGCCACTGCCGAGGATTGCCTCGACCTTGTACTTCTCTTCAAACACTTCACCAGGATGTGGGAAGCGAGCTTTCATTCGTACGGACACCCCAGATGGGTTCGGATGACACTTTATTTACCGTTGGTAACAATCCGCTGAAGACACAGTTGTATTCTCGAGCGAACCGGTTTGATGCGTCATCACTTAGTTTATCCCCGAATAAATTACCCCGAACCAGCCGTTGGATCAAAGAAGTTTCGCCACGGCACCCCTTGAAACCGCTGGCCGCGTGGGTCACCTTTACTTTCTCTCCATGAGGCAACCACGATGTCCGACTCGAATGACAAAATGAGCGACGGCGAACTCGACGCACTTTTGGGCGACCTCTCTAAGCGCGCCGATTCCGCTCCAGCCCCCGATTCTGGCGGTGAGGACGAGGATATCGAAGCATTCCTCGCCGGCCTCGAGGGCGATGACTACGAGCCTCCCGCGGCCACCAAAACCGCTGAGCCCGACCCGGTCGAAGAACAGTTCGCCGACCTCGAACCTCCTAAGAACGCCGAAATCGCAAAGGCGACGAAAGAGAAGCCTGCGAAGGAAAGCAAAGAAGAGAAAAAGAAGAAGAAGGCAGAGAAGAAGGCCGAGAAGGAGGGCGTTCAGGTTGTCGAGAAGGGTGAGTCGACCGGACTCTTGATGTTTCTCACGGTCGCGAAGTGGACGCTGCTCTTGTCGCCCGTCGCGATCTCGACTTGGATCGTCGGTTCGTACCTGGGCGCGTGGGTATCGGCGGGCTGGCTCATCGCTGTGATTGCGCTCGTTTTCACGCTCGGGCTCCCCGCAGTCGCGCTGCTGGCCTCGAAACGTGGCCGCTACACCTACTGGCTTTCGGGGCTCTCGTTGATCGTCGCCGTGGCATTGGTCGCGCCGCTCACCGGTCCCGCTTCCAAGGCAATGGCCCAGCATGGTCATTGGCCGGTCTCGACCATTACCGGTGCCGCTGACATGGATGCAGACAATTGGGCAGCTTCGGCTGCTGCTTGGCTGAGCGCGAAGATAGCCGGCCTGATTCATCCTACTCAGGAAGGTCTACCTCCAGCAGCCGAACTCGGAGGCGAAGAACCACTCGACGGAGAGGCGCAGCCCGCCGACGGACAACCAGCTGACGGCGAGAAACCCGGAGCAGATACTCCAGTCGAACCGGAGCAGCCTGCCGAAGCCGAGAAGCCGGCCGAAGCCGAAAAGCCGGCCGAAGCCGAAAAGCCCGCGGAAGCCGAGAAGCCCGCGGAAGCCGAAAAGCCTGCAGAAGCCGAAAAGCCTGCCGAATCGGAGAAACCGGCGGAGCCCGCGAAACCCGGATCCGAAGCTCCAGCGAGCGAGTAGAGATCAGGGAAGTTCGTCGAACTTCGCAGCTTCGACGAATTCATGAGCGTCGATGTCGGGATTTCCCGGCCGACGCAGGACTACAACTGCCCAACCAGCTTCGTCCGCCGCGACGGCCTCGTCGAGGTTGTCCGTTGCGAAGAGCAGCCTTCCAGGGGGCGAGCCGATCTCGTCCGCGATTGCGCGGTAGCTGGCGGCCTCCTTCTTAGGCCCGGTCGTCGTGTCGAAGTGGCCGTCGACCCAGGTCAGCAGGTTCCCGTGGTCGCTGTTGCCGAACAAGAGCTTTTGAGCGGCAATACTTCCTGATGAGTAGACCCAGATCGAGACGTCGGCAGCTTCCCAGCGCTTGAATGCTTCGACCACATCGGACCAGACGACCCCCTGCAGTTCTCCAGACTCGTATCCGCTGATCCAGACTTCGCCTTGGAGCATCTTGAGCGCGGTGGTCTTGCGGTCGGAGTCCATCTGCTGCAGCGCGTACCCGGCGACGCGCTCGGCCAACCCAGGACCTTCGCTCAAGTCTGGAATAGTCCGGCCGTCTTCTTTGTCCGCTACGGCGAGTGCTCGGAACTCTTCCAAGATTGAAGTTCCCTTCGCCGTTGCAATGTTCGCTTCGAGCCAGGCCCCCAAGTGTTGGCGGGCAAACGGGAAGAGGACCTCGTAGACGAACGAGATGGGCGTGGTCGTACCCTCGATGTCGACGACGATTCCGTCGAGTTCGTGAAGTGCGGGGAGACTCATGCGATGATGATCCGTGAAGGGGATTTATGCGCCGATCTAGCGATGGGCGCACCCCACCATGGCCCGGTCGACAGGTCAAGATGACCGAATCGAACGTGCATGGAAGAGATGAGGACGACCGACATGTTGATCTAGTAGTGGGGTTCGCCCCGGTAGAATTGCGCGATACAGAAGGCCAAAGGAGTACCTAAATGTTTCGGCTGCTTGCTTACATCTGCAACGATGCGACCTTGAATGCGACGTTCTTCGAGCAAGGTCTCGTCGATCTCGATATCGAAGAAATCGATGCTCAGGCCGGTCTCGGTCTGGGCTGGGTACAGGATGGTCGGTCCTTGTTGCGCACGACTCCTCGACCATCGGCGACGTCGCTTCGTCTCGCGGCAACGCTCGGCGACATTCCGGCACGTAGCTTGGTGGCGCATCACCGCGACCCGACCCTCGACCCTGTCGATACGCTCGACCTGCAGCCATTCCGATATCGGCGATGGGTCTATGCCCACGCTGGCGAACTCCCGGCTTCGGCCGAGCTCCGAAACGACCTTTCGGCTTCGATTCCGCAATTCATCGCAGGGAACGTGAAAGGGGAGAGCGGCGAGGAACTGATGTTCCACCACTTCCTGACCGCGCTGCATCGGCGGGGGCAGCTTGGCGATGGAACTCCGTCGGGTGCAGTCTGCGCGGACGCGCTGGCCGAGTCGATTCGAGGCGTGCAGGAGCAAGCGCTCGCGCAGTACAGCGCCGTCGCCGTGAGTGAACGGCTGCTTTTGTTCGCAAGTATCGGAGTGCCGCTCTTCTACCGCGAAGTGCGCGGGCTTCGGGAAGACCGAGACAAGCCCTTGTTTGCCGGTCACCGGCCGAAGCCGTTGGAACACAGCAGCTTCAAGGCCTGCATGGTCGTCCAATCGGACGAAGCGCCTGGTCCGGAGTGGACACAGGCGCCCGATGGTCAGGTTGGTTGGGTCGGTCGCGACTGGGAGCTTCGCTTTCGCGCCATCGCCGAGCAGGGCTAGAAGCGCCCGAACAGCTGAATTCCGACGCTATCTTCGCCGACGGCTGGGGCCACATCGACCCCTTCTTCGTCGGCGGACTTTTCTTCGTCGCCGCCCGCCAAGAAGTCCCAGGCCAAGAGCGCGACGCCACCCAAAATCAGCCCGGTACCAACGACGGCCGAAGTAATGGCAACGCCGTCGGTGTCCCAAATCTCTGGACATTCCTCGAACGAGCCCTCTCCACAAGCCGCTTCGCCATCGAGCGTCGAGAGCCACAAGCCGATGGTGAGAATCGCCGCGCCACTGACCGCGGAAATCGTGCCGTACACGACGCGGTCGGATGAGCTGAGGCCGTCTACGAATCCGTCGCCGCTGCGGACCACGACGGGGTCGGGGTCCGTTTTGGACATGTGAACGCGCATCGCGGTCGTCGGGCTGCTCTCCTCGCCGACGAACACGGATTCTTTGAAGCCCTGATATCCCTCACGAGCGAAGCGAAGCTCGTAGGTCCCTGGCTCGAGCGTGACGGATTGGTCGCCGGTGCCCAGCGACTGTCCGTCGAGGAAGACTTCGGCGTCGGTTGGCTGCAGGGAAATCTCGAGCCGCGTTCCGGCGCCAGTCGGCTCGGTTTGCGCCACGGTCTCGTTGTTCTCTTCTACTTCGGGTTCGGGGTCAGGCTCCGGCTCGGGGTCTGGCTTCGGATCGGGCTTCGCGACGGTCTTCGGCTTCGGCGTCGAAACTCGAGTCTTCGAAACCACGCTTGTGATCGACTTCTTGAAAGTGCGTTCGACCTCGGCGCGACCGCAGAGTTCGCAGGCTCCTTTGTCGGAGACCAATTGCTTGCCGGTGCGCAGGTCGAAAGTGTCGATGGTCCAGTCGTAAATCTGGGCCTCACCCGAGAACCGAACACGGATGCCAGCTTCGGCGTTGGTGCCATCGCCTGCCTTCTTCAAGCAGTCGTCGGTGTAGCAGTCGCGTGCGACCGGGGTGATTTTGGCCCGCGCGGTGCTCTCGGACATGTACTTGAACTTTCCGCTCGATTCGACGCCGGTCTTGATCGCGGCCTCGATGTCGCTGCGGACGTTGGCTTCGACAGCCTTTCCGATGTTTACCTCGAGCGCCGCCATCTCGTCGGCGGACGCAGAGGCGGCCATCAAGGTGATGGCGAGGAAGGCGAAGATCGTCGTGATTTGTCGGTTCATCTTGGTTCCTCGGGCGTAGGGCCTTGGAGGAGTGGCATACGAAACTAGGACGTCGAGCGGTCTTGAATGTTCACATGTTCGACCGATTCGAGCGACTCGCCAAAGATTCTGGAGGCGGAGTTCGCGAAGGATTCTGGAGCGTCGGTGGCCCAGAACGTGAGTCGTCCCGCGGCCTGTGGGTTGTGCAAGTTCAGTTCGCGCAGCAGTTCGTCGAGGGCCTCGGCCGTGGCGGAGCCCGAGTCGAGAAGTTGAACGGGTCTTCCGAGGGCGTCCTCGAACGCGTCGGCGATGGTGTTTCGCAAGAGCGGGTAGTGCGTGCAGCCGAGAATCACGGTGTCGACGCTGGTGCCCTCGAAGGGTTGGACGTACCGGTCTGCGACCTGTCGCGTGACGGGGTCATTGCCCCATCCTTCTTCGGCCAGGGGCACGAAGAGTGGACAGGCCTGCTGCAATACTTCGTGTGGTGCGATGGCATGAATCGCGGCGGGGTAGCAGCCACTGCCCACGGTTCCGCGGGTACCGAGCACGGCGATTACGCCCGAATCGGTGGTTCGTGCGGCGACGTTCGCGACCGGTTCGATTACGCCGATGACCGGCACGTCGAGCTGTTCGCGCAGTGTCTCGAGGGCGAACGCGGACGCGGTGTTGCACGCGACTACGAGCGCCTTGATTCCGGTATCGGCGAGCAGTCCTGCGGCGTTGGAGGCGTAGCGTCGAATGGTCTCGGCGCCGCGGTTTCCGTAGGGAACACGGGCGGTGTCGCCCAGGTAGACGAGGTCTTCTTGCGGCAGACGCGCGCGCACCGCATCGAGCACGGTGAGACCGCCGACGCCGCTATCGAAGATGCCGATGGGGAGTTGTGCGCTCATGGGTACCTCATCTCATCGAGCCTGTGTGACACATCGCGCAGAGGGGCGCAACGTTGTCGCCCCGTGTTTACAACCTCACAAGGCCATCAACTGCTTCCATGAGGGGATCGGATGTGTTAACAAAGAGGAAGACAATTACGCACACGACAATCCCAACGGTCCCCTTTCGAGGTGTTCGGTGCAGATCGGATACAACAACGACGTCGAGTATCGCGGTAAGACGTTCCATATCCAGACCGAGGATCGAGGCGAAGAAGCCGCCGAGATCGAGACCCAGATTTTCCACGCGGGCGCGATTCTCGACACGAGCATTATCTCGTACGAGAAGGCGCTCGACGGTGAGACGGACGTCGACAAGCGAATCGCCAAAGTGCGCGCGATGATGGGCGCCAACCACAAGTCCCTCTATCGCAAGCTCACGAAGGGCGAGTACGACGAAATGGTCGGGCTCACCCCGCTGGCCGATGGCGAAGCTGTCGATGCGCCCGACCCGGAAGAATTCGCTCCTTCGCAAGACCGCGTGCCGCAACAGGCCGTCGCGCTCGAAGAAGGAAACCTCGACCCGTCGGAGCTTGCAGCGCTCGGCGGCGGTGTCGAACACGTCGACCTCGGCAGCCTGAAGGACAAGCTCAAGGAAGGGCTTGGCGATTCACACAGCTCCGACGTCGAAGAAGTTGCACCCACCATGGTGGCTCGCCCCGAAGATCTCGCCGCGGCCGTAAGCCGCGACCAGAAAGGGCGACCCCCGAGTGGAGCCTTCCGCCTCCCGACCTACGCAGATACGGGAGCAGAAGCCTATCAGGGGCTCGAACCCCTGAAAGAAGACCTGTCCATGGTTGGGCTGGTCGAGCAGTTCCTGGCGGGATAACCGCCGTTGAAGCACCACCCGAGCGCAAGGATGCGCTCGACATGTCGCGAGGACGACTATGCGCAAGGACGCGCCCATCATCTCGTGCTTTCACGTCACGATCGATGCGCCAGACGGCAATCGATTGCTCGATGACGTGACACTCGAACTCCTTTACGGCTCCTGGAACGAAATCACCGGACCGCCACGCGCGGGGAAATCGGTTTTGTTCGACGTTCTGAGCCTTCGCGGAACTCCTAAACGGGGAAAACTCGTAGTCGACGGACGCAATCTCGATCGCGCCTCGGCCCGAGAGATTGCAGACGTGCGTCGATTCGTCGGAAGCTGCGCCGAGTCTCCCGTTCTGCTCGAAGGCCGAACGGTGTGCGAGAATCTCGTGCTCCCATTCGTGGTTCGAGGCGAACAGGCGCGAGCGCTCGGCGAGGCCGAAGCACTGCTCGATGTGATGGAGTGCGAAGCGCTTCGCGACGTCCCGGTCGCACATCTTTGCCGTCGCGACCGCCTGCTCGTTGGCCTCATGCGCGCCATGATCGGCAAGCCGCGCGCGATCCTCATCGACGGTGCCCACGAACTGCTCGACGATCGGGCTCGTCAGCTCGTTCTGCACCAGCTCAAACGACGTCACGCCGATGGCTCCGCAGTCGTGCTCTTTGGACACGAGGCGACCGACAACGCCCGCCGTGGCCGACAGTTCCGACTCGATATCGGTAGCCTCTCTGAATGGGAGACCCCCACTCAGATTCCACGCGTGCCCGAAACGGGAGGACCACGACGATGATTCGTTCTCCCATGGTTGCGTGCGGCGAACGGCGCCTCGAGACGGCGGCCGTCGTAGTTACTCTCGTGCTCGCGCTCTTTGTGCCATCGGTCTTGGGTCTTGGAGCGATTCTCTCGCACGACGCGGGGAAGGCGTGGCTCGAGGCCTATCGTCCGATTGTCTACCTCCACCCAGATACCTCCAACGAAGGCGTGGATCGACTCGTTGAGGAAGTCTCGGGTTGGCATGGGGTCGAGCGCGTCGACGTGCGCCGCTCCAAAGATTCGTTCGAAGTGTTGAGTGAACGCCTCGGCGCAGATGACCTCGATGCGCTGGGTGTCACGCCGTCGATGTTCCCGGTCAGTCTCGAGATCGTGCCGCGGTACCCCGTGGCCGGTCACGTCGACCTGGTTGCCTCGGTGAGCGCCCTCGAGGCGCGGATGGAGGTCGATGCGGTCGACGTCCCTGGCGCCGTGCCTCTTCGGTTGGTGTCCATGGCCCATGTGGTTGGGCTCATCGCGTTGCTGCTCGG
This sequence comes from uncultured Bradymonadales bacterium, assembly GCA_964384605.1. Classification (GTDB taxonomy): domain Bacteria; phylum Myxococcota_A; class Bradymonadia; order Bradymonadales; family Bradymonadaceae; genus CAYLMO01. The sequence goes on along the minus strand of CAYLMO010000009.1, from coordinate 80,673 downwards.
TATTCTGGCGCTCGTCGCCGCGGGAATCGCGCTGTTTACCTATCTGATCCGCATTCGCGAGTCGGAACGAGACCTCGAAGCCGTGCTCGGGATTTTTGGCGCTTACCCTGCCGAGCTTCGCCGAGCTTCGTTGATTCGCGGCGGTGTGCTGGGGCTTTGGTCCGGGCTCGGTGTCGCGCTGTTGCTCGGGGCCGTCCTCGCCATCTGGCAGGCACAAGCACCGGCGACGCTCGGGCTCGAAGGATTCATCTCGATCTGGACCTGGCCGCTCGTCTCGCTTCCGGTGCTGGTGGGGCCGGGGTTGGGCATTGTGGTAGGTTTTGCTGCGTCCAAGGGACACGGTCATCGAACCCGCGCCGAACGCGCCGCGATTTTTGCCTGAGCCATGAAACGAACCTTCATCAGACGCGCTCCGATCGCTTGCCTGCTCGCTTGTGCTGCGGTGTGGGCGAGCTCGGCGGTCGCGGAGCCGGAGCGGGTGTCCGTGTTCGAACGGCTCGATCGCGCGGAAGTTCGCATGCATGAGCATCGCGAGCGCGCCGCCCGCTTGAACGACCGGATCGATCGCACCGACAAGGAGCTCGACCGATTGGACCTTCGGCGTCAGACGGTCAAACGCGCGTCTCAGCCGGTGCGCCGACGTCTAGCGACCATTGTCAGCCACTGGGAACGATCGCTTCGTCAGACGGAGAGAGCGCAAGGTTGGGGGCCGGGTCGAAGCGGTGACACCCGTCGGCTCCTCGAGTACGCCTCGGTGCGTGCGCTTCCGGAGCAGATGAAAGACATCGATGTGTTGCACAGCCTGCAGGAAGACAAGGAGGCGTACGACGACCTCTTGGGTCATCGATTGCGGCTCACCGTTTCGCTGGCGCAGCACAAGGCGTCGGAGACGACGGCCCAGGCCGAGCGCGAAGCCGAGCTCGAGAAGGCCAAAACGGATCCGAACGTGCGCGAGGATCTCGAGAAGACAGCAGATGAGCTGCACACCTCGATGAGCCGCTTCCTGACCAATCCGTCGACGGCCGACTTCCACCGGCAGAAGGGCACGCTGGTTCGGCCGGTACCGGGGCCTCCGAAGTACACGTTTGGTCCGAGGCCGACGGTCACCGCTGCGGCGACCGTGCGGCACACGGGGCATACGTGGACGGTCGAGAAGGGCACGGACGTTCGCGCCACGGCGGCAGGCCTCGTCGTGTACGCACACTCGTTCCAGGGCTATGGCAACTTGGTGATGATTGACCACGGCGCCGGCTATCACTCGCTCTATGCACACCTCGACTCGATCGATGTGAAGCAGGGCGACAAGGTCCGACGTGGGGCGACGCTCGGTAAGTCGGGCGACACAGGAAGTCTCGACGGCCCCAAACTCTATTTCGAACTGCGCCAGGATGGGCGCGCGATCGATCCGGCACCATGGTTCCTTCGACTGAAATGAAGCACGGCAGGGTAGCCGTGGTCGTCCCCGCTTACCGCGAGGAACGTCTGATCGAGCGCACGCTCGCAAGCATCCCGTCTTGGGTTGCCCACATCGTGGTGGTCGACGATGCGTCTGATGATCGTACATCGGAGCGAGTAACCGCAGCCGCTCGAGCTGACCGCCGGATCCATCTCAGCCGCCTCGCCTACAATCGGGGCGTCGGTGGAGCGATACTTCACGGCTACCGGGTCGCGAGCGAGCTGGGATGTGACGTCGCGGCTGTGATGGCGGGTGATGCGCAGATGGATCCCGCTGACCTCGAGAACGTGGTGCGCCCGGTCGTTCGGGGAGAAGCCGACTACGTGAAGGGCAATCGCCTCGCACATCCGGAAGCGCAATCGATGCCGGCAGTTCGCCGGATGGGTTCGCGACTGCTGGCCTTTGCGACCACACGAGTGGCCGGAATGGAGCCGCTCGACGACATGCAGTGCGGCTACACCGCGCTGCGACTCGAGATCCTCGACCGGATGCCCATTCGCAGAATCTTTAGCCGCTACGGCTATCCAAACGACCTGATGATTCGCCTTGCCGAAGCCGAGGCGACCGTCCGGGAGGTCACCGTGCGCCCGGTCTACGGCGAAGAGGTGAGTGGATTCGCGCCTCCCGACGTCGTCCTGCCAATCTCGTCGATCCTGGCTCGCGGGCTCGCGCGACGCGTAGCCAATCGCCTCGCGCGCGCTGCATAGCGTGCGGGTTCACTTCATCACATCTAGTTATCCGCGCCACGAGCACGACCACGCGGGTTCGTTCGTCGAGGCACAGGTTCGCCATCTCGCGGCGCTCGGCGTGCGCCCCGAGGTGTTTTGCTGGGCCGACAAGCTGCGGGCTTCGTTGGATTCCGATTGGCCTGTACATCGGGTCGCGTACGCACCCGCAGACGCTCAGTACCTCTTCTACGGAAGTGGTGCGCCCGAGACGCTGGCTCGCTACCCAGCGATGGGGCTGATGGCTGTTCCAGCGATGGCCGCCATGTTCGCCCGATTGATGATGGCGCCAGCGCCTGACCTCTACGTAGGGCATTGGTTTGTGCCGGGCGGTGTGATCGCGCGGTTGGTGGGGCGCCTTCGAGGCGTGCCGTCGGTCGTCATCGGTCACTCTGGTGGCGTGCAGTTGCTCAATCGGATGCCGGCGGGCACGCAGCTGACGAGACTCATCGCCGATGGAGTGTGCACGGTGACTTCCGACCCGTTGCGCGAGATGGTCGTCGCGGCCGCGCCAAATACGGACGTGAGGGTGATGCCGATGGGTATCGACCTGCCCCGACACGAGCCTGAGGGCGAGCGCAGCGGAGCGTTGTTCCTAGGACGACTCGAGCCGATCAAAGGCGTCGAGGTCGCGATCGACTCCACGTTGGCCGCTGGCGTTCCTCTGCAGATTGGTGGCGACGGTTCGCTTCGCCAGGTCGTCGAAAAGAGTCACGCGCGTTTCGAAGGTTTTCTCAGCGGCGACGACAAATGGGCCGCCATCGATCGTGCGGAGGTATCGCTGCACCCGTCGGTTCCTCAGTCAGGCCGCCATGAGGGGCTGCCGGTATCTCTGCTCGAGTGTGCAGCGCGCGGCACGTTTCCGTTCGTCTCGGGAACGCCCGGAATCGAACGTTGGCTCGCGGAGCCGGCCAGGCAGGTGTGTCGTGCGGAACGGGTCGAAGATTTCGTCGAGGCGCTGAAATGGTGGCGCGATCTTTTGCCCGAGAAAAAGAAAAGGCTCGCCGAAGCGCAGCGCGCCAAGGTCGAGCCTTTGGAGTGGACGAATTGGGCCGCCGAGTGGCGGACCCTCTTCGAACAGGCGTTGAGCTAGTCGTCTTCTTCGAGGTCTTCCTCGAGCTCCGCACGAAGTTCGTCTTCGGTAGCGATCTCGCCGCGTTCACGCCGGTCGAGACGCTCGCGGGCCCACTCGCGCAGGCTCTTCGCTTTGTCGTCGAGAGACTGTCGGAGGAAGTCGAGTCCGAGATACTTCTCGCCCAGAATGTAGGCGCGTTTACGAACGGCCGTGTCGGGGAGGTCAGCTGCCTTTCGGAGCAGGCCGAGGCGAATCTCTTCTTCGATGTCGAACCACTGTTCGTCGAGAAGGTCGAGCGCGCCGCTCGCCACCTGGTCGCCGCCGTAACCGCGAACGGTGTTGGGCTTGAGCAGGCGCTTGAGCAGTTCGTGCGAGTCGCGGCCGAGGCGAGCGAGCCAGACGACAGCGCGGCGCCGCACGTTCCCGGGAAGGAAGCGGATCGAAAGTCGATCCTGCTCTTCGGCCGTGGTTTCGAGCGGGTGCTGGTACTCACCGCGCGGGAACGGAATCGCGTTCTGAACGACGATCTGACAGACCTCGCGCTTGAGGCTCTTCGAGATGGAGCTGAGCCCCATCAGGTGGTCGAAGATGTCGCGACCCTGCGCGCCGATGGCTTCTTTGGCGGTCAGGATCATGAGGATCAGTTCGACGGCTTCGTCGCGGCTGACGTCGGTGTCGCGGAAGACACCGTCGCAAGCCGGGAAGATGTCGACCGTCGGTTCGACGTAGTTATCGGTCAGTCGCGGCAGCCAGATCAGGCCGCGGCGCAGACCGAGGTAGTCCTCACGCGAGAGCGTTTTGTTCTCGCCGAGCCAAGCCGTGAGCTGGAAGAGTCCGGGTCCGGGCTCTTGGCCTTCGTCGAGGTGCATGTTGATCTGCAGCACCGCATGGCAAAGCTTCTCTTTGACGTGCGGCGAGACGCCTTCGGCCACGACGACGAGTCGGGCGAAGAGTCCCAGGTAGTAGGGATACTGCAGGTAGCGCCAGAGCTTCTCGTCCGAGCCTGGGCCGAGCTGGAAATCGGTGCCTTCCGAGAGCGCACGGCTCGCCATGTCGATGAGCCGCGGAATTTCTTCGTCCGAAGCTTCGAGATGGTGTTTGAGGAAAGTGGAAGTATCCAAAGGGGGAGCCTCCGTCGACGGGTCCAAGGGCCGAAAAAAGTAGGGCCGAAGTGACCGCTGTCGGTCAAACCACGCATCCAACCGAAATATTCGGCCCGTCCAGAGGTGGTTCAATCTGGCGAGCCGACCGCGTGGCTAGAATTCGCCACGACCGCGCGGGGGATACCACGCCCGCCGGGGCTTGACAACGCCCCAGACGCCCGTAGACGGTGCGTCGCTCACGTGTTTTTCGACGCGATTTCACCTATGCTCGTCGCGCGCGCTTCCATGGCGGCCTGGCGGCGACGACTTCGATGAGGACATCGACATGACGGACGACAAGCTCGACGAGAAGGACCAAGAGCTGATGGATAGCTTGGCGAAGGCCGAGCGTTCTCGCCAGACCCGGGCTTTGGCCACTGGTGGTCTCATCGCTGGATTGTTGGTGACGTTGGGCATATTGGCCGTGTTGTTCTCGGATGTCTTTTTCCAGCCTGAGCTCGACATTGCGGGCGGCGAGGAAGACGTGCTCGCCGAGACGAACGATCCGCAGTGCCGTGGGTTCATCGAGAAGGTGACGAAAATCGAGGCCGACTATCGAGCGCTCGAGACGGACGTCGAAAGCCTCATGGGGACCGACGACCCCGAGAAACTGAAGTCGCTACGGTCTTCGATTGGCGAGCTTCGGGCGCGCATCGATCGACAAGAGAAGGCGTCGGCCGACGCGAATCTTCGCTACGACGAATCTCGCGGCGAACTCGACGCGTGGTTTGGCTACATCGACAACGAGCTCTCGTTGGTGCAGGACCTCGTGTCGTGGCGCCTCGAGGAGATTGGCGCGGCTGATCCAGTTGCGCCGAAAGAAGAAGCGGCGGAGGGTGCCGACGCCGGCACTCCGATGGCCGAAGCTGACGGCGATGCAGGCGCAGCCGAAGTCGTACACGTCGCCGAGAAGCCAGACGCAACGCCTACGGGCGCCGCTCGCGTACGGGCTTCGAAGAAGACTCCCAAGGAGCTCCACGAGGGCTCTATGCTCGCAGTACACGAGGCATTTCAGTCGTTCCGCGTATGGCACACCGGCAGCCTTCACCCTTGTGGGAAGGCCGAAGAAGGTGAAGAGCCATGGGCGCCGGCTGGAGCCGCTCCCGCGAAGAAAGAGAAGGGTTGATGCGCAACGTCGCAATGTGGGTGGCGCTCCTGGCGCTTTCGTTCGCACTTCCGGCCTGTTCGGGCTGCAGTGACGATACGTCGAACAATGGAACGGGCGACGCGGGAACCGCGGATGCCGACGTGCTCGACGCCAAGGTCGATACCGCCAAGCCGGTCATCTGCGAGGCAGGTGAGTTCATCGGCTGCCGCGACGAGAACACGCCGGCGATCAATACCTGCAGCGAGGACGGCACCGAGGTGCTGGCAGGCTCATGCCCGACGTCTCCGCTTCAAGTGTGTCGCAACGATGAGTGTGTGCCGGTGAACTGCCTGCCCGAGACGCGTCGGTGTGCAGATTTGAGCCAGCCACAGCAGTGCGATGAACAGGGCGATGCGTTCGTGAATCTCGAACCGTGCGACCCGGGATTCCGCTGCGAAAACGGCGCGTGCCTGAATCGCTGCCAGATCGCCGAGCTCACGAACTCCTACATCGGTTGCGAGTACTGGGCGGTCGAGCTCGAGAACCATCTTCTCAATAGCAACGAAGACACGGGGCAGCCGCTGCCCCCCGACCGCGTGCCGCCATTTGCGGTCGTGCTTGCGAACACCTCGACGACATACGACGCCGAAGTGACGGTCTACGAGTCGGACAACGCGGTGGCCGAAGCCGTCGCCGAGCGAATCGTCGGCACCGACATCATGTTGCCTGGCCTCGACTTGGTGACGGTCTACTCCGAGGTGGTCGACGCCAACGGCGACCTGCTCTACCGCATCACGGGCCCGATTCAGGACCTCGTCTTGCCTCGGGGCTCCACGATGACGCTCATCCTGCCGCGCAAGAACATGCCGTTTGGTTCGACGAGCCTCACGCCCAACGCCTACAAGGTCGAGTCGACGCAGCCGGTCGTCGCGTACCAGTTCAATCCGCTCTGCTGTAACTACAACTTCACGAACGATGCATCGCTGCTGCTCCCCAAAAGCGCGCTCACCGAGAACTACATGCACCTCGGGTACGCCGTTTGGGCTGGCGCGACAGGAAGCCGGCTGGACGAGCCGTTCTCAGGCACGTTGACGGTCCTCGCGACGGAGCCCGACACGCAGGTTACGATCACGCTCTCGCAGTCGAATCAGGCGGGGCGCCCGTACAGCGAGATCGTCTATCCATCGAGCTCGGCGAGCATCCAGGGGCCCGATGCGAACGGTGTGATTCGGGCCACGCTCCAGCCTCATGACGCACTCAATATCGCCTCGAGTGGCGTCTCCCCGGTGGAAGACCTGACGGGCAGCGTAGTCACGGCTTCGAAGCCGGTCGCGGTGTTTGGTGGGCATAGCTGCGCGTTCGTTCCGTTCTCCGAGCCGGCGTGTGACCATCTCGAGTCGCAGCTGTTCCCGCTGGAGACGTGGGGCAACCGGTTCGTCGCCGCGCCGCTCAAACGACGTGGTGAAGAGGGAGCGCGCACGCGCGAGGGTACCTACTGGAAGTTTTTGGCGGTGCAGGACGACACCGAGATCCGCACCGGCATCAACCTCGAGCCGCCGAACGCGTTGCCACCGGCAGACGAAGGTGTTCCGAATTGCCGCGACGTCGCGGAGGACGCGACGACTGGCATATTCGTGCTCGACCGAGGTCAGACATGCGAGTTTGGAACGCGCGAGATGTTCGTCATCGAGGCGACTCGGCCGATCATGGTCGGTGCGTTCCTGTCGGGGCAGAACTCGGTCGATGAGAACGCACAGTTCGGCGACCATGCCGGAGACCCGGCGTTCTTCCTCGTGCCGCCCGAGGAGCAGTTCCGGACCGACTACGCGTTCCTGACACCGGCGACTTACTTCGTGAGTTACGTCACAGCTGTGGTTCGACCAGGCACGCTCTTGACCCTCGACGGCGAGCAGGTCGACCCGAACGCTGCGACGGTGGACGTTGCCGAGACGCCCGACGGTCAGTGGCAGCGTCTCCATATCGAGGTCGAGCCTGGCCCGCACACCATCAGTGCGCAGCTCCCGTTCGGCATCGTGGTGTACGGCTATGACGACTATGTGTCGTACGCCTACACGGGCGGCCTCGACCTCACGAAGCTGAATCAGTTCTGATTCGCGCGTTTGCGGTTCTAGATTGCGCTTGACCTCGGATCTTCGGTCGGCGAATCATGGGGGCAACCAAACACTCACACGTTCACGCAGGCTGACACGGAAGCTTCCTCGCTGTTCGCAGTTGTGTTGTTGGTGGAGGAAAGCGCAGTCACTCGGGGGTTTGCGGGACATGGATGTCCACAAGCGAGGCACACGTGCTCGAGGAACAAGGCCGCTCCTCCGTTCAGAGATCGTCTACCCACTCCACATCCACCGATCGAGGCGCTGACCGCGCCAGGCAATCGACCAAAGACACCATGCGCAAGAACTTCGTTCTGGACACAAACGTCCTTCTTCACGACCCGCGCGCCATCTTCAAGTTTGAAGACAACACGGTAAATATCCCGATCTTCGTCATCGAGGAGATCGACAAGTTCAAGCGAGAGCTCTCGGAGCTCGGCCGGAACGCCCGTGAGGTGAGCCGGCTGCTCGACGAGTATCGAAATCAGGGGTCCCTTTCGGTCGGCGTCGAGATGGAAGGCGGCGGCATGCTCCGCGTCTGCTTCAATCGAGAGGAGATCGAGGACAACTTCCTCGACTGGGAGACCAAGGACAACCTCATCCTCGCGGTCGCGCTCCACATCCAGCGTCTCGAGCCGGAGCAGCCCTGCATCTTCGTCACCAAAGACGTCAATCTGCGCGTGCGCGCCGATGCGATGGGACTCAAGTCGGAGAACTACGAGAACGACGCGGTCGATATCTCGGAGCTCTACCCAGGAGCTTGCGAGCTCTTGGTGCCCGACGAGTTCATCAACGCTCTGCATTCCGACGGTTGGATCGACGTCGATGAGGAGACGCGACCGCAGATGCGCCGCACCGACGCCGAGGGCTCCGATGTCGGCGAAGTCGGTCAGCTCTTCGACAATGAGTACGCGCTCCTGCGCAGCAACAGCGGGTCGAATCAGACCAGCCTCGGCCGAGTGCGCGTCGAAGTTTTGGAGACCCACGAGAAGTCTTACACCATCGAACCGCTCGACCGTCGAGCCCGTGAAGACGTGTGGGGCGTTCGTCCTCGGAACAAAGAGCAGGCTTTTGCGCTCGACGCGTTGCTCGACGACGACATCAAGCTCGTCACGCTGGTCGGCAAGGCCGGTACCGGTAAGACTTTGCTCGCCATCGCGGCGGGCCTTCGAAAGGTCACCGAGGAGCAGAAGTACCACAAGCTGGTGGTGTCGCGTCCGATCATCCCAATGGGGCGCGACGTGGGCTATCTGCCCGGTACGCTCGAAGAGAAGCTCCACCCGTGGATGCGACCGATCTTCGACAACGTCGAGTTCCTGATGGGCCTGACGCGCGCAGACAAGCGGGCAGGGCGGGGCGCTGACGAATTGCTCGATCTCGGCGTGATGGAGATCGAACCGCTCACCTATATTCGTGGGCGCTCGCTCCCCAACCAGTACATGATCGTCGACGAGGCGCAGAACCTCACGCCGCACGAAGTGAAGACCATCCTCACCCGATCGGGCGAGAACACGAAGATTGTCCTCACCGGCGACCCCTACCAGATCGACAACCCGTACGTGGATAGCCAGTCGAACGGCCTGACCTACGTCGTCAGCCGTTTCAAGGGCTCGCATCTCGCCGCGACCGTGACGCTCTTCAAAGGTGAGCGTAGCGAGCTGGCCGAGCTTTCGGCGAACCTGCTCTGAGTTGTGGAGTAGCTCCCTTCCAGATCCTGCTGGAGTACGACCCTGTTGCTCCATCCTCTTTTTCGAAACACCCGCTCAGCTGAGTGGGTGTTTTGTTGTTTGAGCCAGTATTCATGCACACTAGCGCCGTGTTGGGCAAATGTTGGCACGCGAAATGCTCTATAGTTCGACGTCTGATGAACGACCCGAAACGCAAATGGAGCAGACCATGTACAATCGAAAGTTTGGAACTCTTGCTGTTGGATTCCTCGCCGCATCGACGCTCGCCGCGTGTGGCCCCGATGAGAAGAATGGTGACCCTGTCGAAGTCACCCACCAGTCAGTTTCGGAGTCCATCTCCGACAACTCTCTCACCATCGCATCGAGCCTGAGCGCTTCGCTCGCGATGCTCGAGCAGTCCGACATCTTCCGTGCTGGAATTGACGCGACCGTGACGTCCGATACGCCGACGACCGATTGCGTCGACTTCAATGACCCGGCGAACTGCGAGGCCACTCCCACCGAACCTGAGCCCATCGCGCTCGACGCCACTGTCGACGAAGGCAGCCAGGCGATGGTCGACTTCCTGAGCACTTCGATCTTCGTCGATGGAAACATCGAGACGGAAGCGACCACCGAGATCACTTACCTGCTTCGCGGCGACGTGGTTTGCGAATCGTTCGCTTCGACCTCGACCTCGGGCTCTGGCAGCACGGTGGTGAACGGTTCGACCGGCCCGGAACCGTCCGGCGACGTAGTAGTAGAAGAGAACACCGAGTGCATCGAGGCCGTGGATGCGGCTGAGATTCGCCTCCGTGTGACCGCGCCGGCACCGGGTGACGTCGACGTCGCCATCCTCGTCGGCCCGCAGCGCTTCAATCCGGCGAGCTTCGAGTTCCACCAGGACCAGCTCGCCGCCGAAATCGACTTCGCTGGGGCAAAAGGAGCCGTCGAGCACATTGCTGCATCGTTGGGCGAAGACGCGCCGGAACTTCCGACCGTGATGGCTGGTCGAGTACGCGGCGCGCTCAAGGCGAACGGACCTGAGTCGGTCACGACCACGTTCTCGGTGCTCACCCCGGTCGACATTCAGCACCCCGACTTCTCGCTTCAGGTCGCGTCGAGCACGCCGGCCTCGGAGCTCACGATCGACGGTGCGAACAAGCAGCTGCTGGCGCTCTCGAATCTGGGTGTGACCGACCTCGCCTTCGCCGTCGAGTCGATCGACTTCATGATCGACGAGTTTGGCAACGAGACGGAAGTCGTCGAGCGAACCGACTACGAAGTGCATCTCGGCGGAGCGACTGGACAGGTCATCTTCGACCTGAACTCCGAGACGGTCGCAGCGACCGGTCTGGGACTGGGTAATGGCACCACCACCGTGGCGGTAAACGGTCAACAGGTGCTCGGTTTGGACGTGAACCCGAACGACGGTCGTACTTTCGACCTCGGTGTGCAGACGGCAGGCACGGACGACATTCAGCTCACTGTGTCGCCGCTCTTCCACCTGCAGGCAGCCATGACCTTCGAGAACATGGCCGACTACGAAGGTGCGTCGTGGACCATGAACGACACCATGACCATCCTCTTTGACGGCGACGCCAACCCGGCGCTCATCATCGGCGAGAATGGCCTGGAAGTTCTGCGCGGCAACCTGTCGATGGGACTCGCAAACGAAGGCTCGCTCCTCGAAGTGAGCGCAGGCCAGTGCCTCATCGAAGTTGGCCAAGAGCCGACTCCGGTCGACCCGGGAACCGAGCCTGTCGAGCCTGTCGAGTCCGCACCGTTCGACGGACTCGAAGTTGGCACCTGCGGCTAACAGCACTGTAGGAATCGGGAGGGCACTCGATCGTGCCTGACCGTGAGAGGGCGCCCGTCGGTGGGCGCCCTCGTCATTTCTTGGCGGTCTAGAACGCGAACAGAACGTCGATGAGCGGAAGCTGGTGGGCCCGGACGCCTTGCGGGTACCAGCCGGTCGACACCAGCATTCCAAGGCGGAGTCGCCAGGAGTCCCCTCGGGGGTAGTCGATCCAATACTCCTGCTCGGTCACGAATCCTTCGACCTCCGGCAAGAAGTAGCCGCTCGCGGAGACGTCGAAGCCGAGGTCCCAGGCAAGCTCACCCGAAAATGCGACGCGGGCGTGGCCGACAATTCCCGACGTATAGACGGCGGTCCGCGGGTAGAAAATCGGCGCTTCGATTGCGACGTCGGGGCCCGAGAACTTGGGCGCGACCTCGAACCCGAAGCCGAAGGTGAGGAAGCGACGAACCAGCGGCGTCGTCATCGTCATGATCAGTTCGGTGTCGAGCACCAATAGCTGCGGCACCTCTTGGTCGGCGGGGAGAAAGCCGCCGGCGCCTTCGCCCGAGATCACGCTCAGGCCCCAAGATGGGTACGAAAGCTCGTGACGCGAAGAGATTCTCCACACGTCATCGTCGCTCCACGAAATCTTGGTTCCGAGATGTGGCACGAGGATGGCCAGCAGCGGATGCGTGTAGAGCTCGATGTCGGGGGTCAGGCCGTATCGCGTCGATTCGAGAATTCCGGCCTCGACTCGGCCTTGCGGAACGATGTCGGCGCGGTCGCCGGCGAAGATGCCGGGTTCGGCCGAGGCGAGTGATGGGAAGAGCAGGATGAGCGCGACGAGGAGTTTCTTCATGGCACCACCCATCGCACGACGACCGGGGCGTGGTCGCTCACCGGCATCGTCTCGTATCCGCCGTTCTCGGCGCTCTGAAGCACGTCGCCCGTGTCGGGCACGAACCGCCGGTTGGTGAAGAGGTAGTCCAGCTTTCGGTTCCAGAAGCCGTCCTTGTCGGTGGTGTGCGTGAAGTATCTGGCCTCGTCGGCCTGGTAGCGTTCGAGGGAAACTGCGGGCTCCCATGAGTCCCAGAGGTACTCGATGGCCTCCGGTTCCTCACCGTAATCGTCGGCGATGAAGTCTTCGTCGGTGCAGACCGAGTCGGGGAACTCCGAGCGTTTGGTGGAGCCGGGTGGGATCGTGTTGAGGTCGCCGCCAGCGACCCAGTGCACGCCGTCGGCGTGGAGGTCGGTCAAGTGGTCGTGGAATTGCGCGATCTGGTCGAGCTTTACGTCACCGGCGGCGTATGCGGCAGTGTGCACGTTGACCGCATGGATGGTGCCCGAACCGAGGTCGATCTCGGCGTCGAGAACGTTTCGGCGCAGGTAGAAGTAGCTCGTCGCGGCGTCTTGGTCGGTTCGCTCGGGGAGGGCGTATCGAGTGGCCTCGGTGATGGGCCACTTCGAAAACACCACGTTGCCCGAGTCGATCGCGCCGATGCCGGCGCTGGGCACGTAGTCGGCGTGCCACTGCGATGCGTAAGCGGCGTAGTTGAGGTCGGTGGTGTCGAGAATGCGCTGGACCTGATTGACGAACGCGGCACGCTTCGATGCAACGTCGATCTCCTGCATGAGCAGGATGTCAGGGTCGACGTCGCGCACGATCTCGGTGATGCCTTCGAGGTTCTGTTCGACCTCGTCGGCGCTCATCAGCGAGCGGTCGCCGTGGCAGTCGAAGAAGAAGTCGATGCGCCCGCCGCCAAACTTGGCGTTCCAGTTCATCACGACGAGCTCGTCGCCGCTCGCTGGTGCCGGCGCGCGTTCGAGGTCGAGGGCGCGGTACATGTGCGCGGGCTCGACGTCCTCGAAGCCGGTGTGGAACGGGTCGCAACCGGCCCCGAGCACAAGCACGAGCGCCAAGGCCAGCGCCTTAGAAGAGTTCGTTGTCATCGCTCCCCGAGTCTTCTTCGCCCGCGCGGACAAGGCCCACGCGCCCTTCGTTTTGCAGCAGCAAGTAGCCGTCGACGTCTTTCGGCTTGAACGTGATGGCCGAGCATTTCGGGTGTTTGTTCAGCTCGAATCGTTCGAACCGCTTCGTGCGCGGCTTGTAGAACTGGATGATGCTGTGGACGTAGGTGCCGTGGTCTTTGGTGACGCAGCCTCGGTCGACGTCTTGGCAGTCCTGCTCGAGGACGGTCTCGAGCTGACAGATGTCGAGCTTCTTGTCGTTGTCGACCGGCATCAGGTAGACGCTGCTGTTGGCGCGGATGCGCTGGTGCGCCTGCGATTCGCGACGCTGCGTGGTGACCGAGGCGATGGGTCCGTCGCGCTCGATGTTCACGAAGTTCACGCCATTGATGGCCTCGGTTCCCCAATCAGCGTTCTGCTTTCGAGTCCACCCGATCGCCCAGACATTGTCGTCGATCGCGTCGACCGGGAAGAGCGAGAACTCCTCGTAGAGCATGCCGCCCTTGTTGGTCGTATTGGTGCACTGCTGCAGCGGCTCGCCGAACACGTTCGTCCACTTTTCGAGCACCCACTGATCCTGGTTCTTCTTGAGCCCGACCCAGAACAGGTTCGACTGCGAGCCCTTGGGGCAGCTTCCGGTCGGGTTTCGAGCGCCGCACATCAGCAGGCCGGCGCGGAATCCACCGCCGCGAGACGTGTAGGCCTCGAGCAGTTCGATGTCTTTGATCGAGCTGCGGCAGAGTTCGTCGAGAACTTCGGTGGATGCGAGCGCCTCATTGAACGCGGAGCGGTCGGCGACGGTCATCCAGAGTTTTGGGACCTCTTCGAAGCTCAGGAACGTCCACTCACCGGAGTTGTGCTCCCAGCGACCGAGCGAGCGTTCTCGAGGCGGGCGCGACGCGACCTTGCCATGCGGGAGCAATCCCCCCGCGGAGTAGAGCGCCATTCGTGGTGCGTCGTCGCCTCGGTCGGGCAGAATCGACAGCATCGTCTGCGCACCGGGGCGGTCGGGTTCGTCGCCATCAAAGACTTCGACTCGGAACGCAATCTCGTCGAGCGGCAGGGTCGAAACCTGGTGCAGCACTTCCATCTGCAGCGCGACCTCCAGCACGTACCCGTTCTTCCGGACGTCCACAGCCGAGTAGATCATCTCGCCGGCGATTGGCGCGTCGGAGTCGCCGTAGCGGAAGAACGCGCCATTCGGCAGGAACGCGATGGCGGTCTGACTCATGATCTTGTCGCGGATGTTCATCGACTTCGGCAAAGACTCCACCAGCGAGTCGAGCGCCGGGTCGCGCAGGTGAATCACCACGCCGTCGCTGAAGAGCGTCTCGTCGCCATTGGGAATCACCGTGTCGTCTTTGACCTGCACGGCGAAGTAGATGTAGCCGGCGTCCGACTCGAGCCCGACGCGGAACGAAGCGTCCGACGCTCCTTTCCAGAATCCGGTGCCGGTCTGCACGATCGACTTCTTGTCGAACCGTCGAAATGCGCTCGAGTTCCATTCCTCATCGTCGACTTTGCCATCGATCGACTTTCCGGGGGCTTCGGGCGTCGGCGGCAGCACCATCATCGCTTCGTCGGCCGAAGCGCGCGTGTCGGAGCCAGACCCACCGTTGTCGACCGGGGCATCCAAGAAGTCGGCGGGGTCTTTCGAGTCGTCGACCTTCTGCGGAGCAGAGCCTCCGCAGGCCGCGAGCAAGAGGGCCGCGAGAATGAACGAGATGCTTCGCATGAGGGAACCTCGGCTTTGGTGCGTGGTTGCACTATCACCCGGTGCCGCGTTGCTCGTCCAGTCCTGCCGGTCGGACTAGTCGAGGTCTTGGCGAAGGCTCGCCAGCAGGTTCAGAGCCGCGAGCGGGGTGAGCGCGTCGAGGTCGACATCCCGCAGCGCCTCGAGCGCACGCTTTTCGGCCGGGGAGGGCGCACTCGCGAACCCGAAGAGTGTCATCTGATCGGGGTTGTGATGCGGCGTTGCCTGCGGATCTTCGCCAGCTCGGCGGCCGGGAACCGGAATGCCCATGTCGTCGAACTGGCCGGCTTCCAGGTTTGCGAGCACCTCTTTTGCCCGCGCGACGACAGGCTCCGGGAGACCTGCCAGGCGACCCACCTGAATGCCGTACGAACGGTTCGCCTCACCTTCGACCAGCTTGCGCAGGAAGATGATGTCGTCGTTCCACTCTTTGACCGCGATGCTCATGTTCACGGCACCGTCGAGTGTGCGCGTGAGCTCGGTCAGCTCGTGATAGTGCGTGGCGAACATGGTCTTCGCCCCGACGACGTCGTGCAGGTGCTCGGCGACAGCCCACGCGATGGAGAGACCGTCGAACGTCGACGTGCCGCGACCGATCTCGTCGAGAATGATCAAGCTTCGAGGCGTCGCGTTCCGAAGGATGTGCGCGGCTTCGGTCATCTCGACCATGAAGGTCGACTGGCCGCGGGCGAGGTTGTCGGACGCGCCGACGCGGCTGAAGATCTTGTCGACCACGCCGATCGTCGCTTCCTTTGCCGGCACGAAGCTCCCCATCTGCGCGAGCAGGGCGATGAGTGCGACCTGTCGAATCACCGTCGACTTACCGGCCATGTTCGGCCCGGTAATGATCTGCAGAAAACTCGCCTCGGTATCGAGGAGCACGTCGTTCGGGATGAATCGCTCGTCGACGAGCGTGCGTTCCACGACCGGGTGACGCCCCTCGACGATGGAGATTCGCCCCGTCTGCTCGACCGACGGACGCACGTAGTCGTTGCGAACCGCGAGCTCGGCGAAACCGGTCAGGACATCGATTGTCGCCAGGCGCCGCGCGGTCTCGAGCAGAGTCGGAATCGATTCTGCGACTTCGCGACGAAGCTCCTCGAACAGCTGGTACTCGAGCGTGTTCCGGCGGTCTTGCGCGCCCAGAATCCGCTCCTCCATCTCTTTGAGCTCGGGCGTGAAGAACCGCTCCGAATTCGCGAGCGTCTGCTTGCGGATGTAGTCATCCGGGACGAGCTCGAGGTTCGCCTTGGTGACCTCGATGTAATAGCCGAACACCTTGTTGAAGCGGACTTTCAGGCTACTGATGTCGGTCCGCTGTTTCTGTTCGGCTTCGTACCGCAGAATCCAGTCTTTGCCGTTCTCGGCGAGCTCCAAGATCTCGTCGAGTTCGTCGTGGAAGCCGCGCTTGAAGAGGCCGCCCTCGGTCAGCGAAGTCGGCGGATTCTCGACCACAGCCGATTCGATTCGACTTCGCAAAGCGTCGTACGGATCGAGGTTGTCGCCGAGCTCCTGCCACAGCGGCGCCGAAGTTTCGGCGAGCTGGCTTTCGAGTGCGGGGAGTGCGTCGAGCGTGGAGATGAGGCTACGAAGGTCGCGCGCGTTCGCCGTTCCCGACGAGATTCGCCCGCAGAGCCGCTCGAGGTCGTACACGCCGTCGAGTGCTTCGCGCAGATCTTCACGCAGGGCCGTTCGCCGAAATGCTTCTTCGACCGCCGAGAGTCGCGCCTCGATCGATTCGGGCTCGACCAACGGATAGTTCAGCCAGTGGCGAAGCAGCCGGCCGCCGAGGGCGGTCACCGTCTTGTCGATCACACTCAAGAGGCTGCCGCTTCGCTTGCCCCCCATGAGCGTCTCTGTGAGCTCCAGGTTCGCCTTGGTGGCGTCGTCGACGATGAGGAACGCTTCGGCGCGGTACGGTCGAATCGACTGCACGTGCGCGGGAATCCCGCGCTGCGTCTCGACGATGTAGGCCAGCGCGGCGGCCGCGGCCCCGATGACCGCGTCGGCGGATTGGAACGCGTACGACTCTATCGTCTCGACAAACCGGTCGAGGTCCTTGTCGGTCAGAAAGAAACCGTCGTGATCGATATCGTCGGCGAGCCGCACGCCGGCTTTGAGGGTCTTCCGGAGCTTCGAAGCTTCGAAGAATTCGGCTGGTCGCGTGCGCACAAACGCGCCGCGCAGCGTCCGCTCCGCCGTCTCGAGCAGTGCGGTAGTCGCTTCGTCCACGAGCACTTCGCGGGGCTCGAAGCGATGCAGCTCCGCGACTACATCATCGATCGACGCTACTTCGGTCGCGTGAAAGTCGCCGGTCGACACGTCGAGATATGCGATGCCGAACGCGGGCACTGCTTTCGACTGGTCGACCGTCACGGCCGCCACGAAGTTCGGTGCGTTCGCGTCGAGCGTGTCGGTGTCGAGCACCACGCCTGGCGTGACTACTCGGACGACGTCGCGCTTCACGATGCCCGTCGCCTTGGCGGCGTCTTCGATCTGCTCACAGATCGCTACGGAGAAGCCCTGGTTGATGAGCTGCGAGATGTAGCCGTTCGCGGCGTGGTGCGGCACGCCGGCCATCGGCACTTCGTGGTCCTCGCCCTTGTGTCGTGCAGTGAGCGTGATGCCCAGCTCGCGAGCCGCGACCTGAGCGTCTTCGAAGAACATCTCGTAGAAGTCGCCCATCCTGAAGAAGAGAACCGCGTCCGGATACCGCTCTTTGGCGTCCAGATACTGTTGCATCATCGGTGTGAGCTTCATGGCCACGGGGTGCCCTTTGGCGAGGTTTTCACGAGCGTCGAGCACCCTACAAGCGCGGCTTCAGAAATTGAAGGGTGCACCAAGAACGAAACGAGGCGAGCCGTCGGCTCGCCTCGTGGTGTTCTGTGCGGCTCGATTAGATCGAGTCGCCGTAGCTGTAGCTGAGACCGAAGCTGATCGCCGAGGCGTTGCTCGCTGCGTCGAACGTCCAGAACGGGAAGTTGTACGAGCGGTTGTCGGCGGTCTTCGGCGTGTTGCCGTTCGAGAGCGAGACCGAGGCTCCCCAGCCTTCGAGCCAGTCGATGCCCGACGGGCTGTAGCTGAGGCCGATCGAGCCCGAAACGCCCTGACGCACGGCGCGGCCGTCGTCGGCAATGCGCTCGCCGTTCACGTCGGTAGCTTCCGAGGTCAGCTCAGGATTGCGCTCGACGGAGTACGACCATGCGGTCGAGACCGCGTAGCTCGCCGAGAGGCTGAAGTCCCAGAAGGACCAGCTGATGCCGAGGCTCGGAACGA
The DNA here is from genome assembly GCA_964384605.1 of uncultured Bradymonadales bacterium. Taxonomy (GTDB): domain Bacteria; phylum Myxococcota_A; class Bradymonadia; order Bradymonadales; family Bradymonadaceae; genus CAYLMO01. Next base: position 62,612 of record CAYLMO010000009.1, on the reverse strand, counting down.
GCGAGTATTCGGTGAGGACGCTTCCGCCGACCGAGGCACGGAAGGTGTCTCCGATCAACTCGCCTTCACGGTAGATGAAGTTCGCAGCGTCGTCGGTGATCGCGTCAGCGGTAGGCTGCTTGTACTTGTTCCAGTTCTTGGAGGCACCGAGACCGAGCGAGATGCCAACGGAATCGACAA